>NZ_NPBY01000015.1 GCF_002272015.1 Paenibacillus campinasensis | reverse complement strand
ATATGTTGTCCATCGCAATGGTATCTTCAGTAGTTACTTATCGCGGCGACAAGATATATAATATCACGGCTTAATAATCGAGTCAACACTTTTTTTAAAACTTGATTATTTTCGATACTTTCGGTTAAAATAAGAACATAAGTTCTCATTAAATAAACATTTTCTATATAAAGGGTGGTGGACATAATGGCCATACCGGCTGTTACCTCGGAAGAACGCGCGCTGATCAAAAGCTATCTGCTGCTGACCTTCATTCACAAAGTATTTGAGCGGGACTGCCGGGTTATTCAGGAAAGCGGCGTATTCAAGACCCCGCAGCTCTATGTGGAAGTTGTCGGCAACGGCGCCAAGCAGGCGGCGATCCTGCTTCGCGAAGTGAAGCAGGAATTCAGCAGGCGCACCATCAAGGTGTATGACATCCGCAAGGGGAACGACGGTATTGAAGCCCGTTACGCGTGCCGAGGTTATGTCGGGTCCATAACAATCCTGTGGCCGTCCTTCCGCAAGGAGATGATGGAGCGGATGCGGGCTTACCTCGGGCTACATGCAAGCGATCCTGGTCCCGGTCAGCCGCACGCTGCTGCTGCCTCACACTGAATCAGGCCATCCTTGCCCCATACTCATGCTGAGCAGCGACAATGGCTACTTTATTATGGCAGTTCCTTCTATCGCTAAATTTATCGATAACTTTAACGATAACTTTAGCGATAACTTTAGCGATAACTTTCCGAGTCTCCCTTATCCCATCGAAAAAGCCGCTCTCCCCACCGGAAAGCGGCTAATTCTTTGCTATCATCTTGATCTTGGATGCAGCGCCTCGTGCTACCTAGTGTAGATTGGGCTGCACGCGCATAAGTCCCTGTGCCATGGCATGTCCAGCGCTCGCTGCTGATGCGACCGCTACTGCCTCCATGATCGCCTGCTCTGAAGCCCCCTTGGAGCGGGCCTCCTGCATATGGTACAACGTACACAGCTCATTGTTGGCAAACAGGCTGATGCCAAGCGCAATCAACTGCTTTGTCTTTTCGTCCAGCTCGCCTTCACGAAAGCAGACGCCTGTGAATTGATGATATGCCTCCGTCATTTCAGGCATGGACTGCTTCATATTGGTGATTTCGTTTTTATAAGCCGACACTTTATCCTGTGACAATTCCATCGCTTGTGTGCACCTCTCTCCTAATGGTCTGTTTCCCAGTATTCCAGTATAAGATATCCGTCCATTAGCTGATCTATTCGCACAGGGGCACCGGATTCACAGTTGTACTGGGTCAGTTCTCAGACTCTCGGAAAGGTCGCTTAATTGTCCTCCAGGCGACTTTGGCGCGGCTCGCTGTACAGCTGGTAGCTGTAATTCCGGTCTAATTTCACAACGCGCCGGTTTCTGCGGCGAATAATCACATGGGTCGGGTCCCAGGCCACAACGATGCCAATCACATCGTTGCTCTCCAGTTCATCACGCACCACGCGAACCCGCTCACCTGACAGCCGAAGCTCGTCCAAACGTTCATCACTGATCATACTCATATCTTCAGCCTCC
Organism: Paenibacillus campinasensis; assembly: GCF_002272015.1. Classification (GTDB taxonomy): domain Bacteria; phylum Bacillota; class Bacilli; order Paenibacillales; family Paenibacillaceae; genus Paenibacillus_AQ; species Paenibacillus_AQ campinasensis. Next base: position 80,875 of record NZ_NPBY01000015.1, on the reverse strand, counting down.
CTCACTCGTATTTCGTTTTGGTCTTAAAAAAAGACCTAAATGAGGTCATTTAGGTCTTTCGGGTATTCGGTTTCGAGCCTTTAGCGCTGGGCCGGCTCAATGCTGTCATTCTTCTCGTACCAGAAATCCAGAACCGTTGAAGACATGACACGTTTCTCTATATACTCCACCTGCTGAGGAGTGAACTGTTCTCTCCAATCGAAGGAAAGCTCCTCACACAGACCGGCAATCGTCAGCAATTCCGACCAGGCAACATAACGCTTATACCAGAAAAACTGAGGATGTTCAATCATATAGGGATAAAGATCATCGAACTCCGTATGCTTACAATCCAGAGCGCGTTCGAAATGAATTTTCGCTTCATTCAGCTTCTCAATCAGGAACGGCTCGGTTACAGGTTGTTTCCCCATGGTGCTGCCTCCTCTCTATTGCCTACTCCTTTATTATACGGCAAAATGGCCCTAGCGAAAAGTCGTTGCTTGAATTTTTAGGCTGGAATAACGCAACATGTCATGATTTTATTTACCAAAATGAACCTGTCCATTCTCCAAAGACGTGATGTCGACCAGCGATTCGACCCGAACATCCTGCTCTCTGAGCGTACGCGCTCCGGCCTGAAAACTCTTCTCGATCACCACACCGAGCCCGACCAGCCTCGCTCCGGCTCGATGTATGATCTTGATCAGCCCCCGGGCAGCATCGCCGTTGGCAATGATATCATCGATGAACAGCACCCGGTCATTCTCAGTAATAAACTGGCGAGATACCATAATGTCCGTTACGATCCCTTTCGTAAAAGACGGCACGCGTTCGCTTAATGCATCAGGATCGGCCAACAGCGTTTTTTTACGCCGGGCAAATACCATTGGCACGCCGAGATGATGTGCGGTTGCAAAGGCAACCGAGATGCCGGATGACTCCAGCGTCACGACCTTGGTCACTTCTTGCTCCTTGAATCTTTCGGCAAATTCACGGCCCATCTCCATGATCAGTGCCGGGTCCACCTGATGCGTCAACAGCGCATCCAGCTTCAGCACCTGATCCGAGAGCACAACACCCTCACGCATAATTCGTTCCTTTAACCACTCCATACGTTGACCTCCCACCCAATCCTTTGACGTAAAAGTAACATAAATCATCGGTGCCCGGCAAGTATAAACGACGTTCCTTCTCTCCTCTTCTAACCTGGCAGGGAACATTATCTTACATTAACATCTTTATACCACCCAGCGGACCCAGTGTATATGACATATCACTCACACTGAAATAGGGACAGGTCGGAGTCATGTCCCAGCCCAGACAGGCATACCTTGTACTATAGGAACAGATGAGAGAAGCAGATACGGGGGAGGCTGGGGACGCTTGCGAAACCATTTTCGGGTATTTCAAATCGCATTTACATACATCGGAACGATCGTGGGTGCCGGCTTTGCTACCGGACGCGAAATCATGGAGTTTTTTACCCAATACGGGTATTGGGCTACCATCACGATCGTGCTCGCTACAGGGCTGTTCATTTGGCTCGGAACTAAAATCATGATTATATCCAGGCGCATTCAGGCCAAATCATTCGAAGACTTGAACAAACATCTCTTCGGCGAACGATCGGGCGGATGGATCAGCCTGTTCATGTTTGTTATTTTGCTGGGCGTCAACAGCATTATGCTGGCCGGAGCCGGCTCGGTATTTATGGAGCATCTGAACCTTAGCTACCAGACGGGGCTATTCGTGACCATGATCGGCACCTATTTTATTCTGCGCAAAGGCATTCGCTCCATCATGACGATGAACAGCTTTGTCGTTCCCATGATGCTCACGCTGTCGCTTGTCATTATATCGCAAACGATTCATTCCCCGGGCTCCTCCCGGTTCCTGACACTGACATCCGACCATCCCTTGTCCTATGCCTGGATAGCCCCGCTGCTCTACACCGCCTTCAACCTGGTGATGGCCATGCCGGTCCTCGTTCCGCTTGGCAGTCAAACCGACAGTCACCGCGCGGTAAAATGGGGAGGAATTATCGGCGGCACAGGCGTCGGATTCATGCTGATGGCAGCCCATTTCGCGATGTCAGCCCAAATGCCCGGCATATCTCAGTATGAAATTCCGATGGGCAGCATCGCCAACCAGCTTGGCCTGGTGGTGCAAATCATCTATCTGATGCTGATCTTCCTGGAAATTTTCAGCACCTTTGTAGCCAATATTTATGGCATTACCCTGTTGGTCCAGCAACGGACCACGCTGTCGCCACGCATCATCACACTTGGCATCATGCTCTTCTGCTATATATTCAGCCAGTTTGGCTTCAGTTCGCTGTTGTCGCTGCTGTACCCAATGTTCGGAGCGCTCTGTCTATTATGGGTGCTGCGGCTCACCTTGTTCGGCAAGCCTGCACTTCGGGAATAAAGCGAAAGCTCGCTGCTGCTCCCTTCTGACACAACGGTTCTTTTCACCGAGGGCGAAACTGCAAATACATTTTCTTCAGCTCATTGACGGAACGAGACAGGGAATATTGATTCTTCGCCTTGTCCCAGGCGGTCCGCGCAAGCTCGTAGCGATACAGCGGATCGCCGATCACCTTCTCCAAAGCGTCTGCCAGTGCCATCGGGTCCTCCGGCGGCACCAGCAGGCCGTTAACCCCATCCTCAATCTGCTCCGCTATACCGCCAACATTCGTTCCCACCAGCGCCAGACAGCTCAGCGCAGCCTCTGCGAACACCGATCCGAACGCCTCGGCTCTGGACGGCAGTACAAAAATATCGAAGAACGGCATAAACTCCTCCGGATGAAGGGTATATCCGTAAAAAATCGTCTCCTGGTATATACCAAGCTCCTTCGCCATTTCCTCCAGCTCCTGCCGGGAAGGACCGTCCCCGATAATATGCAGGACATAATCATGACCCCGCTCCTTCAGCTCGGCGCATGCTTTAAGCAGAACGTCCAGCCCTTTGGCTGGGACGAGCCGGCACACCGTAATCAGCTGAGGCACGACATTTTCATGAGGGACAGGCTTGAATCTTTTCTCATCAAAGCCGTTCGGAATCACGCCGATGTCTTCAGGGCGTTCTACGTAAGGCGTCATATAATGTTTGAATGAGTTCGATACGGTCATCAGCCGATCGCTGATAAACTCCAGCTCTTTATATAAGGAAACGAGAAAGCGGTGCTCAAGCCCGTTCTCCTTGATTCTTCCGTTCAGAATAAGCTCTCTTTCGTAACTGGAGTGCACGGTCTGAATCAGGGGCGTATCCGGGAAGACCGCCTTCATGGCCATGCCTGGAATCGGATGATGGCTATGGATAAGATCATATGGCTTTTGGATTCGAAGACGGGTCCACCACAGGTAATCGCGGTAAGTCTGAATATACTTGGCGACGACAGGGCTGGATTCGAACTCTCTCCAATCAAAGGTATGGAATATCGGCTCCTCCTGGCCCTTGTTGCGGATCCGTTTCGGAAGCCAGAACAGCTCCATTTCCCAGCGAGGGGAATGAAACCGTTCCTGAAGATAAGGAATCATGGAAGAGACGCCGCCAGGCTGTTCCGGAGGAAAAAATAAGGCTTGAAGTAGTTTCATGGGGAATCCCCCTTTCTCTAATCTCTTTTCAGATACTTTTTCGTTATGATATATTAGAACATATGTTTCATGCAAAGGAAACCTATCCCTATCAGGAGTGAGTCCATTTGTCTTATCAAGCGGCCTCTTGGCCCTCTTTGTTGCCGTTGATCGCGGCCGTCTGCAGCTTGTGTATCGCCTTGATGATGTTGATGATGTGTCTGTTTATGTACACCAAGCAGCGCAAGAAGGCCTATATCTATATGGCGGCAGCGTTCTTCTTTATTATGACATACGAAGGACTGAACATCCATTCGGCTTTGGGGACAGCGCCTGCACTCGGGGCGACTTCCGCAACCCCGCATGCCCTCCAGCTATTCTCCTTCGCTCTGTTAAACACCGCGGTCCTGCTATTATATCGGAGAATGAAGAAGCGCCATTTCTGGATGCCGCTTCTGTTCACACTGGCGATTCTGGCTCTGCTGATTCTGCCTGCCGTACTTCCTTTTCCGGTGGATCCGCTATGGCAGAAGGTCAGCTTCGATCTGATGCACGGGGCCGTCATTGTGCTGTGCCTGCTCCGAATCCCTAAAAAAATCGGACAGCCGGTCAAATACACGATCGGACTTCTCACCTATGCGGTTTGGGCAGCAATGAAAACAGCATCCGGCTACGGTCTGACGATGCCGCCGGCACTGAACAACACGGTGCCATTTCTGCCGGTTATCTTTTATGCTATTGTGTTTTTTGTCCTGTTCCGGCGCATTGTCGAGCTGATGCAGTCGATTTACCGTTCCTCGATCACCGATGGCCTGACCGGGCTGTATAATCGCAAGCATTTCACGAAGCATCTGGAGCAGTATGTGGAGCAGCAGCTGAAGATCGCGGTTATCTTCTGCGACATCGACAATTTCAAGAAGCTGAACGACACGCAAGGTCATGCCAAGGCGGACGAAGTGCTGCAGCAAGTCGCTGCGATCATGCAGGAGGAGCTGGATGGAATCGGCCTAACTGGACGCTATGGCGGTGAAGAGCTGGTGGCCCTCGTCGTTGACCGCAAGGTCAAGCCTGCCCAGGTAGCCGAGAGCATTCGCGCCAGAGTCGCAAGCGAGACGATCGTCACCATCAGCGTTGGCTTCAGTGTACTGCGCCAGGGCGTGCAGGGCGACGAGCTGATGAAGCAAGCCGATCAGGCGATGTATCGCTCCAAAACGACTGGCAAAAATAAAGTCACCGATTACCGCTCCATGAAGGAGGCATCCCCTAAATCCAGGGAAGCGGCTGCCGGAAGTCCAGCTTAGCTTAACGCGACCTTGTAGTGACCGTCTAAGCTGACATCACAGATTACGCACCATTTTTCTTACATAAAAGGAGCTGTACCGATGGGAGAGGAAAAACTGCCAGCGGCGTTTGTTTCCGGGATGAAGGAACTTGCGGGTGAAACGCTGGATGAATTTCTGGATAGTTACAACGCACCGCGCACCCACGGCCTTCGGCTGAACCGGCTGAAGTCGGATGGAGCCGATCAAGCCGTTCGCGCCCTGATTTCCATGTTTGAGCTGACCCCGGTTCCATGGTGTGCGGATGGTTATTATTATGAGGAGACCATGCGGCCAGGCCGTCATCCGTACCACGCTGCCGGACTATATTATATTCAGGAGCCCTCGGCCATGTCAGCCGTGGAAATGCTGAATCCGCAACCCGGCGAAACCGTTCTTGATCTCGCCGCGGCCCCCGGGGGAAAGACATCGCACATCGCCTCCAAAATGACAGGAAAGGGCCTGCTCGTGTCCAATGAAATTCACCCCGAACGGGCTCGGATTCTTGCAGAGAACGTAGAACGAATGGGAATTGATAATGCGGTTGTCACCTGCGCCGCTCCGGATGAGCTGGCCCGGAGATTCCCGGCCAGCTTCGACCGAATCATGCTGGATGCGCCCTGCTCGGGCGAAGGCATGTTCCGGAAAGATCCCGGCGCCATCGAGGAATGGTCGCCTGCGCTCGTAGAGCTGTGTGCAGCCCGCCAATGGGACATCATCCAGGAGGCTTACGTCATGCTGAAGCCTGGCGGTTCGCTTGCTTACTCCACCTGTACGTTCAACAAGGCCGAGAATGAAGAGATGGTGGAGCGAATGCTCGCTCAATATCCGGACCTGGAGCTGCTCAAGATGGAGCGATTCTGGCCGCATTTGCAGCGCGGGGAAGGACATTTCGTAGCCGTAGTAAGGAAGAGGGGTGGCGCTTCCGATGAGCTCGAAGGGGGCGTTCAAGATACGAGGCCTGCTGGCAGAGGCGGGAAGCGTGCCAAGCAAGCGCCTGAACAAGCGGCCTACCAGGCTTTTCTGGAATGGGCCAGAGAGGATCTTCCCGGATTCGTACCGACATCCGGCCGTCCGTTATTGTTCGGAGACGAGCTGTACTGGCTGCCGGAGAACGCGTCTTGGACCTGGACCGAGCGGCAGCTTCGGGGCCTCAAAATCCCCCGTGCCGGCCTTCATCTCGCGCATTTGAAGAAGAACCGGATTGAACCCGCTCACGCCCTCGCGATGGCTTCCCGTCCCGAGCAGGCCGCAAGAAGCTGGAATCTGTCCGCCGATTCGCCGGAAATCGCCGCGTTTCTGCGCGGCGAGACGCTGCCGGTCGACCCTGACTACCGCGGCTGGACGCTTGTGACGACAGACGGACTGCCTGTCGGCTGGGGCAAAGCCAGCAGCGGCCAGCTGAAGAACCATCTGCCTAAAGGGCTTCGCTCACTGCGCTAGCCGGACCATTATTACAAACACAAAAGGACCAAACGGAAGAGCAGCCTGTAGCGCTTCTATCGCAAACAGATCGATTACAAGCTAATCTGTCGCGAACTCGGCGCACGCCGCTTCCGTCAGGTCCTTTTTCTTCATATCCCGGCCCTTACATTCAAGACAAGCAGTACTTCACCAGCGCTTCATGCACGCCATCCTCATTGTTGGAGGCCGTAATCGCGTCGGCTGCCGCCTTGACCTCCACCGGGGAATTGTCCATCGCTATGCCCATACCGGCATAGGTGAGCATCGTAATATCATTGTAGTAATTGCCAATCGCCAGCACCTCTTCCGGCTTGTAGCCCCGCTTCGCCGCCAGTTGTGCGAGCGCGTTGCCCTTGGAGGCCTCCTGATGCATCAGATCGATGAAATACTCGCCGCTGCGCAGCATATTGAACGGGAGCGTCCACTTGCTCCACGCTTCAAACACACGGTCCAGATCAGCCGATTCCCCGAAGGCCGTGAATTTCACAACCGGGTCCGCAAGCGCCTCCCAGGCTGGCAGATTGCTCGGCATCATCAGGAAGTTTTCATACATGTAGCGCACCGGACCGGCAAGCTCCTCCACATGATCCACATACATCTCAAAGGCCGTGTTAATGTCAAAATGAATCCCTTGCTCGCGGCAATACTCCATGAACGGTGTCAGTCCCCCACGGTCCATCTCGAATTGATGCACAATTGTACGAGTAGCCACCTCCACCGTAGCAGCGCCGTTATGGCTGATCACATAGCCCTCCAGCCCCATTCTCTCCATGAACGGAATGGAGTTCTGTGGACCACGGCCCGTGCACAGCACGATTTCAATTCCCTGCCTGGCCGCCTCCATCACCGTATTTTTGGTGCGCTCCGTCATTTCATGTTCATCGTTCAACAGTGTCCCGTCCACATCCAAAGCTACCAGTTTGTACGTCATTTCTCCACCCATCCTTTGACCATGATATATATATATTCAAACATGCAAGACGCCGCAAGCGAAGCGACCTGCAAGCTGAACCTTACCATACACGATTCGAGTTTGGCGGGCAAGGACCAGGTTACCTTCCGATCGCAGCCAGCTCTTCCGCCGTCAGCTCCCGGTAAGCGCCCAGCGGCAGTGATTCATCCAGCCGGAGATCGCCCATGCGCACCCGCTTCAGATAGACTACCTTCTTCCCTACCGCCTGGAACATCCGCTTCACCTGATGAAACTTCCCTTCCTGAATGATCAGCGAAATTCGTGAAATAAAGCTGCCCTCCGCCTGTTCCTCACAGGATTGAATCGTCAGCTCTGCCGGCATCGTGACGTAACCATCATCCAGGATGACGCCCCGGGCAAACTGAACAATATCCTGTTCATCGACCCGGCCTTCCACAATGGCTTCATATGTTTTCGGCACATGCTTCTTGGGAGACAGCAGCTCATGAGCAAGCTTGCCATCGTTGGTCAGCAGCAGCAGCCCCTCCGTATCCTTGTCCAGTCTACCTACCGGAAACGGTTCAAAAGCGCGGTACGGCGGGTCCAGAAGATCCAGCACCGTCCGTTCTCTCATATCCTCTGTCGCCGATATAACCCCCTGAGGCTTGTGCAGCATAATGTACACAAACTCCCGGTACAGCACAGGCTCCCCATCGAAAACAATCGTGTCCGAGGCGGGGTCCACATGTTTGCCCGGATCCTTGATGGTCTCTCCGTTCACTGTAATCCATCCGGCCTTGGCCAGCTTCTTCAGCTCCGCTCTCGTGCCAAACCCCATATTGCCAAGCAGCTTGTCCAGCCGCATCGTCGTTCTTCCCTTTGAACTCATACCGAGGTCCACCTCCAGCCGGCAGGGTACTCATTCTTCAACATTCCGGCCTGCCACTTGCCCCAGCCGGCCGAATATCCGTCTATACAGACTAACACATATCCCTTCGTTTCGATACCCGGATGACAGATGATCCTCTCCTCGTCCACGGTCAGCGTCTCTCCCTTCAAATACCGGACAGCCTCACCGTCCGCCGAGGACAGATTGACATGCCTGGCCGCTTCCTCCGCCTTCAAGGCAACGGCCAGCGGATGGCCGGGAACGAAACGGCCGGACTTCAGCTGACCGGCATACCAGCCGGGCCTTACTGTTTTGAGCTGGCTCAGACGCTCCTTCTCCGGCAGCGCAGAAATATAAATCTGACTGCCATATACCACGACATGCCCTTGCAGATCGACGCGCAGCTGTTCATGGATGAACTCCATAAACGGGCCCAAATCCCCCGCGAACGCCAGCGCGTCTTTGCCGCTGCCTCGGCTCCCGGACGCTTCCTTCCTGTTTCTGTCCTTGTGGCCGTGACGAGCCGCCTTCAGCTCTGCCTTGCTCTTCCGGGAGTTGTTGCCCTCCTGGCGGGAGGTTGCGGCCAGCGCAGCTTCGCCACCAGTCATCTGCCCATTCACATGCGGAAGAGACCACGGCTCCTCATCGCGATTAGCCTCGCCCTCTTTTGCTAGGACGGCAACAAAGTGCCCTTCCCCCCGAACCTTGTGAGGCCAGAGCCTGCCGGTTCCCGCAATCTGTTCACGAAGCGCCTCGCTCATCGCCAGACCATGGCGCTGCAGCCACGCCGTTTCTCCGGAGGCGAAGCCAAAGGAAGCGTCAATCGGAATTACGGAGAACTCTGAATGCTCCTCCAGAAACGCGGCGATCATGCCTTCATTCTCCTCCGGCGAGAAGGTGCAGGTTGAATAGACCATCGTTCCTCCCGGCGCCAGCATGTTCGCTGCGGACCGCAGAATGTCCCGCTGCATCTCTGCAAACACGAGCGGCGAGGACGCCTCCCAGTATTTCAGCATCGACTCGTCCTTACGAAACATGCCTTCCCCCGAGCAGGGGGCATCGACCAATATTTTATCAAAATAGGCAGGGAACGCCTCGGCAATCCGATCCGGCTGTTCATTCAGCACGATGGCGTTTCTTACTCCGCACATCTCCAGATTTTTCGCAAGCGCCTTGGTCCTGTCCGGGTTCAGGTCGTTGCTGATCAGCACGCCTTGCCCGCCCAGCTTGGCTGCAATTTGAGTCGACTTCCCTCCCGGCGCCGCACACAGATCCAGCACCCGGTCTCCCGGCTGAACATCCAGCAGCTCCACCGGCGACATGGCGCTTGGCTCCTGTATGTAGTACAGCCCTGCATGATAATATGGGTGCCGTCCCGGGCGGGCGCCGTCCTCGACATAGTAGCCGGTAGGGCACCACGGTACGGGTTCAAGTGCAAACGGTGAAATTTCCCGGAACTGTTCATTGGATATTTTGAGGGTGTTCACCCGAATCCCGGCATGCGGGCTCTCGTGATAGGAATTCATAAAATCGTCAAAGTTGCTTCCTAATAGTGATTTCATCTTCGCCTGGAACGGCGAAGGCAGATGTAAAGCCATATTCGTACCTGCCTGTTCTGTATAGTTTGATGTTGTATTGGTAATTTGAAGATTCGATGAGGACTTTCGAATGTTCCGCTGTGACTTTTTATATTGTATAATATAGCCTGTTACAAAGGACAAGTTCCTAACTTTTATTATTGATGATAAGGGGGTGGGTCAATGAGCCGCGGCAAGAAAAAAAGCTACACCGGTTTATATGTGTTCGGCGGCATTTTCCTCATCTTGATCGGCGCGCTTATCTTCCTGAATACCCAAGGGGAGAAAAGCGAGCTGTACGGCGGGAAAAAGGTGTCCGAACTGAATCCGGCGACTCGGGAAATTCTGGATGACCCGAACTACCAGCAGATTATTCTGCCTGATCAACTGGAGCAGAAGGTGCAGGACCAAGAAAGCTTCTTCGTGTATTTCTTTGCGTCCGACTGTCCGCACTGCCGCGTGACAACACCGGAGCTGATGCCTCTGGCAGACGAGTCCGGAGTGACCCTTCACCAGTATAACCTCCGCGAATTCCAGAAGGGCTGGAGATCCTACAATATCGAATTCACACCAACTCTCGTCTATTTCGAGAACGGTGTAGAGAAAGAACGCATCGTGGGCGGCCTGGCTTCCCCAGGAGCGGAAAACGGATTCGATGTCGACGATTTCAGAGCATTCTTTGACAAGTATAAGGAGGGGAGCACATCATGAACCGTGCCCGCGCTGTCCTGCTGACGCTGGCCATCACCGGCATGCTGCTGGCTGCCTGCGGCGGTAAGCCGTCCGCCCTGGAGCATCATCACGGCGCCGAGTCCGAACGGTACGAGACGACGGCCAGCCTTACGGAAATGCCGACATTTTTGTCGAGCTATACAGACAATACGCAAGCAACCTATGCTGCAGTCGGCGAGCTTGAAGCTATTCTGAAGGAGATTAAATGCTACTGCGGCTGTATGGACGAGCAGCACGGCTATCATGATTCCCTCTATCGCTGCTTTATCGCGGAGACCGCGGACGGCGAAGTGACCTGGACCGACCACGGCGCCCAGTGCGGCATCTGCCTCACGGAGCTTCAGGACGCCAAACGCCTGAACGAGGAAGGCAAATCCCTCGACGAAATCAAACAGTTTATCGACGACAAATACAAAGGCGCTGAATCCTGATCCGCTCTAATCCGCTGATCGGCTGAGCATCGCCTCGACTACCGTCATCATCTTTATAAGCTGTATACGGCAGGTTCCATGAACAGAAGCAAGAAGCAAGGGCTGCCCACCCCGTAGATTCTATGATCTACCTGCGTGGAGCAGCCCTTCTTTCTATTTCGTCTCGTTGTTCTTGCCCCGGGTTGGCTTGCGCCGCTGCGGAATATTCGGCTTTATCTCTGCTCCAGCCTGTTCAACTGCACGCCGCAGCTTCGGGTCCCAGATCTCAATCGTCAGATCGGCATAAGGAAACGGATGGGCTTCATAATTAGCCAGCCTTCCGGCGTAATCTTGGACCTGCCCAACAAGCTTGCCGAGCCGGATCCCTAGCTCATCCTCAGCATAAGGCTTAAGCCTTTCAGCTGCGCTGGACAGCATCTTGTATCCGCCGCGAATGTTGCCGTTGCGAAAGTGATACAGCCCGACAGCGACCTGCAGCAGCCCTTTATACCTCGGATCCCGGTCCTTCTTCAGCCACAATTCCTCCAGCACCTCATGGCATTCGAAATAATCCTGGTCGCGGTTGAAATATACGAGGAAAGCTACATATAACGGCTCATAGTTCATAATCGGAAACTTTCTTCTTGGCTTCGGCCAGCATCTGCTTCACTTCATCCAGCATATCCTTGATCGCATCCATATCATGCGCCTGCCACAACACATTAAAGCGCTCCTGGAAGGAAATGGCCTCGTTCACCAGATGGAAAAAATAGAGCTGATGGATCGCATGCAGCACCTGTGCCGTAATGTTGGAATTGTCCTCAAACTGCTTTTGCGCCTCCAAAATCTCCTCGCGGATGCTCGACATCTCATTATCCAGCGTATTGGCGGCTTCCCCGGCCTTTTTCAGCCGCATCTTGATCTCTTCGGGGAGGCTCTCCCTGTATTTATAGCTGAGCGAATGCTCAATCGTCGCCCAGAAATTCATTGCCAATGTACGGATTTGAATCTCCGCCAGCACCTTCTTCTGTCCAAGCGCGGTCTGTACCGGATATTCGATAATCATATGGAAGCTGCGATAGCCGCTTTCCTTAAAATTCGTAATATAATCCTTCTCGTACAGCACCGTCAAATCCTTGCGGGCGCGAATATATTCCGCAACCCGCCGGATGTCCTCCACGAACTGGCACATGATGCGAATGCCGGCAATATCCTCAATGCCGGTCTCCAGCTGATCCATCGGCACTTGCAATCGTTTTGCCTTGTCCAGGATGCTGGAGATTCGCTTTACCCGTCCGGTTACGAATTCAATGGGCGCATATTCTTCCCGCTTTTTGAGCTCCGCGCGCATCGTCTTGAATTTAACCTTCAATTCTTCAACAGTCTGCTCATAAGGAAGCAAAAATGTCCCCCAGTCTCTAACGTCCATTGCTCCTGCCTCCTGTCCATTACCCCTTAACGATGGTCAGCCCCGACCGCCTCGGATATGTGGCTGTAGCCATCGCGGCGCAGCAGCTCCCTCAGGCCAGAGTGGAGCTTGCGATTCACCTCGGGTCCTTCGTATATCAATGACGTATAAATTTCAACCAGACTGGCTCCCGCCCGGATTTTGCGGTAGGCGTCCTCGGCAGTGAAGATGCCGCCAGAGCCGATAATCGGCAGCGAGCCGCCGGTCTGCTTATAAATTCGGGCTACGATGTCAGTGGAACGGTCGCGCAGCGGCTTGCCGCTGAGTCCGCCCGTCTCCTTCGCATGCCCATGCGTTAACCCCTCGCGCGACAGCGTCGTATTGGTCGCTATAATGCCGGATACGCCGCTTGCGCTGATCGTATTCACCATAAATTCCAATTCTTCATCGCTCACATCCGGAGCGATCTTCACCAGCACGGCCTTCGACTGCCCGTGCTTCTCGGCCTGCCGCTCCATCTCCGCCATCACGGCCTGCAGCAGGGAAGCCAGCTCGCTGCCATGCTGCAAGCTGCGCAGGTCCGGCGTATTCGGTGAGCTGATGTTCACCACGAAGAAATCGCCATATGGATACAGGGTGCGAATACAGGCCTCATAATCGGCGTTCGCTTCCTCGTTTGGCGTCGTTTTGTTCTTGCCGATGTTCACGGCAATCGGAATCGGGCGCCGCTTGAATGCCGACAGCCTGCGTGCCATCGCCTCTGCGCCTTCGTTGTTAAAGCCCATCCGGTTGATGAGCGCCTCATCCGGCGGCAGGCGAAACAGCCTTGGCTGCTCGTTCCCCGGCTGCCCCTTCGGCGTCACGGTCCCCACTTCCATAAAGCCAAAGCCGATGGACGAGAAGCCCTTGACCGCCTGCGCGTTTTTATCCAGACCGGCAGCCAGTCCGACCGGGGTCGGAAAATGCATGCCGAACAGATCTACAGCCAGATCCGGGGTTTCCTTGACGCCGTACATGCTGCGCAGGACGGTTTCTCCGCCCGGCAGTCCGGCGGTGCGGCCAAGCCCTCCAATTACAAGATGATGGGCTTTCTCCGGATCCATTTTGAAAAAGATAGGTTTGCCTATTTGGCGATATAACACATCATTACTTCCTCTCATCCAGTTAATTTCTCTACCCTTCAGTTTATCCTTTTCCATCAAAAAAAGAAAGTTATAACGTTCCATTCGGCCCCGCAAGAGAGAATCGTGATCATAGCAATTTCGGGACAAACCTTATAAAATGTAAGGGGTATCATAAATCCTTAAGAAAGAGGGGAAGCATCTTGGCATCCAAACGAAAACCGCCAGTATTACAGCAGAAAAAAGAAGAGGTCAACAAGAAAGCCCTGTGGTGGATCGGCTCAAGCATCGCTCTTCTTATTCTTCTGATCATCATTCTCATTATTCTGGCCCAGCCTTAATCCAGCCAGTGGTACTCCTCGCTTGGGTTCTGCTGCCCCTTGGCCAGCTTGAGCTTGAAGCGCTCTTTCGGGACAAGCCGCTCGCCCGGGAGTCCCCCATCCTGTATCTTCACCGGCGTGCCCATCGGCACCAGATCAAACAGCTCCTCGACATCGGCGATGCTCATGCGAATGCAGCCTTCCGACTCGTTCGCGCCAATGCTGTCCAGGTCATAGGTGCCGTGAATCGCATAATCGGTATCTGACAGCTGCATCCCCCGTGTGCCGTAGGGGCCTTTGGTCGTTCCGTTGGGATTGACCACCTTCACATCGATTTGAAACTGGCCGAGCGGCGTTTTGGCACCGCCCAGGCCAACCTCGTAATTCCGGATGAGGATCGAGCCGCTTACGACCGCCAGCCGGTGATGCTTGCGGTCGATAATGACTTCAAGCGGCTCGGTGAAGTACGGAAGCCCGTCCGGGGAAGTGCCCCACTGCCCAAGCGGCGCTTCGCCGCCGTCCTCTTCCGGACGCCCTGCAAGGCCGGCCAGATGCTCCATCAGCGGATCGAACATCGCTTCCATCGCAGGGGATCTGCCGGCCAGCCAATTGTCCGGGAACGGCTGCGTCAGCTCGTCCAGGCTGTGCGGCAGCCGGCCATGCCGCGCCCGAAATTGGCTTGCGGCCTCGCTCAGCACAGCCGTCTCCAGCTGCAGGTCCGCCCACTTCGCGGCTGCCTGCTTCAGGGACGAGCTGTCGGCCGGCTCGCATACGCATTCCGCCGCCGCTCCTTCATACGGCTCGATGGCGATCGCCCCGGACGAAGCCCGGTGCACGCCATACAGCCGCGGCATATCCCGGCTCCAGCGCAGCCAGTCCCCGGAGCGCTCCATGCCGAGCGCGACCGACCACGGCGGCAGCTGGTCCGGGCTGGACAGCAGCGCCGGCAGCGGACCCGTGCTTTCGGGACCGCCGCCGGCGCCCGCCGCCTGCGCCTTCGCAGCTACGGCGGTAAACAGCGGCCCCCGCCGCGAAGGGGACGCCGCTTCGCGGTCTGCACCCGGATCGGCCAGCTCAAGGCTGTTGATCGAGGCGAGAATTTCCTCGGGCGAGCTCGGGACGCCGGGCGCCTTGACCGCAGGGATGAAGGCCAGGAGAAGCAGCATGAGCGCCAGCAGCATGCGTCTCATTCTGCGGCGGCGTTTCTCTCTCTCCTTCTCCATCTGCAGCAGTCTAGCCTCGTAATTTTTCCATATATCAGAAGGCACCTTGCTTAGCTCAAAAGCCTCATATACTTCCTCAGCCCGGTTGTAACAGTAGTTGGCTTTGCCCTGCTCCCCGGCCTGCTCGTATTCTTTCCCCAGCAAGTACCATGCCATCTTGTTATCCGGATGCATTTCCACATATCGTTTGAGGTACAGCGAGTTCTTCACATCCAGAACCTCCACTTCTCATTCATCTATACCTGTATATCGGCAGCTTGCCGCATAATATGTATGAACCCGCATATCCTCCATAATAAACACCCCTCTCAAGTTGTGAGAAGCGTTTACGGACAGCCCGTTACTCATAACCTTTTCCCTTTCGTGACTTGCAGGTCGAGCCGATGAGATGACATTCAACATAATAAAAAAACGTCCCCGCTAGCAGGAGACGTCTTATATGAGTGCCGGTGGTATAAACTTGATGCCTTGATCGAAAGCCGAATGCCGTAATAGCCGTCGCTTATTCTTCGTTAAACGGCTCGTCAGCTACGCGAATGGAGTCGGTTGGACATCCGTCGCACGCATCCTGCATATCGTCGTACATATCCTCAGGAATCTCTGTGATTCCGCGGTTGTTGTCGCCGTTATAAATGACCTCTGCAAGGCCTTCATCATCGTAATCGTAAATATCGGGTGCCGTTGCGCCGCAAGCGCCGCAAGCGATGCAGGTGTCTTTATCTACCCAAGTGTACTTCGCCATATCTCTCGTCCTCCTGTATATCTATAGCATCACATCATCCTGTCCAGATGATTGTGAGTCCCATCACTTCTACATATATTAATACAATTTTTCTGTGAATACAAATGAAATTCTGTTGAATATATTGATTTTAGCATTTGGCAAATCCCGATTTCAGCCGCCTGCAGCTACCATATATGGACGCGGCTGATTCCCGAAGCGGCATGCTAACTCCCGTCATCATCGTCCAGCTTTCGCTCTCTGGCAAAATCCATCTGCAGGGACGTTCCCCTCCGCTTGTGATTGCGAATCAGCGCCGAGGGATCATCGCTAAGCATGCCGGCGGTCAGCACGGCGCTTTCCCCGAATTTGTTGCGCAGCTCGTCCATCACCTTGGTCAGCGACTCCTTGCGCGGCTGCTTCTCATATTCGAACAAGTCGAGCTGGATCGCCGACGCCTCCTTCGGCGTCAGCTGCTGCAGCGTGACGCCAAGCAGGCGCAGCGGCTTCTCTTCCCGCCAATGATGCTCGTACAATAGACAGGCTTCCCTGTAGATGTCCTCCATATTCTCGGTCGGAGTTGGCAGCTGCTTGGAACGGGTAATCGTCTTCATATCGGGCGTGCGCAGCGTAATCTGGACGCCTGATGCCATCAGCCCCTGTCGGCGAAGCCGCCGTGCCACCTGATCGCTCAGGTTGAGGAACACACGCTTCGCATCTTCAAGCCTTGTAATATCATGCGGCAGCGTCGTTGTATGCCCGATGGACTTGCTCTGCTCGCGCTCCGCGACAACCGGCGCATGATCGATGCCGTTAGCCGCCCTCTTCATCCAGGAGCCGGTCACGCCGAAGGTGTGGGTCAGCAAGCTCTCGTCGGCTGCAGCCAGCTGACCGATTGTGTAAATATTCAGCTTCTTCAGCTTCTCGGCGGTTTTGGCCCCGATGCCAAACAGCTCGATGCACGGCTTATGCCACAGCAGCTTCGGCACATCGCGGATGCGCAGCACAGACAGACCGCGCGGCTTCTTCATATCGGACGCCATCTTCGCCAGCAGCTTGTTCGGAGCGATGCCAATCGAGCACGGCAGGGACAGTTCTTCTCCGATGCGCTCCTGGATTTCCCGAGCGATATCAAGCGGGGTTCCGAACTGCTTCGAGCCGGTAATGTCCAGGTAGCACTCGTCAATCGACGTCGCTTCCAGCAGCGGGCTATAGGAATAAGCAATATTCATAAACGCTTGGGAATATTTGCGATACAGATGGAAATCCGGCGCAATGATGATCAGGTCCGGATACAGACGAAGCGCCTGCCTTACGTTCATCCCGGTGCGGATTCCCTTGGCCCGGGCAGCGTAGGAGCATGTGACGATCACGCCTTTGCGAAGCTCGGTGCTCCCCGCGACCGCAGTCGGCTTGCCAAGATACTTCTCCGGCTCCTCCGCTTCATGCACGGAACAATAAAAGGCATTCATGTCTACATGAAGAATGACGCGGCCATTCGCCGGATAATGTTCATCAATATGTCCCATGAAACAAACCCTCTTTAATCATGATATCGTTACGGCTGATTTCAGCATACCCCCGCCTCTGGCAAGGGTCAAGAAAACAAAGCGCTTTAAAAGTTTCACATACTCTGTTACTTTCCCGCAAAGAAATGCTATAATACATCATTATATCACTACCGTGGTCCATCCCGGATATCCAAAAGGAGGACATTATGTCTAAGTCCATATCCATCTTTGATACGACACTTCGCGACGGTACACAGGGCGAAGGAATCAGCTTGTCAGCGGACGATAAAGTCAAAATTGCCTTGAAGCTGAATGCGCTTGGAGTTCATTATATTGAAGGCGGTATTCCGGGAAGCAACAGCAAGGACATCGAATTTTTCAAAAGAGTGAAGGAGCTTGGCCTGACCTCGAAGGTGACTGCGTTCGGAAGCACCCGGCGCAAGGGCTCAGTGGCCGATCAGGATGCCAATCTGCAGCGGATTGTGGAGTCCGGCGTCAGCGCAGCGACACTGGTCGGGAAGTCATGGGATTTCCATGTGCATACGGCGCTTCAAACCACGCTCGAAGAGAACCTGGCCATGATCTATGATTCCATCGCTTTCCTGAAACAAAAAGGACTTGAGGTCATCTTCGATGCCGAGCATTTCTTCGACGGCTTCAAGAACAATCCGGATTACGCCGCACAGGTCATGACCAAAGCGTACGAAGCCGGGGCGGACTGGCTCGTCATGTGCGACACGAACGGGGGCAGCATGCCGAACGAAATTTCGGACATCGTCACCTCCTTGACGTCGATTTTGCCGGATGCCAATCTTGGCATCCACACCCACAATGATTGCGAGCTGGCTGTGGCCAACACATTAAGCGCCGTCCAGGCCGGTGTACGTCAGGTGCAGGGCACGATGAACGGCTACGGCGAACGCTGCGGCAACGCGAATCTGTGCTCCATCATCCCGAACCTGCAGCTCAAGCTCGGTTATGACTGCATCGGGGAGAACAACCTTCGCAATCTGACCAGCACGGCCCGCTATGTCAGCGAGATCGCCAATGTGAACATGCCGGTCAATCAGCCTTATGTCGGCAATGCGGCATTCGCCCATAAAGGCGGCATTCACGTATCGGCCATCTTGCGCGATTCGAGAACGTACGAGCATATCGAGCCGGAGAAGGTCGGCAACAAGCAGCGCGTGCTCGTATCGGAGCTTGCCGGACAGAGCAACATCGTATCCAAGGCGCATGACATGGGGATTGAATTTGATCCAAGCAGCGAGAAAGCCAAGGAAATTATCGGCAAGATCAAGGAGCTTGAGCATCAAGGCTACCAATTCGAAGGCGCCGATGCATCCTTGGAGCTGCTGCTGCGTGAAGCGGACGGCCAACTGCAGGAGCTGTTCACCTTCGAATCGTTCAAGATGCTGGTGGAGAAAGTGGCCGGTCAACCGGTTGTCTCTGAAGCTTTTGTCAAAATCAAAGTGGCTGGGGAGAGCATCTACACCGCCGCGGAAGGAAACGGTCCGGTCAATGCGCTGGACAACGCGCTGCGCAAAGCGCTCGTACAGTATTTCCCAACGCTCAAGGAAATGCATCTGGCGGATTACAAAGTGCGCGTGCTGGATGACAAAGATGCTACCGCCGCGAAGGTTCGGGTGCTGATCGAATCGAAGAACATCGAGAGTTCCTGGAACACCGTCGGCGTATCCAGCAACGTCCTTGAAGCGAGCTGGGAAGCGCTGGTGGACAGTATGCGCTACGCCCTGCTCGGACAGATCACGCCAGAGCATGTATCGGAAACGCAAATTCCGCAAGGGCTTGTGAACCACTAAGATTGATCCGGACATGAATGAGTGCGATGAGTCATGCATAACCGTAAAAAAAAGCAGGTCCTCCAACATCCAGAGGAGCCTGCTTTTTTCTCCATGCGAAAGGCACGTAAAGTGATAAAAGTACAACGAGCGATTAACGAATAAGTCTGGCTACCTTCTTCTCCAGGTCCTGCGGCCGCGGAGCTCCGAGAATGATCTCCTGAATGACGCCGTTTTTGTCAATCAGCACATTGGTCGGGAATACCTTGCCTTTGTACAGCTGCTCGTACACCTCACCATCCGGGTCGAACAGAATCGGATAGGTCAATCCGTAGTCTTCCACAAAAGCGCGTGCGTTCTTTTCATTATCATACTTGGTCACATTGACCCCATAAACGTCCAAATCCTGCTCATACTTCGCCGCCAGCTTCATCAGCTCCGGCGCTTCTTCCTTGCAGGGATCGCACCAGGAAGCCCAGAAGTTCACGATGATCGCTTTGTCTCGCTGCCCGCCGGCACTGTAGGTCGCATCATCCATGCCTTTCAGCGTGAACGACGGTGCCAGCAGCCCGTCCCTGGCTCCCACTTCGGTAGGAAGAGGTGCTTCCTCCATGAAGACGGCCTTGATTTCCGGCCCGGCCTGATTATATATGACCGCCCCTGCAGCCAGCAGGAGCACCGCCAGAATGATCAGATTACGTTTCATAGGTAGAGTATCCTTTGCGTTAGGTTATTAGGTTATCACTTGTCACATCCTATCCTATATTGTACCCTGAAAGCCATCATTTTTAAAACAAGATCATTTCGAAAATGGAGGAGACTATGAGCAACCCGTCCGGCAGCATCCATAGAATTGAATTCCCGTGCTCCGTTCTGAAGCGGATCGAAGATCATGTGAGGACCTGCTATCCTGAGGAAGCCTGCGGCGTGCTGCTCGGGTACGACGCGAACGGCGGCCTCATCACCGTCACCGAATTTCTCCCCATAAAAAATACAGCGGATCAACCGCTGCATGCATTTACTCTCCATCCCGCCGAGTGGACATCCGTCGTCCTGACGAGACCGGATCTGGTCGGATTGTTTCACAGCCATCCGCATACTCCGCCCGAGCCATCCGCCAAGGACTTGGCCGAGCTAGAGGCATTCGGGAGCCTGCTCCGGATTTACGCCATCGGGACCCCCTTCCGAGTCTCCGACGGCTTCCGGCTCAAGCTTGCAACCTACGAAGTGACGATGCCTGATCATTCAGGCAGCATCGGCCATCTGAATGACAACGCCGGGCCAGCGGCCCCTTCCCCTGCGCATTGCAGGGCGCAGCGATATCATCTCCAGCCTGTGCCTTATGCTTCGCTTAAATAAACATACATATCTCCCAGCGTTTCCGCATAGCCGCGGTGCTGAATCTCTCTAATATAATTCGCCCACAGCCGGGCGGTCATGCTGGCATCGGAGAGGGCGTGATGACGCCCTTCCACTGGGATGCCCTTGTGCCGCAGCAGCTCATCCAGGCTGAAATCCCTCAGCTCCGGATACAGCCGCTGGGCAAGCATCATCGTATCCAGCAATCGGTGGGTCAATCGTACCTTGGATGTTTTCCACAGAGCCGCATTCAAGAAGCCGCGGTCATGCGCTGCCGCATGCGCGACAAGAACCCTGCCCCCGACAAAAGCCATGAAATCATGCAGCCCCTCCATCAAAGGCGGCGCATCATCCACCATCTTCTGTGAAATCCCGGTCAATTCCGTGATGACCGGAGGCACCCTCACGCCGCTGTTGACTATCATATGGAACGTTTCCGATTCAAGCACGTGGTTGCCGACGACCTTGATTGCACCGAAGGACAGTATTTCGTCCCCGTGCTGATGGTTGAACCCCGTCGTTTCAAGATCGAACACGATAACCTCAAGCTCATCCAGCGGCGTTCCCAGCTCCTCCGGCCTGCGGTTATCTTTCATTTGGGAACGGATGAAGGCCATCTGCTGTGCCGTCTGGGCTCCGCGCATCGACGACAGAGCCGAGTTGATGCCGCCGGAGCGAAGCGAGCGCCAGAAGCCCCCTCCAGAGCGTACCGGATCGGTCATAGGTGCCTCCTTTCCGCTCTTTCCGCTAAGCGGTGCTCACGCTGAAGTGAGCGGTGTATGCGGCGGACAACCCCGAGGGTGTC
Source organism: Paenibacillus campinasensis (assembly GCF_002272015.1). Taxonomy (GTDB): domain Bacteria; phylum Bacillota; class Bacilli; order Paenibacillales; family Paenibacillaceae; genus Paenibacillus_AQ; species Paenibacillus_AQ campinasensis. The sequence continues at coordinate 59,745 of NZ_NPBY01000015.1, read as the reverse complement.
GCGAAGCTCGTACTGCACATTTTTAAGTTTCAACTGCTCCGGCGGCAAGTATCCGCTGCTGACAACCAGACCGTCCTCCTCGGCATGAGGCGTATCGTTCCGATACCGCAAAGCCGTGACGAAAGCACGCTGCACACTCTCAAGGAGCAGGTTCCCGCCTTCGAGCAGAATGACCTTCTCCATCCTTTTCAAGGTCGAGGTCTCGACGATTCCACGCTGCAAAGCCATCGTCCGGATGCTGTTCACCAGCGGAATGTACATGCCGTACTTGACATCAAACTCACCCGCGTGTTCGCCAAAGCGCTCGGTGACGATTCGGCCCATCACGTTCAGGGTTGCCTTATGCTTGACGGTGTTGCGAAGAATGGCATTGGCGATGTCCGGCCGCTGCTCAACGATGGCCCTGTACGCCTCCATCCACGCCTCTGTCAGCCCTGGATCCCCAGCGATAAACCGCAGATCGGAGGCGATGATGAAATTGCGCACCGGCTCCCATTCCAGCTGATCCGTCCATTGCCTCAGCTGCTCCGTCCATTCCGCAAGCCGCTTGCTCCATAACGGCTCCGAGCACATCACCTTTCCCGAGCACTTGGGATAGCCCACAAGCTCCAATATGCCGGCCAGCCGCCGGCCAAACTCCCGGAAGAACGGCAGCTCATCCTCCTTCAACTCATCGCCCAGAATCATACCGTTATCCTGATCACTCCACAGCGTCGCTTCCTGACGGCCACCGCTGCCAAATGCAACAAAAGCATAACGTGCAGGAGGCCGGCCAAAGCCAGCCTCCCACATGTCGTGCTCACAGATCGCTGCAGCGCGCTGTCCGATGAGATCATGCATCAGATTGACCGATGCAACCCATGCTTTAAGCTCCATGGAACTGCGCATATCCAGCAGCTTATTTTGACAGATGATCCGCATTTCACGCAATTGCCGGGCCGTTGCTGCTGTCTGCAATTCCGAAAGTTCCGGAAACAGCTGGACGGAATTGTGTCGTTTCATGCCACGGCCTCCTTTATCTAAGAACTATGTCCCAATTACGCATTTATCCGCATGCGGATCAAGCTTTAGCTGATTTGCCTTCCGACTCTGTCAGCAGTTTCATTTGCTCCGGATAACCATACGTGCCATGCTCGCTGATATCCAGACCCATCAATTCCTCTTCCTCCGTTACACGGATGCCCATCGTAATCTTCATCAGATACAGGATAATGAACGAAATCACGAGTACGAATGCAAACGCACCAACCAGACCCAGAATCTGTACGCCGAGCTGACCAAAGCCACCGCCGTAGAACAGACCTGCCTTGCCGACTTCTGTAATCTCGACCAGGCGAGGAGAAGCGAACAACCCTGTGGATACCGCGCCCCACATACCGGCTACACCGTGTACAGAGAAAGCGTAGATCGGATCGTCAATACCTTTGCGGTCGAACCATTGAGCCGTAAAGAAGGTGATAATCCCGGCTACCGCACCAATCACGATCGCAGCCCAAGGCTCAACGAAAGCACAAGCGCCTGTGATGGCAACGAAGGCGGCCAGAATACCGTTCAGCATGCTAGGAATATCCGCCTTGCCAAGAACCGCCCAGGACACCAGCAGCGCTGCAACCGCACCTGCGGCAGCCGCAATGTTCGTATTCATCGCCACGAAGCCGAAGAACCCGTCCATCAATGCGGACAACGTGCTGCCCGGGTTAAATCCGAACCAGCCAATCCAGATAATGAATACACCGAGAATCGAGAAGACTTGGTTGTGACCAGGAATGCTGTTAGGCTTGCCGTCTTTGTTGTACTTGCCAAGACGCGGCTTGAGCAGAATGGTAGCCACCAGAGCCGCTGTCGCACCGGTAAGGTGAACAACCGTCGAGCCGGCAAAATCCTGCATGCCCATCGCGTGGAGCCAGCCTCCGCCCCATACCCAGTGAGCGACAACCGGATAAATAATAATCGTGAAGAGCAATCCGAAGACGATATATACGCTCAGCTTCGCACGCTCAGCCATACCGCCACTGGCAATCGCCAGCGATACTGCCGCAAAGGACAGGTGGAACAGGAACATAATCGTCAGCGGCACATCACCCGCTACGGAATCGAACGAGCCGACCATGCTGTCACCGCTCAGGAAGAAGCCCTCGGTTCCGAAGAAGCTGTTACCATTACCAAATCCGAGACCAAATCCGAATGTCCAGAATGCAAGGATGGCAATCCCGAATGTCAGGAACGTTTTGCCTGCCACGTGACCGGCATTTTTCATGCGGACCGAACCTGCCTCCAGCAATGCAAAGCCTGCTTGCATGAAAAACACCAGCAATGCCGCCAAGAAGACGAACAATGCGTTCAAACCGCCTGTCAGTTCCAGAGTTGAAGCCCCCGCATCCGACGCGAAAGCACTGGCCGGGAACGCTACTAAAGCTAGCGATCCGATCATTAAGCTTAGCCATTTTTTCTTCATGGTTTACACTCCCCTTTGTGTTAACTTACTTAACATCTCCTTGATTTCATATTGTCATTATAGGGGCGACATTTCAAAATGGCAACGATTTTTTTTGAAAAAAAGTCCGAAAAGCGTCTTTTATGTAATGAAATATAACATTAAGCGTTTACAGTGCAAATCAAGTTCATAAAAAGTACATATCGTACAACTTCTCATTGACCGTGATTCCAGCTATATTAAAGGTAGAAGCATGACGTTTGACTGTATGGTTCCGAATCATGTATCTTTAATGATAGGGAAACTGCAGTTTCATTCATGACAATTACTCAAGGCCTGTGAGGTGAGAAGAAATGGGGACTATGAGTGCAAGCACCAATCTTTTTCGGATTGGCGAACTTGCGAAGGCTGCCGGAATCAGTGAAAGAACCATCGATTATTATACGAAGCTCGGTCTGATTGCACCGGAGAAGCGAACCATGAAGAACTACCGGCTGTATAGCACTGAAACGTTAGATACGCTCAAACGTATTAATCAATTGAAGCAGGAGAAATATACATTAGATGAGATCAAGGAGAGGCTAGAGCAGTGGCGATCACTCGGCGGAGATCAGGATATGACCGACAAGCTCACTCAACTTGAAATTCATCTAAAGCAGCTCGAACGCGAAGTGAAGGAGCTAAGCCCGATCCTGCGTGAAATGAAGCCTAGTCAGAAGCGTCAGGCACTGGCCAGCATTCTTCCCAAAGGGGCTGCTTGCATCCAATCTTTGCAGATCCTGATCAATCAGTTCACGTCCATGTCATGAAATGCCAGTCTCACAATATACTGAATATGGGGGTATGATAAATGTACTTTGACGGCATGTTCGTTTTGATTATTATCGCTTTTATCTTCTCGATGTGGGCTCAATTCCGCGTCAAGGGCACCTTTAAGAAATGGGCTGAAGTCGGAACAAGCACCGGGATGACAGGCTACGACGCCGCCAGACGTTTGCTGGACGCCAACGGCCTGCATGATGTTCCTGTCGAGCCGGTTCCAGGCACGTTGTCTGACCACTATGATCCGATCAACCGGGTTGTCCGCCTGTCTGAACCGGTATACTACGAGCGCTCCATCTCCGCCGTAGCGGTTGCCTGTCACGAGGTTGGCCATGCCATCCAGCACCAGGAACATTACCCGATGCTGGTTGCCCGCCACAAAATGTTCCCGGTCGTGAACATTGCCTCTGGTATTGCACCGTTCCTGCTCATTGCTGGCTTCCTGTTTGGCGCCATGAATCTCATCGGCCTCGGGATCATCTTCTTCTCCGCTGCCGTGGCTTTCCAGCTCGTGACACTGCCGGTCGAATTTAACGCCAGCAACCGTGCTCGCCAGTTGATGATCCAAGAAGGATACATCGCCAATGACGAAGAGCGCGGCGTAGCGAAAGTGCTGAACGCAGCTGCCCTGACGTATGTGGCTGCAGCGCTGATCTCCTTGCTTGAGCTGATTCGTTACATTATGATCTTCACCAGCAATCGCGAATAAGGATCTAACTGCAACAATGATTCCGGTCATTGCATATACGAAAGAGGGAAGCGATTCTCGCAGCGCAAGCTGCAGGATCGCTTCCCTTCTTTTTTCATGCATCTATGATGGACTTTTCGGTTTTTTCTGAGTCTCCTTGGAAGTCGCATCCAGGCCAAAGTATTGAAGCAGAAACTTCCGAAATGCCTGGGCTACGGGAGGGAGCTTTTCATCAGCCCGGTGAATAAGACCGATTGAGCGCGTCACCTTCGGCTCTGAGATGCGAACCCTCGCAGGCTGGAGCGGGTTCGTCTGAAAGAGCGCCATCTCCGGCAGCAGGCTTACACCCATGCCCGCCGCAACCAGGCCGCGTATCGTATCGGTTTCCTCGCCTTCAAAGGCGATTTTCGGCGTGAATCCCGCTTCAAGGCAGGCATGCCATACAATCGGCCGCAACGAATAGCCCTTGCTGAAGAGCACAAAGCGCTCTTCCTTCAATTGCTCCAGCTTGATCGACTCCTCACCCGCAAGCGGATGGTTGGGCGGCAGAATCGCGAACAGCTCCTCTGTCAGCACCACATCCCCATCCACCTGATCATGGCGGTCCGGAAATGGCGATACGAAAGCAAGATCCACCTCAGCCGAGATGACATCGCGTATCAATGTTGGAAACATCCCCTGCTTGAACCGAAATTTCACATTCGGGTACTTCTTCCGAAATTCGGCTACGATGGACGGTATAAGATGAATGCCCAGACTGTGGGGAAATCCAATCCGAACCTCCCCTTGTTCAGGGTCCAGAAACTCATGAATTTCCATCACAGCCCGGTCCAGATCCTTCATGATGCCTTCCACCCGTTTGCAAAATAGCTGGCCTACCGGAGTTAACTGCAAGTTCCGTCCCTTCTGCATGAACAGATTCACACCCAGCTCTTCTTCCAGCTGATGAATCTGCCTGCTGACTGCCGACTGGGCCACATGCAGCTCCTCTGCCGCTTGGGTAACGTGTTCCTTTTGCGCAACCTTTACAAAGTATTGCAACTGTCTTAATTCCACGATCTTGATCGCTCCATTCTCATTTCCCTAGAAAACTTAGTATATCCTGCAACTTTTCCAACCAATTGCGGCACTACGGCATATCTGAAGTTCGCGTCTTGAACAGACGAATCATCAGCCCGTATATAAAGAATCCGCCGATCAATCCACCGATATGACCTGCCATGCTGATTCCCGGGGCAAAAGAGAAAACAACCCCGATAATAAGCAGCGTGTACAGCATTTTGCGCGACGCCTCATCCATCACATGACGCTGGAACAGCGCGATATACAGATAGGCGCCATATACGCCATAGATCGCGCCTGAGGCCCCGACGAGGAAGGTGTACCGGTCCAACTGCTGGGTGTAGTAAGCAAGCCCGATCGCATTGCCCAGCACGCCGCTCGCCAGGTAAAGCAATACGTATTTCCAGCTGCCCATGATCCGCTCCAGAGGCGGTGCGAATACAAGCAGTGCAAAACTGTTGAACAGCAGATGGTCAAATCCGTTATGGAGGAACATCGCGGTGAATAAGCGCCACAGCTCCCCGCTAACCTGCGGCAAATCCGATGCGGCGCCATACTTCAGCAGCGTTACATAATTTCTTGATCCGCCATCAAAAGACGTAATGATGAACATGACGAGATTGGCAATTAACAGAAGAGTGGTTACCGGATAGTAACGCAGATAACTCTTCCAATTTTCATAACGAATAAATATCATAGCATCCTCCCATCCAAGCCGGCCTTGGATCATCCTTGTGGACATTCCCTTTTTAAAAAGATTATAATGTACCATGAACCCAATTACCAAATTTCAAAGAAACAAGGAGGAGATATTCATGGCTCAAGAACGTTCGGGAGCTGCCACATTCAAAGGTAATCCCATCACACTGATCGGCCCGGAGCTTAAGGTCGGTGATACAGCACCTGATTTTACGGTGAGCAAAAATCTGCTGGAGGACGCATCCCTGAAAGATTTTGCCGGAAAAATCAAACTGATCAGCGTTGTGCCTTCTCTGGATACCGGCGTTTGTGATGCGCAAACACGCCGATTCAACGAAGAAGCTGCCGGACTTGGAGATGATGTCGTTGTCATTACCATCAGCGTCGATCTTCCATTCGCCCAAGCCCGCTGGTGCGGTGCGGCCGGCATTGATCGTGTCGTAACGCTGTCCGATTACAAAACGCGTTCCTTCGGAGAAGCATACGGCGTCCTGATCAAGGAATTCCAGCTCGACATGCGCTCGATCTTTGTTCTGGATCAGAACGACAAAATCGCTTATGTGGAATACCTGAGCGAAATGACCGAGCATCCGAATTATGAAGCTGCAGTGGAAGCCGTGAAGGCGCTTCGTTAAGCCGCTGGCGGTTTACATAAATACGTGCACTTGATTAAAAAGCGGGAGAAGCTCTCCCGCTTTTTAATCTTTATACCGAAAGCAGCCTGTTGCCCGATTGATGTATATATACTCAGCTACGCTTCCACTTTATACTTGCTCAGCTTTTTATCCAGAACGGAGAACAGATTTAAAATTACACGGTAGTTCGCTCCGAGATCCCCCAGGGAACCGCGGGAAGCCGAATACATATCCACCGCACTGCGCACCGGATTGATCCCAAGCACAGAGACCGTGATATCCAGCGTACGGCCAAACGACGTTTTTTTCTCTAGTGTAATTTCTCCGACCGACTTGACTTCATGGAGCACTTTGTAGCCTGGAATTTTTTTAAGGGTCGAGGAAACCTCTTCAAAACACTTTTCTTTTGAAAGATTGTAATACCGCGTTTTCAGCTTTGGATCTTTAGCACGGTCGCTTGTGCCGTCATAGCTGCGCACGATACCGATTAGAACTCGTTTTAATGACAAAGACCGTTCCTCCTTTATAAATGACCGTTCCTTTCCATACTCTAGTTTAACATTGTTTATGCTTTCAGCAAACCTTTATATACAGCAAAAAGGCACCTCTTTATTTCGAAATTCCGAAATAAGAGATGCCCATTCATTCGTTGTACGAAACCCGCCTATGCCGTCCGGTATCATTGTCTTCGAACCTGCTATAGCAGGTGGGTGACCGCAGAAACGCTTATGAATTCCCCTTGTCTTGAGTGACAGGGCTGTTCAGCCACGATTCAATATGAGTCTCCCTAGACATCGTCATTGGTTCAAAACAACGGAAAACCGAAACGAACATCGCAGGATGTAGTCTTATTATAGGGGGTTTTTTAGAAAAAGTAAACTAAGTGTTCTAGGATTTCGACTCTTTCCGGTCTTTCTTGACGGAATCTGCGCTGTCCAGCAGCTCCTGCTCCGTCTCAGTGTTCTCTTCTTCTGCGAGTCTCATCTTCTCCTGCTGCTCCTGCATTTTCATAAATGTGGCATAGAAGTTAAAGAAGGCGAGCAGTGCGATCAGACAGAACAGGAAGAACATAAAGAGCACCGGCATCTGAAAACCTATATAGATCAGAACCGCACTTCCCGCCAGCGTCGAGAACACCCGAAACGGACGAATCAGTGTCAGCAAAATCGAATTTTTCAGAATCTGTGTAATCTTCATCTCATAATGAACCGTCATCGAGAAGAAATTAAACAGCGATACAAACACCACCAGAAGCAGCACGAGCATCACGATGCCGACAAGCTGGAAGCCTTCCAGCTGAGTCATGTAGACGGTATAGTCAACATACATAATAACGAATAGAAGCGTATACACAATACCGCCAATCATACTGTGCTTGTAGTTCTCTTTGTACCCTTTAAAGAACGTTTTGAATACGGATACATCCGGATTGCCCATAACCCACTTGCGGACAACCGTAAACAGGGCCGCGGTGGCAGGAAACAGTACAAAAGGCGACAAAATGGCCAAAATCCAGTTCGATAGAAGCTGCTCATTATGGGCTTCCGGCGTCTGAACCGCCATCAAGTACTTGGTCAATAGAATAAACAGGAAAGGCGATGTGCAAAGAACCCACAGCACATTTGAAAAAGCGATACGGGTAATCCATTCGGTGAGCCTGTATAAGCCACCCATGGCTCCTTTCATTTCCAAGTCTTTTTCCTCCTCACTAAACATGCATGTATCTATAAATATACCTTATTTGCCCTGCCCGTGACCAGTGCCTAATTTATAGCGTCTGGGTACACGTCCAAACCGGATTCCGCAGCTTCTCATAATATGAACCATAACCAAGCAGCAATCCTTAAAGATGAAGGAGGAGTTTCAATGTCTTGTGTTGGTGGATATGGAGCAGGAGCTGGACTGTATGGAACGACTGGCATCGTTCTTGTTCTCTTCATTCTTCTGGTTATCATTCTGCGTGCTTTCTGGGTATAACGAATCCTATCAATTATAAACGTTACTAGGGTTTGGATATATGATTTCAAGGGCAAGCATGTGGCGAAGACGGTCTTGACGGACCGGGCTTCGTCTTTTTTCTGTGTTCGTACCATTGGCGGCTGACGAACAAGCCTTGCAGCAACCGGTTAGACTATAACTATGTAAAAAAAAAGGCGCCGAAGCCATCGCTCTGTTGCAGAGCCTGACTTCGGCGCCTCTCGTGTTCATGCGCCTTCTACTGATTCGTTCAGCGCGGCTTATTCGTCTCCGCTGCGGTTGCTGCTGCGGCGATCTCCACCGCTATAGCTGCGCTCTCTGCGGTCGCTGCTGTTGCGGTTGCCGTCGCGGCTGCCGTAGCTGCGGTTGCCATCACGGTTGTAACCGCCCTTGGAGTATCCTCCGCGGTTGCCGCCGCCTTCGCGGTTCTGGCGATATCCGCCGCTGTTGCTGCGTCCGCCATAGCCGCCGCTCGGCTTGCGTCCGCTGCGAATGTCCGGCTTGCGGCGCTTCGCGCGAATCGGATCTTCCGGTGTCAGATGGATATCCACCGATTCCTTCTTGTCACCGGTGAGCAGTTTCATCGCAGCTGCCAGCAGCTGTACGGAATCATACTGCTCAAGCAGTTGAATCGCAAGACCTTTGTATTCGGTCAATTCTCCCTGCTCGATAATTTCAAGCACACGCTCGGCGATGACGCGCTGCTTGCCTTCAATCGCTTCAGCCATCGTAGGCAGCGGCTTGCGCGGAATGCGCTGACGCGTCACGCGCTCGATGAAATACAGATGATCCATCTCGCGTGGTGTAACAAACGACCAGGCCGTTCCTTCCTTGCCCGCGCGCCCTGTACGGCCGATACGGTGTACATAGCTTTCCGGATCCTGCGGAAGGTCGAAGTTCACAACATGGGTTACGCCGGATACATCAAGTCCGCGCGCAGCTACGTCGGTTGCAACCAGAACGTCAATGCTGCCGTCACGGAACTTGCGCATTACGGTATCCCGCTGATGCTGGGACAGGTCACCGTGAAGTCCGTCTGCAGAATAACCGCGCTTCTGGAGCGCTTCTGCCAGCTCATCCACCCGGCGCTTGGTACGGCCAAATACGATCGCGAGCTCCGGAGACTCCATATCCAGCAGCCGGCTCAGCGCCTCGAATTTCTGGCGTTCAGGAACCTCGATATAAGCCTGATCAATCAGCGGCGCGCTAACATGCTTCGGAATCACCGATACATGCTCCGGATCCTTCAGAAACTGGGAAGCGAGCTTCTGAATGTTCGCCGGCATCGTGGCCGAGAAGAGCAGCGTTTGACGTTCCTCCGGCACGAGCTTGAGGATCGACTGGATGTCGTCCATGAAGCCCATATCCAGCATTTCATCCGCTTCATCCAGAACAACCGTCTGCACGTCGTCAAGACGAATCGTTTTTCTGTTGATATGGTCAAGTAAACGACCCGGCGTGCCGATAATAATTTGAGGCTTCTTTTTCAAAGCCCGGATCTGACGGCCGATATCCTGACCGCCATAAATTGCTAATGAACGAATGCCTTTGAAACGGGACAGTTTGCCGATTTCTTCCGCAACCTGAATGGCAAGCTCACGGGTTGGGGTCATAACGAGAGCGACGATCCGCTCTTCTTCCTTGGCAATCTTGTGGATTAGCGGCAGGCCGAATGCGGCCGTTTTACCGGTCCCCGTCTGTGCTTGTCCAATCATGTCCTTCCCTGTCAGGGCAATAGGAATCGATTGCGCCTGAATCGGCGTGGCTTCTTCAAAGCCAAGCTCGGTAATCGCTTGGAGCACGCGTGGCTCCAAACCAAAATCTGCGAAGTTTTTCAATAGGTTCATACTCCTTCTATCTGTGGGCATCCCACTTTCTTATCTGTATTCTCAAGTAGCGGTAACGTTTATAGGCTTTCCCGGCCAGCAGGATTTTCTGCATGGTGCAACCAAGTATATCTCTCATACGCCTGGTAAATGGCAGGCAATAATGTATAATCATCCTGATACCTTGCAAAGTTTTCATTGTAACGAACTACTCAAGAATATCCAATACATTATATCACAAAACGAAACCGGAATACCATCAAGCTTAAGAAAGTCATAATAACCGGGAGGTGATTCCTATGTTGAAGCGTCTATGGACCTATGCTGCAATCCTGTTTGGAGGGATTGTGATCGCGGCCGGATTCAATCTTTTTCTAATCCCCCACCACCTTCTCAGCGGGGGCGTATCCGGTATCGCGCTGCTCATTTCTTATTTTTCACCACTCAGCGTCAGCCTCATGTATTTTGTTCTGAACATCCCGATTCTGGTGACCGGCTGGTTTCAGCTCGGGAAACGATTTGTCGTGCTGAGTATCTTTTCTGTTATTGTCACCACCCTGTTCCTGGAGTTGATTCCGGTACAGGCCGTAGCTACGGACATGCTGCTCTCCTCCGTCTTCGGGGGCGTCCTGGTCGGATTTGGCACCGGGTTGTCATTCCGCGTGGGCGGCTCGACAGGCGGTTTTGATATTATCGGCTCGCTCGTGACCAAGTACCGGGATTTCCCGATCGGAAGCGTGCTTGTTACCTTGAATGCGATCGTCATCCTGGCTGTCGCTTACCTGGACCAGGATTGGAATCTGGCGCTGGCCTCGATGGTCTCCATCTATGTCAGCGGAAAAATGATTGATTTGCTGCATATCAGCCATATCAAAGTGACGGTATTTATCGTCACCAACCAGACCGAAGCACTGCTGAGCAAGCTGCTGCAGCGGCCAAGAGGCGTCACGAAGATTAAAACCGAGGGCGCGTTTACCCATCGGGAAAAAGATATGCTGATGACCGTTACGACCCGCTATGAGCTGGCTGAGCTGCGGCGAATCATTACTGAGACAGACCCCGAGGCGTTTGTAAATGTCGTCGAAACCGTTGCTGTGATGGGACAATTTAGGCGCAACTGATCCCCTCAGGGATGAGCAATTGTTAATTTTGTGGTATAATATTGGTGCGGTGTTCCTACAATAGTCTTAAGAAAGCTTGAGCCAGGCACCATCCCCAGGCCCATTTTTATCTGTTTTTCCGTTTTACTGAAGACGTCCTGCCTAACCTAACATTCAAGGAAGGAAAGGGTGATTTTGATGGAAATGGAAACGGTAAGATTGTCACAGATCGTTATGAAGTGGTTCCCGGAGATGATCCCATTCTTCAGACAAAACGAACTCAACTCCATGATTGTTCTGAGGGACGGGCTGAATATCCTCGAACAGGAGGATGCGCTGGAGATCATTCAGTACAGCCTTTGTGAGCACCAGAGCCAAGCTCCGCTTCACTAATTTTTACACGTACAATTGCATGATTGCATTACAAAATGCCGTTATTCGTCCGGATGTTCCCGGCGGTAGCGGCATTTTTTGTTGCCTCTATATTTCCCTGCCACGCGGGGGTTTTTTTCTTCCTCCAGATGGCTCACCCGCCCCGGCTGACGTTTGAACCACCATTTCCCCGTTTAAAGACAAAGTACATACGGCACAGTATACAGTACAATGTAACAATCCTGTTCTTTTTCGTTTCTTCCATTCCATTATAATTTGATTGAACGTACACAAGGGAGAGGGAATAATATGAACATCATCTTGGCCTTCATCATCCTGGCCTCATCGGGTTTTGGCGTAACGGGGACAGATCAGCGTGAGGACACGCTTTCCACCATCATGCAATCATCCATTACCTCCGCCGTCATCCAAAGCAAGCAGCAGGTTCCAGGAAAGCCAGGCGTCAAGCAGAACACGACCGAAATCGATCCGCAGGCAGATGCCCCCAAAGTGAAGGGCGTTTACGTAACCGCCTACAGCGCAGGCGGCTCCAGAATGGATCAGCTCATCAACCTGATCGACGACACCGAGCTGAATGCGATGGTGATCGACATCAAGGATGACGAGGGCTACATAACGTACAAAACCGACAATCCGAAGCTGCTTGAGCTTGGGGATTCACAGCCCTTCATCAAAGACATCCATCAGCTGATGGACCGGCTTGAGAAGCATGATATTTATCCGATCGCCAGAGTCGTTGTGTTCAAGGATACGATATTGGCAAAGAAAAATCCCGAGCTTTCCTTCCGGAAGAGCGACGGCACCGTATGGAAAAATGGCGGTGGTGACAGCTTTGTCAATCCATATGAGCGCGAAGTATGGGAATACAACCTCGAAATCGCCAAAGAAGCGGCCAAGCTGGGATTTAAAGAGATCCAGTTCGATTATGTCCGTTTCCCCGAGGGATTTGAGAAAAGAGCCGATTCCCTCAAGTACACCAAAACCGAACAGTCCCGGGTCGATGTCGTAGCGGATTTTGTGCAGTACGCGCGCGAGGAGCTGGCCCCGATGGGCATCCGGGTGTCTGTCGACATCTTCGGTTATGCTGCCTCGGTTCCGGCAGCGGAAGGCATCGGTCAGGATTTTGTCAAAATATCCAAAAATGTCGACGTCATCAGCCCGATGGTGTATCCAAGCCATTATTCAGCCGGCTGGTACGGATCACAAACGCCGGACAAGGCGCCGTATCAGGTCATCAAAGGCTCGATGGAGGATACCCACAAGAAGCTGGATGAGCTTGGCGAGAAAAAGCCGATCATCAGGCCCTGGATTCAGGATTTCACAGCCAGCTGGCTCGGCAGCGGGAATTATACGAAGTATGGGAAATTTGAAATTGAAGAGCAGATCCGGGCACTGAAGGATACGAATGTGGACGAATATCTGCTCTGGAACGCCTCCAACCGTTATACGGAAGGCGTTGACCACTAAGAAGCGATGACAGGTTCGGCTGCCTTGGGCGGCCGGGCTTTTTTTTCGTCGGCGTGCTCGCGCCTCTCCCTGTTCACGATTTTAACAATAATCAGGTAGATAGCTGACAATGAATGTGATATGATGATTGCTGGCTGCATACGAAACGATGAACACACCTTGCATGGATATATGGATATGATGTCCGTGAATAGAGGCTCGGCGATAGCCGGCATATACGTTCAGACCCAAGCGCTCCTTACAGCTCATCTCCCATGATGACTGCAGGGAGTGTGATTTTTTTGTGCAGCACATTTCGTTCATCATCATCCTACATCAAAGGCAGGCTATTTCTAATGTTGCAAACCACGACTATGCGCGGCAAGATGAAGCAGTTTGCGATTATCTTGATTCCGATCTTGATCACTCAGCTCGCTTTGTCAGCCATCAGTTTTTTTGATACCAACATGTCCGGACGATTCAGCTCGGTTGATTTGGCCGGCGTCGCCATCGCCACCAGCCTCTGGCTTCCGGTCCAGACCGGTCTCAGCGGCATTCTGATCGGCATCACCCCGATCGTGTCTCAGCTTATGGGCAGGCGCGAGGAAGCGGAAGTGCCCTATCAGGTGAATCAGGCGCTCTGGCTCTCGGCTGCGCTGGCTCTGATCGTCATTGGTGCAGGCTATGCGATTGTTCCTTCCATTCTGAACAGCATGCGTCTCGAGCCCGAGGTGCACCGCGTGGCAATCGAATATTTAACGGCCATTTCCTTCGGGATCATCCCGCTGTTTGCCTATACCGTACTGCGCAGCTTTATTGATGCGCTCGGGCAGACGCGCACATCCATGATCATTACGCTGATCTCGCTGCCGGTGAACGTGGTGCTGAACGCCATGTTCATTTACGGTTTGTGGTTCTTTCCGAGACTCGGCGGTGTAGGCGCGGGTGTCGCCTCGGCGATCACCTACTGGATCGTTCTGATGATTACCATTCTGATCGTCCATAGAGTTCATCCGTTCTCCGATTTCGGCATGTTCCGCAAGCTTAGCAAGGCATCGCTCAGCGCGTGGAAAGGCATTATGAAAATCGGGGTGCCCATCGGCTTCTCGATCTTCTTCGAGACCGCCGTATTCGCTGCGGTGACGCTGCTCATGAGCAGCTTTAACACGATGACGATCGCGGCACACCAAGCGGCGATGAACTTTGCCTCCACGCTCTATATGCTGCCGCTCAGCATCTGCATGAGCTTGACGATTGTGGTCGGGTTCGAAGCAGGCTCCGGGCGTATGAAGGATGCCCGGCAATATGCCAAGCTCGGCATCGGCCTTGCTGTCCTGCTCTCGCTGGCAACCGCGATCATTCTGCTCGTCGCCGGGCGTCAGGTTGCCGGGCTGTATTCGAGCGAGCCGGAGGTTATCGCGCTTATTCAGCAGTTCCTGCTGTTCGCGATTTTCTTCCAGATTTCAGATGCCATCGCAACCCCGACACAGGGTGCGCTCCGCGGCTACAAGGATGTAAATGTGGCCTTTGTGCTCGCGTTTCTGTCCTATTGGGTGATCGGACTGCCCGTTGGGTACGTGCTGGCGAACTTCACAGAACTAGAGGCCTTCGGCTACTGGATCGGACTCATTACCGGCCTTGCCGTCGGGGCCACGCTGATGCTGCTGCGGCTGGTGAAAGTTCAGCGAAAGTTCGAGCGCGAGGCCAGCGGCACGAACACAAGCCAAGGTTGATCTCATTCGCACAGTCCGCGCCGATCGTCGGTTGTCATCGGCGCTTCGCTGCACGGCGCGGCTAACAAGCCAACAAACAACAAGGTCGAGGATCGGGCTGATCAGCCCCTGTCCTCGACCTTGTTGTTTCGTTATTGGCGTATGTTTCAATTTCGAGCGTATAACCGCGCTTGCTGCTGTCCCTGATTATTGGGACAGACGCAGCGCCAGGTTGTACATCTCCATGTCAAACTGCTTCTTCGTGTTGACAACCTTGTCGATGTCGGTGAGCACCAGCTCTCCTTTAATAATACCGCAGCCTTTATCCGACTCGCCGTTAATCAAGCTGCGAACCGCGAAATCACCGAGACGGCTCGCCAGGTTCCGGTCAAACGGAGTCGGTGCGCCGCCGCGCTGGATATGTCCAAGCACCGTTACACGCGCATCGATGGACGCATGGCGTTCCTTCAATCCTTTGACGATATCTTCCCCGCGGCCTACACCTTCAGCAACGATGATAATGCTGTGGCGTTTGCCATTTGCGAAGTTCTCTCTCATCCGGTCAGCCACTTCATCCAGGTTGAACTCCACTTCAGGCACCAGAATCGTCTCCGCACCGGAGGCAAGACCGGAATGCAGGGCGATGTCACCGCAATGACGGCCCATAACCTCTACCACAGACGAACGGGCATGGGAAGACATCGTATCCCGAAGCTTGTTCACCGCATCCACCACAACGCTCACCGCTGTGTCAAACCCGATCGTATAGTCCGTATATGAAATATCGTTGTCGATCGTGCCAGGCAGTCCCATCGTCTTGATGCCGAGCTTGCTCAGCTTGTTGGCACCTTGATAAGAACCGTCGCCGCCGATAACAACAAGACCGTCAATTCCGTTCTGTCTCAAAATGTCCGCGCCCTTCTGCTGTCCCTCGGCCGTCTTGAACTCTTCACAGCGAGCCGACTGCAGAATGGTTCCGCCGCGCTGGATAATGTCTCCGACGCTGCGCAGATCCATTTTAAAAATATCATTATTCAAAAGTCCCTGATACCCACGCTGAACCCCATACACTTCCAGCCCATGGTACAAGCCGCTGCGAACGACAGCACGAACGGCTGCGTTCATCCCCTGGGAGTCGCCCCCACTGGTAAGAACTGCGATTTTTTTAATTTCTGACATGATTCTTATTCCTCCTTAAGTGACTCATACTTTATGCTTGCGAATCCATCGGCTGTTGACAAAGAAAAATAACCGGGTCATCGGGCTTCTCTTCATCAGGCGCCTGGATACGGAGCGTACCAGCTGCTGCTCGCTGACTTTGGGGTCGGATAAATATAGGGCAAGTAGCCCCTCTATAATCATGCGATGAAAAGGGGTCGAGGGGATCGCCGTGACATCCTTCCGTGCCCACTCAACGATAGAAGCAATACGGTTTAGCATCGTATCCGCATCTTCGTAGTAATTGCAAAAGTTCAAATCGCCGCCCAGCCTGTCTTCGTCCTGATCAATCAGGTAATCCAGCATAATATGGAGACTGCATACGTTAGGAAAATAAGACCCATGAATGGTCGACGCATCCTCGTCATCCAGAAAGGGGTCGGTGGCGGCCAGAAACAGCATGAACACGCCGAGCGTCGAGCCCGTTGCCGCTGCAAACTCATTCCAGCGCAAATGCGGCGTCCGGTGCGCATGGCGGGACCACCATTCCAGCAATGCGGATTCTCTCTCTTGCGGATGGATGTGCTTGTACACTTGCAGATCGGTGTACAGCTCAGCCAGATCCCTTATGTAGGGCTGTGCCGCCTCATATCCAGGAAGCTCTGCAATCCGGTTCCGGCAGGTCTCTACAAGACGGGTCAGATATCCCCCATCCTCCTTCTCTGTCCGGAGCGAATAATAATCAGCCAGCTCGCTTCCCGGGGTGACGGCATCCAGCATCGATTGATGAAGCTGCCTGAAATCCGCGGGATCCAAAGAAGTGCTGCGGTCGCATAAATTATCCAGATAATCACTGATCGTCTGGTATGCCACAATGAGCGGAATAAGGATATGTTTGTCCGGGAGACTTGCCGCAGCATAGACCGCTCCCCCTTGACAGTGGAAGCGCTTGGTGTCGATGCTGGCCAGCGCCTGCCTCCGCAGCTCCTCATCCGGTATTCGTTCGGCTTCCTGACGCCACTTATCCAGTTCAATCCGCACTTCCGGCAATATGAATTTGTATACCCGGTTCATCAGCCCAAACGGGCTGCGCGGTACCTTACGGCTCAGCTCCTGATCATTCAATGAACTCTGCCTCCACACGGTTGTCTTTTATACCTATCCAAACCACACTTAATTATAATATGATCGTACATTTTGCACAAATAACAACCTTCATTGACTTTGGAATTTCGCCGGCGATATCGTGAATACAGGCATATATTCATCTATCTCCATTACGCAATATGTTATATACTTAGCGGAGTTGTCATTTGAAATAAAGATATGGAGAAGCTTTCGTTTATGAACAAGAAAACGATGCCCGCCGCGTCAGACCAGAACTGGCTGCGCGCGTTTATGTTTACGATATTCGGCTCCACCGCCCTGGTCATCTCATACTTTCCTTTGTATTACAAAAGCATCGGGTTCAGCAGCGCCCAGATCGGCTATCTGTATGCTATCGGTCCGCTGATCTCGATGTTCTCGAACATGATCTGGAGCTACGCCAGCGACAAATACCGTACGATCAAGCGCATTCTGACATTGCTGCTGATCGGCCAGCTTGTGCTGCTGCTTCTGCTCTGGCAGGTGTCAGGCTTCGCGCTGGTGTTCACCGTGATCAGCCTGTTCTATTTCTTCTATTATCCGGTCTATCCGCTGGCGGACACGATGGCCATCCAGACCGCGCAGCGCTACGGGCGCAGCTTCACGGTGATTCGCGTGTTCGGATCGCTCGGCTACGCTTTTTTTGCACTCGCGATCGGGTATGTCATCGGCGCTCAAGGGGTGTCCTGGACGCTGGCCATCGGCATAGCGCTCAGCGTATTTACGCTGCTGTTCTCCCTTCAGCTGAAAGACGGGGTCATGAACAAGGTCGAAGGCATGAATGCGGCGAACCTGCTGAGACTTTTGCGCTCCAGGGAGCTCTTGTGGTTCTTCGGGTGCACGCTCTGCCTGGCGCTCGCCCACCGCATGAACGAGGCCTTCTTCACGGTAACCCTGTCCCAGCTCGGGGCGGGAGAAGGACTGATTGGCTGGGCGCTCATGATTGCGGCTGTGAGCGAAATTCCGATTTTCTTTCTGCTGAGCAAATACGGCGACAACATCAAGGAACTTCCGCTGCTCGCTTTTGCCAGCCTCATGTTTGGACTGCGCTTTCTGCTGATGGCGCTCGCGGCCGATCCAATCGTCGTGCTTGCCGTGCAGTGCCTGCACAGCATCACCTTCGGCGTCTTCTATGTAACGGCCGTCCGGTATATTACGCGGATGATGCCGCTCCAATTCAGGGCGACCGGCATGGCGTTGTTCACCATCTTCTGGTCCAGCGCTTCGGGGCTGATCAGCGGCGCCTTTGGCGGCATCCTGTTTGAACATGCCGGACGCCCCTTCTTCTACATGTTGGCGGCGATGTTGTCCGTGCTGGCTTTTGCCGGCTTCCTCGGCCGCCATCTGCTGGCGAAGCCTGGGCAGGTCTATCATGAAGGAATCGGGGGCTGACCGCCCCCGGTTATAGGCTTGCCCCAAGCTTGGACCCGCACCGGGCCCCTACACGCAAAAAAACACAGTTCCATGTAGGAACTGTGCTTCCATGCCTAGGTAATTCTATAAGATCTCCGCTTCGGAGTTGACTTACAGTTTTGTTACGTTGGCTGCTTGAGGACCGCGGTTGCCTTCTGTAATCTCGAACTCTACCGCTTGGCCTTCTTCCAAAGTTTTGAAGCCTTCTTCTTGGATTGCGGAGAAATGTACGAATACATCCTCGCCACCTTCAACGGAAATGAAGCCGTAACCTTTTTCTGCGTTAAACCATTTAACTGTACCTTTCAAATGAACAACCTCCTAAAAATACCGCCATCTATGGCGAATACCCATATTATATCCCATGTTTTCCTACATTGCAATCCGTCATTTTCCTATGCCGGGTTTTTTAGCATTTTTTAACGGAAGATCATTTGCTTTTCAACCCGCCATTGCGTTATCATTGACCCAAAAGCCTAAGTCGCAGACGGAGAAGGAATTGCCACATGATCAAAAAACATGAGATATACAAAAAAGACAAATGGAACATGATGACTGTTGAGGTCCAGGGACGCTACATTGTACTTCGGGAAATTTCCGATCAGTGGGGCGAGGATACACAAACCTTTATGAGCCGTCCGGCACTCATGCAGTGGGTGCAGCAACGCTTTCCTAAAGAGGAATTCGAAGGACGGGAAGAGGAATGGCAGCAAATCATGGACCGTTTCAAGCAGGTGTAAATGATGGATTACACAAATGCCGTTATTTTCATCATATTGGCCTTTAGCCTCGGGTTCATCATGATTATGAACAGGGATCGGATTCCGACCCAGTTAAGACGGGGAATGGCCCTCATTGCAGCTGTCATGGTCCTGTTTGCCTTTTACCTCATTGTATACAGTTTCCTAAGTTCGGGTTCCTCTTAAATAAGAATAAAGGATGAAACAGCGGATATCGCGGCATACTATGGCTCGATTGCTACTTTTTAGGAGGATGCCATATGAGATGTTTTAAGGTGCTGTGCGTTGCCGCAGCGCTGACGCTAATCCCTTGTACCGCTGTCTCATCCGCTGTTCCGAGAGCGGAAGCCGCCCGAACTTCATTTCATACCTATCATCTAAGGAGGATTCCTATGGAAAAATTATTGAAGCGCTCTGAAGTTCCCGCTGAGCATAAATGGAAGCTGGAGGATTTGTTTGCCGATCAGAAAGCATGGGATGAGAGCTACGCGAATGTCCGCGAACTGCTGAAGCGCACCCATGAATTTCACGGAAAACTGAACAGCGCCGAAGCGATCAAATCCTGCTTCGAGCTCGAAGACGAAATTTCCTACCATACCGAGCGGCTATACGTGTACGCCCATCTGCATCATGATGAGGATACGGCTAACCCTACATACCAAGCTCTTTCTTCGAAAGCCAAGAAACTCAATGTCGAAGTCGGCGAAGCGCTCTCCTTCATTACGCCGGAGATTCTTGCATTGTCCGACGCCGAGCTCGACAAGCTGATTGCCGATCCGAGCCTTCAGGATTACCGCTTCACCCTGACGGAGATGAAGCGTGAGAAAGCGCATGTCCTGTCCAAAACCGAGGAGGCGCTGCTGGCCCAGGTCGGCAACCTGTCTACTGCCCCGCAGACGATCTTCGGCATGATGAACAATGCGGACATGAAATTTCCGAAGATCATGAACGAAGAAGGCAAGGAAGTCGAGCTGACACACGGAAACTACATCCAGTTCCTCGAGAATCCGAATCGTGAAGTGCGCGAGCGTGCATTCAAAGCGGTGTACGAAACATATGGCAAGCAGAAGAACACGCTTGCGGCGACCTTGAATGCTAATGTGAACAAGAACATGTTCTACTCCCGGGTTCGCAAATACCCTTCCGTGCTGGAAATGTCCCTGTATGGCGACAACATTCCGAAGGAAGTGTACACGAATCTGATCGACACCATCCATGAGAGCCTTCCGCTGCTTCACCGTTACATGGAGCTGCGCAAGAAGCTGCTCGGCGTGGATGAACTGCATATGTATGACCTGTTCGCACCGCTGGTGGAAGAATACAAATGGGATATTACCTACGACGAGGCCAAGCAGATGACCATCGAGGGTCTGGCTCCGCTCGGCGAAGATTATTTGAACAACCTGAAGGCCGGTTATGACAATGGCTGGATCGACGTGTACGAGAACGAGAACAAACGGACCGGCGCATACAGCTGGGGCGCATACGGTACCCACCCATATGTGCTTCTGAACCACAAGGACAATCTGAACAGCATGTTCACCCTTGCCCATGAAATGGGTCACGCGCTCCACTCGTTCTACTCGGATACGAACCTGAAATACCGGGACGCGCAGTACACGATCTTCCTCGCGGAAGTGGCCTCGACAACCAATGAGGCGCTGCTTATGGATTACCTGCTGAAAAACGCAACCGATCCGAAGCAAAAAATGTACCTGCTCACCTACTATGCCGATCAGTTCCGTACAACCGTGTTCCGTCAAACGATGTTTGCCGAATTCGAGAAGCTTGTGCATGACCGGGCCGAAAGCGGCGAATCGCTGACAGCTCAGGATCTGTCTGACATTTACTATGATCTGAACGTGAAGTACCACGGCAAAGGCATGGCGGTCGATAAGGAAATCGCGATGGAATGGGCGCGTATCCCGCATTTCTACACCAGCTTCTACGTGTACAAATATGCTACCGGATTCTCGGCAGCGACCAGCTTCTCCAAGCAAATTCTTGAAGAAGGCCAGCCTGCTGTGGACCGCTACCTTGGCTTCCTGAAGAGCGGGGGCAGCGATTATTCCATCAACATTCTGAAAAAAGCCGGTGTTGACATGTCTTCGCCGGAACCGATTCGCGAAGCGATGAGCGTGTTCGAAGACATTATCCGTCAGATGGAAGAGCTGACCCGATAATTCGTATCTGCCAGGCGGCCGGTACGACATGCTCCATAAAATCCCTTGCCCCATGGCGGCAAGGGATTTTATACTGTTGTGGAAGGAGGTGTCCATATGAAAATGCAATGGTCACTGATCGCAGGGCTAATATTCGCACTGCTGACGGCCATTTTTGCCGTGATCAATGTGGATCCGGTGCAAGTCAATCTGCTGTTCGCCAAGGTTTCGATCCCGCTGATTCTGCTCATTATCGGCTGCACATTGATCGGGGGGATCATCGTCGGCTCTTACGGGATATACCGCCAATATCAGATGCAGAAGGAGATCAAATCCCTGGCCGGACAGCTCATACATATTCAGGAGGTCACAGGATATACACCTGAAATTCCGCAAAGGGAGACCGAGGCCGAGTCACAGGACAGCGAATCAGACCGCGCACCGGAAGAAAGCAAGTAGCAGACCTAAACAAAAACACGAATTGAATTAAAGGAGTTTTCTCTATGTCTATCCAGCCGAATGAAGATTATATTTTGAGTTTGCTGACAGAGCTTCTGGACACCCCGAGCCCGACCGGTTATACCGCCCATATTATGAAACGCATGGAGCAAGAGGCAGCAAAGCTCGGCATCGATTTTCAATATAACGAGAAAGGCGGTGCTATTCTAAGCGTCCCTGGCACCGACGGCAGCCGAACCATTGGTCTCAGCGGCCATGTGGACACGCTAGGCGCGATGGTTCGCTCGATCAACACCGACGGCACGCTCCGCCTGACCCGCGTCGGCGGCTTCATGATGAACAGCATCGAGAACGAATATTGCCAAATCCACACCCGCGCCGGCAAGGTATACACCGGAACGATTATGACAACGAAGCCGTCTGTCCACGTCTTCAACGATGCCCGCACATTTGAACGTGAGGAAAGCCATATGCAGGTCCGAATAGACGAGCAGGTTGAGAACGCTGATGATGTGAAGAAGCTTGGCATCGGCGTCGGTGACTTTATCTCCTTCGATGCCCGGCCGGTCATCACGCCAAGCGGCTACATCAAATCCCGGCATCTGGATGACAAGGCAAGCGTAGCTGCCCTCTTCGGTCTGCTGGAATCGATGAAGCGGGACAACTGGAGCCCGCGCCATCACGTGAAAATTCTCATTTCCAACTACGAGGAAGTTGGGCACGGCGCGGCCTATATTCCATCCGATATCAGCGAGATGATTGCGGTGGATATGGGATGCATCGGCGATGATCTCAGCTGCAAGGAGACCGATGTATCGATCTGTGCCAAGGATTCCTCAGGCCCTTATGATTATGAAATGACTTCTCGCCTGATCCGTCTGGCAGAGCAAGAAGGCATACCGTACGCGGTCGACATCTACCCGAACTACGGCTCCGATGCCTCAGCAGCCCTCTCCGCCGGAAGCAATATCCGGGCCGCGCTGATCGGTCCGGGCGTGCACGCATCGCACGCGATGGAGCGAACGCACAAGCAGGCTGTGCTGAACACGACCCGCTTGCTCGCCGCGTATGTAGCTGAATAGCAGGCCGCATCCCTGAGCCCTGAGCTCGATACTATGAAAGTACCCGATGGACCGAGATATGAATGAAATCTTCTGACAACCTATAGACCAGAGATTGACATGGGCTCGGACGTTGGAGACGCTGTCCAGCAATTGGACAAAAAGGCGGTTCTCGAAATTATTCTCGAGAACCGCCTTTTTCTTATTCTATAACAGGAATGGTCATTTCCAATTCCTTGATGTACGTTTTGTCGCCATAGCTATCTTTACCTTGGCCGACAACGCTCCAATCCTTTTTGTTTACTGTAAGTGTAAACGGCTTAATGGTAAGTTGCTTCGGCGTCCCTTTAACCGGACTGTACAGCTGATCAACATGGTATTCCGTTTTTGGCTCACTGTTGAAATATCCGAACTTATCGTGGGTTAACAGATTGCCTTCCTCATCTACAATATCGTAATACATCATGCTGGCGATCAAATCGCCGGTTTGTTCCGCGGATCTTGGCACCATCCCAGTGCTGTCGATGACCAGCTGGGTCGTTACCGGCGTGAGGGAAATCTGTTTGACTGTGTAACTGAAACCATCATAACTTTGGGTAGCGTTCGGCTTGAGCAACACGGCATCGTTCTCGATTTTCACCGGAACCTTGAATTCGAAGGCTTCATCAACGCCCGTCACTTCGACCCGAATCGTCAGCTCAAATTCATTGCCCCAAGCTGCTTTGTCGTTTAACTGCCACTCTGCGCGGAAAGCATTATCTCGAAGAGGGTAATCTCCAAAGCTGCCTGTACTGGCTCCCCCTTCACTGAACTTGAATTCTTTGCCGTCGATAAGTATCGTCGTTCCTGCCGATTTAATATACCCTTTTGGCATTTCGTCTTCAGGCTTTTCCCTTTCGCTTAAAGGTGCGACCGTTCCCTCAAGGTCCACCCCTTCCCGGTCCAGCACAAAGGACAATCTCGTTCCGTCATACAGCAGATCGCTCAATTTCAGCGTTACGCCATCCTGCGTTACACTCATATTCGGATCACTGACGATTCCTTGATCCAAAGCGGCTTTCACGCTTTCCTCTGAGGTGCCTTTAAAGAGCGTACCGAACACCGGAACCTGCTTTAGAGCATCTGCCATCACCGGGGACACGAAGCCGGAACCGATAATCCCTCCTCCGAGAACTGCGGCTGCCGAAGCGGCCACGATTGTGCGTTTCCACATTTTCCCTTGTCTTGAAGCCTTGTTACTTGTTCTGCTCATTTCCATCTCTCCTATTCGATTCATAATTTTTGTACTCATGCTTTCTCTTGGCATCGACGAATGGCGGATCATCCGCTCGATGTCCTCCATTTCAGCGGATTCCATGCGATTCGGCAAATGTACCATGGGCCAACACTCCTTTTTCTTTTGCTTTTGCCATCAACTTTTTGCGTATTCGCTCATACTTCTTGCGCAAGGTCGCGGGCTTGATCCCCATCACTTCTGCAATCTCCTCAAAATGATATTCCTCTACCGATTTGAGCAGTAGAATGTGACGCTCCTCTGCTGTGAGATACGTTAATAGTTCCTCAACTGCCGACTGATGCGGGGAAATATCCTGTACCGTATGCTGTTCTTGGCAGCGCTCAATCAGTTTTACAATTCGGCCCTGTTTCTTCTTTATATTGATCAGATGATGGTAGGCTACCTTGTATAACCAGGCAGAAAAGGATACTTGATTGCTGTACTGATGAAGATTAGTATAGGCCCTGATAAAAATTTCCTGAACCGCATCCTCCGTCTCTTCGTGATTTCGCAGAATATAATAACAATACGTGTACATCTGCCGTTCAAACTGGCGAATAATTGGAGCATAGGCCTCCTTGTCTCCAGCCTTAACCCGCTCTATAAGCCATTCGATTTTTTGGTTCTTGTCCATAGCTTCCCCGGGGATTACAGGATGCAAGAAGCTCACCTCCTTTGCTGTTTACATTTATATAACAACTTGAATTCGCTGTTTTGTGACAAGCCCATCAAATTTGCATGGTCATTGATCCGGTCATAAGTCACCCAAGAAAAAGAGAATGGCGCTATTTCCTCGCCAGACATGAATCAAATCTGCCGGAAATAGCGCCAAAATTCCTTATTATATTTCGGGAGTCCTTAGACTCCGGAATTGTCCATGGTGGGTGCTTTACTGGTAGAGATAAAGCTTCCAGATTTACGTATTTCGCTGGGCTTCAATTTTCTCTGCCAGTTCATTCAGGTACGTCCAGCGCTCCATCAGATGTTCCAGCTCGGCCTCCGTCTCCTGCTGCGCCTGCATCAGCTCCTGAAGGCGGGCTGCGTCGCTGACTGCCTGTTCCATCTCCTGCAGGATGTCCTGCAGCTTGCGCTCGGTCTGCTCTATTCTGTCGTCGATCTGTTCATATTCACGCTGCTCATTGTAACTGAATTTCAATCGCTCCCTGGCTCCTTGCCCGGATGGACCCGGCCGGTCATGCTGTCCCGGCTCCGAGGCTTCCGATTCGCGGGCCGAACCGGCTGCGCCCGCAACGTGACGGGTCCCCTTCGCCTGATCTTCCGCCGAGCCGCCAAACTTTGCGATCCATTCCGCATATTCGGTGTAAGCTCCGACATGGACCCTAACCTTCCCGTCGCCTTCGAAGGCCCAGATTTTGTCCGCGGTACGATCCAGGAAGAAGCGGTCATGGGAAACGACGATGACCACGCCCGGGAACTCGTCCAGATACTGCTCCAGCACCGACAGCGTCTGGATATCCAGATCGTTGGTCGGCTCATCGAGCAGCAGCACGTTCGGTGCGCTCATCAGCACGCGCAGCAAGTATAGCCTGCGCTTCTCTCCTCCCGACAGCTTGGCAATCGGCGTCCACTGCATCGTCGGGGAGAACAGGAAGCGCTCAAGCATCTGCGCAGCCGTAATCGGCGTTCCGTCCGCCGTCCGGACCACCTCCGCCTCGTCCTTGATATACTCAATAACGCGCTGGGTGTCGTCCATCTCCTGATGCTCCTGTGTAAAATAGCCCAGCTTCACCGTTGGCCCCAGCGTAACCGTGCCGCTATCTGGCTGCAGCTTCCCGGCAATCATGTTCAGAAGCGTCGATTTTCCGCTTCCGTTCGGGCCGACGATGCCAATCCGGTCCCCCGGAACGGCGATATAGGAAAAGTCCTGAATCAGCACCTTCTCATCCGCCTGCTTATGCAGATGCTCCAGCTCCACAATTTTGCGTCCCAAGCGCGAGGATGCCACGGACACATCCAGTTCCCCGGACTGGTGAACCAGCTCCTGATCCTTGAGCTTCTCGAAGCGTTCGATTCTGGCCTTTTGCTTCGTCGTGCGGGCTTTGGCCCCTCGCCGTATCCAGGCCAGCTCGCTACGGAGCAGATTTTGCCGCTTCTGCTCAGCCGCTGCCTCGCGCTCCTCCCGCTCGGCCTTCAGCTCAAGGAATCGGCTGTAGTTCGCTTCATATCGAAACAGCCGTCCGTGATCCAGCTCCAGCATGACGTTGGCCACCCGATCCAGGAAATAGCGGTCATGCGTAATCATAAGCAGCGCTCCCCGCCGCTTCTGCAAATACTGCTCCAGCCAAGCCACCGATTCGTTGTCGATATGGTTGGTTGGCTCATCAAGAATAAGCAGATCGGATGGCTGAATGAGTGCGGCAGCCAGTGCAACCCGCTTGCGTTGTCCACCGGAGAGCGCTCCCATTTTGGCATCATAAGACCGGATTCCCAGCTTGGACAGGATGCTCTTGGCATCACTTTCAAACTGCCATGTCTGCAGCTCGTCCATCTTCGCATTAAGCGCAAGCAGCTTCTCTTGAAGCTCGGCATTGCCGGGATTCAGCTCCAGCAGTTCCATCGTCTCCGTATAATCGCGGACAAGCTTCATCTCCGGAAGATCACCGTCGAATACTTGCTGAAGCACCGTTTTGTCCGGGTCGAAGTCCGGATTCTGCGCTAGATATTGCACGCGAATCCGGTTTCCGATCGTAATCTTGCCGGCATCGGCCGGCTCCAGGCCGGCAATCACCTTGAGAAAGGTTGATTTGCCCGTTCCGTTCACCCCGATAACTCCAATTTTATCCTGATCCTCCATGCCAAAGGAGGCGTCCTGAAACAGAATTTTGTCTCCATAGCTTTTGCTTAACTGCTGAACGGTCATAATATTCATGTAACTGATCCCTACTTACGTATTAGTTTTCCGAGCATCGATCACAGCACACAGATTGGCCTGCCTGGTGGGTATCGCGCCGCACTAGTCCACTTGATATTGCACCATACATACCACCATGGCCGGTGAGTACCCACCGTGCACGCCTCCACAGCCCAGTGACCTAGTGAATACGCACCGCAACCCACTTACCCCGCGATCAGCAAGCCGACTGCCCAAGCGGCAGCACCGCCAAGCAGCGAGCTGATCATATTGACGGCATCGTTATTCATCGCTGACCATCCTCTTGCACGCACCGTCGCCGCGCCGCAGTGATTCGGCACCTCCACTTCCTTCCTGCAGACCTGACAGCGGTACATGAGCTGCACCGTCGCGCCCAGGTACGAGTCGGTGAAAGCCCCGACAAGCCCGCCCGCCAGTCCGGCCAGACTGTACGCGGCCAGATGCGGGGCCATCCCGGCGACTGCCGCAAATGCATAGGCGCCGAGGCCGATAATGAGACCGCCGAGCGCCGCAGCTGCTGATCCGAGCCAGGATACGCCGCCTGACGTCCCCGCCGGCAGCACCTTGCCGCTGAGAATCGAGCGCGGCGGCTTTCGGCTGAGACTGCCAACTTCCGTTGCCCAGGTATCCGCCGTCACCGCTGCCATCACGCCGATGAACAGCCATATCCATACCTCGCCCGGGCTCCAGTAATGGATGAGACACAGCAGCATGCCGATACCGCCGTTCGCCAGCACCTGGCCGGCATCCCTGCGGCCCGTCTTCGCGTATGATTTCTCAAGGTCGGCCTTTCGGGCCGAGCGAAACCGCGACAGCAGCGTCGAGGTAATGAAAAAAAGAAGCAGGATCCCAAACCACAGCATGTTCCCTGCTCCGTAATAGATGGTTCCCATCACCAGCGCTGCGATCGCTCCGGATTTCGACAGCGATTCTTTCCAATAAGCGGCTCCAGCGACTGCCGCGGCACCTGCGGCCCCGATCAACCAGTCCACGGCTCATCCTCCCATCTGATTCCTCTTCTCGATATGCGGTGTCTATCCGATCTGGCAGCGTCCCAGCCTGTGCTCTCCCCAGAACAGCTCAAACACATCGTTGCTCTCTACAGGACCGACACCGGCAGGCGTACCGGTAAAGATCAGATCCCCTTCGCCAATGCCATAGAATGCCCCGATATGATCAATGATCGTCTGCAGCGAGAAAATCATATCCTTCGCATTGCCTCTCTGTACCTCTTGCCCGTTCTTCATAACGGTAAAATCCGTTTCATTCAGCTTATCCACACCCGGGAACGGCACGAAATCCGTCAGAGGCGCAGACGATTTGAACGCCTTCGCCGCCGTCCATGGATGCCCCTTCTTCTTCAGCACATCCTGGACGTCGCGCAGCGTAAAGTCAATGCCAAGCGCCATGCTCTCCACCAGTTCCTCAACCTTCATTCCCGGCTTATACTCGCGTTCGGCACGAATGACCAATTCGCCTTCAAAATGCAGGCTGCCCCGGTTTAGCGGCAGATCCAGCACCGCTCCATCCAGCGGAACCACCGCATGCGTCGGCTTCATAAAGATCATCGGCGACTCCGGTACGGCATTGCCTAGCTCTTCGGCATGGAGACGATAATTTCGCCCCACACAATACACGTTTCTGATGAATGTACTCATTCTTTACGCCCATCCTCTCCATATTCTTCGCCAGAACGAAATCTTCTGCCCAAGTTTGCTCATAAATATTTGGCCCCACGTATCGGGGCGGTTCGTACAGATCATAATTTCCGGGTTCATGCGGGCCAAGGATCTCATCACTTTCGGATCATCCACCGTCCAGGCCATCGGCGTAATGCCGTTCTTCACCAGATCGGCTGCAAAGGCAGCGTCCAGATGCGAGTAACCGATGGACAGAAACGTGCATTTCATCCGCTTGAGCCGCGACAACAGATTGCGCGGGTGGCTGTCGATAATGAGGCCGGTCCGCACCTTCGGCTCTAGCTCCTTCGCCGTGACCAAAGCCTTCGGCTCAAACGAGGTCAGCACAATGTCAGACAGCATGTCATGCGTTTCAACACACGCGAGCACCTTCTCCTCCAGCCCGGGATACATATTCCCGCTCGTCTTCAGCTCAATGTTCACCTTCAGACGCCCTTTGACCAGCTGCAGCACCTCATCCAGGGAGGGGATCTGCTCTCCAGCGAATTGCCGCCCCTTCCAAATCCCGGCGTCCATCTTCCGTATTTCCTGCCAGGTCAGATCCTTCACTTTCCCCCGCCCGGTCGTGGTGCGGTCTACACTGAAATCATGAATGACAACAGGCACACCGTCTCGGGTCATCTGCACATCAATCTCCAGCCATTCCACAAACGGCTCATCCATCGCCATTTGAATCGCCGCCCGCGTATTCTCAGGCGCTTTGCCCGAGAAACCCCGGTGAGCCACACATAAATTATTCATGGGGGACCTCCCTGCATACTTCGAAATATGTTTACGGGCCTGGAACAGCCTCACCACTTGGCTTGATCTGAATCCCGCCGATCGAGCGTTCCTGAACCTCTTGCAGCAGCGCAAGCGCCTCATCGCCCTCAAGCGGAATCACTTGCCCCACCTCTGTCCGGTACGGGATCAGCTTCATGTCGCAATCGCCCTTGTCCGTGCAGGTAGCCTGGAACACCGCGGTCTTCCAAGTATCCGGGTTCGTTGATTTCGTAAAAATAAAATTACCAGTGCTGTAAGCAATCCATTTCCCGTTATAGCGTTCCAGCCCCTGCAGCACATGCGGATGCCCGCCGATACACAGATCGGCTCCCGCATCAATGAAGGCGCGCGCCAGCATCAGCTGGTTATCGTTCGGACGGAATTTCAGCTCCTCGCCCCAATGCGCCATCACCACCACCAGATCGGCACGCTCCCGCGCTTCCCCAATGGCTTCAACCACTTGAGGCAGCACATGATCATAGGCCCCGGCTACGCCGGGCCTGTCATCCAGAGCGTACCAGCTCGTTTCCGGGAGCACCCTGCTGAATCCAAGCAGCGCCACGGTCATCCCGTTCAATTCGAAATAACGGGCACTGTAAGCTTCCTGTGCATTCTTCCCGGCGCCGACATAATCAATGCCATACTCCTGCAAATGCTGCAGCGTATCCAGCAAGCCGTCCACGCCCTGGTCCAGAATATGATTGTTGGCCAGGTTAACCGCATCAACGCCTGCCTCCCGCATAGGGCCCAGCGCTTCCGGGGAGGACTTGAACACATAGCGCTTGTTGGCCGGAACACCTCTTACCGTCACCGGTGTCTCCAAATTCAGAACCGTCAGATCATCATCAAGAAATGTCGTTCCCAGATAGCGATAAGGATAATCATAACCGTGCTCCTGGAGCATCCCTTCCACCTTGCCGGAAAATAGGGTGTCTCCAGCAAAACTCATGACCACCGATCTCGGCGAATCCGGCTCTTCTATGTTCTCATTTCCTTCAGAAGAAGCGTCCGGTTCATCCGTCAGCGGCGGATTTCCTTCACCTTCCGGCGGCAGCTCCGGCGGAGGCTCCTCGTCACTTGACGCTTCATGGCTGCTCGCTCCGTGGTCGTCGGCTCCGTCCTCCGTCATGCCGGTTGCCGGATACGCAGGTCCCTCTTCCGCCTGCGGCTCCTGCAGCACAAAATAATATACAAGCAAGGCAGCGATCAGTATGATCAACAATAAGTTCAAAAACATCCATACCCTGCCGCCTCGCTCACGATGGGCCTTCTTCTCGGCCTTGCTCTTCTCCGTACGCGACAGTTGCATCGTTCACTCCTTGAAAATATTCATTTTTTTCACATCATTTTCGTAACGCCTTTTCCATTATACCAGCTTCTCTTCAAAGAGTAGAACCCCCCGTCATCGCCGGGGAGTTCTTTATTGGCAAACCTATTTAAATATTGGGCTTATCAAATATTACTGCTCCTGCGTCTCAGCCAGCAGCGTAATGACCGAATCGCTTAACGCCTCCATATACAGCGGATCGCTGTTCAGCGAGTCAATGCGCATAAGCCGCATGTCCATCTCTTTAGCCACGCTCTTCGCTTCAATGTCCAGGTCATACAGCACTTCGAGATGGTCTGACACGAATCCGACCGGTGCGACGAGCACATCCTCCACCTGCTCCTTGTTGAGATTTTGCAGCGTGTCCAGAATATCCGGACCGAGCCACGGCTCGGCGGTGCGGCCTGCGCTCTGCCATGTGAACTGCCACTGCTTGACTCCCGCTTGGTCGGCAACGGCTTTGGACGTTTCGAGCAGCTGATCCTGGTATGGGTCGCCCATCGACAAGATCCGCTCCGGCAAACTGTGGGCGCTGAACAGCACTCTGACACTGTCACGGTCTGCGCCCGCCTCCTCGAACTGGTTCAGCTTGGCCGATACCCGGTCGGCGAACGCCTCGATCAGCTTCGGATGCAGATGATAGCTCTCCACAAACGAAATCTCAAGTCCAAGTTCATCCGCTTTCGCCTGCGCTCGTTTTATATAAGATCCGATGCTCATGATCGAGTAATGAGGGGCCAGCACAATGCCAACCGCCTTCGTGATCCCGTCTCGCACCATGCTTTCCACGCCGTCCTCGATGTACGGGGACGCATGCTTCAAGCCTTGATAGCATACAAACTCCGTATCAACCGCCCGCGGATCAACGTTCAGCGTCTCCTGCAGCGTTTGAACCTGACGGTCGGTATTTTCCCGAAGCGGGAATACCCCTCCGACAATGGCCTCATAACGCTCGGTCAGCTCCTTTAGCTGCTCCTCCGAAGGCTTGTTTCCTCTGCGAATATGGGTGTAGTAGCTTTCGATTCCTTCCATGCTTTCCGGTGTACCGTATGACATGACCAATACGCCGATTCTGGATTTCATATTCCATTCACCTCTTCTGCTGATTTAGATGATGCTCGCGTCAAGAACCGATTAGGAACGCAGCTCGTGTGCGCCAGCCTTCAGCGCCGTTTCCGAATATTCATGAATAAAGCCCGTCAGCTCACGCAGCTTGTCCAGCGAGGCTTCCGGAAACAATCCATGTCCCAGATTAAACACAAATCCAGGCTCCAGGATTCCCTGATCGATGATGTCCTTGGCATACTGCTGGATCACCGGCATCGGGGCGGTCAGCACCGTCGGATCGAGATTGCCCTGAACCGCGTACTGATGATTCAAGCGACGGCGGCCCTCCGTGATGGACACCCTCCAGTCCAGACCGATTACATCGGCTTGAAGCTGGGTAAGTGTAGGCAGAAGCTCGCCAGAACTTACACCCGGAAAATAAATCTTCGGCACATTCAATTCCTGAAGTTCGGCAAAAATACGTTCTATCGTAGGCAATACGTACGTTTGGAAATCCTGCGGAGAGAGCGCTCCCACCCAGCTGTCAAACAGTTGGAACGCTTTGCCTCCGTTTGCGATATGCGCCTTCAAATAAGTAATAACCATATCGCCGAGCTTCTCCATCAAGGAAAACCATACTTTCGGCTCGCTGTACATCATCTCTTTGGTGCGGAGATAGTTTCTCGACGGTCGGCCTTCGATCAGATAACTCGCGATCGTAAACGGTGCACCGGCAAACGTAATTAGTGGCACCTCAAGCTCCTTGTCGAGGATGCGGATCGTTTCCAGCACATGGCCCAGGTCGCCTTCCACATCAATCGGCCGCAGCTTCTCGACATCGGCCGCCGTGCGGATCGGATTGTCGATGACAGGGCCGATATTCTTGACGATATCAAAATCGAGCCCGATGGAAGCCACCGGATTCATAATGTCGGAATACAGTATCGCAGCGTCGACACCCAGCTTCCGAACCGGCATCATGGTCACTTCTGCCGCTAGCTCGGGTTGGCTGCAAATTTCAAGCAAGGAGTATTTCTCTTTGATTTTTCGATATTCCGGGTCATAGCGGCCGGCTTGCCGCATGTACCAAACGGGAATACGGTCCACCTGCTGCTTGCGGCAGGCTCGAATAAACTGGTCGTTATAGGTCATCATTAGGCCCCCATCATTGTGTATAAAAGTTCCTTTCATCATTATGCCCTTTTTAAAAGTAGGTAACAACCGTCTAACATGGATATCCTATGAAAATCGCATGACAATCTTATGACATTGTCATCATATGTATTTGTTGAAATATGTTATACTGGAGGAACGGCGTTTTTCGTGTTCTCTCGAAATGTCTATCGCTTGGTGTTCGGAGAAGACATCTGAGAAAGGAGTGTGAGGAGAACATTGAGCAGTTGGAAAGTAAATCTTATCGTGCTGTGGTTCGGACAGTTCCTGGTCAATTCCGGCATGACGATGATTACTCCGTTCCTAACCTTGTATCTGGCACAGGACCTGAATGTGACCGGCGATCGGACCATCGGGGTATGGGCGGGGTTAATCTTTGCGGCCAACTTTTTAACATCGTTCATTTTCCAGCCGATATGGGGCAAGGTCGCCGATAAGTATGGACGTAAAATCATGCTGCTGCGCTCCGGGTTCGGAATGGCCATTGTCATTGGCTGTATGGGATTTGCCACACACCCGTGGCATCTGCTGGCACTGCGGCTGCTGAACGGAACGATCTCGGGCTTCAATCCGGCAGCGATCTCGCTCGTATCGGGCACCACCCCGAAAAACCGCATGGGCTTCGCCATGGGCATCATGCAGTCGGGTCAAGTAGCCGGAACGATTCTCGGCCCGCTCATCGGCGGTCTGATGGCAGGCTGGGTCGGATATCGGCCTATTTTTTTCATTACGGGAGGACTGATCTTCCTTGCTTCCCTGCTTGCCCTGTTCATGGTTAGAGAAAATTTCGACCGGGAAGAGGCTGCCCACACACCGCAAACCTCGGTGCTTGCCGGGCTTAGAGAACTCAGTCATATTCCGCAGCTTCCGGCCTTGTTCGCCGTTACGTTTCTGCTGCAGTTTGCCATGATCAGCCCGATGTCGCTCCTGCCGCTGTATGTCCAGAAGCTGCACGGCACCGCAGAGGGCATCGCATTATGGGCCGGCTTCGTTGTGGCCGTCACGGGTTTGTCCAATATGATCGCTTCACCGATCCTGGGCCGATTGAGCGACAAGCTCGGTGCGCATCGCATTCTCACCTATTCCTTGATCGGTGCCGGACTGACACTCATCCCGCAGGCGTTCGTGCAGGAGGTATGGCAGCTGATCGTTGTCCGGTTTATGATGGGGGTATTCATGGGCGGATTGCTGCCGAGCGTAAACGCGCTGATTCGTTCCTACACGCCCGATGGCATGGAAAGCCGCTCCTTCGGGTTCAACACAAGCGCGCTGGCGCTGGGCAATATGCTTGGGGCGGTCATCGGCGGATTCCTATCCGGATTCATCGGCATTGAGGGCCTGTTCCTCATCTCGGGCAGTCTGCTCATTCTGAATATGATCTGGGTGAAAATCAAGCTGTTCGCGCATAAGCCGGCACCGAAGTTCCGGTAATCCGCGAACTATAATGAAATGGCAAAAAAGCGATGCATCCTGAACCGAGGGTGCATCGCTTTTTCAATTATAGGACCATCAGCCGTGCATTCCACCCGGGCTGTTCACTTCACGCGCGCAAGAATGAGCCCGTCGTAGGCGGGAAGCAGCGTGCTCACCAGCCTCGGATCTGTCGCGATCCGCTCGTTGAAGTGGCGTACTGCCTGCACTGAGGGACCATTCTTATCCGGATTGAGGGTTCTGCCGCGCAGGAAGCAGTTATCTCCTGCAATCAGCGCTCCCGGATTCGCCAGCTCAATCGCATAATCCAGGTATAGCGGGTAGTTCTCCTTATCCGCATCGATGAAGAAAAAATCAAAGGTCCGTCCCTCGCGCTTCAGTCCGGCTAAAGATTCCGCAGCAGGGCCAATCCGATATTCCACCCGGTCTTTGAAGCCAGCCTTCTCCAGATGGCTGCCAGCCAGGGCGGCGTACTCCTCCTTCAGCTCAAGCGAAGTCAGCCTTCCTCCTTCGGGAAGACCCCGGCACAGACAGATGCCGCTGTAACCGCCCAGCGCCCCGATCTCCAGCACGCTTCGTGCCCCCGCCAGCTGGACAAGCAGGGTGAGCAGCCTCCCGTAGGCAGGCGCTACAGACACCTCCGGCATGCCGTGTTCTTTGATGGCCTCCAGAACCTGCAGCAATTCCTCATCTTCCGGGTATAATTGGTTAACATAATCATGGGCTTCGATCAACAAAGGGAAACCCTCCTTCTAATCTAATATTACCGCGCCGAATGCGTCGTCCAAGCCGTTCACTCGTGGTCTATCATATGACAATTGTCTTGAATAATGCAATCGCCTATACTATAGAGATTGAACCGGCGACCTTACCGCCGTAATTATGTTAATGGAGTTGACTTCATCAATGCCACAATTACAATTAATCGCCACAGCCCCAATGGGATTGGAAGCTGTCGTAGCGCGCGAGCTGAAAGAGCTCGGATACACCGATATGGAAGTGGAGAACGGGAGAGTCACCTTTTCCGGAGATCTGATCGATATTTGCCGCTGCAACCTGTGGCTTCGCACCTCGGACCGCATCCTGGTCAAGATGGGAGAATTCAACGCCGTCACCTTTGATGAGCTGTTCGAGGGAACGAAGGCGCTCCCGTGGGAGCAGTGGATCCCGGCAGACGGGGAGTTTCCCGTGGAAGGCAGATCGCATAAGTCCCAGCTCAGCAGCGTTCCTGCATGTCAGGGCATCGTCAAAAAAGCAATCGTAGAGAAACTGAAGCAGTCCTATCACACGGAATGGTTTCCCGAGGACGGTCCCCGCTACCTGATCGAAATTTCGCTGCTCAAGGATCGCGCATTGCTGACGCTGGATACGACGGGCCCCGCTCTGCATAAGCGCGGATACCGGAAGCTGGTGACCGAAGCGCCGCTGAAAGAGACGATGGCTTCGGCCATGCTTCAGCTGAGCCGCTGGGGCCCGCATCGTCCGCTGTATGATCCGTGCTGCGGATCAGGCACGATTCTGATCGAGGCGGCTCTGATGGCATGGAACATTGCGCCTGGACTTCGCCGCTCCTTCCCCTCCGAGCACTGGGGTATGATCGGGGACAAGCTGTGGGAGGAGGCCCGCGAAGAGGCGTTCGATGCGGTAAAGGACGACATTCCGCTGCTCATCGCCGGAAGCGACATCGATCCGAAGGCGATTGAAGTCGCCAAGGCCGCTGCCAAAAGCGCCGGTCTGGCCGGCGAGATCGATTTCAAGGTTCTCCCGGCGTCCAAAGCGGTGCCGGAAGGCGAATATGGCTGCCTGATTACCAATCCTCCGTATGGAGAGCGGCTGAGCGAGAAAACCGAGGTCGAACGCCTGATCCGGCAGCTCGGCATGACGCTGCAGCAGCTGCCGACCTGGTCCTTTTTTGCCCTGAGCCCAACGAAGCAGTTCGAGCATTATTTCGGACGCAAGGCCGACAAGCGGCGGAAGCTGTTCAACGGCCGGATTGAATGCCAATACTATCAATATCTTGGACCGCTCCCTCCTCGATAAGTCGAATGCACATAACGCTGGGAACCGATAGTTGCATAAGGGAGGTTTGATCGCAATGCCAGTGCGAATATCAAGCGGAGGCCCAGCTCGCTCCGTGGGCTGGCTGCATTACCGGTATACCTGGTATATCCTGTTTCTTGTGCTGATGCTGTACAAGCTGGTGTGGATGCATACCAATCTGCAGCTCGCTAATATGAACATGGACAGGGCCGACTATATCATCGCTGTCGGCTCGCTGCTGCTCGTCTCATTCTGGACACTATGGCTGCCGCCAAAAGGAAGGCTTGCTGCACTGACCCTGCTGAATCTGGCTCTGACCGGGCTGATCTACGCCGACCTTGTGTTTTACCGGTATTTCGATGATTTCATTACCGTACCGGTGCTGATGCAGGCAGGACAAGTCAGCTCGCTTGGCGGGAGCATCGGGACGCTGCTGGAACCGGGGGATATCCTCTTCTTCCTGGACTGGATTCTCGTGATCCCTGTCGCGATCATGATTCTGTTCCGCAGGAAGAAGAATCCCCAACTCAGTGTGGGCTACGATTCCCCTGTCGACCGCCGCCGCAGAAGAAACCGCAGACTTGCTCGCGCCGCAGCAGGAACCGCCGTGCTGATTCTGGGCGGATGCATGACCTTCTTCCCGATCCAAAAAGCCTCCGACACCTGGGCCAAAGGGCTGTTCGCCGGCAATTGGTGGAACGTCACCTTGTACAATGTTACCGGACTCATCGCCTTTCATGGCTATGACATGTACCGCTACAGCCGGGATCATCTGGTAGGCCAACCGGGCTTGTCGGAAGAACAGATCGCAGAGGTGAAGCAGTGGCTGGATGGCCGCCGTTCGAACCGGGCACAGCTGAACGACCTGTTCGGCAAATATAGGGGCAGCAACGTCATGATGATACAGACCGAGGCCTTGATGAATGCGGTCATCGGGCAAAGCGTGAACGGACAGGAAATTACGCCAAATCTGAACAAGCTGATGGAAGAAAGTCTGTACTACAGCCAGTTCTATCACCAGACGGCGCTCGGGCGCACATCGGATGCGGATTTTGTGACCCAGAGCTCGCTGCTGCCGTTGTCCGCCGGCTCTGTATTTACACGGTATCCGGATCGAGGCTACGATGTTCTGCCGAAAATTCTGAAGGAACACGGCTACGCCGCCAATGTGTTTCATGCCTATGAGAGCAGCTTCTGGAATCGGCAGACCGTGTATGCCGCCATGGATTATGATCGCTTTTTCAGCAAGAAGGATTACGAGTTAACCGAAACGTTGGGCTGGTCGCTGAGTGACAAAGCTTTTTTCTCCCAATCCCTTGAGATGATGTCGGGGATTCAGCAGCCCTTTTACTCTTTTCTCATTACATTGACCAGCCATCACCCATACAGGCTTCCCGAGCCTCATCGCAAGCTGGATACCGGGGAACTTGAAGGCACGATGCTTGGCGATTATTTGAACTCGATTCATTATGTCGATGAAGCCTTCGGCGAACTGATCGAGCAGATGAAGCAGCAGGGATTGTGGGATAACACCATTCTCATCATCTATGGCGACCATGACAACTCCATTAAAGATCAGAGCGCTTATGAGCAGTGGTTAGGACGCGAGCTGTCCGAGCTGGATATGGAGCAGATGATGAACCAGGTTCCGCTTCTCATTCGTCTGCCTGACGGGGCACATGGCGGCACGATCGACCCCGAGGCGGCCGGAATGATGAATGTTGCACCTTCCATTCTGCATCTGCTCGGTATCTCTTCCGAGCCTTATTACTGGATCGGCACCAGCCTGTTCGATGAGCGTGATCGGCTGATCCCGCTCCGCAGCGGCGCTTTTTCCTCGAAGGATGTATATTATCTTCCATCAGAGAGCCGCGCATTCGAGGAAGGAACCTGCTACAGCCTGGAATCGCGTCAACCAACAGCGGTCGCGGCCTGCCGTGAAGGATACGATGAGGCGCAGACGATGCTGGAGGTTTCCGACAACGTCATTCTGTATCATCTGCTGCCGCAATTCCGATCTAACGGTCAGCCAAGCGATCAAGGTCATGCAGCGAAATAAACATAAAACCTCCAAGCGGCTTTTCTGCTCGCTTGGAGGTTTTTTAGTGCATCATCCCGCTGGCGGCCTAGGAAGAAGGCTGGTTCACCCGCATTAGATTTTGCAAATCATGCCCGGTCGGGTTCTGGAACAACCGTAATCCGAACTCCGGTGCAATCGCAAAAATATGATCGAAGATATCCGACTGAACACCCTCGTAATTCACCCAGTTCGTATCGTTGGAAAAAGCGTAGATCTCCAGCGGCAGCCCATGCTCTCCGGGCTCGAGCTGTCTGACCATCAAGCTCATCCCTTTATGAATTTTAGGATGCTGCTTTAAATAGTTCTCAATGTAGATCCGAAACACGCCGATATTCGTCATCGCCCTGCCGTTGACCCGGTTCGATGTATCGATCTGTCGTTCCTCATTGTAAGCCCGGATCTCCTCTTCCTTCGCGGAAATGTAATCGGCCAGGTAATGAATCGACTTGAACTTCTCAATCATCTCGTCGGTGCAGAACTTGATGCTGCTTGTATCAATGTAGACCGGACGCTTGATTCTCCGCCCGCCGGAAGCCTGCATCCCGCGCCAGTTTCTGAATGAATCCGAGATGAGAGCATAGCTTGGAATGGTCGTAATTGTCTTGTCAAAATTCATCACCTTGACCGTATTCAAGGAAATGTCGATGACATCACCATCCGCGCCGTATTTCGGCATCTCGATCCAGTCACCTACACGCACCATATCATTGGTTGTCAACTGGACGCCTGCCACCAACCCCAGCAGTGAATCCCGGAACACAAGCATCAGCACCGCGGACAGCGCACCGATTCCGCTGAGAAGAATGAGCGGACTTTGGCCGATCAGGTTGGCGATGATCAGAATGCCGCCGATAATAAAGATGAAAATTTTGACAACCTGCAAATATCCTTTAATCGGCTTGATCTTGGACACTTCAAATGTCTGGTAGATGGCATTGACCGCATTCAAGAATGAATCCAGAACCAGAATCATGACCACCATAATGTATACAACGGCGGCTTTCTCAATCCAGATTTGATAGCTTGGAAAAACCGAGGCAAAATAATAAATGATCAGGGCGGGCACGATGTGCGAGAGCTTCTGAAATACCTTTTTCTCCAATATGATATTGTCCCATGTGTATCGGTTATTGTTAATGTAGTGGGTAATGATCCTTAGTACGATTTTTTTCGTAATAAAGTTAGCCACCATGCTGAGTCCGGTAATGAGCAGAATCATGATGACATTGGCAAGATAACCCGCCGTGCGGGTCTCCAGGCCGTAATCGACCAGCAGCTTCGTGATGTACTCCATAGTTCCTCCTGAATTCGCAACATTTTTGCAGGCAAGATAACCTGGCTTAGTCTACTATTATAGCAAAAGAAGTGCGAACTTCGCACATATTCGGCCTATCCATGTTATACAGCCAGGGTGTTGGATATACTTACGTTAAACTTGGAAGTATGCGTAGCCGTATCTCGTTTAGCAGTCACATCTCAGCCTTGTTCCGAAACAATAATCGATAGATGAAGGGATGGAGGGGCGTATATGTCCGATAATCAGTGGAATTTAAAAATGATAAACCACATCAAAGAAACGGACCGCAAGGAGCTGCAAGCCATATTGGACGAGCTTCATCCTTATGATATCGCCAGGATCTACAAGGAACTGTCCCGCAAAAAACGCTTTAAATTTCTGCTCCTTCTTACGGTTGAACAACTAGCCAGTCTGATTGCAGAGCTGGACACGACCGATCAGATCGAAGTATTGAACCAGCTTGGCGTGGAGAAAACATTGCAAGCCATGAACCTGATGGACCATGACGATTTGGCTCAACTCCTGGACGTGCTGGATGCGGATAATCTTGAGCATTTTCTATCTGAAATGAAGGAAGAGGAATCGCAGGCGCTAGTAAGCCTGATGCACTACCCGCAGGAAACAGCGGGAAGAATGATGACCAACCGTTATGTGTGGGTTCCTGTTTATTATACGGTACAGGATGTCGTGCAAAAATTACGCACATTCGCCGAAATTTCCGAGACTATCAATTACGTGTATGTTGTGGACGAAGACAAACGCATCCTCGGCGTGGTCTCTTATCGGGATCTTCTACTCGCACATGCCGAGGACCCGGTGGCGGATTTTATGAATGCACGGGTGATCTCCGTCCCGGTCACGATGGACCAAGAGGAAGTGGCCCGGGTGATCGAGCGGTATGACCTTCTGGCTGTGCCCGTCGTTGAAGCAAGCAACGTCCTGGTAGGCATTATTACCGTCGATGACATCGTGGACGTTGTCATCTCTGAGGCTAATGAAGACATTGAGAAGTTGTCTGCCGGGGGCAAAGCGATCAATTTCGATACCCAAGCCTGGACGGCAGCTCTTCGCCGCTTGCCGTGGCTGATCCTGCTGCTGTTGATTGGCCTTCTATCGGGCAGCATCATCAGCGGGTTTGAAGAGACGCTGGCCCAGGTCGTTGCTCTGGCATTCTTCATGCCGATGATCGCCGGAATGACCGGGAATACTGGCACCCAGTCGCTCGCTGTTGTCGTGCGAGGATTGATCACGCGTGAGCTTGATAAGCGGACGGTCTTTCGTCTGATCAGCAGAGAGCTTGGGGTTGGAGTGATCATAGGGGTGACATGCGGAGCTCTTATCGCCATCATTGCGTTCGTCTGGCAAGGCAATGCTGTCCTTGGGCTTGTAGTGGGCAGCTCCCTGTTGGTCACATTAATCATTGGCACATTGGCCGGGACCATTATCCCTCTGATCTTGTATAAATTTAATGTCGACCCGGCCATCGCTTCGGGCCCGTTAATTACAACGATTAATGATATTCTATCCCTCTCGATTTATTTTGGAATTGCCTCGATTTTTATCGCTTATCTGGTGTGACTTGCTTGATTATCCCTTTCGTTCAGGAAGCTTGGAGGCAAAGGGCTGGTCGCTAAGGTAAGGAGGCTGGATAAGAAGAGGGAGTTGTATGGCACCAGGCCCAAACCCGTAACTTGACGATGGATGATGTGGCCAGCGCGTACAGCTATGGGAGGCCAGGTCGCACGGTCATTCATACAGGAAACGGTCTTTAGTCCTTTCGGTATTTCGGTATTTCGGTATTTCGGTCCTTCAGTCTTTAGCAGCCCTAAGACGAGCTTGTTTGCCTCTAAGCTTACCTGACCAAAAGGGATGATGGAGCAAGCGCTCGGAAAACGAGTGCGTGAATCTGAGCCCAAAAAAATCCCGCGAGAGCATCACACTCTCGCGGGATTTCTACCAGCTAACAGGAATAAGCTGTACGCTTACCTTTTGGAATGAAGCTCGGACAGACGCTCCTTCTCTTCCCCAAGCAATTCTTCCGCCAGCTCGACAGAGTTCGGATTGCCTTCATCCGTTAGCTGGGCGACGGCACGCTCTGCGTGAGACAGGGAGTTCTCCGCCTGCTGGATCAGCTGCTCTGTCGGATGGGACATGGCCGAGGATACCGCCCGATGCAGTTTCTCTACCGAATCCAGCGCACTGTTGGCCGGATTGTTGCGTTGAAGACTGGAATCGTGACTGTTCATATCGCTGCTCCCTTCAAAAGTCATAGTTCCTGCTGCCCTCTTAGCATGGATGGTTCAGACAGGAACTATACCTCTTGGGAAGCGGTCTAAAGTGCTGCTGTAGTGATGTTCGCACTAGGATGGCTGTTTGACAAAAGCCTGAGCCTTCTCCAGCACTTCATCTTCGGTAGGGGCGCTGACATAACGGCCGTTAATATAGATGAACGCACGTTTGCCACACGGTCCGCAATACGATTTGCAGCCGACCTTGATTTCAGCATCCGGAGCCATCTTTTTGATTTTCGGAATGATCGTCTTCAGGCGCGTATGCTTGCATTTTTCGCAGACACGAATATCATTTGCCATAACCATTACCTCTTTTGCTCCCGGCAACCTTAGTGGTCGCCATGATTCCCTTGGGATGGATTCGTAATGACAAAGCCTTCCTGCGGAAAGTACAGATAGTCGATTTTGACACCGTCCAGGAAAGGTTGTCCAGTCTCCAGAATGACATCAATATCTTTGTCTGTCGACACGACGATATCATTCTCTTTCGGCGTGTCCAGATCCAAACCATAGTGGGCATGATCGCCATGAGCATGGGTTACGACAACACGGAGTTTTTTATCCTTGTTCTCTTCCTTTTCCAGCTCTCTCTTTATGACTTTTGCCGCGTTGCGGGTAATTTTACATTTCACTTTTGTTCATCTCCTCATGGACGATTCCTTCAGTATGTTATTGTAGCCCCAGGCGACGTTTTTCGCAAGGCCAATAGCGGGACACCCGCGGTTAGATGAAGCGCCGTTACCTCGCGGCAAGGATTCAGACGTCGATTACACGCCTATTTCTGTTCAATGCCAGGGTACTTGCGCTCGATTCGGGATACGAACCAGTTCATCATCAGCATGGTCACCCCGATATCATCGATCGGCACCAGGGGCATCACATCCGGCAGCACCCAGTATAAGGCCACCGGGATAAAGAACAGCAGCTTGTCCACTATCGTAATCTGAGGCGATGCCAAATATCGGAATATCCGCTGAAAGACATGCGCCCAGCGCCGCAATGAGAACAGTCTTCTCCATTTCATCTACCGTTCCTCCGTTCCAAGTCCATTCTTTGCGTTATCTTTACCCATTCGACGTTCCCTCAATCAATAGCACTCTTGACCGAGCTAAAGGAAGACCGCTCGTGCGTCGTCAAGACACGAACCATCTTCCCCTCATCAGCTCCTGTCGGAATCGGCAGTACGAAATGCGAATGCCGGAATGCTCATTCCAGCGCCATAAACGCCGCCAGGATGGCCCCTGTCTCGACACATAAGTCTTCAAAATCCTCCAGCGGCAGCGGATTCACCCCGTATCCGATCTCAATCGTAAATCCCGGCCGTCTGAAGTGCTGGATGAACCAGTCCTTGTAGCCGGCATCGCTCCCCGTCAGCTTCACCGGACGGTAACCGCCCGCCTGCCCCAAGCGGGTAGCCCAGGCTTCGCTCTCCGGCGGCTCGGCATCCCGGTAGTTCCAGTAAATCTCCCTTCCCTGGCTGTGCAGGGAAATGGCCCGGACAGGGGAAATGGCCAGCGTGTGCTGGTAGAGCGCCTGCGCCTCCGGCTCGGACAGCGGGGAAGGGCCGCCATAATCTTGCGGAGCCGGTTCCTGTCGGCCGCGACGCTTCACTTCCTCCTCCCAATACGCCGGGAATTGATCTCCAAGATCGACACCGTTCACATTCGCCTTCCAGCGGCGAAAATCTTGGCGTCCCCCGTTCCAGACAAGCAGCTGCTCATGCAGCGGATGCTCAGGCCCGGCCCCCTCCTGCACCAGCTCAACCCCGTCGGGATTCGCCATCGGCACGAGCCACAGCGTATATTCGCTGTACCACGCTCCTGTGTTATGGCCATAGAGGCCTGATCCCTCGTGAAGCGATCTTGCGTAATCCTCGGCAAAGCGAAGCAGGCACGGAGCCGTTATCCATTCATTGGCATGCAGAGCCGCATTGATATGCAAATGCCGGTCTCCCTTTCCGATTTTCGCAGCATAGATCGCTTTGCCTAAGACGCTCGTGCCAATCTCGCTCCATTCGATAAACGGATACAGCGTTGACAAGCGTTCCATGTCTTGCACCAGCTGGGCTGGTCCGTATTCACCGGCTAGTGTAATGGTATGAGAAA
The DNA here is from genome assembly GCF_002272015.1 of Paenibacillus campinasensis. GTDB lineage: Bacteria > Bacillota > Bacilli > Paenibacillales > Paenibacillaceae > Paenibacillus_AQ > Paenibacillus_AQ campinasensis. The sequence continues at coordinate 15,390 of NZ_NPBY01000015.1, read as the reverse complement.
CATCCGATGACGGCAGGACGATCACCTTCCCTTCCCGCAGTCCCTGATCGGACAATCCCGGATTTAATTCCTTGAGCGCTTCTTTGCTGAATCGAAACGTCTCCGCAATGCTCTCAAGGCTGTCCCCCTGCTGGATGACATATCTGCGGCGAAGGGATGCCGGGAGATACAGCATTTGCCCCCGGTGCAAATAAGGCTGGCGCGCTGCCCAAGGGTTGGCGATGAGCAGTTGTTCCTCTGCCAGTCCGAAGCGTGCGGCTATTCGTGTAAGCGTATCGCCTTTCTGTACGATATACTGCTGCATGACTACGTCCTTTCTGCGGATGAACCGCGATCGTAATGCCAGTATTCAAAAAAAGGGTACGCCAAATTATATGTAGGGCAAGTCGTCCGACATGAATGTGAAAGGCAAGTTTATGCCGCCGCTGCAAAAGACGTCCAGCCTCGGGCATCTTCTTCTGGGAGCGCCACATGCAAATGGCGGCCAAAAAGGAGATTCCCCTTCGCCGCCACTGCTTGTGAATCATAGAAAGACCATCCCTCCGGAGAGCCAACCGATCTCTGCTGCTAGATTCGGCAATGCCATGTCTGTTAATGCCGAACAACACAAAAAAGCTGGACTCCATAGCACAGTCTGCTGTCATAAAATCATCCTATCCGAATGCGGGTCTTCCTTGGCTACAGCTTCGTGATCTGCCACACGACCGGGGTGCGGGTAATGTGGTCACCCAGCCATTCGGTCGCAATCCGCTGGAACATGATCGGGTCCCCTGTGCAGAAGAACTGGTGTACCGGGCTCTCATCATTGCTGGCCAGCTGCTCTTTGTCATACAATATCGTGCTGACTTCCCGCGCCGTCTCATCGGCAGAGCTGATCAGCTTCACGCCAGGACCCATCACCTGTTGAATTGGCTCCATCAGAAACGGGTAATGCGTGCAACCGAGAATCAGGCAGTCGATGGGCGAGTCTTTAATTCCGTTCAACGATTCCTCAACGACCTTGAGCGACTGGCTGGAACGATACAGGCCGTGTTCTACCAGCTGAACAAGCTGAGGACAAGCCTGGCTCCGCACTTCCACATAAGGCGATAGCTGCTTCAGAGCCGCCGTATAGGCCCCGCTGCTTATGGTGCCAACCGTTCCGATGACACCTACATGGCCGGATTTCGTTGCGCTGATGGCTGCCCGGGCTCCGGGATGAATGACGCCGATCACCGGTACCGACACTTTGGAGGAAATATAATCAAGTGCTGCCGCCGTCGCGGTGTTACAGGCGATAACTACCATTTTCGGATCATACTGAATCAAATAGTCTACAATTTGCTCCGTAAAAACACGGACTTCTTCCGGGGTACGGGGTCCGTAGGGTGCGCGTGCCGTATCGCCAAAGTAAATAATCTTCTCCCTAGGGAGCTGTCTCATCACTTCCTTGGCTACCGTTAATCCGCCTACACCCGAGTCTAGTATTGCGATTGCTTGCTGCACGAACCCACCGCTTCCTTCTCATCAAATTCATGGCTTACGTGATACCATATGTCGTTTCAGAATGAAACGTACCTAAATCTTACTGCAATTCCCCCCGTTCTTCAACACAGGACCATTCGCGGAGGACCATCAGTCGACTTTGTTCAACAAATTGTAGGACTCATGCTCCATATCCGCCACGCTTACCAGGTATACTAGTTGTACCGCATACAGGAAGCAACCACATTCATAGACCGCCTGAGGCTCTGCGGACGAGCGAAGCAAAGGAGCGTTGGAACGTGAAAGGAACTGATCCATCTATTCATCAGCGCATGGAGCTGACAGAAGCAGCCGCTCATTTCATCCATGCCTGTTACCATGAACTCGGCCTGGGCGAGCAAGAAGCCGATAGACGCGTCAAGGAGATTGAACGCGAGATTGAGCGTACCGGCACCTATGAGCATACTCGGGAAGAGCTGGTTCATGGAGCCAAAATGGCCTGGCGAAACAGCAACCGCTGCATCGGCCGCTTGTTCTGGGACAAGCTCCGGGTGCAGGACGCCAGAGATGCAACGAATCCTGACGATATATTAGCCCGGCTCATCGCGCATATCGATACGGCCACGAACGGCGGCAAAATTATTCCGACAATCACCGTGTTCAAGGCAGCTGCGCCAAATGAAGCCCCGCTGATGATCCGCAATCATCAGCTGATCCGGTATGCCGGCTACGACACCCCGGCCGGCATTATCGGCGATCCGGCTTCCATCGCCTTCACCCGGGAATGCCTTGCCCTCGGCTGGGAAGGGAACGGCACCGATTATGATCTGCTGCCCCTCGTCATCCAGCAAGGCGAGGAACCTCCGCACTGGTGTCCGGTCCCCGAAGCCTCCGTGCTGGAGGTTCCCATCGAGCATCCGGATATCCCGGCCATCAGCGAGCTCGGGCTGCGCTGGTATTCCACGCCGATCATCGCCGACATGATGCTGGAGATTGGCGGTATTATCTATACGGCCGCCCCCTTTAACGGCTGGTATATGGGGACGGAGATCGGGGCGCGCAATCTGGCGGACGAGCAGCGATACAACAAGCTGCCGGCGGTCGCCCAAGCGATGGGCCTCGATACCCGGAGTGAAGCTACGCTGTGGCGGGACCGCGTGCTGGTCGAGCTGAATTATGCCGTGCTTCACTCCTTCAAGAAGGCGGGGGTCAGCATTGTCGATCATCATACCGCCGCCCATCAGTTCCATCTGTTCGAGCAGCGCGAAGCACAGGCCGGAAGGGACGTTACCGGGGATTGGACTTGGCTGATTCCGCCGATGTCGCCCGCTACAACTCACATTTTCCATAAGAAGTACAGCAACCAAATCAAATCGCCAAACTTTCTTTACCGCAACAAAAAACAGTGAGCGAATATCCGCTTCCACCGTCAACAAGGACGGCTGGCCCTTCGGGACCAGCCGTCCTTCACTTCTGATGTATTGGGAGGTCTTGCTTACTTGATTCGTAGAATCAACAGGCGCCAAGCAGATCGTTATTAAATATGCTCACCGAGCTGAACGGAAGATACTTGAACCACTTTTTCCTTGTCCGCAACCTGGTCCTCTTCCGCGTCATTCCACAGCTCCTTGCCGCTTCTCCAGGATTGGATGTCCGAGATGACATGCTCTGCCCGGTCGGTCATCAGACCGATCAGCTGCACCCCTTGCTCGCCCACTTTCCCGGCAACTTCCTGCACTTTGCTGCCCAAGTTCCGGGTTCCTTCAGCGATATCGCCGCGCAGCTCCTTGCCTGATTTCGGAGCAAACAGAAGCGCAGCCGCGGAGCCGGCAACACTGCCGATCAGAACTCCCCATAACAGACCTTTCGTTTTGTCCTTCATAAGACCCATCTCCTTCTATTTGGCCTGCCCTTCGTCGGACTTGGAGGCATGGCGGTTCCATGAGTGCCATACGGTCACTCCGGCATCGATCCACCGGAAAATCTCACCGATGTGCCGTTCGTTGTCCAGGCGCGCACGCTCAATATGCTCGATGGCCGATACCGATGCTCTTTTTCCGATGGCACGAATGTTTTCAGCCGTTTCAGCTACCGCTGCAGCGGCCTCGGACATGGACGAGGCAAAAGCTTCACCGGCTGCCAGTTGATGCTGCACACTCGTTAAAGCCGCATTCGCCTGCTCCAATACCTGTGATGCTTCCTCCGACAAATGTGCGCTGTCCGCTTCAAGCCTGCTCAGCACCGCTTCGGTCCGCTGTAACACTTTTCGGAACGAGACAGCCATGACCACTGCTGCAGCTGCCATCAGCATAATGCCGATCCCCGCCGCAAGAGCACTCCACTCCGCCATAGGAACCCCTCCTTTCAATCCGACCGGGCGAATGCCTAGTCGCTTGATGCATTATAAGCAGGTTGGGCTTGTTTTGACACAGCTTTCTGCTTTTTTTCGCTGAATCTATAATCCGTGGCGCCTTGCGGCGTCCCCTTACTCATCAGATCCATTCAGGCCGCATCATAAAAAGGCCGAAGACCCGGGCTCTTGTGCAAGCCCTCGGTCTTCGGCCTTGATTGGCGGCCTCATGCCGCCGCACTATAATTCTTTTGCCAAATAGTCGCGCACAGACACAGCGAACTGCTCCAGCGTCTCCGGCAGAACCCGGGATAGCGGGTGAAGCGCATGTCTGTCCCATTCATAATATTCCTGTACTAGCGGCTTGCGAAGCTTGACCAGTTCCATCAGCACTTCGTGGATCTCTTTCGAGAAGACGTTCTCCTGATGCACGATGTCGATGATATCCTCGTAACTGCTCGCATCCCGCATAATAAATCCGTCAATCAAATAGCTGCCGACATCAGTCACAATTTCAATGGCCAGATGAAGGGCACGCTCCTGAACCATACCGGCTATCAGGCCTTTATCCCAGGAAGCCTGCACCGTTCTTAATCCTTCTGCCACTTCCGGAATCGCATTCAATCTGCGTTCTATCTGTTCTTGGTTTACATAATACATCGCATGTCCCTCCAAGGGATATTCTTATCGTTCATCATTCGTTCTTCATTCGTTCATAACAGTCTTCACATATCATTTAAACCGGTTTCAAAACCTCCGGCCGCTTATATTTCAAAATCAACGGCGAGCGTATGATCCTTCACGGTATTAATATAACGGATCACTTCCTGATGAACAGGATGTACGGCATAAGCCTCCAGATCCTCCAGCGAATCCACTTCAATAATTAAAGCCAGGTCATAAGAACGCTCGGAACGGACGATATCCGCACCAACCTGCAGGGAACGCAGCTGTGGAATTTTTCCATCCATATCCCGAAGCACCTTCACGGTCTGTTCAATGTTCTCGGCAGTAGGCTCTTTTAATTTGAAAAATACGATATGCTTAATCATTGCCCTTCCCCCATCTTCTAGAATGTATGTACCTCTCTTTATCATACCCCGTCCAGAACGAAAAAGAAATCGTGCACACCCTGTGGGTCGGCCGATTAATTGATCAGATTCTGCTCGATTTCGCGGGTTCATGACCTATAAGAAGCCGTTGGAAACAAATGTATCGTTGTTACCTGTTGAAATGAATATGTCGAATAATGTAGAATTATGTTAAAAAAATCGGAGGAATTATGCCTACACAACTTCAACAAGAAAAACACTCCATTGAGGCGTGGTCCCTGATCAATCGTAAATATTTGGGGAAGGGCGTGCGAGTGAAGCGATTTCGCAGACCTACTCGCTGCCAGATTCGAAACCGCGTCCTGCTAGCCGTCCTGATGGCCAAAGATATTAAGTTGTCTCAGCTGGCCGAAGAACTTGGCGTGTCCTCACGCAGTGTCAGCGCTTGGGTATACGAGGGACGAATCCCAGGAAAAAACAACCTGGAGAAAGCTTGCAGCTACCTCGGTTACCCCCGTCATATTCTGTTCCGCGAAGAACTGCTTGAGCAGTCGCCGCTGATTTGCCAGCCGGCTCCATCGCGATTTATGAAGCGCACGCTTACGCGTTCACCGGTCAGCAACCAGATCCTCACCGGCTTGTGCATGGTTCATGACTTGTCCGTGAGCGATGTCAGTCACTGGATCGGCATTCATCCGGGAACGTTCCGGAAGTGGCTGCATCAAGGCACGCTGCCGTCTGCAGCATTTCAAGAGAAAGCGGAACAATTCTTCCGCATCCCGAAGACGGTTCTGTTCGCAGATTGTGTATTGAGTCAACATGATGCGTCCCGCTAATCGGCCTCGCTTGCAGATCGTACCGACAACTTAGCTCAACCGCCCGCATGGCTCGGGGACGGTTGAGCGTTTTTATTGAACCCCACACGGCCAGCAGGGATATTTCCCCCCGGTCGTGGACATACATAGAGCAGAAAGTTATGGATCTCCCCTGGAGGTGATGTTCGTGAAATCGCAAAAAGAGCTGGGGGCGTCGCTCGGGCTTCTCGCAGGAACGACGCTTGGCAGCGGCATCGGCTTTCTGTTCGGCTGGCATTCCGTCAACTTGATCGTCCTGGTAAGCACGTTCGGGTTGCTGGGCGTCGCCATAGGCTGCTGGCTCGGTTCACGCCGATTGTTCAAGGAAATTCCGTGAACGATTGAAAGGGCGGACGCTCAAAATCCCAATGGATTTTAGGAGTCCGCCCTTTCTGTGCATCCCTACCGAGTGCCCTGCCCGGCATTATGCTGTATTCGCATCATGACGGCCGCCGCTTCCGCCCGGGTAGCGAGCGCACCCGGGACAAAGCCGCCCTCCCCTCGGCCAAGAAGGATTCCGTGTTTGGGGTGAAGCAAATATTCTACGGAAGAAGAAGCTCATAGGTTAGCTCGACATGATCCACACCCCAAGCGCGATTGTGATGTTCGGCGACTTGGCGGAAGCCTTCCTTCTCGTACATGGCAATCGCCGTCTTCTGATCTTCCGTCGTTTCCAGAAATACACGCCGGTAGCCTTTCTCTTTACAGTACTGCACAGACTGCCGAAGCAAGGTTTTTCCCAGCCCGATGCCTCTATATTCCGGGTGCAGAATGAACCATCTCAGCTGCCCGGTATGCTCGGAATGACCGACAATCGCAATTGCGCCAACGATCTGCTCCCCGTCCTCCGCGATCCAAAAGCGGTCCTTCTCCGGGTTATAACCGTTGAAGAAATCAGCAAACGTCTGGCATACATAACCTTCAAATACATGATTGTACCCGCATTCCTGGGCGTAAATCCATCCGTGAAGATGAATCAGGCTCCCTACATCCCCGGGCCTCAAGTCTGTACGAATGCGAACCTCCGGTGCTGCTGTGTCATTAAGTGATAGAACACGCTCAATGGATGCCATATGATGTGCAATCCTGCTGCGCTCGTTTTCCGGCAGCGGGTTGATCAAACGGCGGATTTGTTCATCGGACAGCGCGTTCAGTCTGGACAATATCTCCCTGCCCCGATCCGTCAAACTGAGATGATACAATCTTCCGTCCTCCTCCGAGCGTACTCGACAGATCAGTTCCTGCTTCTCAAACCGTTTCAATATCCGGCTTAAATAGCCGGCATCCAGGCGCAGCTTGTCAATAAGCATGGTTGCTGTACAATTCTCGTCATGTCCGATTTCGAACAAAACCCGGGCCTCCGACAAGGAATAATCGCTTTGCAGCAAATGCTGATCAAGCAGTCCGAGAATGTTGGTATAGAACCGATTGAATTTTCGAATTGCATGTACGACCGAGTTCATATTATCCTCCTTGCAAAATTTCAAATAGTCAACGCAATGTTTTAATTGACTATGTCAACTATATATTCAGTTATATCCTCCATTAGTTGATTAAGTCAACTAATAATTTAGGCACCCTTACTTCCGCTTCGGAAAAGCACCGTTATATGCACGCAACAAGGCGGCAAGTTAGCTCTTAAACGGCCAGCCCCAGTCAACCAGTTGCAGGATATTCAACTATATATCAATAGGGATTCCTTTAATTTCCATTAGTGTTGTATAATTAAACATACACAGAATCGGTATGGACGCTGAATTGGACATCGATAATGGATCCGGAGGAATCTATGGAACAATGGTTTTATCTCCTGCAAAGTCCGCTTGATGAGCTGGACACCAAGATTCAGGAGCTGGTGTTTCGCTCCTTCTATCAGTTTGTATATCGGGACATCTTGTTTATGGTGCGTGACCATTCGCTTGCCGAGGATATTATTCAGGAGGCCTTCATCAAAGCGATTACCAAGGGACCGCAGATGAGATCATGCGCGAACATCCCGGCGTGGATCAAGCAGGTGACCCGCAATACCGCCCTGGATCATCTAAGGAAATTGAAACGGGACCGTCAGATCCTTGTCGAATCTTTCGTTCATAGAGGTGATACGGCATTCGAGGAGATCAGTGTGACCAGCGAGGTGGAGGTCCGTGAAAGGGACAAGCTGCTGTATCAAGCAATGGCCGAACTGAAATCGGATTATCGGCAGGTGCTGCTCCTGTTCTACATCGAGGGAAGGCCGTATCGCGACATTTGCAAGGAGCTGGGCATGTCCGAGCCTGTACTGACACAGCGTTTGGCCAGGGCACGCAAGAAATTGCTTCAACATTTTTTGAGAAAATGGGCGGATAACCATGAATGAACAAAACGAACAGGATCGCGTGATCCGAAAATGGCTGCAGGATGAGTATAATAGCATCGAAATTCCAGACCCCTCGCCCGCATGGGATAAGGTTCGCATTCAATTGGAGCGGCGGCGCCGGCATAAGAAACTGCGTTCACGAATGGCGATTCTTGCTGCCGTTGTTGCAGCTGCACTCATGATCAACGCTGCCGCCACCATCAGCATTTCGAAAACCTATGCGCAGATGTCCTCCCTGCTCCAGGAGGTAAGGGATTATCTCGTCGAAATTTTCTTTACGAAGGAGGCGTTTGATCATTCGGCAGCCGTCACCGCGCCTCCAGCCCCTGACGAAGCTGAGCATGCTGCCCTTCCGGAAGAGGTATCGCTTGAAGCCGCTCAGGCGAAACTGGGCTTTTCACTCCTCGTGCCAGCCGCTATGCCGGATCGCTATTCCCTGGACAGGGTGCGTATTTTCCAGGAGGAGGATGGCGAATATCGCAATGCCTATTTGGAGTATGCCAGCAGTGACCAGCATATTGTGAAAATCAGCCAGCATGTCATATCGCCTGGGTCGACACGAGTGAAAAGCGATATTTCGGCTAGTGCCGGAGATATACAGCAGGTTTGGATCGGCGGCAGTCAGGGCGTCCTGATTATTGTGCCTGAAGGTTATGCAACACTCGAGTGGCTGACAGAGGATGGGATCAAAATATCGATCTCCGGCAAGCTGAACGTGCAAGAATTGATGCGTGTAGCTGAATCTTTGCACTAAAGCAATAGAGAAGCCTTCAAACCCACTTTAGCAGTGGTTTCGAAGGCTTTCTTATTCCACATATAGGACTGAATGATTCCCAGGTTCCTTAGGGGTTAACCCGCCGTGGGATCTTTCCCTGTGTGCCTCAATTAAACTTGTCTTTGATCTCCAGCAATGCTTCAACGCTGAGTGTTAAATCATTGTCCGGACTGGCGCTTTTCAGCACAGCCTGCTCCATCAGTTTCGGATCCGCCTCATCCTTGTCCACCGGATCATAGATGTACAGGCTTTGGACCGGATTCAATAGACTGGCAGGCGAATCAGCATACGTCGCTAGGAAAAATACGTACTGATGATCGCTCGAAATAGAGACAGCATCCTCGGACACAAACGTGATGTCTCCGATCTGCCCGCCCAGCTCTTTGAACTCTAGTTTGTCCCCTGGCTTGTAATTGCCTTTGAACGATTCCTCAACGGCAATCGTATAAATGGTGTAGATGTTCTTCTCTACATATAACTCCCCGCCGGGATTCAGCTCTTCATCCGCCGAATCGGTATGGATCATATCGTCAATCTCCTCTACTCGAGTATCAACGATCTTGCCGCTAATAACGGTATCCGCCTTGTCGGACAAACCGTTAATGCTGGTGTAGTGCGGGAAGTCCTCGCTAACGACCACGGTCACCGGTTCCTCATGGCTCGCCTGATTTCCGGCAGCACAAGCCGTCAACATCAGCAGCGCCGCTGCGCTTATGATAAAGAAACGAAGTTTTCTCATCCCATGCCCTCCTCGAATATTGATTATTGATGGATTTCGATTAATATTTAGCCTTTACGTTATTGATATCGTAAGTCTGAGGTTTCGTCATCGTGTTGCGGTTGCGGGTGTATTTCATAATGGAGGAACTGCTTGTGTTCGGATTGTCAGACAGCCAAATGGAGTGGCCCAGTTCGTGGACAAAGACGCTCTGTACAAAATTGCTGAACTTTCCGTCCTGCCGGTCTCTCGAGATCGTTCTCGCATTCATCTCGATCCGGAACTTGGTGAGCTTGCTGCCCGAATAGGTCGCATAGTTTCTGCCATAGGCTTCCCAGCTGTATTGTGCTGCCGAGATGGTGTTCGAGGAGGAGCTGTTCTTGGAGAATTTCACTTTCGCACCGGCATTGTTCCAATTGGACAGGGACTGATCCATCGGCGCTTGCCATGTGCTGTTGAAGCTGTACGATTTGACCGGAATGGTGGAGCTTGGCCATCCGTAATTCAGATACTTGGCATACACCGCCGTGCTGCTCAGCAGAATCAATCCGCTCAGCAGGACGACACTTACATAAAATTTCTTTTTCATTTCACAGCCTCCTAATATTTATTCAAAACTCTTTTATTGCTAGAAATGTTATTTGGTTCCACCTCCTTCTATAGATATAACGAAGCTGCCGGTTCATTTCTAACGATGATAGATAAAAAAAAAAAGCGAATGGGCTTCCCCACTCGCACTTCATGCTCATTACGGGATCAGATGCGATGGCGAATAGCGGTAACCCGATTCCACCGTTGACCCCTTTTTGATCCAATGATAGGATTTCGTCCGGTAATAATAACCGCTTAACACTGAGATATTGCTGATGGACGAGTACACATAGGCTGCGTTCTGTTCTTTGCTATTGGGACCGAGGTAGACGTCGATCCAGGCCGACCCGGTCCATCGCTGCAGGGTGAGCTGAACGCCGATTTCATCCACCCTTACGGTGCCATAGCTTTCACCCCAAATATTGACTCTTTGTTTCCCCTGATTGGTTAGATAACCCTGCCCTTTCTCCAAATAATCGAACTTCGGATCAAATACCGTGTTCGGAGCTAGGTCCTCGCGCGGTGGCAAAGTATGGGCCTCGGCGCTTGCCGCCGGCTCGTAAGCCGATGCCGGAAGGGGCAGCAGAAGCAGCAGCGACACGCCCAGAACTAACTGTACATATCGGATGATCCGGATGTTCCTCTTGGTTACGATCAATGGGTTCGCCTCCTTAACTTCATGTTAACTTCTATGTATATAACGCAGGGCGCGGGCTTTTCCTGACGCTCGTCTCATCAAAAAGCGGCGCAAGGGCTTCTCCCCCTGCACCGCAGTCGGCTTGCATAGCGAGGTTTCCCGCCTCGCTTCGCTTATTTCTTGCTTATTTAATCCACTTTACAACATCCTCATACGGTCTGCGTTTCTTCGGTCTCGGCTCTTCCTTCCGATAGCCGAAGGCAACCATCACGGAAGCCGTAAAGCGTCCGCCCTCCAGCAGCCCTTCCTCCTCCAGCAGCTGATCCATCGTCTCCATATTAAAACCTTCAATCGGACAGGAATCGATGCCGATTTGAGCCGCAGCTGTCATCATGTTGGCTAGCGCGATATACGTCTGCTTCATTGCCCAATCGTTAAGGAAGCGCTCGTTATCGAGCAGCTTAAAATCCTGTCTCTGAAACTCCTCAACCATCCCCAAGAACTTGGCCAAATGTTCTTCCGGAATGTCTTTGAACTGCTCCTTTAAATAGGCAGAGTCATATCTTGTATCCTGATGCGTCCGCGCGAGGATGATGACAAAGTGGCTTGCCTCCGGCAGCTTGCCGGCCGCTCCCCACGAGGCGTTTTTAATCTTGGTTCGAAGCTCTTCATTCTGAATGACGAGAAAACGCCATGGCTCTGTGCCAAACGAGCTCGGCGACAAGCGGCCGGTCTCCAAAATAAATTCAAAATCGTCATCGGAGATCGTTTTGCTCGGGTCGAATGCTTTTGTTGCATGCCGGAAATGGTACGCAGCCAAAATTTCTTCTTTCGTTATGGTCATATTCACTCTCTCCTTCGGTATCAAGTAGGGCGCCGTGACACGCAGCGGCCGGTGAACCGTTCATGATTCCTAGAGAACTGCATCGCCTATCCTGCCCTTTTTCCAAGTACAACAATAACAAAAATAACCTCAAAAGAAAACTTCACGCCACAGATTCAAGACAACCGATGCATGCCTTTCATCCATGTTGCTTTCACTTCCCCGGATCTTCTTTCAGCCTGCGTATCGTGCCAGCACCCGGTCGACAGCGGGGCCATAGGATTCGCCAAAATGATTCAGGTGAACGAGCAGGTAGTATAACTGATAGAGCGGCCGCCGCTCGGCATAGCGCTGCTGATCGAAGGGCCGGACTTCCCGGTAGGCTTCATAGAAGCGTTCCGGGAAGCCGCTGAACAGTTCAGTGAAGGCCAGTTCCATCTCGGCATCTCCGTAATAAACGGCCGGATCAATCAAATACGGCTGACCGCCCGGGCCAACAATCCAGTTGCCGCGCCACAAATCGCCGTGCAGCAAAGATGGCGACGGATGGGTCGGTATCCACTGGTCGAGCCGGTCAAGCAGCCGCTCCATGCGCTCCCGCCGCTCACCCGTCATATGGCCTCCCGCGATAGCAAGCTCTAGCTGATGCCCGAGCCGATGCGTGCGCAGGAACGCTACCCAATTGTCTGTCCAAGCATTCGGCTGGGACAGGCGGCCAATATAATTGTCGGCGCCATAGCCAAATCGTCCAGTCGTCCGGGCATGCAGCCCCGCTACACCGCGTCCCAGTCTCTCTGCCGTATTCGGCGCCTCGCTTCCTTGCACGTACGACATCACGATATACGCTAGCGATTCCGCCTTCTCCTCGCCGATCGTCCCACTACCGTAAATATGCGGAACCGGAATCGCCTCCGCTGAAGCAATGGCTTGCAAACCCTCTGCTTCCTTCTCCAGCATGGCCGGAACCTCGCCGATTTTCACAAGATAATCTCCCTCTGTTGTACCTGCCTTCCACACCGGGCTGATGCTTCCGCCGGACAACGGGGTCAGCGTGACCTCCTTGGCATCGATGCCATGCCTCGTTAATATTTGCATCAGTGGTGTGTTCCACTGCTCTGTACTCATTGATCGCTTCACTCCTCTTGATTCCCTTCAAACCGTATCTTATTGCTGCAATAACAAGAGGCGATCCATTCTTCACGATTCGATCACCAATTTACCATAGTCCATATCTTAGGGGAACTTGGCTGCATATGCAATGTCAGTTTGATTTGATGGAAATGCGCTAAAAAGGACTTGTCACGATATTTCTTAACTGCACCAATAGAAAATCAATGATTTTGGCCGGAGAGGTCATTGTAGGGAACATAATGTACATGGTGGCGATCCCCCACCCCATGACTGTCAGGGCTGCAAAGGCGGCTTTTTCTCTCCTCTCGCCTGATTGTATTCTCGGCCATTGATAGATGAACATCAACAGGACGAGGAATGTAATACCGACGATATACACCACTTTCATGCTTTCACCTCTTTGCTTGAGAAACGTCCACTTTCAACTCTTTTTGCACGACTTCAAGTGTAGCTGATAAGCGCTCTTCGATCTTGCGAGCCAAGGCATCCTCCAGCTTTCGGATGCTATCCACTTCCTTTAGATCCCACTCTGTTTGGTTCTGAATGACATCGTCTACAGTCTCGATCCTTAACGTCATTTTTAATTGCTGTCCGTTTATTTCCGGAATTAAATCAGCCTCTCCCTTAATTAAGTTCATCGATACATACCCTTAAAATATACCATTACAGGGAATAATCATTAGCCGAATACAAAAAGGCGCTTGGATCTCCATTGAGGAGCGCAAGCGCCTTCATTATTACGGCATGCTGGTTATAAATCACTATGATCTATCCACTTTAATTTATCCTAAAGCGACGGAATGCAATTCAATTCTGCCGCCATCCACTCTAACTTCAATCGAGGAAGCGTCCGCAGGTGCAAGTGTAGCACTAACGCGGCATAGGTCGCTGCCCGGAGACAATGACGTGACCGTCTTCTCGGCTCCGTCCTGCCGGACGGTAACAGTGGCCGCCTCCCTGCAAACCAGCTCAAGCGTTACCGAATTTCCCGCCTCGATGCCGCGGAAGGAGTAGGCAGCAAATTCGCCCTCTGTCAGCTCCAGGGCGAGATTCATCCAGCCGCTGTCGAACACAAACGCCTTCGTCTGGGGCTCATCAGAAATCGGAACGAATTTCATGCCCGTTTTGTCTCGATACTTATAAATATTTCCTTCCGTGCGAAGTCCGCTAAAGGATACGCCCTTTCCCGGAAACTCGTCAAAATCAGTTCCCCGCACCCGGCAGCCCGGCGTTCGGAATACAGATGCCGTCACCTCCGGATGAGCGGTGCAATTCTCTACTTTAATATTATTCAGATACTCGTCCAATATCTGCTTTGTACGATCATAACTCGGCCGCGCCCCGCCTTCGGTGTAGGCCAGAAACTCATCCCAGCCCTCAGGCTTATTCACGGTATAAGGTGAATTTGCACGCCCCATCTTTTTCCACGGCCATAAGTTGTAGCCAATCCCCAGCGACACCGCCAGCGGATACATCGCGGCAAACCACTCCAGTTCGTTCTCCCCTGTCTCGCCCAGCCATAACGGCTGATCCAATGCCTTGGAGAGCGCCAAATATTCATCGTATACCTCTTTGCCAGGCTTGCAGGCATACCGGTGGAAATGAATGACCATGTTCGGGTCGTACCGTTTATAGAATACCGCTGTGTTCGTTGCCCAGTGATGGCCTTCCACCGACAGCAGATGCCGATCATCAATTTCCCGGATCGCGGCGATGGCCTCCTCGTAGAACTTCACCAGGCGGCGCACAAGATAATCTTCATGCTTCCCTTCCATCAGTCCCGGCCGAACCGGCTCATTCAGCAAGTCGTAACCGCCTACAATCCAGCGGTCGCGGTACCGGCGGGCCAATTCCCGCCATAGCTCGATCCCCTTGTTCCAGCTGTCTTCATCCGTGAACAGACGCGGAAAGTCATCCACCGAATCATCGATGTTGGCCCCCGTCTGCCCGCCGGGCGCCCCATGCAAATCCAGGAAGGCGTAGAGGCCGAACTCTTCGCACCAGTCCAGACAGCGGTCGATCAGCGCAAAACCGTCTTCCTTCCAGCGGATCCCCGGCTCGTCCTCCATCAGCACTCTCCATCCGAATGGAATGCGAACCGAGTTGTAGCCCTGTTCGGCCATAAACCGGATATCTTCACGAGTCACATAATTATCACGGAAACGCTTCCAGAATTGTTCGGCATACGGCTTGCCCGCCACTTCCTCAATCACCGCTTCGATCCGCCGTGGACGGTCGAACCGCGTGTTGTGGGACAGCCACATGTACCCTTCACAGAGCAGCCAATTCCCGAGGCCCCATCCTGTCAGAATGATTTCCTCGCCATCGCCGTTGACTATGCTTGTCCCTCTGGCCTGCAGAAAGCCCTTCACGCGCGAACGATCTGTTTTCTCATGCATCGTTTCATCCTCCCGGTGCTATTCTTCGATTTAACGCAATCATTATAGCACCCTGTCCTGGCCCATCATAGCCGTCCCGATATTTGCGACCCTAACCCGAAAATTATGGCCTTGGCTCCTGTTTAGATGATCGGCCGGTATGACCGTCCCACGATTCGGGATAGAGATTTCGACGGATATACAAAAAAGCCCCGGAATCTTCATGAAAGAAGACTCCGGAGCTTTCTCGTTCTTACCGGA
>NZ_NPBY01000014.1 GCF_002272015.1 Paenibacillus campinasensis | reverse complement strand
TTATGTAGTGGTGTTTGTCATCTGTGTTTCAATCACCGTAATTAAGAGTATATCCCGCTCATCAATAAAATGCAAGACCTTTTTTTGATTTTTTTGATTATTTTCGAGATGATACATACTCTTCATTTTTTACATAATACGCGATGTCAGTATTCCCCGCAACTTCCCCGCTCTGGTTCTTGTTCTAGTCCTTGTCTCTCCAGTTCATCCGCACCTGCTTGATGCCTTCCACCTTCCACAGCTGCTCCAGCAGTTCATCCACGCCTTTCCCGTTAAAAGAATACACCCGGAATTCCATCGTCACCCTGGTCGATTCCCCGTCTGCCCCTTCATTGTTAACCGTCATATCTTCCAGACTGACATTGGCTTTATGCAGCAGCGACGTGATCGCGCTGACTTCAACCGGCTGGTCTTCAGATTCCACGGTAATTTTTAAGCGTCCGGATTTTTTGATAAACAAGAAGCGTGCCTCAAACCGATTCAGCACCAATGTGCTAAGCAGCACAATGATCGTTGTCACGACGGCCGGCAAATAGTACCCGGACCCGACACTTAATCCGATGGCAGCCGCCACCCATAATGTGGCCGCTGTCGTCAAGCCGGAGATAATGTTATTGGAGCGCCGTAATATTGCCCCAGCCCCCAAAAATCCGATCCCGCTGACCACCTGGGCTGACAATCGCGCCGGGTCGAACCTGGCATTAGGGTGATTGATCAGCGTGCTGTCAAATCCGTAGATGGAGGTCAGCATAATCAGGGTGGAGCCGACCGCCACCAGCAGATGGGTTTTGAGTCCAGCCTGCTTGTTCCTTCGCTCCCGCTCCCAACCGATGAGACCGCCGAGCAGCGCAGCCAGCAGCAGCCGCATCAGCATAATTTCACTTTCCAGATAAATGGTCATGATCCATATGTCACTCCTCTCCTCGGCTGCCAAATCTTTATCAGATGGACATGTTCCGTTAAATAATACCCTCTCAACCTCATATGTATAACACGGAAGGCTCAAGTCCATAAGAAGATCCCGATTGACCAACGCCAATATGTGTATGAGTGTCCTCGCGCGTTTAGTCCTCATTCGTGTAAAACGGCTCCTAATCCCGCTGCCCCTGGCATCGTGCATAACAAAAAGCCCTCCCACTCCAAGCGTGCTGTCCCGATAACGATCGGGCAAGCAGCCTGGAATGAAAGAGCTTATCTCATTGCCGGTCTTTTCTTCCTCACGGCGGAAGGGGCAACCTGTTTAACCTTCTTGAAGGTGCGGCTGAAGTAATAGATGTCGTTGAAACCTGTCGCGGTTGCAATCTCGGAAATTGTCAGCGGGCTTTCGCGCAGCAGATAATCCGCCTTGTTCAGCCTCGTTTCATTGACATATTCGGTTACCGTTCTGCCGCTGATCTCCTTGAACAACCTGCTGAAATGATAGCGGCTCAGCCCGGCCATGCCGGACAGCAGCTCAACGGTCAGATTCTCTTTGTAATGATCCTCGATATATTTAAAAATCGGTGCGAAGCGCTCGACGTTCTTCATTCGTTCCACATACTCTTCCTGTGTCAGCACCGTGGAAACATAGCCGCGCAGCAGCAGCGTCAGCAACCGGTAGAGCTCGGATTTGATCGCCAGCTCATAACCGAACTCGCGCTCTTCCAGCTCTTTAATGATGGACAGCATAGAGGCAATCGCATCATCCCCTCCGATCCGGTTGTTGAACAGCAGCCGGTTCTGGGCAATCGGTGTGATGAACTTCATCTCGGGCGCATCCATGGAATGACTCTGAAGCAGAGAGAAATCTGCGATCAAGGCATAATAGAACAAATGAGGGGTCCGGCTGACACCATAATGAAGCTCGTTTCGGTTGACCGCAATGAAATCCCCCTCCTTCACCTGCAGCGTGGAGGACCCCAGCTCAAGCGTAGCCTCACCTTCGACAAAATACAGGAATTCAAGTTGTTCGTGCCAGTGATGCGGAAACAGCACCTGTCCGATTCCTTCCTTGATACAGCGGTGAACCTTGATCGGAAAATGCGGATCAGGCATCGTCATGGGCTCCTGCAGCGACTTGTCCAATGCTAAAAACTCCTTCCAGTGAAGTCAGCACAAATGTACAAACAAACAGCACGGTTCATCATGGCTTCATGCGTTATTAGCATTATAATACAAAAGTAGCAAGCCAGTAAATCAGAGGAGTTGACATGATGAAAACCTTTAATGTTGGTGTCATTGGAACTGGATCGATTTCATCCATGCATTTGCAATCTTATATGAAGCATCCGGAGGTGAATCTGGTTGCGGTGTGCGATCTGAACGAGGAAAGAGCACGCCAAGCTGCTGACAAATACGGTGCAACCAAAGTATTTACCGATTACAACGAGCTGCTCGCCGATCCGGAGATTGATGCAGTCAGCATCTGTACCTGGAATAACACCCATGCCGAGATCAGCATCGCTGCCCTTCATGCCGGCAAGCATGTGCTTGTCGAGAAGCCGCTGTGCCGCACGGTTGAAGAAGCGCTCCGCGTTCAGGAAGCGGTTAAAACATCCGGCAAGCTGCTTCAGGTCGGTTTCGTCAGACGTTACGATCCGAACGCACAGATGCTTCGTCAGTTCGCGGATCAAGGCGAATTCGGCGAATTGTATTTTGCCAAGGCGTCCGCCATTCGCAGACTGGGCAATCCGGGCGGCTGGTTCTCCGACATCGAACGCTCCGGCGGCGGCCCGCTGATCGACATCGGCGTGCATGTCATCGATCTGTGCTGGTACATGATGGGACGTCCAAAACCGGTGTCTGTCAGCGCTAACACATACAAGAAGCTGGGCAACCGCTCCAACGTCCGCAATCTGTCCTTCTACAAAGCAGCGGATTACGATGCCGAGAAGAACACCGTGGAGGATATGGCCAACGCCCTGATCCGTTTCGAAAACGGCGCTTCCCTGATGATCGATGTCAGCTTCACCCTCCATGCGAAGGAGAACGACACGTCCATCAAGCTGTACGGTGACAAAGGCGGCTTCGAGGTGGATCCGGAGGTTGTCGTTGTATCCGAGAAGCATGATACGATCGTGAACATTTACCCGCAAACAGATAACAAAGGCTTTGACTTCAACTCGGCTTTCCAGAGCGAGGTTGATCATTTTATTGATAGCATTAAGAACGGAACCACCCCGATCAGCCCGGTGGAAGACGGCGTGGAAATTATGAAAATTCTGTGCGGCATTTACGAGTCTGCGGAAAAAGGAGCTGAAGTGAAGCTATGAAGTTTGGCGTAAGCTCATACAGCCTCTTCCAAGCCTTGAATAAAGGCGAGATGACCATCACCGACGTAATTGACTATATCGCTGACATCGGCGGCGAGCATATCGAGATCGTTCCGCTCGGCTTCAACCTGAAGGAGAACCCGGAGCTGATCGAGACGATCAAGACACATGCCGCAGCCAAAGGGCTGGACATTTCCAACTATGCCATCGGCGCAAACTTCGCTGAACTGGACGATGCCGCTTACGAGGCCGAAATCGAAAGAGTGAAAAGCGAAGTGGACATCGCTTCCGCCCTTGGCGTCAAGCTGATGCGGCATGACGTCGCCTCCTCCCAGGACCTGTCGATGAAGCACTTCCTGGAAGAGCTTCCTCGCCTCGCGAATGCCTGCCGCATCATCGCGGATTATGCCGCAGAGCGCGGGATTACAACCAGCGTGGAGAACCACGGGTACTTCATCCAGCATAGTGACCGTGTCCAGGCGCTGGTGCAAACCGTGAACCATCCGAATTTCAAAACAACGCTTGATGTCGGCAACTTCCTCTGTGCGGATGAACCGTCAACCGTTGCCGTAGCCAACAATATTGGACTGGCCTCTATGGTCCACTTCAAGGATTTCTACTATCGCTCCAAGGAGCTCGCGCCAGGTCCAGGCTGGTTTAACACCTCCAGCGGCAACTGGCTGCGCGGGGCGATTGTCGGTCATGGCGATATTCCGATGCGCGATGTCATCCGCATCGTGAAGGAATCCGGATATGATGGCTACATTTCCATTGAGTTTGAAGGCATGGAAGACTGCCGGACAGGCACGAAGCTTGGACTGGAATATTTGCGTAAAACATGGAATGAAGTATAAAGAGCGAAAGCATTCAATAAGAATGGAGGATTACGCATGACAAAGCCTATTATGCCGAACAAAATCGGTGTCATTGTGGACAGCTTTCGGGTTGGCGTGAGAGAAGGTCTGCAAAAAGCGAAAAAGGTCGGCGCGGACGGCGTCCAGATCTATGCCGTACATGGCGAGATGGATCCAGCTAATCTATCAGCATCCGCCCGCAAGGAGCTGAAGGATTACATTGCCTCGCTTGGGCTGGAAATCTCCGCCCTGGTCGGCGATCTTGGCGGTCACGGCTTCCAGGACCCTGCTGAAAATCCAGCCAAAATCGAAAAATCCAAACGGATTATGGAGCTTGCGCTCGATCTCGGCACCAACATCGTGACTACCCATATCGGCATCGTGCCACAAGACAAGAACGGCCCGGTGTATGGAACGATGCACAAGGCCTGCTCCGAGCTCAGCTCGTTTGCGAAATCGATGGGCGCCTATTTCGCGATTGAGACAGGTCCGGAGCCCTCGGCCCATCTGAAATCGTTCCTGGACAGCCTCGGCTCCAACGGCGTCTCCGTTAACTTCGACCCGGCCAATATGGTAATGGTCACCGGTGATGACCCTGTGCAAGGCGTATACACGCTGAAGGATTACATCGTGCATACCCACGCGAAGGATGGCATCAAGCTGGCTGACTTCATCGATCCGCGCGATGTGTATGGCGATTTCGGGTATGAAGCACCTGCGCTCGACCATGACAAAATGGCCGATATGGCCGAATCCGGTGAGAAATTCCGCGAAGTGCCGCTCGGGGAAGGCGGCGTGGATTGGCCGGCTTACCTACAGGCATTGAAGGATATCGGATACACCGGCTACTTGACGATTGAGCGCGAAGTAAAAACGAATCCGGAAGAGGATATTCAGCTTGCTGTGAATTTCCTGAAAGGATTCCGAGCTTAATAGACAGGCAAATGAGAACAGGCCGTTCAAGGTTGGAGTTGCTCCTTGACACGGCCTGTTTCTTATTGCATTTCCCTTATGCATTTAGGGCTACAACATTTGGGTTACAACATAGGGTTACAACATTTTTAGGACTATATCAGCTTGGGTCTAAATCATTTGCAGCCTAAAGGATTTGGATCGCTTCGGTACGCCTTGCACGATTATCCCGTTCGATCCGGTAACTCCTTCTTCCCCCATTGTCCCTGACCCCGCTACCTGAAAGAAAGGGATAATGGTGCAAAGGCAGCAACAGACACATGACCTGATCCCTGATACCACAGCCCGGATGGCGGTTTACCCGGTTATATTCAAGACTTGGTGTACCGATTATTTGCAACCGTCACTGCCCGGCCGTTCTCCTTGGCTGAACGAATCTCCGCCTCGATTATTTCCAATGATCCTACCGCGCTGTCCGGCGTACATACTGTCGTGCTTTCCCCATTCGCCACACAGTTGAGGAAATACTTGATCTCACGGTAATATCCCGCATCCGTTGACAAATCAGGCTGGAAGCGAGGAGCTTCTGCTGGATACACCGTAAGCACGTTCTGATCGAACACGAGCGTCGCCCGCTCAAAGTTCACCCGGTATCCCATGAAGAAACCATGCTCTCCTTGGAGCGTCCAATCCGCATGCCCGTGTATGACCTTGCCATCCGGATAGCTGTAATGGGTCGACACAATATCGTATCCGCTCCCCGGAATCACATTCAGTGCCTGTGTTGTCACCGCATCGGGCTTTCCGAAGAGCCAGTGAATCATATCCGCATCATGAATGTGCATATCCAGTATGCAGCCCCCGCTAAGATCCCCATCGAGAAACCAGCCAGTCGGCGACTCCGAGCCTCGATAGAATTGTCCCGCCAGCGCCTTCCCGTACCGTCCATCCTCTACACATGCTTTCAGGTATTCGTACTCCGGCCAGAAGCGAAGACATTGCCCGATCATCAGCTGCTTTCCGGAACGCTTAGCAGCCTGCACCATGCGCCAGCCCTCATCGGAAGAGCCCGCCACCGGCTTCTCGCACAGGACATGATAGCCTTTCTCCAGCAGCATACAAGTAAGATCGGCATGCAGATACGTCTGCAGGCACACATCCACAATGTCCAGCTGCTCCTGCTCCAGCATGTCCTCCAGACGGCTATACAGACGGTAATCCGACAGGTCGTACACCTCTTTCTCTGTCGCCATGTTCCCGCTTGCCTTGGCATTCTTGAGTTCATCCATGCGAACATCACAAATGGCTTGAAGCTGAACGCCCGCCCCCTCTTCCATCAGACGGACGTAATTGTCAAAATGCATGCGTCCCATAAAGCCAAATCCCAGCAATCCCACCTTCAACATCCAGAAGCCCTCCTTTTTAAAGTCATCTGTCAATGTCATCTGTCAATGTCATCTGCCATCGTAAAACCTTACGCCTTAACCTTGAGCTCGGCCCAGAATAACATCCATCGCCAAGGACGTGTTCACAATGATTTGCTCAGCATAATGCGTGTACCCTGGAATCATTTCGGCCGTTACGTAGTTGTCATAACCGATGGAACGGAGCGCACTCACGACCTCCGGATAGTTGACATCGCCAGCAAGCAAATCAACAAAGCCGTGCAGTCCGCCCGCCTGTCTACGGTAATCTTTGAAATGCACCTTTTTAATCCGCTTGCCCAGAATTCGAATCCACTGCTCTGGATAACCGCTGTGCACAACATTGCCTACATCAAAATAGGAGCCGACCAGTTCGGAGCCGATTTCATCGATGAATCTGCGAAGCTCCAGCGGGGATAACAGAAACTTGTTCCATACATTTTCGATAGCTAGGGATACCCCTGCACTCTTGGCAAAAGGTACAAGTCCCGCGATCGCCTCCTGAGCCCGTTCATACGCATATTCATAGTCCACGACCGCCGCACCCGGAATAAAATCTACTCCCACTGCGCCGGGAATAACCAGAATCGCATCCACGCCAAATGCAGAAGCAAGCTCCAGCTGTTTCTTGCATACATCCACCGCCTTCTCCCGCATTGCCGGATCGTCGCTCGTCATGGAGTAATCCCAGTACAGCCCGGTCGCAAGCCCAGCAATGTCCAGCTCTGCTTCCCTGAGCGCGGATTGAATAACCGCAACTTCCTTGTCGGTTGCCTCAAGTCCAAGCTCCCCTGTCTTGTTCAGCGACAATTCAATCCCCTCAAAGCCCGCATTCTTGGCCAGTGAAATGCATTCGGCAATGGACGCATGCTCGGGAAACGACCATATATTAATCCCTTTTCTCATGTGAAGCCCTCCTTTATTTTCATGATAAAGACAGACTCAGCAGCCTCCGTTTTGTCCATATCCGTTGAGATATGAAGTCCTTGGAGTTGCAATAATTACTTATATATTAAATAATTAATTCAATAATTGATTTAGATAGAAAAGCGAATATTTGGATAATTCCGTGATTTTAATATGACTTGAGACATACAGAAAGGAGGGAGATGCGTGTACCCACCACAGGAGCAGGATTACCCTAGGAAAAGACAGGCTCCCGCGAAGGCATGGTCACCGAGCATTCATTATGCGCAGTTTCAGCGGATGCCGACCGGCGCTTTGCCTGCGCGGAGGTTGTATGATTTTGAGCTGTTGTATGTATGTCAGGGAGAAGCCGTAACGACGATGTACGGTCAGCGTCATCCCATTGAGGCGGGGCAGCTTATCTTCCTGCCATCCGGGGTGTATCATCAGAATGAGGTCGTATCACGGCCGGATGCGAAGTTTCTTGGCATTCATTTTGACTTTTTCGATGAGCTGAACATTCAGACAGAAGCGGATATGATTGTGAATGAAGCGAGGCTTGCACCTGAGAAGTTCGCCAGCGAGGGAGTCTTGGACCATCTTCCGCCGCTCTCATCCCGCACCATCTACACCCCCCCGGTTCCCTGCGTACAGATGATGGAGCGCGTTGTAGATGAATTCACGCTGCGTCCTGCCGGCTATGAGCTGGTATGCAAAGGCCTGATGCTGGACATTCTTATTCAGCTGCTTCGCTCTCGTCCCGCACGCACACTCGCAGATTCATCGCCGCACGACGCCAAACTATATGAATTGATAGCCCAAATGGAACAAGCTCCAGCCGAAGACTGGAGCAATAAAGTGATTGCGGAACGACTCATGCTGAGCCTTGATCATGCAGCCAAGCTGTTTAAGCAGTTGACGGGGATGCCGCCGAGCGAATATGTCCAGTCCATCCGCCACAGGGAAGCCAGAAGGCTGCTGCGGGAATCCGATCTGTCAATCGAGATGGTAGGTGCCCATGTCGGCTACGCCGATATCCATTATTTCAGCCGTATCTTTCGCAGGCTCGAGGGCATTACCGCTACGGAATACCGCAAGCTGTCACGAATTTTGTAGACCAGACCCGTCTGCTTCAGCCAGCGATCTATTCGCTCTACGGCCTCGGCCAGTTGTACGCTTGAAGCCGCGTAGGAGCAGCGGATGAAGCCTTCTCCACCGGCACCGAACACATGCCCTGGCACGACCGCAACTTTCGCTTCCACAAGCAAACGCTCGGCGAACACCTGGGAGCTCAGCCCGGTTCCTGCTATGGAAGGAAACAGATAGAAGGCGCCCTGCGGCTGGCGGCACGACAGGCCGATGTCGTTAAGCGCCGCTGCAAACATCCGTCTTCGCTCATTGAATGCCCGTTTCATCTCCTCTTTGTCTGCCTGCCCGCTGCGAAGGCATTCCAGCGCGGCCGCTTGCCCCACGCGGGGGGCGCAGAGGGCGGTATATTGATGAATCTTCGTCATGGCCGCGATAAGCGCCCTGTCCCCGCAGACGTATCCGACCCGCCAGCCGGTCATGGCATAGGCTTTCGAGAAGCCGCTGATCACGACGGTTCGCTCCCGCATGCCTGGCAGTGAAGCAATGCTGACATGCTTGCCTTCGTACGTCAGCTCCGCATAGATTTCGTCCGATAGAATGATCAGATTATGCTGTACAGCAAGACGAGCAATCGGGAGCCAATCCTCATGCGTCATAATTGCTCCGGTCGGATTACTCGGATAATTAACCATGATCGCTTTTGTCTGCGGTGTAATAGCCTGCCTGAGCGCTTCTGCCGTCAGCTTGAACTGATCCTTCTCTGCCAGCTCAAGCTCGACCGGGGTGCCGCCATTTAAGCGGATCAAGGGAGCGTATGCGATATACCCCGGCACCGGTACGATCACCTCATCACCCGGTGACAAGATCGCTCGCAGCGCAAGATCAATCGCCTCGCTGCCTCCTACCGTCACCAGCACCTCCCGTGACGGTTCATAGCGTATTCCGAAGCTGGCATGCATGTACTCGGCGATCGCCTCCCGCAGGTCTGACATGCCTTCGTTTGGCGTGTACATCGTCTGCCCCTGCTCCAGGCTGCGTTTCACCGCATCGATTGCACACTTCGGCGTTGAGAAGTCCGGCTCTCCTACCCCAAGGGAGATGATGTCCTTGTCACCCTCCACCACATTGAAGAACTGCCTGATCCCCGATGGCGGAATCGACTGCACAACGGGTGATATCCGGCTGCTGATGGGATTCATATCCATGGCCCCTTGCCTTCTTCCCCTAGCCGCTCGCGAAGCGAAGATTCGATGATGATGTCGAGCAGCCTGCTAAAGGATATGCCTGCTGCCGCTGCGCTTTTGGGAAGCAGGCTGTTCTTGGTCAGTCCGGGAAGGGTGTTGACCTCCAGAATATAGAGGTTATCATCCTTCAGCATCATGTCTACCCTGGCATACACACTGCATTTTAAAGCATGATAGCACTGCAGAGCAGCAGCTTCGACCTGCTCCCGCACTGGCGCCGGAAGTACAGCCACCGTTTCCTCGGCCTCGCCTTCTTCATATTTGGACTTGTAATCAAAAAAATCAGCATGCGGCTTGATGGACAGCACCGGAAGCAGCTCGCCGTTCAGAATCGAACAGGTGATTTCCTGACCGTCGATATACCGCTCCAACATGATCGTGCGGTCCCACTCTAGCGCTTCTTTCACAGCAGAAGTCAGGTCGTCGGCCGAATGCACGATCCGGATCCCGATGCTGGAACCGCCCCGATTCGGTTTGACTACAATCGGAAATCCGAGCCGCTGCACGTCTGCTCCTTCCAAATCTGCCAGGCCGGATACCGTCACCCAGTCCGGTGTCGGCAATTCTTCACTGCGAATCAGCCTTTTACTGACATCCTTATCCATACATATGCTGCTGGCCAGGACACCGCTGCCCGTGTACGGAATGCCCATCGTCTCCAGTGTC
The DNA here is from genome assembly GCF_002272015.1 of Paenibacillus campinasensis. Lineage (GTDB taxonomy): Bacteria > Bacillota > Bacilli > Paenibacillales > Paenibacillaceae > Paenibacillus_AQ > Paenibacillus_AQ campinasensis. The sequence continues at coordinate 50,764 of NZ_NPBY01000014.1, read as the reverse complement.
CCCTGTACCGTTCCATCCTCGCCGTAACTGCCATGAAGCGCAAGCAGCGCCATATCGATCTCCGCCGCCTTCTCGATCAGATCGCTTTTATGGCTGATTTCAATCGCGCGCACCTCGTACCGGCCAGGATCCAGATGTGCCATCATCTCCTTGCCGGTGAGCAGGGATACCTCTCGCTCGGAGGATACGCCTCCCATCACAACACCAACCTTCATCATGCCTTCTCCCTCCTACAGATCTTCTTCGATGTTTCTGTGATGCTCTATCCAGAACCTACGGTTGCTGCAGCATGCCTTTTGCGGCCTCGCCAATGATGCGAATGCCTTTGACAATATCGTCTTCGCTTACCCGCGAGAAGCCAAGCCGCAGCGTATGGTGGCCGCCTCCGTCCGTGAAGAAGATGTCACCCGGCGTGAAAACAACCCCTTGGGCGGAGCAGACCTCTAGCAGTTCCCGTGTCCGAAATCCCGGATCAAATTCTACAAACAGATGCAGTCCGCCGTCCCCCGACAAGCGCTTCATCGGAATCGATGCTTCGCAGCATTGGGTGGCCAGCTCGTATTTCCGCTTATATACCGCCTTCACGCGCTTTAAATATTTTTCGAAATTGCCATTGTACAAATATTGATATAGCAGCGATTGATCCAGCGTCGAGGTATGGATGCTGCGCGCCCGCTTCACGCTCTCCAGAACGTCGATCAGCGTCCGGTCTGCAAGCACCCACCCCACCCGGATTCCGGGAAATAAAATCTTCGAGAAACTGCCTAAATAAATCAGGCTGTTATTACCCTCTCCCACACAAGCGGCCAGCGGAGCAATATGCGCCCCCGAGTATCGCAGTTCCTCGTTAAATCCGTCTTCAATGACCGGAATTTGAGCCTTGCCAAGCAGGCGCAGCGCCTCCAGCCTCTTCTGCTGGGACATGACGATTCCGGTCGGATTGTGATAGGAAGGCACGAGATAGGCTGCATCGTAGCTCCCTTGCGACAACGCAAGCTCCAGCTTCTCCAGGCTGATGCCGTCCGGCTCCATATCTACGCCGGCAATGTCATAGCCGTGCATTTTGAAATTTTTAATCGCCGTATGATGGGTCGGATTTTCACACAGAATACGCCCGGATTCCTTGTTCAGGACCGATAAGACCAGGTTCAATCCTTCGGTAAAACCGCTCGTAATGAGCAGATCCTTCCCCTCCATGTCAACGCCCTTATTCTCCATGTAAGCAGCAAGATATTCGATGAGCGGCTTGTAGCCCTTGGCATAGCCATAATTGAGCAGAACCTCGCCCTCCATCGCCATCCGGTCCAGAAACGCGCGTCTCACATTCGGCAGATCAAACAGCTTCTCGTCAGGCGCGATGCTTGTGAACATTATGGCGCCTTTAGGTGCTCGTATGCCGTGCTTCATCAGGTCATGGGCCTCCGCAAGTCTGGCGTAATCATTCAGCCTGGCTCCCCAATCCAGCTGCCCGCCTTGCGGCTTCGCCTCACTGTCCCTGGAGGACGGAACCGCAAAATGCCCTCGGCCCTTGACCGCATAAATATACCCTTCATCCTCCAGATCAGCGTAGGCGCTCAGTACCGTATTGCGGCTCACATGCAACAGCGCGCTCAACTCGCGCGTGGACGGCAGCTTCTGGTCACCTTGAATGGCTCCGGTCATCATCAGCCGCTTCATATAATCCTTGACCTGTATATATGCCGGGCGATCAGACGCCAGCTTGAAATCGGAATACATCCCATAACCCCCTTGATTACTATGATGGCACAAAATGAACTGAACCACTAGAACCACAGCACGCCGGTTTCGCAAGGGGCGTGGTTGGTCTTGTTCAGAGGGAGCAGAAATAACATAAGGTGATTGGGATGAATTGTCGTACAACTATCGGCAAATAAAAAAAGGCTGTCTCTTCGTCATCTACGATGACTGTTGAGACAACCTCTCTTGAAAGCCCACTATCCCCGTGCTGCGGCATCCGCATAAAAAATAATGGTGTAAAACTTGGCCGTATCCGTCCCGGGGTTGCGGTAGCGATGCGGCCGGTTCGCCGAGAAATGCAGGGAGCATCCCGCTGGCACCCGGTAGCTCTCATCGTCACACCACAGTTCCAATTCGCCTTCATGGACAAAAATATATTCCTCGACCCCGTCATTATGCGCCTCAGAGCCATAGTCGCAGCCCGGGTCCATCACAACCATGTAGGATTCGAATTTGGTGCGCAAATTGTAGGAGAACAGAGGATGCACCCGGTATGCGCCATCAGCCTCCATGAAAGGCTCCGATTCATCCGGCGATACGACCGTAACCTCCGGCTTCACCTCTTCAATCAGCGTCGTAAAGGATATGCTCAGTCCGTTCACAATGCGCCACAGGACGGAAATGGTCGGGTTCGAGTCCCCACGTTCAATCTGACCGAGCATCGCCTTGCTTACCCCTGTCAGTTCAGCCACATTATCCAGGCTCAGCCCCCGTGATTTCCGAATCGCCTGCAGATTTCTGCCTACCTTCTTATGAATTGCTTCCAATCGAATTATTGCCCTCCTTCAATGACATCCGGCGAATCAGCCAATCTTGGCGCGGTCTTCCCGGAGCTTCTGTGTCAATTTGGATATCATATCGTCCGTCATACGATCCAAATCATATTGTACATCAAAGCCCCATTCTTCGCGCGCCGAAGACGTGTCAATCGAGTCCGGCCATTCCTCGGCGATCCGTTGCCGCACCGGATCAATCTCATATCGCAGCACAAACTCCGGCACATGCCTGCGAATGCTTGCCGCAATCGCCTCTGGATCAACGCTCATCGCGGTCACGTTAAAAGCGTTGCGATGCTTCAGCTTGGAGCCGTCGGCCTCCATCAGCTGAATAATCGCCCGGATCGCATCCGGCATATACATCATATCGAGGTATGTTCCCTGCGCAATATAACTTGCGTAGCTTCCACTATGAACCGCAGACCAATACATGTCGACCGCATAATCGGTCGTTCCTCCCCCAGGCGGCGCCGAATGAGAGATCAAGCCCGGAAAACGCAGACCGCGGGTGTCCACCCCGTATTTATGAAAATAATAGTCGCACAGCAGCTCCCCCGACACCTTGCTCACGCCGTATATCGTTGCTGGTCGCTGAAGTGTGTCCTGCGGCGTACCCTGTCGCGGCGTGGTCGCGCCGAATGCAGCGATGGAGCTTGGCGTGAAGAACTGGCTGGCCAGCGTACGCGCCGTCTCCAGTCCGTTCAGCAATCCGCCCATGTTGAGCTGCCAAGCCAGAATCGGATCCGCCTCCGCTTTCGCGGAGAGCAGTGCAGCCAAATGGATGATCGCATCGGCGCGAAAATCGTGTGCCGCCTGGTAGAACGCAGCCCCGTCAGTCACGTCCAGCACCTGAAACGGGCCGGACTTGGCCACCTCATGATCTGTCAGCCGAATATCGGTGGCCAGCACCGCGTCCGTACCATAGCTTTGCCGGAGGACGGTTACCAGGTCAGATCCAATCTGGCCCAGCGCCCCGGTGACCATAATTCTTTTCATCCCCGATAACCTCCTTTAATGAATCAATCCGAGCTCGCGCCCGATTCGCTCATAGGCATCCAGCGCCTGATCCAGCATGTCACGGGTATGGATGGCGGTCGGCATGTTGCGAACGCGTCCAGTCCCCTTTGGAACGGTCGGGAACACAATCGCTTTAGCATACACGCCCTCTTCATACAGCCGTTGGCTGAATGTTTGCGTAGCCGCTTCGTCTCCGATTATGCATGGCGTAATCGGCGTCTCGGTAGCACCGACTGAGAATCCGAGCTTCTTAAGTCCCTCCTGCAAGTAGCGGGCATTGTCCCACAGCTTGGATTGCAATTCTTGACTGCTGTGCAAAATGTCGATGGCCGCAATGCAAGCCGCTACCGCTCCCGGTGGAAGCGCTGTTGAGAACAGGAACGGTCTGCTCCGCACCTTTAACCAGTCAATCAGCTCCCGGGAACCGGCTACATAACCGCCAACAACGCCCACCGCCTTGGACAAGGTGCCGATCTGAAAATCGATTATGTGTGACAGGCCAAAATGCTTCACCGTGCCTGCCCCGCCTCCCAGCACGCCGGAGCCATGCGCGTCATCCACGTAAGTTATGAGATCGAATTGTTCCGCAATATCGACGATTTCCGGCAGCTTGGCAATATCGCCATCCATGGAGAATACCCCGTCGGTAATCACCATTATTTTGTCATACTGACCGGAAGCTCTAGCTTCCTTCGCTTTATTCCGCAAATCCTCCATATCCGAGTGGCTGTAACGGATGACTTTGGCTCTCGACAGACGGCAGCCATCGATAATCGAAGCATGGTTAAGCTCATCGGACAAAATCGCATCCTGCGGCCCCATCACCGCCGATATGGCAGCCATGTTGCAGTTAAACCCCGATTGATACGAAAGCACGGCCTCCGTGCCTTTAAATTTCGCCAGCTTCTCCTCCAGCTCCACATGCAGCAGAAGCGTACCATTGATAGTGCGAACCGCACCGCTGCCGGCTCCGTACTGCTCGGTGGCGCGAATTGCCGCCTGCTTCAGCCGGTCATCGTTCGCCAATCCGAGATAGTTGTTGGATGATAGATTGACCAACTCCCGCCCATCAATCGTGATCACCGGCCCGTTCGGCCCCTCTAATGATTGAATCGTATTGTACAGCCCGTTTGCCTTGAGCGCCTCCAGATTTTCTGTTAAAAAAGAAGCCAATGACCTGCTTGTCATCCCCATTCCCTCCCGCACATGGAAATTCAAAGTATGATTTCACCCCTATTGTATGCAATCCTACCCCTTTGTGCAATATATTAAACAAAAATATGTTATAGCAAATTCCTCAGTGTCTTGGTGTCTTGGTGTCTTGATATCTTTATTCATTGCTTTAGCATGATTATCCCTATAAGTCAGGACAGAGGAGAGAACAAGGAACAGGCAAGATGAAAGAGTAAACAAATAGAGGTGGGGATCCATGGATCATTCAAATGATATTTTCGACTTGATAAGAGAACATTAGTTCGGTATAATACAGATAATAGAACGTATGTACGTATTTTGCTGTTTGGGGGGGACGAGTGGAAATGGATGTTCATCTGGAAGCAGCGCTTCAATCCTTCAATAGTCGTTATTCTAGCGAGCAAGCTTGCATGGAAACACTGATCGCTATGAAGTGGCCGAGCGGCTTCATCTGCCCGCGTTGTGAACACACCCGCTGTAGCCGTCTGACCTCACGGCGCATCCCCTTGTTTGAGTGCGGACATTGCAAGCATCAAACGTCGGCTCTGGTCGGCACGATGTTTGAAGGAACTCGTCTGCCTCTGCTCAAGTGGTTCATGGCCCTGGAATTGTTTCTGCTCCCTGATGGCATCTCGGCGATGCGGCTGAGTCAGGTAATTGGGGTTACTTACAAGACTGCGTGGCTCATGCTGCACAAAATACGCCATGCCGCCCTGGAATTCGATGCCCGGGAACTGCTCTACGGAGAGGTAAAGGTGAACTCCGATCAGTATGGACGTAATCCCTCCCGGTGTTCAGTTTCGCATCCGTATGCCACGGCGGTCACCGCCGCCTGCTCGGTAGCGGAGTCCGGCGAGCTGCAGCAGGTGAAAATACGCCTGGTGCCACATAAGCGAGGAGGCGATGAAAGGGCAACCCGTCGCGATTTAACCGCATTCATTGACGAGCATGTGGATGCCGGTACATCAGCGGTTCAATTGTTTCCTCAAGCCTTTCGGTTGTATGCTCCTTTGCGGAAAGTGGTTAGAGAGGCGTGGCAATCGCTGAAGAGTACGTATGGAGCTCTGGGAGTTAAGCATCTGCAGGCATACCTGAATGAATACACCAGACGCCGCTGGCTACGCCTGTCCGGAACTGTTGAAACGATGCGGCATAAGCTGCTGCAGATCTGTATGGCGATCCCCGCGCTTCCCTACCGCCAGCTGATCGAAGTCCAACGGAAACAGCCTTTCGCGGCTGTTTCCTGACGTGAGGATGGAAAGGTGATGGGCACTCTGTTTCATTTTGCCTGGGCTTTATCTTCTGCTCCGCCCTTTTCACTTCGCCTAAACCTGGAACTATTGTCGGGTCTGTTTCATCTTGTCAAATTCAGGATTTACTGCCTAGTTTGGTTCATCTCGTCTAAATGTAGAACCTTTGTCTGGCTCGGTTCATCTCATCTAAATTCAGGATCTGCTGCCTGGCTTGGTTCACTTCACTTAAACTTCGACCTTCGCCTGAGACAAGCTCATGATCTGCAATTGCCTTTACCAAAATATATCTTCTTCTGAGCATGTAAATTTATCGCTCTTCCTGGTTGGCTGTTTCTGTGCTGCCTGATCTCTGTACTACCTGATCTCTGTACTACCTGATCTCTGTGCGACCTGATCAAAAGGGATAATGATGCAAAGTTCCTGGATAGCGAGTGTTAATCCGCTACTCCGCAGTTACTCCACAGCTGTGCCGCAGTTTCTCTGCCTCTATTTTGCATCTATGTTACATCTACGTTGCATCTATCCTTGCATCTATCCTTGCATCTATCCTTGCATCTATTTTGCATCTACTCCGCAATCGCCCGGTGCAGTGCCTCCACATAGGCCTCGGCAAGCTTGGACAGCGACACGTTCTTATGATTGATCCAGCCTACGTTGATCGTCTCGTCACAGTCCAGCGGCACCGGAATAATTTCATTGCCGTTCAGATCCGCGCTCAGCACGCCGGTGGAGATCGTATACCCATTCAGACCGATCAACAAATTAAACAATGTAGCCCGGTCGTTGACACGAATGCTTTTCTTGTGAGACAGCGTGCTCAGAATTTCCTCAGAGAAGTGGAAGGAGTTGTACTCCCCCTGCTCAAAGGACAGGTACGGATAATTTTGCAGCTCCTCAATGGTCACTATCGACTGCTTCGCAAGCGGATTTTTAATGCTGATGAATATATGCGGCCGTGCTGTAAACAAGCTTGTAAACTGCAAGCCCGCATCCTTCAACAGCTTGTTAATCACCTTGGAGTTGAATTCGTTGAGATACAGAATGCCTATTTCGCTCCGCAGCGTCTTGACGTCTTGGATGATCTCGTAGGTCTTCGTTTCACGCAGCGCCAGCTCGTATTCGTCCTGCCCGTATTGCTGCACCAAATAGACAAAAGCATTCACAGCAAACGCATAGTGCTGCGTCGAGACGGAAAAATGCTGCGGTGAAGGCTTAGCGTTCAAATATCTGCTCTCCAGAAGCTCAGCCTGCTCCACCACCTGACGCGCATATCCGAGAAACTCGGCTCCCTCTTTGGACAAGATGATCCCTTTGTTCGTCCGTTCGAAGATTGTAATGCCAAGCTCCTCTTCCAGATCCTTGATCGCACTGGAGAGACTGGGCTGCGAAATGAACAGCCTCCTGGCCGCCTCGTTCATCGAGCCGCGGTTGGCAACCTCAATGACGTATCTTAACTGCTGCAAAGTCATAGAAAGCCTCCCCCTTTTTTTTATATTTACATTGATCATATCAAATTTCGGGCCGACAAACCGATGAAATATTATATCCGTATATCCATAAGACCGGTAGTCGATTACAGAAAAAAGGGACTCCGTTAAGCTATACTTAGCCCCGGAGTCCAGTGTTTGTTATAGGAAGCGACTTCAGGCCGTTGATAGGCCTGAGCTCCCCTGACTTTTCTTGATGAGACGACAACTTCACACTTCTGCGTCATTCCCGATATGAAACTGCTTCTTGGCCCACTCCGCATAGGACGGATGGCTAAGCAGCAGCTCCTCATGCTTGCCGCTGCCCGTAATGCGACCGTTCTCCAGCACGACAATCTGGTCGGCTTCCACGACCGTGGACAGTCGATGCGCGATGACCACCGTTGTCCGCTCCTCCATCAGATTGTTGAGCGCCTTCTGCACTTCATGCTCGGAGTCGCTGTCCAGGCTGGCCGTCGCTTCATCCAGCAGCAGGATATCCGGCTTCCTGAGCAAGGCTCTGGCGATGGCCACCCGCTGCCGCTGACCGCCAGACAGCTGAATGCCTCTCTCGCCAACCTCCGTATCATAGCCTCTTGGCAGCGATTGAATAAAACCTTCCGCATAAGCCAACCTTGCCACCTCAGCGATCTCCTCCTCGGTCACAGGCTCCTCCCGGCCGTAGATAATGTTGTCGCGGATCGTCCCGGTCATGAGCGGGCTGTCCTGGGAGACGTAGCCGAGCTTTCTGCGCCAGGAGTCCAGGCTGTAATCCCGGATTGGCACCTCCCCAAACTCGATCGAGCCGCTGCTTGGCGTATAGAAACGCTCGATCAAAGAGAACACCGTTGTTTTGCCGCTTCCGCTCGGTCCGACAAGCGCCGTCACTTTTTTGGCCGGAATGGTGAAGCTTACCTCTGACAGAATCGTCTCCCCTTCATGATAAGCAAAGGTTACCTCGCGGAATGCCAAGTCCTGATGTCCCTGCGGAGCCTGCAGCGCTGCGCGTTCTTCCGTCTCCGGCTCGTATTCAAGAATCAGTCTCAAGCGCTCTGTCGCCGCCATAACCTTCTGGAGCTGCGTGTAGAACGTGGCAAACTGACTGAAGGGGAACATAATCTGGAACAGCAGCAGGATGAAGGAAACCAGCTCGCCTGCGCTCAGCGCACCCGAGGATACCCGGACACCGCCGTAACCGATAATGACGACCAGCAGCACCACCATCACCATCGACATGAGCGGAATGAGCACCGCATTGATCTTCGCTTCCTTCATGCCGAAGCGGTACAGATCATCCATCTGGTCATAGCCGCTCTTCTCCTCACGCCGCTCGGCGTTGGAGGCTTTAACTAGGCGGATTTCGCCGATCACCTGGGTCAGCATGGCCGACAATTGGGCAAGTTTGCCGTACTGGCTCATGGATACCTTGTACATTTTACCGCCGATTGGCATCAGAATGCCGAAACCGACCGGCACAGCAATCAGAATAATCAGCGTCATCTGCCAATCCAGGTAGAACAGAATCGCCACCGCCCCAGCAACGGTAAGCAAATTGGAGAAAAATGAGATGAGGTGGTCGGTGATGAGTGTCTTCACCTCATTCGTATCATTCGTGACCCGGCTCATTGTCTCAGCCGAGCGATGACGGTCAAAAAACGGGACTGGCAGTGCCAATACCTTGTTCCAGAGTCGCTTTCGGATTTTATTCACCGTCTGGTTCCCGACATAAGCGAGCATATAGTACGAGAACCCGCTGGATACCGCTTCAAGCAGGAACATCGCAATCAGAATGCCAATCGTCTCCATCCGCAGCATATCGGCCGAGAAGCTGTCGATCAGCTGCCCGGTGATCAGCGGAACGATGAGCCCTGTGACCGCTCCGATCAAGCTCAGCACTACTGCAAAGGCAAGCACCAGCTTGGGAATGCCTGCCGATCCCAGCAGCCGGATCAGGTAACGGACGGTCGTCCGTGTGACCGCCCCTTTCTCTTCTTCCATCTTTACATTCTCTGTCGTTTGATCCACCAAGCCTCACTCCTCTTTCCTATCCATATCTTAATTCCTTGAGGAATCGCCCGGTATGCGACTTCTCCACTTGTGCGACCGCTTCGGGGGTCCCCTCGGCCACAACCGCTCCGCCGGCGGCCCCTCCACCCGGACCGATATCAACAATCCAGTCCGAGGCAGCAATTAGATCCATATGATGTTCAACCAGAATAACCGTGTTGCCTGCATCGACCAACCGGTCTAGCAGATGCAGCAGCTGTCTGACGTCGGCGGGATGAAGTCCGGTTGAAGGCTCGTCCAGAAGGTACAGCGTATGCTTCTTCGTCTTCTTGCTTAGCTCCTTCGCCAGCTTAATCCGCTGACCCTCACCGCCGGACAAAGTGCGCACAGACTGTCCCCATTTCAAATAACCAAGTCCAACTTCGCAGAGCAGGCGAGTCAGCTCAAGAACTTTCGGCTGGCCCTCCAGCACCGGTAGACTTTCCTCCACCGTCATATCAAGCATATCGGAGATAGAATACCCTTGATACGTCACCTCGAGCACCTCCGGCTTGAAACGTTTGCCTCGGCATGCCGGACAACGAATTTCGATCTCGGGCAGAAAGTGCATGTGCATCGGTACGACACCAAGCCCCTGACAGGTTTCACAGCGTCCTCCCGGCGTGTTAAAGGAAAAATGCTTGGCAGTCAGCCGGTTTCGTCTGGCTTCAGGCAAGCTCGCGAACACGCTTCGAATATGGGTATACACATCCGTGTATGTGGCTACGTTCGAACGCTGCATGCGAGATACCGGGGACTGATCCACCGTAACAAGCTGGCCAATCGAATCCCAGCCGGTAATGTCCTTGCAGCCGGGAGGCGTCTTGCTCCCGCTGCCTGATTCGGCCAGCAGATCGAATAACAGCGTTGATTTGCCGGAACCGGACACACCCGTTACCGAGACCAGACAACCGAGCGGGAAGGAAACCGTAATTTGCTTCAAATTCCGAAGGGAGGCTTCATGAATCGTTAGTTTGTTGCCGTTGCCCGGCCTTGGCTGCCTTCCCGGCCAATGCCCTCCATACTCCCTAAAATAAGCACCCGTCACGGAAGAAGGCTGTTGCAACAGCTGCTCGAATGTTCCTTGGCCTACGACCGTACCGCCCTTCGAGCCTGCTCCCGGGCCGATGTCGATAATATGATCGGCAGCCTGCATCACTTCCTCGTCATGCTCAATGACAAGCACGGTGTTCCCCAGATCACGAAGCTGCTTCAGCACCTGGATCAATCCTCTTGTATCTTTCGGGTGCAGACCGGTAGTCGGCTCATCCAAAATGTACAGCACACCGGTGAGTCCTGAGCCAAGAATTGAAGCGAGCCGCAGTCGCTGGGCTTCACCTCCGGACATCGTGACGACCTGCCGCTCCAGCGACATATAGCCTAGCCCGACGTCCATAATGCGTTTCAGTCTTATTACGCAGTCATGAATGATCGGTTCCACGATATGCAGGTGATCTTCCGAAAGCTTGCCGCCAAGCCTTTCCAGCCAGGTTAATGCATCGCCGATCGCCCAGGCATTGACTTCGCTGATGGATACACCGTCCACCCGGACCTCGCGGCTGCTTTTCTTCAGCTTGGAGCCTTGGCAATCGGTGCATGTGAACTCGTGGAACAGGGAAGCCTCGGAGGATTCGCTTCCTTTCTCCAGATATCTTCGGCGGATCCCAGTCACCACCCCTTCGAATTTGCCTTGACTCACCGTCTTGGGCGGTTTCATGTCTGGGAAATGGCGGGCAAATGGCTCGCTTTCCACACCGTAATAGAGCAAATCGCGCTGGATTTCCGAATAATCCTGCAAAGGCAGATGCTCATCAAACGAAAAGCCGTAATACTTCGCGGCCGCCTTTAATATATTCGTGCTGTAATCCACAATCGCGCTGTACCATGTCGTGACAGCCCCGTCTTTCAAGCTCAGCTCCGGTCTGAACACCGCCTCCATGTTCAGTTCGACTGTATGGCCAAGACCGCTGCAAGTCTCACAAGCCCCTTCTGGCTTGTTGAACGAGAAATGCGACATGGTCAGCTTCTCCAGTGAATGACCGCATCGCCTGCAACGAACCGTCTCAAATGCATCGTAGGGCTCGGAGTCATCCGCAGAGATCTGGGCAGGCACGCCATCGACCGGCGGGGCAACCGTCTCACCGCAAGCAGGGCACGGCCGCTCCCCGAGCTTGGCAAACAATATACGAAGCAGGGTATAGATATCGGTAACCGTCCCGATCGTCGATCTCGGATTGCGATTGGTCACATGCTGGCCAACGCTGATGGAAGGAGATAATCCCTCGATGGAATCGACCTTGGGCTTGCTGACCGAATCGGATACCATGCCCATGGACTCCATATATTGCCTCTGGCATTCCCGCTGGAGTGTGTCCATGGCTAAGGTTGATTTCCCCGAACCGGAAGGACCTGTAACGACGATCAGCTTGTGTTTGGGGATTTCAAGGGAGATGTTCTTGAGATTGTTCTCCCTCGCCCCGCGGATTTTGATGGTTGGGTGCATGATTTAACCTCCTAAAAGTTTTGTGGAGCAGATGCTTCATTGGGGGGTCTTCGCAACAAAACTGACTTCGGAAGCATCTACTTAGTTTTGTGGAGCAGATGCTTCATTGGGGGGTCTTCGCAACAAAACTGACTTCGGAAGCATTATTAACGCTATCTCCGGCAGTGCATTCCTATCTTACAACATTGATGCAAGTACAAAATTTGATGACTCCGAACCTTGATGCAGTCCGCTTTTCCGAAGCTGATACCGTCATGGTGCTTGAAGGTTTATATTTAATGTTACAATCTGTATAAAGCTAGGCTTGCGAAATGAGCGAAAGCCCCCCATGTCCGACAAGGCGTCATCTTGACTTCAATATTCTGCTGCTATATAGTTCTATAATAAAACTATTTCATAATCGAACTATTTGAAGGAGGAACAATCTGTTGGACGATAAAATAAAGGAGTGGATCGACCGGTATGTGAATGCTCACTCATTTGTTGTACGTCGAATCAATGCCCGTATTCGGGAGGAGCTTGGCGAAACGCTGACCGATGATCAATATCAGATCATGCTGCTGATTAACGATATCCCGCAATGCACGCCTTCCCAGCTAGCGGAGATGTTCTCCGTCGGCAAAAGCTCCATTACGGCGATAGTCAATCGTCTGGTGCAGGCCGGAATGGTTGAGCGAACGCGGGATGAAGCTGACCGCCGCATCATCTATCTATCGATTACCGATCACGGACGCTCCATTTTCGATTCGTGCCGCAAGCAAATCAGGGAACTCATTTCACCTTATTTGCAGCATTTTGAGGAGGAAGAAATCGAATCCTTCATTTCTAATTTTGAAAAGTTGGGGCAGTTAATGCAGGAAGGCGGGAGAAAGAATTGAAAACCATACTGAGAGCAAGATGGTTCATCATGATCCTATGGATTGCTGTAGCCGCTGGCTTGTTTCTAACGGCGCCATCCATGGCGGATCTTGTAAGAGAGAAGGGACAGCTCTCCGTTCCGGATGGCTACTCCTCCTCGAGAGCTTCTCAAATACTAAGGGAAGCCTCCGACAGTGAGGACGGCCGTTCGCTGAGTCAGGTGGCGCTTGTCTTCAACAAGCCTGACGGATTAAGCGAGGCGGATCAAGACAGTATACGCCAGGGCGTGGAGCGTCTGAGCGAGAATAGAGATAAGCTCAGCATCACCTCCATTAACGATCCGTTCACACAGTCGGAGCTGGCGGATACGCTGATCGCGGCAGACGGCAACACCATTATGGTTGCGCTCCAGGTCAGCGGAGGCCAGGAAGCAGTCAAGCAGTTGCCGGGGCAGGTGAAAGAGCTGCTGGCAGACGTAACAGCAGACCATTATCTGACCAGTGAAGGCCTCATCAATGAGGATACCATCGTCAGCTCCGAGGAAGGGCTGAAGAAAACGGAATATATTACTGTCGTTTTCATTCTCGTCATTCTATTCATTGTGTTCCGTTCCTTTGTTGCTCCGTTTGTGCCACTGCTGACCGTGGGCTTGAGCTACATTGTGTCTCAATCGGTGGTCTCCTTTCTAGTCGACCGATTCGATTTCCCGATTTCGACCTTTACCCAGGTATTCATGGTCGCTGTCATGTTCGGGATCGGCACCGATTACTGCATTTTGCTGATCAGCCGCTTTAAGGAGGAATTGGCAGCCGCTGAGGATACCAAAACAGCGGTTATCGAAACTTACCGCAAAGCCGGCGGTACAGTCATATACTCCGGCCTCGCGGTATTTGTTGGCTTTATTGCCATCGGCCTGTCTGAATTCATTCTGTACAAATCCGCAGTTGCCGTAGCCGTCGGTATTGCGATCATGCTAATTGCATTGCTGACCGTGGTGCCCTTCTTCATGGCACTGCTGGGCAAGGCGCTCTTCTGGCCTTCCCGCGGCAGTCTGGAGCACTCGGAGAACAAGCTGTGGGGAGCCGCCGGGGCATTCTCGCTCAAGCGTCCCCTGGCGTCGCTGCTCGTTGTTGCAGTCATCGTAGCACCGTTCCTTCTCACCTATAGCGGCAAGCTGTCCTTTAACAGTCTGGAGGAGATCGGGCCGCAATACGAGTCGGTCAAAGGATTTAATATCATCTCTGAGAGCTTCGGACCTGGTGAATCCATGCCTTCTACCGTTGTCATCCGAAACGATGACCTGATGGATACGGCCGAATATGTCGGTCTGGCAGAGAAAATCAGCCGAGAGATCGAAAAGGTTGACGGCGTTTCTGCAGTTCGCAGCCTCTCGCGCCCGACCGGGGAACAAATTCATGACTTCCTGATCCCGACACAGGTTCAGACTTTAAATGAGGGCCTGGATCAGACTCAAGGCGGGCTAAATGAAATTGAAAATGGCCTGTCCGAGGCCGGCAAACAGCTGAGTGAAAATGCGCCCAAGCTGAGCGAAGCCGCTGCCGGCGCCATGGAGCTGACCCAGGGGACAGCGGATCTGAAGCAGGGCATTGGCGAGCTTGGTCAGGCCTTGAGCGCGATCCAGCAAGGGATTGCGAGCGGCTCCGCCGGCGCCGGCGAATTGAAAGCCGGCTTGCAGCAAGCGGCCGACAGCGCCAAGGAGCTGGCGGATGCGCACGCCCAGCTGCTGGAAGGCTACAAGCAGCTTGGCAGCGGATTATCCGCGCTTGACGGCGGCGTTGCCGGCATCAGAGAGCAGCTGGATGGTGTTGCAGCTGCCCTGAGCAGTCTGGATGCCTCCTTCTCCGGATTGGAGAGCAGCCACCCGGATCTGCTGCAAAATCCGGATTACCTGACCATTAAAGGAACCGTAACCCAAGCCGGATCCGGCGCAGCCCAGTTGGCAGCCGGGCTGGGACAAATATCAGAGCAGATAAAAGGCGCTGCTGCCGGCGTTGAAGAAGCGAATGCCGGATATGCACAGGCAGCCGCTGGGCAGGACGCGCTTGCCGAGGGGCTGAAGCAGATTGTGGCCGGCATTGGTGAACTGCAAGCCGGACTGTCGCAGGCCGCAGATGGACAGCAGCAAATCGTCGGGCAGATTCCGTCCATCACCGATGGGCTGGGACAGCTGGAAGGCGGACAGAAGCAGCTGGCAGACGGCTTCAGCGAACTAACCGGCCAAATCGGTGAGCTGACCGAAGGGCTGACTGCAAGCGCCGACGGGCTGCGGCAAATCTCGGATGGCCTGGGTTCCGCCCAAGGATACCTAGAACAGCTTCAAAGCATCCAGGATGAGGAACTGAGCGGATTCTTCATTCCGCAAGAAGCGCTGGAGAACAGCGATTTCCAGACCGTCTTCGACACTTACCTGTCCGATAACCGCAAGGTGATGAAGCTGGATGTCGTGCTGTCAGCCAATCCGTACAGCGAGGAAGCGATGGACAGTCTTGAGCAGATCCTGTCCGCTGTAGAACGCGCGGTGGCTCATACGAAGCTGGAAAATGCCGAAGTGGCCATCAGCGGAATTACGAGCACCAACCATGATCTGCAAACGATCTCAAATGATGATTACAGCCGAACTGTTATTTTAATGCTCACCGGCATCTTCATAATCCTGATCGTGCTTCTCCGTTCCATCGTGATGCCGATCTATCTGATTATCTCTCTGGTCATTACGTACTTCACCTCTGTCGGCGTGACCGAACTGATCTTCGTGAACGGGCTCGGCTATTCCGGAATTACATGGGCGACACCGTTCTTCAGCTTCGTCATGCTGATTGCGCTCGGCGTCGATTACAGCATCTTCCTGATGGCCCGGTTTAACGAGAACAAAACCTGGGACGTTAAAGACGCCATCCTTCACGCGATGCGAAATATGGGAACCGTCATCCTGTCTGCGGTGGTCATCCTTGGCGGCACCTTCGCAGCCATGTATCCGTCCGGTGTGCTGTCGATGATGCAGATTGCCACGGTTGTACTCGTCGGTCTTGTACTGTACGCCCTCGTGTTCCTTCCGTTCTTCGTCCCTGTGATGGTGCGTTTGTTCGGACGTGCGAACTGGTGGCCGTTCACACCGAAAGAGTCGCCTAAGGATGCGGTCAGCACCAACCGAGATATTCATATGTAATTATTGATTCGTTATAGCCTCATAACCGGGACAGTTCCATTCACTTTACTCGCCTTATTCCATTTCAGGAGTAAGGCGAGTTTTTATAGGTCTTTAGAATCAAGGTCTTATGACTCATATAGAGAAATATTAAGCCATTGTCCTGACTTTCTTCTGTACGCGCCGGGATTTTTTTCGTATGATAATGAAACTACATGCTAAAGCGGACGGTGCCATAATGCCTGATAAAATCATCAGAAAATCCATACTAAAAAACTTCTTGATTGTCATTATATTTCTGGCTGTGCTTCTGGGCATGCGGCTGATTTGGCTGCAGGCATACTCCTTGCCGCCTCATCCCTCAGCTGAGCATGGGGTTCTGGATCTGCGCGATTATCAGCTTAATCCGTTGCCGGCAATCCCGATCGACGGAGAATGGGAATTTTATCCTGGCGTGCTTATCGGAAGGGCAGAGCTACAGCAACAAGCGCTGAAGCCTCACTATATTCAGGTGCCCCAGAGCTGGCGGGACGTCAGCTCAGAGTTTGCTGAAACTGCCTTCGGTGTGGGGACTTACAGACTCCGAATTATGCTGGACGAGCCTTTAGGAACGCCGATATCGCTGTGGCTGTCGGAGATCCGGCTATCCGCCGAAGTCGAGATCAACGGAACTACCCTGCTGCAAATCGGCCAAATAGGAACGAATGCAGATTCCTATGTGCCGGTCCGAAACTCATTGGTCGTTGACTATGACGGTGCTCGCGATGCTGAAGAAATTGAGCTTTTTATTCGCGTGGCTAATTTTGACGAACCGTTCGTCGGCGGAATTGCAAGATCCGTTATGCTGGGCTCTGAGGAAGAGATCGACCGCACCTACGGCGTGTCGGTTGATCTTCAGCTCATCACCTTTGTCATTTTGCTGCTGCATGCGCTTTATGCATGTATCTTGTATTTCTTAAACCCACGGGAGTTCATGCTGCTTGATTTTCTTCTGATGATGCTCATTACGGCTATTACGGTCGCCATCAGTACAGACTCAATTCTGCTGCAATGGGTGCCGCTCAACTATGAATGGACGCTGAAAATCAGACTCCTTTCGTACATGTGGATGGTCTTCTTCTTCGTCAAGTTAAGCAGCAGATTTTATGGCAAGCCTACAAAAGGCACCTGGTTTTACATTTATTCCGCCCTGCTGCTGCTATATTCGGTGTTTGTGCTGTTTGCTCCGCCATCTTGGGTGTCAGTTACCTATCACTACCGGGTGTTCTCGGCATTCTATCTGCTTCCGATGCCGGTATTCCTGTACCGATTTGTGCGCATGGTCATGGAAAGCCGCAAGCACGCCATCTATTTGTTGCTGTCATCGAGCGGGATCTTCTGCGGGGTGGCATGGTCCATCAGTGAAATATTTATAGAACTGCCTGTTGTCTATTATCCTTTTGATATTCTGGCTGCCGTCGTCGGATTTTCGTCCTACTGGTTCAGCCGCTATTACCACAATACCCAGCAAATCAGCCAGCTGAACGAAGAGCTGAAAGCTGCGGACAAGATGAAAGACCGGTTCCTTGCCAACACTTCGCATGAGCTGAGAACGCCGCTGCACGGCATCATCAATATCGCGCAAAGCGTCGCCGACAGGGAACAGGCCGGCATGACATACCGAAGCGTGGAGGATCTGAAGCTGCTTGTCACCCTCGGTCATCAGATGTCTCATCTGCTGAATGATCTGCTGGATGCCGTCCGCCTGAGGGAGAAGCGAATCATGCTTAAGACGAAGCCGATGTCACTGCAATCGGTCGTTCATGGCGTATTCGATATTCTGAAATTTACGCCAAAGGCAGCGGGCGTAGAGATGCGGATGGATATCCCGGAGCAGCTTCCTTACATTTTGGCTGATGAAAAACGGCTGCTGCAGATTTTGCTGAATCTGCTTCATAACGCACTTAAATTTACCGAAGCCGGAACGATCACCGTAAGTGCCAAGGTGGTGAACGATCACGTCCTGATCGAAGTCACCGATACCGGTGTGGGCATGGATGAGGAGACGCGCCAGCGCGTATTCCTTCCTTATGAACAGGGGCATCCCGGCTTTAACGATGCCAAGGGAATCGGGCTTGGGCTCAGCATCAGCAAAGAGCTGGTGGAGCTGCATGGCGGAACGCTAAGCGTTACGTCGGAGCTTGGACAAGGCTCCACCTTTGCGTTCATGCTGCCTGTCGCGGAAGCGACAGGCGACGAGGCGGCAGCTGAGCTGGCCGCGGGTCAAGAGTCATTCAGCTATATCGTGGAGGGCAGCCAGCTCGATCAACTGAGCCTGCTTCCACCGGAGGCTGATACCGTCACGGCCAAGCATCCGTTCAACGTGCTCGCCGTAGATGACGACAGGGTCAATCTGAGAGTGCTCGGAGGAATCCTGTTTCAGGAGCCTTACCATATTACGTTTGCTTCGTCAGGCAGCGAGGCGCTGGAGCTGCTCGGCACCAAGTCCTGGGATCTTGTCATCACGGATGTCATGATGCCCCAAATGTCGGGGTATGAGCTGACGCGCCGAATCCGGGAGCGCTTTAGCCCTTCCGAGCTCCCTGTGCTGCTGCTGACCGCACGCAGCGAGGCGGCAGACATCTATACGGGGTTTCAAGCCGGCGCCAATGACTATGTGACCAAGCCGGTGGATTCGCTGGAACTGAAATACCGCATTCGCTCCTTAACCGCGATGAAGCGCTCGATTGATGAGCGGCTCCGCATGGAGGCTGCGTATTTACAGGCGCAAATTCACCCGCACTTTCTGTTTAATACCTTGAACTCAATTATGGCCCTCAGCGAGATTGACCTTGACCGGATGCGCAGCCTGAGCGAAGCGTTCAGCTCTTATCTGCAGATCAGCTTCCATTATCAGAATTCGGATCAGTTCGTTTCGCTTTCGCAGGAGCTTGAACTGGTACGCGCCTATCTCTATGTCGAACAAGAGCGCCACAGCAACCGAATGACGATTGCATGGGACGTTGATCCGGAGATCGATATGGTTCTGCCTCCGCTCACCATTCAGCCCCTGGTTGAAAATGCCGTTCGGCATGGCATCCTGCAGAAAGCCAAGGGCGGTACAATCCGCATCCGGATTGTCCGGCAGGAGCAGCATATCCTCGTGGAAGTCAAGGACAACGGCAAAGGAATGGAGCCGGAGAAAGTGCTTCATCTGCTGGATGAGCCCGGTCCGGCGAAGCGCGGCATCGGCATGTACAATACGCATCGCCGGCTGATCCAGACTTATGGGTCGGGCCTGGTCGTTCGAAGCGTGCCGAACGAGGGAACCAGCATCTCTTTTGTCATTCCGGAAATGAATTATCGGCAAGCGTAAACGCGAAAGGTAATCATGCAGACAGCCGCCCCACAGCCATTGGCTGTCTTGCGGTACTGCCTGCGGCTCTACTTGAGTCATCATTCATGAAGTGTTGTATAAGCTCATAAGGACGCCTCGAGGCACCTGCACAACGCAGGGGCACCCGAGGCGTTTTTCAGGTTACTTAACCTTTGATCGACCCGATCATGACCCCCTTCTCAAAATACTTTTGAATAAACGGATAGATCATGAGAATCGGCAGGGTCGATACAATAATGACACCGTACTTGATCTGATCGGCATATCGCTGGGCATAACCTCCGGCGTCTCCACCTGTTCCCGCCCCTCCGGCAAACACCTGATTGGAGAGCAAAATATCCCGCAGCACGATCTGCAGCGGCTGCAGATGGTTATCCCGAATGTAGATCAGGGCGGTGAAAAAATCATTCCAGTGTCCGACCAAATAATAGAGACCGATAACGGATATGAGCGCCTTCGACAGCGGCAGAGCCACTTTAACAAAGAAGGTGAAGTGAGAGCAGCCGTCCATTACAGCCGCCTCATGCAGCTCCTGCGGCAGCGAGTTTTCAAAAAACGTACGGGCGATAATCAAATAAAACACATTCACGGAAAACGGAATGATGAACACCCATATCGTGTTGGTCAAATGCAAATCCTTCATCAGCAAATAGGTTGGGATCAACCCCCCGTTAAAAAACATCGTGACGACAAAGAAGAACATGATGACCCGTCTCGGCCGAAACTCCCGCCTGGACAGCACGTAAGCAGCCGGCAGCGTAAACAGCATATTGACCAGGGTGCCAAACAGGGTGTAAAACACCGTATTGCGATACCCCGTCCAAATCCTCGCGTCCTGAAAAATTTCCCGATATCCAAACAAACTGATGTTTTTCGGAAAGAACAGCACCTTCCCTGTTGATACCAGGGTTGAATCGCTAAAGGATGCAATAACGATAAAATAGAGCGGGTAAGCGATCAACAGAAAGATGATCGTGCACACAAACGCCAGCATCATCTTAAATGTGATCTCTTTTCCGCTAACGCGCCATCCGGTATGCCCCATCTTGGTCCCTCCTTCCTCTCTTCGTTAGAATAGGCTTTGATTGGATGCTTTCTTGGAGATCATATTCATCGCAAACAGAAACACAAAGTTGATGAGCGTATTAAACAGTCCAATGGCCGAGGCCAGGCTGAACTGGCTGGATACGATCCCGATTTTATATACATAAGTGGCTATCACTTCAGATACCGGCAAATTAAGCGAATTTTGCATCAGAAATATCTTTTCAAAGCCAGTGCTGAGGATGTTGCCCATACTGAGAATAAACAGAATAATGATGGTCGGCACAAGGGCCGGAAAATCAATATAACGGATCGTCTGCCACCGGCTTGCCCCGTCGATCTTGGCCGCGTCATACAGCTGGGGGTCCACCGAGGACAAGGCAGCAAGATAAATGATGCTGTTCCAGCCGCAGTGCTGCCAAATGTCGGAGAGCACGTATACCGGGATGAAGGTCGACGTGGATGCCAGCAGCTGGATATGTCCGAGTCCTATGGATTTCATGAAATGTCCGACCACCCCGGTCTCCGAGGACAGCAGCACATTCAGCATGCCAACAAGCACGATAATCGAAATAAAATGCGGCAAATAGACGGTGGTTTGCATCAGCTGCTTCATCTTTTTTCGCCGGATCTGATTCAGAATCAACGCTAGAATGATCGGGGCCGGAAAGCCCAGCACAATGCTGGACAAACTAATCAGAAAGGTATTCCGCATGAGGTCGGTGAACAGATAGCTATCGATGAATTGCTGGAAATACGCCAGCCCGCGCCATTCCCCTCCGGTGAGGCCCTTGCTGAAATCGTAATCCCGGAAAGCGAGCTGAATACCGTACATCGGTATATAATTAAAGATCAATATGACGAGAATCGCTGGCATAATCATCAGCCATAGCTGATAGTCTCGTATTATGGACGATATTCCTTTGTGGATCCGCATCCTATCCCCCCTCAGCTTAACGGAAATGCCCGTCCAGGCGTTGATACGGCCTATACGGCCGCTAGACTAGACATGGCATCATTCCATGTTGATCAGACATCAATGATTGCTTCTGTACTCGTCGTAGTACTTCTGCATAATCTCCAGGTTCTGGGTGATGCCGGCCTTCTGGGCTTCTCTGACATACGCGTCCCACTCGGCCTCTATACCGCCCTTG
Source organism: Paenibacillus campinasensis (assembly GCF_002272015.1). Taxonomy (GTDB): domain Bacteria; phylum Bacillota; class Bacilli; order Paenibacillales; family Paenibacillaceae; genus Paenibacillus_AQ; species Paenibacillus_AQ campinasensis. The sequence goes on along the minus strand of NZ_NPBY01000014.1, from coordinate 29,153 downwards.
GTCACCCACTTGGCAAAGCTCGACTCTGCCAGATTCATGATATTGGTATTGTTCAAACTCATCGTGTTGTTGTCCATCATCGAATATTTAATAAACATTGCCGGAAACACATCCTTGTCCAGATCCACCTGCAGCGCCTCCTGCAAGGGTTCCGACTGCTCGATGACCTCCTGCATGTCTTTGCCAAGCGTAAGCTGGAGCGAATCCGGTATATAGAAAGCGCCGTGGTCGGCCATCGTGGATGTCCATTTCCATGTCCCCGGGTCCATCTCTGGATTTCCAGGAGGAAGAATGGTGTAGCTCCCGTCCCCGTTATCCTGAATATTCGGGCCGATGGAGCCAAACAGCACCTGCATGCCCACTTCCGGATCATACAGTTCGTTGATCAAGCGCATGGCCGCCTCCTTATTTTTCGTTCTTGCAGACATCACGATATGGTTCACCCCGTAGTTCAGGGAGTTGTAGTCATAACTCCAGGACAGCTTGCCCGTATAATCATCCGATACTTTAAGCGGCGGCAAGGATACGTACTGCGAGGCTACCCGTTCCCCGAACCGGTCTGAAGCGACCCAGCCCCAGGTGAACCCGACTTTGGCGGTGTCCCCATCGCCCCTGGCGATCGATTGGTATTTAGTGTAATCATGCGTGAATACCTCGGGGTTGATCAGCCCGGCCTTATACAGCTTGTTCAGAAATATCACCATCGTTTTATAGCGTTCGTCAATCAGGAAGTTCTTTACCTGACCATCCTCTACAAAATAGCCTTGGCTGCTTCCCTCCGACAACGTAATGCCCATGCTGCCCAGCAGCAGTGCAGCGTTAAAGTTTCCGCCGATGCCGCCAGGCCAATCCATCGGAATTTCGTCGTTCATATCGCCGTTGCCGTTGGCATCGCGCTCTTTGAAGGCGAGCAGCACCTCATATAACTCATCCCACGTCGTCGGCATCTCAAGCCCCAGCTCATCCAGCCATTGCTGATTGATGTACTGTCTGGAGGCCGTGTCCGGCCAGAAACGCTGGTACTTGGGCAGCCCGTATATTTTCCCGTCAGCCTGGGTTGCAATCTGCTGTGTCTCAGGACGTTCATTGAACATCGTCTGTACATTGGGAGCCAGATCCAGCATCTCGGTCAGGTCCTGAAACAGCCCTTGGAACTGGGCAAAATCCGCGTCTGTAATCACATTGGGCCCGATAAACAGATCCGGGATGTCTCCGCTGGCGAGCATCGTTCCTTTTTTCTGGCCCCAATCGGCGGTAATCTCCTGCCATTCAATATCCACGCCAGCGGCGTCCTCCACCTTCTGAAGCCACTCCATGTCGGCAAGCGGCTTCGTTAACGGATGCTTGATCATAATCGCCGTCAGCTTTACCTTCTCTCCTGAGGTACGATCAGGGGATTCCGCCGATTCGCTCCGACTCCCTCCCGAGCTGCACCCTGCCAGGAGCAAGGCCGTGATCAAGACGATAGAAGTGAAAACGTTTACTCTTTTTCGCATTCCATAACCTCCAACCTTTGGATTTTTTTTGATGAGGTTAGCTGCCTCAGCCCTGCTGTACAGGGCACCTTAGACTCTAATCGGAGGTATAATGCGGCGTAAACGGGCAGTTTTTTGCCGATTTACATTTTTTGAAAACGAAGGCTGACAAACAGGAAGCGCTCTTCAGATCCCCTGATATCAAAGCGCTTTCAAAAATTGTGGACATTCAAAAACTGTCTTAGCCCTTGCAGGCACTCCGGTACTGCCCCGGGGTAACCCCTACGATTTTTTTAAAGGTGCGGATAAAGCTTGAAGTGTTGTTGTATCCCGCTTGCATCGCAATCGCGTCCAGCGTCTCCTCCGTTTCAAGGAGCAGGCGAATGGCGTGCTGAATCCGCAGACGGTCAATGTATTCCTTGAAATTTTGTCCGATTGTCTTTTTGAAATGGTGGCTGAAATTGGATACGGACATCCCGAAGTGGTCGGCCATGAGCTGCAGCGAACAGTTGGGATCCATCGCCTTAGCTTCCACTACTGCCAGAATATCCTCACGTCCCGCCGATCTCGAGGGCGGCAGCGTTTCGCGGATCATCTCACACAGCTTGGCGCTGCTATCCCGGATAATGCTGGACATCTGCGCCGGCGTGTATCGGGTGGAGAAAGCGGCTTCCGTCAGCCGCAGCACAGACTGATCATCATGCCGAAACCGCAGCAGCCCATTGAAAATTACGCTTGCCGTATTCAGGTAGATGCTGCGGATCATATGAGGAGGCATACCGTCGCTGCCAAGATGCCCGATAAGTCGCTCGATGATTGATTCGACCATAGCGGCCTCATTTTTCAGAATTGACAGTTCCAGAGACTGCAGCATATCGGCAAAGTAGGAAACCGCCACGGCCTGGGACTCCTCCATCTCATCAAAGACGAGGATGGAATGGGATTGGCCCAGCCGCAAGTGCTCGGCTGTACGCAGTGCCTGCAGATAAGAGATGTGTACCGCTTGCGGACATAGGCTGTCCACCGTCTTGCCAATGCCAAATCGCGTTATCAGCCCGGCTTCCTCCTTTATCCGCTGCTGCAGCTGAGCCAGAACCTTTTTTAACGGAAAATCGTGCTCATGTGAGCAAAGCATCACGAACTCGTGATCATAAATGCTGTTGAAGAGATAGGCTTGAACGCCTGGCGGCAGGAAATGCCCCCACTCCCTGAAGTGCTCAAGAGCAGCGTCTTCATACCCTGAAGATTCGCTTGATATGACAATAACGGAAATCTCCGGGCCGTGAAGACTGACGCCTACCCTCTCACCCTCACGGACAAATTCCTCCCACGAGAGAAATTGCCCATTCACCAGCTGCTGCAGCAGATTGTCCCGCATGATGGGCAGCGTTCCCTTTACCTTCTCATCAAGCCGGGTGTTGGCGGCAGATAGACCGCTTAACGTGTATCGTATGGTGTCAATTTCATTCATCGATTGGCTTCCCTGAGGTGCGAAGAGATGGATTGCAAAATCGACCAAACGTTTGATCGGATGATAGTTTTTGCGGATCGAAAGATAGATCACCACGACTTCAATCAGCAATATGCCGCCAACCAGCATCACGGTATTTAGCTGAATGGTGCGGATTCCCTGGAGTGAATCCGTCATCGGGAGCAGACTGACATAGCGCCATCCATTCTTATCGGATACGGTATGGGAGACAAGGTAGGAGCTGCCGTTAATCGTATGGATGCCAGAAGATAGCGATGTCTTGTCGTCCATTCCGCGTACGAGCTGTGACACATCATCTGACGTTTGGTAGAGCGATTCATTGGAAGCAACAAGCGGTTTTCCCTGGGCATCAAAAATGAAAAAGTCCCCTTTATAAATTTCAGATACCGATCGCATCATGCGGATGATCGTATCTTCTTTCACCATAATGAGGACGGTGCCGGGGGAATTGACGCCTCCGACCGGAAGCGGTTGCAGGAAGGTCAGCATGCGGACCCGGTTATGGCCGGGAATCATGACATCTTCCACAGGCCGAACGATGGGGGCTTCTAAAGTATTCAGCGTGTTAACTACATCCGTATAAGGCCACCTCTCGTAATAAAAGCCCACGCCGGGCGTTCTCATATCCTCCAAACTGTATGCGCTTCCAGTTTTGGAGAACAAATAACCGGTGTTTTTTACATACAACAGGGTGTTGTATATAAAAGCATCGGTCGCATTGTATTTTTTCATTTCTTTTGCAATAAGCACTCTCTGATAATCATTGTCCTCCGTTTGATACATCTTGAACTCCTGGTTCTGAACGAGCTCAAACGGCAAATTGTAAACATAGCGCGTGAAGGCATCCATTGAGGTCATAAACTGCTCGGTAATATGGGCGTTCCACTCCATTTCCTTCTCCTTCACCACATCAGCAGAGTAAGGATAATAGTAGAACAAAATGATGGTTACAGGAAACAACAGCACAAGCAGATAGGAAACCAAGAGCTTTGTTAACAGGTTGATTTTATTTTTTCCCAATCCGTTCTCACCGTCCCCTTATATCTCTTTTCTGGAATGAAAAGTTATCTATAAGGATACGAAATTTTCATAGAAAAGAAAGGATCTTCTTGAAATTATTCCTTTTTAAACAGTCTGTATAAGTAGGTAATCAGCGCAATGAAAGCAATCCCCGAAGACAGAAAATAGAGAACAGCATTCGCTTTTTTAGGTTTCGGCAGTTCACCTATTGCTCCGGTCGCCGGATAAGGCGGGTATAAATTCCAAAAGCCTAATCTTAAACTCAAGACGGCCACGATCAATGTTATAACAATGATGATGATGAATTTAACTTTATTCATAGTTCCTCCGGCAGCTTGGTTATCTGGGTTCCCCCCACATACTTAATGAACGTATCGAGCCTCCATGAAGTTTGATTTTTAATGTAGTCAAGAAATCAACAAGGCTTCGGCTCACCTGCAAAAGCGCCTAAAAATAGGCGCACGTACAGACTTCCTGCGGAATACGGTATTCCATAGGCTAATGCCTGCAGCAAAACCCCAAGAGGAGGCAAACGAAAATGGCCGTTTCCTATATGGATTTCACCTCACCCAACGTTCAATTTTCATTCGATCTAAACCAGAGCACCTTTATCAAGAAAGACAATCGGAACTATATCAACCTGCTTTCCGTAAACGAGCTGAATACCCTCGGCAATGCTTCTCTGCTGGATATTTTTCTGAGCAGAGGTAACGTTATCGAACCGCATACCCACCAGAATGCTTCGGAAATCGTATATTGCATCTCCGGAGCTGCGGACGTTTCGCTGATCAATCCGTTTACCAAAAAGCTGCTTCAGTACTCCATCAAGCCGGGTCAGGTTGTCAATGTGCCTCAAGGCTGGTGGCACTATGAGATGGCTACGGTGGACAACACGCATCTTCTGGCTGTATTTGATGCACCGATCCCGCAATTTATCGGAGCCTCCGATATGTTAAGACTGACGCCACCCGGAGTATTCGCCCATACTTATTGCCTTGATAAAGCCAAAGTCCAAGAGGCGCTGGCTCCAATCAAAGGCTCCGTCGTCATCGGCCCGCCGGCAAATTGCAGCCGGCAGGAGGCAGCTCCGCCGTCCGCCGCATCGGCTTATAGCCAGCCGACTGCCGAGGTATCCTACCCGGATGAGCAGGAGCACATCCAGCCGTTTGACTGGCACCAGCTGATGCTGGAGCAGCAGAAGCGCCTTATGCAGCAGCAGCAAGAGATGTTTGAACAAAAGCAGGCACAGGGAACCCCATACTCCGATGCCGCTGTCTCCCCGCAGCCGGAAGAAGCCCGGCATGGCGGTCCAGCGCGGCCTCCCGTCATCGGAAATGGATGGGATTTTTTCGGAAACCTATTCTAAGCTGCAACTCCCGCTTTCCAACAACGAAAGGACCTCATCCCCTCCAAGCGGGAAATGAGCTCCTTCTGTCATCCTTGTATATCTAATAAACGGAGCTTCACTGAAGATGATAAGTCGCCTTTGCGCTCATCAGCTGATTCTTCTGCGCAGGATGCCCTCCTCTGCCGACACATGAATCGCATACTGCCAGCCTGACGTAAGATCCACCAGACTCAAATAATGCCCATGACCGGCACCAGTGTCGATGCCCAGCTTGCCCTCTCCACGCCACAGCTGTCCGTAATCGGCGCCAAGCCGCCAGGTGGAAGTATGTCCGAACACGATCGTATGACCTCCTATGGCAGGCGCATGGAAGAAGGGCTCGCGAATCGTCGTCAAATCTTCCGGGGTTTGACAGGAGAGCGGAATGCCGGGGCGAAGCCCCGCATGGACAAATACGTATTCGCCATCCTGCGCCCACAGCGGCATGCTGTCGATCCACTTGAGGTACTTCTCCGCCCGCGATACGTCGGTCACCGCATGCTCCGGCATCCGGAGAAGCCATTTGCGCTCGTTGTTCCCTTGCAATGCAACGGCACCGGAGGCGCATAGCGCAGCAACCAGTTCCAGGGTGCCGCCCGAGTCCGGCCCCTTGTTTACGTAATCGCCCAATAGAAACAGACGGTCTGCGGCCGGATCGTACTTCACATGCTCCAGCAGGGCTTCCAGCAAATTTCCGTATCCGTGCACATCTGATACTGCAAGCAGCCTGCCCATCCGACTACAATCCCTCCCCCGCATACACCATCGTTTGTTCCGGCGGCAGCTCGATCCATACCTCGCTGCCGGGTTCAACTCCCTGATGATGAAACAGATGGATCGCCTGATGATCAGCGGTATGCACGATCACTCGCCACCGGGTTCCCTCATAGATGGACTGCGCCACAAGGACCGGCAGAAGATTCCCCTCGGCATCTTCCTTCTCGTGCAGCCGGATGCCCTCCGGATGGACCATGATGACCGCGGGCCCATCCTGCACAGACGTTATCATCCGCTGTCCCTGAATCGGGCGGTCCGCAATCCGCGCATGCGACTTTGCCCCGGGGTCAATCCGGGCATTCAGCCGGTTATGGTAGCCCATGAGCTGGGCGACCCACGGGCTGGCCGGTCGCTCGAACAGCTCCTGCGGCTTCCCGATCTGGTCGATTCGCCCCTCGCGAAGCACGAGAATCCGGTGGGCGACCGTGAAAGCCTCCATCCGGTCATGGGTGACATACAGGGAGGCGATCGCCAAATCTTCGAGCAGACGTGCCAGTTCACCCCGCATGTCGGTTCTGAGCTTGACGTCCAGATTGGACAGCGGCTCATCCATCAGCAGCAGCTTGGGCTCGGTTGCCAGCGCACGGGCAATGCCCACCCGCTGCTGCTGCCCCCCGGACAGCTGGGCCGGCAGCCGATCCAGCAGGCCATCCAGTTTGAGCAGCGATTGCAGCCGCTGCAGCGTCCGTTCCCGGTGCTGACCGTTCATTTTCCGCCGCTTCATACCATACTCGATGTTCTGGCGAACCGTCATATGCGGCCACAGGGCATAATCCTGAAACACCATGTTGATCGGGCGGGATTCCGGAGGAATGTAGAGTCGCCCGCGTTCCACGGCCCGGCCGTCCATCTCGATCTCCCCTTCATCGATTCGCAGCAATCCGGCCACCATCTGCAGCAGGGTGGATTTTCCGCACCCGGAGGGGCCCAGAATGCAGATCCGTTCCCCTTCCGCGACTTCAAACGCAATCGGCTTCAGCACCTGCTGCTCGCCAAATGATTTGGAAACACCCTTCACTTTCAATATCATCGGTCTCTTCATCCTTCCTGTTGCCTCTGTCGGTCCAGCCGCCCGAATACCCAGCGGCCTGCGGCCTGAACGACCATAATGATCAGCACTACACTGGCGCAGCTCACTACGGTAGCTGCGGTTGCGTAGCCATAATTCGAAAATTCAAAAGCCTTGTCAATGACGAGCGGCATCAAAGAGAAATTCGGCGGCTTCAGCATCGAGGCCAAGGCCAGATCGAATACGCTCGTGCCAAACGACGTCAAACCCGCAATTAGCAGAGACTGGCGCACGAGCGGAAGCACTATGTCCCGCATCCGGTCGAATACGCTTGCCCCCTGAATCGCGGCCGCCTTCAGAATTGTTCCCGACAGATTTCCGAAGGCGCCAAGCTGTACCCGAACCGCATAAGGAATCGCCCCGGCAATGCCTGCAATAACAAGCAGCGAAGGCTTGCCGTACAGATGAAGCCCGAGCGGCTCCAGCCACTTCTGATTCCAGATGAAAATATACCCGATCCCGAGCACCACCCCGGGCACAGCCAGCGAAATAATCGAGAACAGCTGCAGCATCGGCCTCATCCTCGACTGGGTAAAGGCGAGCACATACGCCACCACGAAGCCGATCACCATGCTCAGCACGGCCGCTACAGCAGCAACGAGCAGGGAATGGTACATCCCTTCAAGAAATGCCAGCAGGCGATGATCCCCTGCCGTATATGAGAATAACTGGCGATAATGATCGAGCGTAAAATTCTCCACGCGCAAGCCGCCCCCGGCATGTCTCATAAAGGATACAATCGCACTCGTTCCAATCGGAACACCGAGGCTAAGACAAACAAACAGCGCAATCGCCACATTGTAGATCCAGGCATGCTTCGGTTGCTCCTTAACCGTCTTGACCGCTCTCGCATTCAAAAAGTCGTACTTCGAGCGGCGCATCGTCAGCATCAGCAGCGCCATGGCAAGCGCCAGAATGAGCACGAGATAGAAGGCGAGCACGCCCGCCATATCAAACCGGACCGGCGATTGGTAGATGGCGGAATATATCGAGTACGTCAAGGTCGGAAACCTGTAGACGGTTGCCAGCGCGGCTGGCAGCCCGAAGTCGCCGACGGTATCCATAAAGACGAGTGTCCAGCCAGCCACGAAAGAAGGCATCGCCAGCGGTAGCTCCACCGTGCGCCATACGGTGAATGGCCCCGCCCCGTTCAATCTGGCAGCATAACCGAACTGGCGAATGTTCCACTCGGTTGCTGCCAGAATCGCCAGATAGGCGAGCGGAAATTTGCTGAGAGCCATTACAAATACGAGCCCTGTCGGCTGAAAAATAAACGAGGTGACCCATGTCCAGCCGAGCCAGCTGTGAACCAGCCCATCGGCGCTTGCAAACAGCACCCATCCCTGGGCAATCATGAAGGACGGTGCAATGAGCAGCACCCAGGCTGTAATGTCCAATAGCCGGGCGGCTCCGAAGCTCCATCTGGACCGGATCGTCGCCAGCGCCCCACCAATGATCGTGCCGAGCGTTGCCGCCCCGAGCGCAAGCGTGACCGAATTGAGCAAGGATTGCCGCCATAACGGCCGATGGAAGATTTCCCCGATCAGACCGATGCCGCCCCACTCGACATTTCCGAAGAACAGCCCCGGAAATATTACATTGACAAGCACTGCCAGCAGCGGCAGGAAAATAAATAAAAAGAGGAAGAGGGCTACCCCGCCTCCATAGTGAGCTTCCGAAGCTTTCATCGCTGTTGTCCCGCCTTTACTTCACGCTTTGATCTGCAAACCATGTTTTGATCTCAACCTCATGCTCGGAAGCCCATGCGGCTGAAGGGAGCAGAAATTTTCCGTTTGGCTCGCGCTCGCTTCGAGGAGACACCCCTTCTACCAGCGGTGTGAAGAAGCTGTCTGTCGAATCGAGCGAAGCCAGCATCTGCTGTGTCTCCGGCTTCAGCATGAACTCCACAAAGGCTTTGGCCGCTTCCGGGTTACGTGTATGCTGGCTGATTGCCACCACGCGCAAACTTCCCGGCGCGCCTTCTTCAGGCCAAATGACCTCCACCGGTTCCCCGGCCAACTTCAGCTCGTAAGCGTTATGCTCCTGCAGTGCCGCAACTTCGATCTCTCCGCTTAACAGCGCTTTGCCCACCGGGCCGTTCTTCGGATATACCTTCATGCCTTGGCTGAACCGATTTACATACAGCTTCTCCGCCTCGGCCACCCCCCATTTCTCGAAGAAAGCGGACACCAGCGGATACGCAGGCGCTGCAACCGCCGGATCTGCATGCCCTACCGGCCCCTCATAGGCGAAGAACTCCTCCCATGTTTGTGGCGCTTCTTCAGCCGTTACGAGGTTGGTATTATACGCAATAAGCCCTGCTGCGTGAATACCGACCGGATAATAGGCAAGGTCCTCGGGCACATAGGCCGCCCCTTGCTCGGACAGATTCGCCAGATTTTCCGGCTGCCAGCCTGTCATCAGAAAGTCCCGGTCCCCCAGATTGCGGATCGAACCATGACCGTCCATCATCAGCACGTCCCACTGCGGATTGCCCTGCTCGGCTTCAATCTTCGCCAGCGCCTCGCCGCCGCCGTAATGTACGGCTTCCATCTTATAACCGGTCTCTTCCATAAACTTCGGAGCAATGACATCTACGAAATCATTGCCGTACAAATAAATCGTTTCTCCCGGACCGTCAGCACCTGCCGGTTCCTCCGCTTCGACCTGCGGTGCTTCCGCTTCATTCTGACTGCCAAGTGCCTGGCTTGCTTCCCCGGAGCCGGTGCCGCCACTTTGTCCGCATGCGGACACAATGAGCATCAATGCTATAAGCATCATCGTGCTGATATAACGAAATACCGATTTCTTGTTCATGTCGCCCTCCCATTATTCCTATCACATTTCGAATGCTATTTAAGCTTAACCCTTCAATTTCTTGAAAAAATTATCGCTGCGTTAACAAACAATTAAATTTCATCTATCAAATGAAATGTAAGATTGATCGTATCAATGTTGATGATGAAAGGAGAGCAGACTCTTGAACCTGCAACAGTTGAAAGTGTTTGTGCTGACCGTACAATTGAAAAAGCTCTATCTTGTAGCACAGCAGCTCGAGATTACCCAGCCTACGGTGACGTTTCATTTGAACAAGCTCCAGGAGGAGCTTGGCATCGCTCTGTTCCATACGAAGTCCTATCATGTCATCAAGCTGACCGAGGCAGGCCAGGCCTTCTACCATTACGCCTCCCAGATCCACTCCCTGTCATCGGAGGCCGAAGCGACGATGGACGTGTACCGGGGAACAGCGGCTGGTGTCCTGGCCGTAGGCAGCACCCATACGCCGGCAACCTACCTGCTGCCTCCGCTGCTCAAGCAACTGAAAGCCAGCAATCCCCGGTTAACCGTAATGCTCGACGTGCGCCCTGCCCCCTTTATTCTGGATAAACTGAAACGGTACGAACTGGATATCGGAATCATCTCCAACACTCGTGTAGACGATCCGGAACTGGTGTCCAAGCCTTTGCTCAAGGATGATCTTGTGCTCATATTTCCCCCGGATCATGCGCTGGCCTCCGCTGGGGAACTGCTGCCCGGCGATCTCGCTGAGCATCCGTTTGTATCGCATGAACCCGGATCGATCAGCAGGCAGCTGATTGATCGATGGGCGGACAGCAACGACGTTAAGTTTCAGATTTCCCTCGAGGTGTCCGGAACCGAGGCGCTGAAGGCAGCGGTCAAGCATGGCCTGGGCTATGGCATGATTGCAGAGGCCGCCGTGCAGGAGGAGCAGCTGGAAGGCAAGCTGTGTACACGCGCGATTCCGAAGTGGGTGCCCGAGCGCCAGATCTATGCAGTCCGGCACCGGAACAAGCTGATAACACCGGCGCTGCAGATGTTCTGGAAGAGCCTGGCCGAAGCATTTTCCGAGCAGCGGAAATAATCGATCGACATTCAGCTTATTTCGCATTGATGGAAAAAGGGGTAGAATAGGAAGGAACGGCATGTGTATTGCCTGACCTATTACCATCATTTCAAGGAGGATCTATTCCAAATGAGCGTTGATTATAAAGCGTATTTCGAGCAGCATCGCGAAGCCCATCTGAACGAGTTGAAAGAGTGGCTTGCGATCCCGAGCATCTCTGCACTGTCCGAGCATAAGGGCGATGTCGCCCGTGCAGCAGAATGGATTGCCGCCAAGCTGAAAGAAGCCGGGCTTGAGCATGTGGAAATTCATCAGACCGAAGGGCACCCGATTGTGACCGCTGACTATCTGCACGCTGAAGGCAAACCGACCCTTCTCATCTACGGCCACTATGACGTGCAGCCGGTTGATCCGCTTCACCTGTGGCAGACGCCGCCTTTTGAACCGGACATCCGGGACGGCAAGCTGTACGCGCGCGGAGCTACCGATGATAAAGGACAGCTGTTCCTGCATGTAAAGGCTGTCGAAGCGATATTGAAAGAGGAAGGCGAACTGCCAGTCAATATCAAGTTCTGCATCGAAGGCGAAGAGGAAGTGTCCAGCCCGAATCTGCCGCGGTATGTGGATGTCAACAAGGACAAACTGACCGCCGATGCGGTTCTGATCTCGGACACCTCCCTGCTCGCACCAGGCAAGCCGGCCATCTCGACAGGACTGCGCGGCCTTTGCTCGATGGAGCTGACCCTGCACACAGCCAACAGCGATCTTCATTCCGGTACATATGGCGGCGGCGTGCCCAACGCCCTGCATGCAATGGTGTCCTTGCTCGCTTCCCTGCATGACGACAAGGGCCGAGTCAGCGTTGAAGGCTTCTATGACGGTGTGCTGGAGCTGTCCCCGGAAATGCGGGAAGAGTTCGCCAAGCAGCAGTTTGACGAAGAGAAGCTGAAGAAGGATCTGGAGCTTGACGCACTGTTCGGCGAGGAAGGCTACTCCTTCGTGGAACGCGTTGGCGCACGTCCTACACTGGAACTGAACGGCGTATACGGCGGATTCCAAGGGGAAGGCAGCAAGACGGTGATCCCGAGAGAAGCCCATGCCAAAATCACCTGCCGCCTCGTCGCTGACCAGGACCCGCAGGCCGTGCTTGATGCGATTGAGGCCCACCTGAAGGCTCATACTCCTGTGGGTGCGAAGCTTACGTTCAAGCCGAAGGAAAAGGCGTTTGCATTCAACATCGATCCATCTCATCCAATGCTGCAAAAAGCGGCGGACGCGTTCGAGAACGTGTACGGTACACGGGCGCTGTTCACAAAAGACGGCGGCTCAATTCCGATTGTCGAGCGTCTGTCCAGCACGCTGAATGCCCCGGCTGTCATGATGGGCTTCGGTCTGCCGGATGAGAACTTGCATGCACCGAACGAACACTTCAACCTTGAGAATTTCGACAAGGGATTGCTGACCATCGTAGAATATTTGAAGCTGGTATAAGGTGAACCAGCGGCGGGGCCTGCCTCGTGATTCCAAGCCTATAAATTAAAGAAGAATGCCCTTGAGCCAATCACTTCCCTGGCTATTAGGGCATTCTTTTTTTGGGGCTCGGAAGTTCCTGTCTGGGACCTTTGCATGATTATCCCTTTCGTTCAGGTTGCTGCCAATCTATCCCGGTGTTTTCGTTTTCCTGTGTCTGCCCTTGGCCTCGCGCCGCGACCTTGATCTGCCGTCTGCCGTTGATATTCGTCTGCGCTTGATCTCTATCTGTGTTTGATCTCTAATCTCTACCTTGTGCTGATCTCCACCTGTCCTTCATCTCCATCTATGCTTGTTCTCCATATTGAGATTGATCCCCATATTGAGCTTGATCTCCGTCTTATCCATGATCTCTTCGTCTTGAGATCGACACCCTACCGTAAAAGTCTAGCGTTCTTCCTTCGAGCTTCTGTTCCCCGTTCACTGTTCTCGGTTCTCAGTTCGCTGTTCACTGTTCCCCGTTCTCTGTTCACTGTTCACTGTTCTCGGTTCTCGGTCACCTGATCAAACGGGATAATCGTGCTAAGCAACCAGCAACAAGGTGTTTATTTGACGCAACCCGTCATATTCAACTCCAAAAAGGGCACATTAACGTATAGCGCATATAAGGAGGGAATGCATTGAAAGCCGTCACTTTTCAAGGCAAAAAGGATATTCAGGTCAAACAGGTGAACGACCCGATGTTGAAAAAAAAGGACGACATCATCATCCGGGTGACGTCGACATCCATCTGCGGTTCGGATCTGCATATATATCAAGGGGTCATGCCTACCGAGCGAGGATACGTTATCGGTCACGAGCCGATGGGGATTGTAGAGGAGGTCGGTCCTGAAGTTACCCTTGTCAAAAAAGGCGATCGGGTCGTCATTCCATTCACCGTATCCTGCGGACAATGCTATTATTGCCAGCATGACCTGGAGAGCATGTGTGATGTCACAAACGACAAAGGCATCGTGGACGGCGGCGGCTATTTGGGACTCGCGAGAAGATATGGAGAGTACCCCGGCGGACAAGCCGAATATCTCCACGTCCCGTACGGGAACTTCATGCCCTTTGTCATTCCTGAATCGTGCGAACTGGAGGATGAGGCGCTTCTGTTATTGTCGGACGTGCTGCCGACAGCGTACTGGAGCGTGGAGCATGCCGGCGTGAAGCCCGGCGATACGGTCGCTGTACTCGGCTCCGGTCCGATCGGGTTGATGACCCAGAAGTTTGCGTGGATGATGGGCGCCAGCCGGGTGATTGCCATTGATCGCGTCCCCTACCGCCTCGCGAAAGCCAAAAGCATGAATCAGGCGGAAGTTTACAATTTCGAAGATTATGACGATATGGGCATGTATATCCGCGAGATCACCAAAGGGGGCGTCGATATTGTCATAGACTGCGTCGGCATGGACGGCAAAAAATCCATGATTGAGAACATCGGTCAGAAATTGATGATTCAAAGCGGGCCCATGAGTGCGATCCGGATGGCCATCAAAGCGGTCCGAAAAGGCGGCACCATAATGCTGGCCGGTGTATACGGCGGCGTCTACAACCTGTTCCCGCTGGGCAACCTGTATGAACGAAACATCACGTTAAAGATGGGACTAACCCCAGTCATTCATTACATGCCCGAATTGTATAACCTAATCAACAGCGGACAGATTGACCCGACCGAAATTGTGACACACCGAATGCCCTTGGAACGAGCGGGTGAAGCGTACGAAATGTTTAACAATCGGGAAGAAGGATGCATCAAGGTTGTATTGAAACCATAACGAGATCTTCTCAACCTAACCTGCAACTCGCACACGATCACGCAGCTGCTGTACGGCTCTCCAATCTCACAACCATATTCCGCTCATCACATGTTCGCCCGGTATTCAGAGGGACTGTATCCGACCCTCTGGCGAAAGGTTTTGGAGAAGTAGTTGGCGGATTCGAAGCCTGTTGCGTCCGCAATCTCTTTGATGCTCAGCGTCGATGTTCTCAGCAATATTTTGGCCTGTTCCATCCGTTTGATACTCAGATATTTCTGCGGTGTTGTACCAAAATGACGTTTGAAGTATTTGATAAAATAATTCGGGTGAAGATGAATGGTGGCAGCCATCTGCTCAAGCGTAATTTCCTCGTGCAGATGGTCCTGGATGTATTGCTGCACAATAGCAAGACGCTGCATCTCCCACGTTTTGTCTGGATGAATCGCAGGCGTCGTCCTATCCAAAATACGGGACAAAATATCCAGAACGGCAGACTTCTCCTTCAGCCTGGAGGAGACCGTCTTCTGATGCCTTGCCTGAACCAGTTCGCAGAATACCCCGGTCATGAGCTCAGGATCAAACCCGTCATACACAAGCGGGACATCCAGCCAGGAGAACACTTCCGAATCTCCCACCGTGGCTGTAAAATGGCACCAATACTTCAGGAACGGCCGATCGCTGATCGTGGAATATGACTGCTTCGTACCCGCCGGCATCAGAATCAGCTGGCCCGGCCTCGGATACAGCTCCTTATCGCCGATCTTGAGCCACCCCTCCCCATCCACAATCCAGTAGAGTTTATTGTAGTCTATCGTATAATCGAATTCTTTCCATTCCGGCCAGCACTGTGTATACTCCGCTTCCAGCACCTGAACCTGCATATGAAGCAGCATCTGCTGAATCGCTTCCTGTTCGTTCTGCGCTCTCTTCTTCATCTTCGATAATCCTCTAAAGTTATTATAATACCCTTATTAGTTAAGTAATTGTCTATTCATACTACCATATAATTGCTACAATCATGGTCGATAAACCAGGAACAGGGGGACTGATCCCATGACGAATCATACCAATCCCATTATCCAGGAGCGCAAGGAACGTGTACAGTGGTTTGAGCAAGACCGCTTCGGCATGTTTATCCACTGGGGGCTCTATGCCATTCCTGCCCGAGGAGAATGGATTCGCAGCACGGAGAAAATGAGCATCCAGCAGTATCAGACCTATTACGACGAATTCAATCCTGTCCATTACAATCCGCGGGAATGGGCCAAGGCGGCCAAGGAAGCCGGCATGAAATACGCCGTGTTGACAGCCAAGCATCATGATGGCTTCTGCCTGTTTGACAGCAAGCTTACGGACTACAAATCTACCAACACCCAGGCTGGCCGCGATCTGGTCAGAGAATTTCTGGAGGCCTTCCGAGAGGAAGGGCTGAAGGTTGGACTCTATTACTCGCTGATCGACTGGCACCATGAAGACTATCCTGCCTACGGCGACCGCATCCATCCGATGCGGGAGAACGAAGCATTCAAGCGCGACCCGAACACCTTCGGCCGCTACCTGGACTACATGCACGGCCAGGTTCGGGAACTGCTGACAGACTACGGCAAGCTCGATCTTATGTGGTTTGACTTCTCCTATGATGAGATGACCGGAGAGAAATGGCGTGCAACCGAGCTGGTTCAGATGATCCGCGAGCTTCAGCCGCATATCCTTATCGACAACCGGCTAGAAGGCAGCGGCGAGCAGGGCGGAAGCATCTATACTGCCAATCCTTCGATATACAGCGGGGATTTCGCTTCACCGGAGCAGATTATTCCTCCCCGCGGTCTCGTCAATGAACAGGGTGATCCGATTCCGTGGGAAGCCTGCATTACGCTGAACAACAACTGGGGGTACGCCGCAGCGGACCGAAACTACAAATCGGCTACAACGATCATCCGCAAGCTGGTGGAATGCGTAAGCAAGAACGGGAATATGCTGCTCAACGTCGGGCCTGATGCGAAAGGCGCCATCCCTCAGGAAAGCCTGGACATTCTGAAGGAGATCGGGGACTGGATGAAGAAGAACGGGGACAGCATTCACGGCTGCCGGGCCGCCGACTTTCCGAAGCCGGAGTGGGGACGCTATACGCAAAAAGGCAACAAGCTGTACGCCCATCTGTTCGAGGAATCGATCGGACCGATCAGCCTGCCCGGATTGGCAGACAAGATCAAGAGCGCCCGCCTGCTTGCTGACGGCTCCGAAGTGTTCGTTGGCAGACCGTGGAGTGCCGCAGAATTCATAGAGGATGCGTTTATAAGCTTTGCCCGTCCCGAGCATTTCACCTATCCGCTCCCTGATAAGCGCAACACGGTCATCGAGCTGGAGCTGATCATCTGATCATGTCTGATCCCATCTGATCAAGTCTGATCAGGTCTGATCGTCAGGATCAGGATTAATCATAGCTCCAAATCACGTGGATTGTATGAAAGACCGACGATATCACTATGATAGAAGGCCAGCATCAAAGTGAGCATTTGATGCTGGCCTTAAACGTCTAGTATGCGGATCCTTCTCCGTGATCAATCAGAACAGGCATTGTTGGTTCAATAACGTTTCCAGTCTTCTGCATTTTCCCGCGACCCTTATCCCTTGCTTCCGCCTTGCAGACCGAAGCCGCGGGACATAAATCGCTGGGACAGCACATACATCACGATAGCCGGAACGGCATAGAGGACGGAAAATGCCGCCAGACTGCCGTAATCCACCATCCCGTATTGTCCGAAGAACTGGTACAGCTTCAGCGCAGCCGGGAACTTCTCCGGGGATTGCAGCAGAATGTAAGGGACAAAGAAATTGCCCCAGCTGCCGGAGAAGGTAAAGATCGCCACCGTGCAGATTCCGGGCACCATGAGCGGAGCTACTACCCTTCGGATACCGGTCAGCAGCGAAGCCCCGTCCACCCAGGCAGCTTCCTCCATATCCCGCGGTACGGAATCCATAAAATTTTTCATCATCCAAATGCCATAGGGCATCGACGATGCCACATAGAACAGAATGACGCCGCCAATGCTGTCATACAGCTTCAATCCGAGAAACAGCTGATAGACCGGCATCATGACCGCGGTAATCGGAAGCGATGTCATGAACAGAATTGTAAGCATAAACGGTTTCTTGTATTTCATCTGATACCGGGACAGCGGATAAGCGGCCAGCAGCGCCAGCAGCACGACAAGCACGGCTTGGCCAAGCGAAATGACCAGACCGATCAGATATGCCCGCTGATTCTCAGGACTCGTGATAACCTCAACATAATTTCCCATCGTCAGCTGGCTGGGGAGCTTGAGGGACTGCATGGCATTGGGATCAACGGAAGCCACGAGCACCCACAGCAGCGGCAGCAGAAAACAGAGCCCGATTCCGGTCAGTATCGTGTAAGGCAGTATTCGGTAGATGAGCTTTCGTTGCCTGGCATTCATACGAACTCCTCCCTGATTACTCTTTCATCGATCGGATATAGAGCAGACTCAGCACGATGCCGATAAGCAGCAAGAGCAACGAGATGGCTGTTCCGTAGCCGAGCTGATAATTAACAAACGCCTGGTTGTACATAAAGATCGGCAGCGTCATCGTTGAATTGCCCGGCCCGCCGCCGGTCATCGCATAGATAAGGCCAAATACCCCGAGCGTCTGCAGCGTGACCAGCATCGCATTGGTTGTAATGGAGCCTTTAATGTAAGGGATGATGATCGAGGTGAAAATTTTCCACTTGGACGCCCCGTCGACGACGGCAGCCTCCTCAATCTCGCTCGGAACATCGTCCAGCGCTGCCTGAAACACCATCATCGAGAATGCCGTGCCATGCCATATATTCGCCAATATGACCGTCAACATCGGAACGGTAAACAGCCAGGTCACTTCCGAGAATCCAAACGACGTAATGATGGCATTAAGCGTCCCGTCATCCCCGAAAAAGCTGTACAGACACAATGCGCATACAATTTCGGGCGTAACCCAGCCTGCAAGCACGATCGTCCCGATGACACGCCGGAACGTCCGGTTTCGCTGCTTCATCAGCAGCGCAATGAGAAAACCGAGCACCTGCTGTCCGATCACCGCTGATCCGATCAGAAATACGAGCGTGTTCCAGATGCTTACTTTCACCGTAGGATCCTGGAACATGCGGGCATAGTTGTCCAGCCCGACAAATTTCAGCTCCCTGGCCGCTTCCCCTGTCAACGCGAGGTTCGTAAACGAATAGAAGAACGTGAGCAGGATCGGATAGATGAAGAACACCAGCATAATCGCCACGGACGGAAGCAGAAAAAACAGCCAGGTGTAGGTGCTTCTTTTCGGTTTCTGTGAGCCTATCGTCAAGCTGCTCATGAACCTAGCTCCTTTCATGCAGGGAATCGAAATACCGCCTGCTCAGGCGGGTCGCGCTTGAGCAGGCTTCTGTTCTCGTCACTATTTCTCTACAACATTGTCGGCGCCTACGATTCGGGTGACATCCTGGGCATACTTGTTCATCGCATCCTGAGGCGAGGTTCCGGTAGCCACCGCTTCAACCATCGTCTGGATTTGCGTGGATACCTCCGGATACTTCTCCTGCGACGGTCTGAAATCGGCATTTTGCAAATAAGCGGTCGCAATTTCATTGAACGGCATCTGGGTATACCCCGGGTCTTTGGCAACATCGGTACGCACCGTAATATTTCCGGAGCTGGTCACCAGCTTCTGGGTGTTGTCCTTGTTCAATGCATATTTGATGAATTCCCAAGCTTCGTCCTTATTCTTGGAATTGCTCGGAATCGACAATGCCCAGCCTCCGGCCAGCGTAATTGATCCGGGCGGCTGTCCCTCGCTGGTCGGCATCGGGGCAAATCCGAGCACATCTTTATATTCCGGCCAAGGCGCCGCCCCCGTCTCCAGATAATTGCCGGTAATCCAGGAGCCGTCGAGCGAGATCGCCAGCTTTCCTTGCGGCAGATATTCCCGGGAGGCCGTATTGCCGGCCTGACCGTTCAGCACTTTGGACAGCGGCGGACCCAGTCCTTCCTTGTTCACGGTTTCCACGAAGCCCAGCGCGTCAAGGATGCCCTGGCTTTTGATAATCCATTTGCCGCTGGCATCATCATACAGGCGCTCCCCGGTGCCATAGAGCAGCATCTCGTACGTCTGCATGGAGGTCGCCTCCCCGGTAGCCTTGCCCATATTCATCCAGATTGGCACGATATCCGGTGCCTGTTCCTTGATCGTTCTGGCTGCGTTAAGCACTTCCTCCCACGACTTCGGCTGCCAATCCTCAGGAAGTCCTACCTGCTTGAAAATTTCCTTGTTATACCAGAGTCCACGGGAATCCGTGTTGTACGGCACACCGTACACTTTGCCATCGCTGGCAGTCACCCCTTTTTTCATCGCTTCAATAAAGGAACCGTTATTCCAGTCCTCCCAGTCCTGCAAGCGGTCATCCAGCGGCTCCAGATATCCGGCGCTTGCGTCCGAATTCAGGATGAACGTATCCTCGGTGACGATATCAGGTGCGGTCTCCGTGGATTTCAGAGCCAATGCAACCTTGGCAAAATAGTCGCCCTCGGATGCCTGGATCGGCGTCGGCTTGATCTCCACATCCGGGTTCGGGTAACTTGCGGATACCTCCTTCAACCATTTATAGAAGGCCCCGTTCTCTCCGATCCCGTCATCGCGGAAGGTTACCGAGATGACCGTTTTTGCATTTTCTCCCGCCTCCCCCGTTTCCGGCGAACCGGGTTCAGACGACTGTCCCCCGCCCGCGCATCCAAACAACAGTGACAAACTGAGTGCCGATGATATCAGCATCAGTCCCCTTTTGCCGCCTTTCATTCTGTTCCCTCCTTTAGTCCATTGACCGTCACTTCTTTGGCATTTTGTTGTATCCGCTTACAGAAAGCGTCTACTAAAATATATTGATGGGATTGTGAAGATATTCGGAACTTTTTAGGGGAACGGATAGGAAGATGGCTGTCATGCATCAGCAGAGCAGTGCTCCGAACAACAGAAAAAAGCCGCAACACTGCGGCTTTCCAAGCTTTCGCATCATCACATTGGCACCAACAATTCCGTTGCTGGATAGAGCGATGGCTTTCTTACAATCAGGTATATTATGGTTTAAATTGTAATAGATGTTATATATTCTTTTAGTAGGGAATCACGTTCTGCCTCGCTTCCGTCTGGCATGAAGTCTTTCATTCCTGCGGCACCTGGTTCACATCTGTACACAGCACATTCCAGCGGTGGCCATCCGGATCGGCAAATCCGGCTCCGTACATCCAGCCCTGGGCCTGA
Source organism: Paenibacillus campinasensis (assembly GCF_002272015.1). GTDB lineage: Bacteria > Bacillota > Bacilli > Paenibacillales > Paenibacillaceae > Paenibacillus_AQ > Paenibacillus_AQ campinasensis. The sequence continues at coordinate 8,493 of NZ_NPBY01000014.1, read as the reverse complement.
GGCTCGCTGAAGATCGTCCCCCCGGCTTTTACCGCCTGGCCGATAACTTCGTGAACGCGCTCCCGGCTGCCTACATCGATAGATAACAACGCTTCCACACCTGTGCCGCTCACTTCCGCCGGGGCATGACCGGTGAAGGTTGAGAATGCCGCCTCAGGAAGAAGCATCACCAGCACTTGGTTATCGCCCAGCAGCAGAGCTGCCGTATCGTCCCGGTCAACATACTCGGGATGGAACGTAAATCCGATCTCCTTATAAAACTGTCTTGACCGATCCAGGTTCTCCACAGGCAGGTTAACCCAAAATTCATTTGGCATGAGTTATTCTCCTTCTTGATATAAGATGGCATGTTCAGCTTCACGATGTCTCTATCATTTTTACCCGGCTGCAACCATTACATAACAAACGAAAAAATAATAGAAACGATGACCATACCATTCCCCGCCTGCTTACATCTAATATACTGTGGACAATGCTGGGATGCTTCATAATCCAGCATGCCCCAAATCGATCAAGGTGGTGGATATATGAGCACAATCAGCAAGCTTCCAGCTTACGGTACCTGCTGCCTCGTTCCTCGTCCAGGCAAGAGCAGCGCGTCTCTTCCCTACTCCAGCAACTGGAGCGGATATGTCCTCACAGGCAGAAAAGGGAAGTACAGCTGCATCTCCGGAGAATGGACAGTTCCTTTCGTTCTGCCTACTTCACGATCTTCCTACTCTTCGGCCTGGGTCGGAATTGACGGCTACAACAACAGCAGCCTGATCCAGACCGGTACCGCGCATCACTTCGTAAACGGCACCGCGCAGTATTATGCCTGGTGGGAGATTCTCCCCAGCTACGAAACCCGTATCTCCTTGCCGGTGAGACCGGGCGATGTTATGCGCGCTTATATTGCCAAATTAAAAGGCAGCAAGTGGCTGATCCGCCTGCAAAACCTGAGCCGGGGCTGGACCTTCAAAACGGTGCAGAGTTATCATGGTCCGCAAACTTCGGCTGAATGGATTGTGGAGGCGCCCACCGTGAACGGGAGCCAGTCCAGCCTTGCTCGACTTTCCCCTGTCGCTTTCGTCCGCAGCCGTGTGAATGGCTGCAACCCGAAGTTCACCCCTTCGCAGAGGATCGGGATGCTGCAACATCATCGCATCGTATCCCTCCCATGCAAACCGTCATCTTCGGGAAGCTCTTTTGTCGTGAAAAACCAGGTCCGCGCATAACTTGCCCTGGACAAGACAAACGCCGCATCATCAGAGATGATCGCGGCGTACATAGCGCTATATCGCCGGCCCGGCACCTTCGGATGCCAGGGCCGGACCTCTAATGCCAGGGGGCTGAATTACGCCCCGCCCGCTTTACAGCAAACCGGATTGTTTGACTGTCGCCAGGAACTCCTGAAACTCCGGAATGTTCAGCTGCTGGGCAGCATCGGACAGTGCGGTCGCCGGATTCGGATGCACCTCCACCATAATGCCGTCCGCACCTGCAGCCAGCCCGGCTTTCGCACATGGAGCCAGAATATCCTTCCGGCCTGTGGAATGCGTCACATCGACCAGCACCGGCAGATGCGTCTCCTGCTTCAGAATCGGCACAGCCGAGATGTCCAGCGTGTTGCGCGTGGCCTTCTCATAAGTTCGAATGCCGCGTTCAATCAGCATGACCTGCGTGTTGCCGCGGGACACGATATATTCGGCCGCATGGACGAACTCATCAATCGTCGCCGCAAGACCGCGCTTCAGCAGAATCGGGGTCTTGACGTCGCCCGCTGCCTTCAGGAGCTCGAAGTTCTGCATGTTTCTAGCCCCGATCTGAATGACATCGATATATTCACAGGCCAGCTCAACATGCGCCGGATCCACAATTTCACTGATCGTTTTCAGCCCGAATTCGGAGGCAACCTCCTTCAGAATTTTCAGACCTTCAATACCCAGCCCCTGAAAATCGTACGGCGATGTTCTCGGCTTGAAGGCTCCGCCGCGCATCACGGTAATGCCAGCCTCCTTGAGCGCTGCAGCCACCTGGCGCACCTGCTCATAGCTTTCCACAGAGCACGGTCCAGCGATCATAACCGGCTGTCCGCCACCAATGGCGGTCTCGCCCAACTGGATCACCGTATCCTCCTGCTTCTTCTTGCGGCTGACCAGCAGATGCTTCTTATGCTCGACCTGCTGCAGCTTGAGCGAAGCCTGGAAAATCTGCTTGAACAGATGGCGGACCGTTTCATTATCGAACGGCCCTCTATTGTTCTCCACCAAGCTATCCAGCATTTTCTTCTCACGGACCGGATCATAGTCAGGCACGCCCTGCTTCTGCTTCTCTTCCCCAATCTCCTGAACCAGCTGTGCCCGCTCCGACAGCAGTGCAAGCAGCTGCAAATTGACGGAATCGAGCTGGGAGCGCAGCTCCTCCAAACGACCTTCATTAATATTCATAACGGTTTCTCTCCTTCACTCATTATTATTTATCTGAAAATCAAAAAGACTCCTGTCCGTCAAGGGACGAGGAGTCGTGGTACCACCCTTATTAGATATGTGCGTCCATCGTATTCACCGCAGCATATCTCACTTGAGCCTCTTAACGCGAGGTGGACGGATATCCCTACCGCAGCGCAATCGCACCGCTATCAGGATACCAGCTCAGGAATGAACTTCGGCAGCAGACGCTTCGCCCGGGCGCTCTCAGTCGGTGGCAGCCCTTTCCTGTCGGGAAGTTCCGGTGCTTACTCTTTCCTTCATTGCTTGTATAACATATCATGTCATGAATTTATAATGCATTGTAATACACTCGGAATGGTATTGCAAGGGTTTCTTGAAAAATGGTTTCAAGCCCGGTTCGCTCGGCTGCTGTCCTTGTCGCTAGCGATGCTAGCCTGATGTGACACTGCTCCCTTCCTCACCGGTTTCCCCCAATAAGTAAACAAGCGCCACACATATTCTAACGGGCCGATCGGGAAGAGGCGCAGCCATAGCATGCTGAAGATCACCTGCGCGGCATAGACCGCCAGGGCAATAAGCATCTGGATTCCAACGTCCACGGTGCCGTACAGCGCCAAGCCGTAGCTATAAAAGATAAAGCCACAAATAACCGATTGCATGAGATAGTTGGTGAAGGCCATTTTACCCGGATAGGAAAAGACCCGCAGCACCTTCTGGCACCGCTTGTTCTGGTACAACAGCGCAAATAGCGAAATATAGGCCAGTGACATCAGGGGCGCGCCAACGAACAGCATAACGGCCTCCATGGCAAACGACAGCTCCGTCCATGCCATCGCCAGCTGCGCGGCAAGTCCCAAGACGCCTCCGATCCAAGCCAATCTAACGAACAGCGCCCGGTGCCCGGCAACGTCATGCAGAAACCTGCGCTTGCCGAAATACATGCCTAACAGAAACAAACCCAGCACTTGGGGATAAAACAGAATCATGTTAAAAATCGAGGCGATGAAGTCGTTCAGCCTTTGCCCCAAAATCTGCCCCGCATCTCCAGCGCCATAGATCGCCGCATCCTTCGCTTGATAATAGAGTGCCGTCTGCTGCATTTCTTCCCCGCTCAATGTGGTGAATTGCGGATCGCCAGATGAAGCCAGGCTGCTGATCACGACCAGCACCGGAACGATCAGCTGCAAAATGAGCGACCAGATAAGCAGCGTTTTCGGCTTGCGCTTGATAAACAGCAGCAGCAGGAAGCCGAGAATCGCATAATGCGTCAAAACGTCGCCATACCATATCAGCATGCCGTGAATCAGACCGATCACCAGCAAGGCCGTCAGTCTCCGGGCATAAACACGACGGAAGCTCAGCCCCTTCGCCTCGCAGCTGTTCTGGAGCAGTACCGCCCCCAAACCGAACAGAAACGAGAAGATCAGAATAAATTTGCTGTTGATGAAAATGTCCTTCAGCATGCCAAGCGCTTCATTGTACCCGCCAGTCCACAGGTCCACGCCAAACGAAATCGTCTGGAGCGATGTCGTGAAAAAAAGAATGTTTACCAGAAATATGCCCAATAAAGCAAATCCCCTCAAGCTGTCTATGAGTGTAATTCTTTGCTGCCGTACGTCTGTCATGTCGATCATCCTTCCACAATGTTGGTCCATGCAAGGTTAATCCATAAGCATAAAGAATTTATAAAGCCGCATGTATGCGCTCCTGAATCGCTGTGATAGCTCTTATCTGGGGTTAGCTCCGGGCCCTTTCTTTATCGCTTCTTTAGAAAATCCATGTATACTAGGATGAAGTTAACCGATCTCATAGACTGACGGAGGATCTGTATGACTCAAGAACGTATATTGCTAGTGGACGACGAAGAGGAAATTATCGCTTTTATGAAAGACGCATTGGAGCGGGAGGGATATCAGGTATTCACCGCCGCAAACGGCCGGGAGGCGCTGGAATTAAGTCAGCTTCAGCCTGAGCTGATCCTGCTAGACGTGATGATGCCCGAGCTGGATGGCTTTGAGACATGCCGGCGGCTCCGGGAATTTACGCAGTGTCCGATCGTGTTCCTGAGCGCTTGCCAGAGTGAAACCGATCGCATTCAGGGGCTGGCGGCGGGCGGCGATGATTATCTGTTAAAGCCGTTCAGCCTGGCGGAGCTGAAAGCCCGAATTCACGCTCACCTGCGACGGGAGAAGCGGGGACTCACGCCCCAGGACCAGAGCGTTCTCCGCTTCCATTCCTTAACCATTGACTGCAAAGGCTATACGGTAAACGGGAATGGTCAGGATATCTCACTAACCAACAAGGAATTTAAAATTGTAGAGCTGCTGGCCATGCATCCGGGGCAGGTGTTTACGCGGGAGCAAATCTACGAGAAATTGTGGGGTTGGGACGCTGAAGGCGACGATGCAACTGTCACCGAGCATATCAAGAAAATCCGGGCCAAATTCGCGGCCTGCATCCCGGATCGCACTTATATACAGACCGTATGGGGCATCGGATATAAATGGGAGGTCAAATGAGCAGACAGCGGCCGGTCAAAAGTATATTCATCCGCAGCTTTCTGTCGGTGCTGTCGCTCAGCCTGATCGCAACACTTCTTACCTGGGGGCTGCTGGCTGCTCTGGTCAGCTTTCTGTTTCAGCATGAGGTGCTGCGTCCAGCCAATTATTACGAGAAGCAGATTCCGGCTATCGAGCATTTTGCCAATTCGAAAGGAGCGCTCCTGCTGAGCCTGGAATCACAGGCCGAGCTGGAACAGCTGATTCCTTCTTCCGGCATATCCTATGGCGTTGTGGCTAGCAAAGGGCAATTTCTCTACGGAGACCCCGCGATCACCAAGCGATGGAATCAGGATGCAGCAGCCGTTCAAGTGACTCCGGCGAATTGGATCGGGGGAAATATTACGAGGTCTGTGCCGATTCATGACCATAACGGGGAACAGGTAGGTACGCTATTGCTGGAATATTCGCTCAGGATGACCGCTGTCAATCCTGGTCTTAGTCCCTGGATTAACAGTGGCGTTCTGTTCTTGTTCCTGACTCCCTTTCTTTACATCGCGCTGTTCACCTATCTGTTCGGCAAACAAATCAGCCGAATGATCAGCCGGCCGCTGCAACAGCTGCTGGATGGAGCTGGCCGGATCAAGGAGCGGAACCTTCATTTTTCGATGAGCGAGAGCTCCCCGGTTACCGAGATGAATGAGCTGACGGTTGCTTTTGAGGAGATGCGAAAGGAGCTGGCGCAATCCTTGGAGAGGGAATGGAAGCAAGAGCAGGAGCGCAAGACGATGTTCGCTGCACTTGCCCATGATTTGCGCACCCCGCTTACGATTATCCAGGGCCATGTCGAAGGGCTTGAGGAAATGAATAGAGGCAGCAAGGAATCTCCAGTCTCCCAATACTTGAACGTGATTAAGAGGAACACCGCCAATGCTGCCCATTTGCTGAAGGATATGAACACCATCGCTGAGCTTGAACATATGTCCTTTCATCTTCAGCCGATCCCAATGGATATAGAGGAATTTATAGAGGAGAAAACCATCGAGTACAAAGCGCTGTGCGCTGATAAGAACATCACGTTTACAGCAGCATGCCAGGATGAACGGACGTCTGTTCAGCCCATTCTGTTCGATCCATACCGGATCGCACAAATTCTGGACAACCTCGTGGCCAACAGCATCCGTCATACACCGGCAGCCGGGACCATCACCTGGAGCATCGAGATGAACGAGCATCAAGTGAAGATGGCGATCTCTGACACAGGTAACGGATTTGACAGCCAGGAGCTGAAGCAAGTGTTTGAACGATTCTATCAAGGGCAAGGACGTGCCCCAAGGCAGAAAGGACATGCCGGCCTCGGCCTCTATATCGCCAAATTGCTCGTCTCCCATCACGGCGGTCAGATTACCGCAGCGAATCATCCGGAAGGCGGAGCGATGGTCTCCTTCTCATTTCCGCTGCGGACCGATTCTTCCTCTATCTTAAGCCGATAGAGCGCCTTGTTCTCAAGTCCGCGAATCATCGGCGTCCACGGTTCGGATGGCGCGGTCGTATCGAGGGCGTCCTCCACCATCTGAAGCTTGGCGTCCATCATATCGATATAGTGCAGCGCCACCGCTTCCGCCGTTTGAGGCTGAACAGGGCTGCCCCATTCGCCGAGATTGTGATGGGACAGCACCAGATGCTGCAGCCCGAGCACCAGCTCGGAATCCAGCGAAATGCCGTGATAGATGGCCGCCTCGACGATCCAGCCGGATGCAAGCGCAATATGCCCGATCAGCTTGCCCTGATTGCTGTAATCCGTCACGATGCCCATCTGGGCGATCATTTCCTCCGGCTTGGCAATATCGTGCAGAATGATGCCGGCCTTGATCAGATCCGGATTGAGGAACGGGCGCTGCTTGCAGATGAAATCGCCGATCTCAAGCATGCGGACAATATGATAGGCGAGCCCGGCGAAATAAGCATGATGATAGGACTTCGCAGCCGGATAATGCATCAGCTTGTCCTCCACCTTATCAGCGCAATACGTCACAATCATGCGAATCTCCTCATGCGCAATGCTCTTGATCGCCAGTTTGATCGTATGGAGCAGATCGACAGGGCGAAGCGGGGCGGCTTTCACATAATCGGTGATCGACACTCCGTCATCGTCTGTTGCCCTGCGTATGCGGCTTATTTTGACTTGAGGCTGATCCCGGTAGCTTTGCACCGTTCCCTGGATTTTGACCAGCTGCATTGGAAAAAACGTCTCTTTATCCTGGATCGTCACATCCCAGTATTTCGCAGAAATTTGCCCGGTCGCATCCGACAGCACAATGTCAAAATAATCCTTCGGCGGTGTACCGCTCGTTTGTCTTAGGTTCAGTTCCTTCAACAAATAAAAGCCCACGAATTCATCCTGAATGCGGAGTTGGTTAATCGGTTTCATAGGTCCCCTCCCATGCTGTTACAGGGGGCTTCAGCTGTGCCATGCCTCCCCGAACAGCCTGCAGCGAAGCTGACAGGCCTACACCCTATTATAACGGCAGATCCGCGTTTCGGCATCCGCCCGTCTGCATCCAGGAAGAGACAGCCACGCAAACGGCATGGCTCCGCACTGATCTCCGTGCTGAAGTTAACGCCCGCCCAGCAGCTTCCTCCGAACGGCGCCGATCAGCAGGACAAGTAGCGGAATGGCTATCAAATGAAGCATGGCATACCCAACCCATACATTCTGGATAATATCCGAGACATACACGGTGTTGATGTACGTGTTCCAGGATACGATGATAAAGATGATCGACAGCGGATAAATCAACGAACGCTGTTCCTTCAAGCCGAATACGCTCTGCAAGCCTTCAAGAATGGACAGGAACAAGAGGGAGATTTTAAGGAAGAAGGTCAATACCCATAATGTAATTAAAATCCCTTCCACCCGCTGAAAAAAGTTGCCGACGTTAATCGTTTTGGCCAGGGCGAATGCCGGAAATGTGCTGTTCTCCGTCTGCTCGATGCCCATCACAAGCACGCTCAGTGTCGTGATGATCGCAAGTACAACTTCACCGCTAAATGCGCCAAGCACATAGGCCCGCTCACCGTCCTTTCTTTTGTTGACCAACGAAAAAAACACCAGCAATACAATCAATTCCTGAAACATCGAGGAATGGAGCCCCGCTGTCAATACAGGCCCCCAGCCCTCCTCAAGCACCGGTTTAATATAATCCCATTCAATCTGTGGAATGAGCCCCAACACAAGAACCAGAAACAGAAATACGATCCAGGGAAAGGCAAGCTCACCGACCCTGGCCAGTATAATCGGCCCCATCCGGGCACAAATGACCGCCGAGAGCAAGAACAACAGCTGAATCACTTCCGTTGGCGTCTCCGGCATAATCTCGCTCGTCAGAAAAAAGCCCAGGTTCCCAAGCAGCGTGCCTGTCAAAATCAAAAAGTAGAACAGGTACAGCAGATTGAGCGCCTTACCCAACACTTTGCCGAGAACTTGCTCATGGATCTCGAAGATCGTCTTTCCCGGGTAGAGACGAACGATTCCGATATACATCAGAACCATCAGCAGATTG
>NZ_NPBY01000013.1 GCF_002272015.1 Paenibacillus campinasensis | reverse complement strand
TAGAGACGAACGATTCCGATATACATCAGAACCATCAGCAGATTGATCAGGAGGCTGAATATCGAAGCAATCCAGGCGTCCTCTCGCGCTGTATGCACCTGCCCCGACGGGGTGACGAGAATCGAGGTTCCAACCGTCAGACCGAAGGTCATAATATAAAATTGTCGGGAGGAAATCTGCTTCTGTCTGGCCATATGTCACCTTCCTCCTACCGTCATGGCATCCAGGCGCTGATAGGCTGCATAACCGCTTTGATCCAGTCCAGCGGCCTCATGCCTGGCACCTCCAGCGCATCTCCAAGCATCGTTATGACCGCCAGCCCCCAAATCGTTAAAAAGACGAGCATATCCCGCATCGCGTGGAGTTTCCGTATGCGCCTAATGCCGTTCACGAGCGAGACGAGCAGTACAATCGAGAGCAGCATGTGCCAATTCATGGTTCATCGACCTCCTCATTGATCGGCTGCACAATCGATCCGATCCGCCGAATTGCCACATTGGCATTCACCTGAATCTGAACGGTTCTGAAACGTTCATCCCAGTTATCCCGATACTTCTTCCATACCTTCGGGTGTTGACGATGAAGCGCCTCGCCGAAGCCGAATACGTCGGCACCGTACTCCGACTGCACATACCGTATGTGCTTGGCAATGTTCGTATTGAATCTGTCCTCGATTCGCTTCTCCAGGTCTGTGATCACATCCGGGGAATCCAGTTTCATCGCGCATTCAACCGCACTGAGATTGGCTTCGATCTCCATCTCGAGCCGAAACTCGGGCTCCCCCTTCTCATTCAGGTGAGCATGGGTGGTGCTGTCAGCCCGATGAATCTCGTATGCGGCGACCCCTCCGCCTGCACATTCAATATCCCCGACGGTGGTTACGACTCGATTAAGGATATAGTTCACCCCTTTGCTGCGGGACTCATCCAGCCAACCGACAAGCCGGTCCCGCTTGAACACAGCCAATCCTGCATGCTGTATCATCGTATCCGGTTGAATCTTCTTCACATTTTCGACGTTCCGTCCTTGCTGCACACTTCCTCTCAACTGCACGCCAGACAGCACCGGATCCGATCCATCCCGCTTTAGCTCCGTAATGAACATCTGCAGAGTAATTTTTCCGGTGGCTGCCCATCTTTTTTGGGAGATCAGAATGGAAGAGAAGAGGGAGTTGGCCGGAATATATTCGAACGGGGTTATAACCTCCAGAATGTCCGAGGCGCGTCCTCCCTTCGCCACAAGCAGAAAGAAATCCCTCCGCAGCTCATGATTCCGCGATATGAAGTCCATCGTATTCCCAACGCCCTGTCTTGCCAGTTCTTCCCCGAAAATCAGCACTCTGAGATGCGACAGATACAAGGCACGCGGCGCCATGCTCAGCATGCGCTGAAGCGCGTCAGGGATGGTCTTCCCAACCGACGTGTACGTAATGACAGGCAGACTCCCCATGGAAGAACTGTTCTGCTTGGCCCCGGTCTCACTGGCGTTGAGCACCTGAGCCGACACCGCATAGCCATCCTCATGGGTATCGATTCCCAAGGCCATGACCACGGCAAGCTCATTCAGCTCTTTGCGGCTCCAGCATCCGGAAGTGATGGTTACACTAACGAGCATGATGATCACTAGAATCCGTTTACCAATCATATCGATGTCCTTCTCCTGTTGAAATGGGCAGTGTGGTGTCGAAGTCTGGGATCCTGTATCAGGATTTGAGCTTACGCAAATACTTTTTCTTGGTCCGTTGAGACAGCCTGAGCAGCGCATCCTTCTGGCCTCTCCAGCTGAACGGAGCAAACGTAGACATATAAGGGACGCCCATCGATTCGAGACTGCTCAGATGCAGCCCCAGTATGATCAATCCGATAATCATGCCGTACAAGCCAAACGATGCCGCAATGCCCATCATGACAAAGCGCAGCATCCGGGCCGAGATGCCCACGTTAAAGGCTGGCAGCGCAAAGTTCGCGATCGCCGTAATCGAGACCACGATCACCATTCCGGCGGAGACGAGACCGGCCTCAACTGCCGCCTGGCCGATCACCAGTGTGCCTACGATGGAGACGGATTGACCGATGGACTTGGGCAGACGGATGCCCGCCTCGCGCAATATCTCGAAGGTAATCTCCATAATGAGCGCCTCAACAAAGGCCGGAAACGGCACGCCCTCCCGCTGCCCAATCAGGCTTGTCAGCAGATTGGTCGGCAGCATCTCCTGATGAAATGTCGTGATCCCAATATAGAACGAAGGTGTCAACAGCGCGATCCCGAAGCACAGATACCGCAGCAGTCGAAGCAGGCTTGAGAAATCACCCCGTTGGTAATAGTCCTCGCTGGACTGGAAAAATTGGGCGAACAGCGCCGGAACGATAAGCACGAACGGTGTGCCGTCCACGAAGATGGCAATCCGGCCTTCCAGCAAGGCGGATGCCACCACATCCGGGCGCTCGGAATTGTATACGGTCGGAAACGGGCTATACTTCTGATCCTGGATCATTTCTTCGATATAGTTGCTCTCCAGGACACTGTCCAGTTCGATAGCATCCATTCGCCTGCGCAGCTCCTCAAGCACATCGACATGGCACAGCCCTTCGATATACATGATGGCCACCTGCGTGTTGGTCTGCTCGCCGATCTTCCGCTGCTCTAGCCGAAGATTCGGATTCTGAATGCGGCGCCTGACGAGCGCTGTATTTTCGCGCAGGGCTTCGGTAAAGCCTTCACGCGGCCCCCGGACCACCGATTGGGAGGTCGCTTCCTCCACCCCGCGCTGCTTCAGCGACTCTGTCCCTGCGTACAGCACCGAGCCTACACCGTCCACAAACAGGATCGAGTTGCCGCTCAGCAGCTTCTCCATCATGTCGGAGAACGTGGCCGCCTCCCCAACCTTGCCCATCGTGATGGTCCGTTCCTTAAGCACTCGGTAGCGGTCGCCCGGCGTCTGCTCACCCTCCCCTTCGAAGAACAGCCAGTCCTGATGAATGGCTTCGAGCAGATCAATCGGGTCTCCGAGCCCATCCATATACAAAATAACCGCCGGAGCAGAGCCCAATGCGATCTCACGCCACACGATATCCGGACTCTCTCCTAAGCGGTTGTTGACTTCCTTCATGAACTGGGGAAGGGAATCCGGCAAGTGGTCCAGCTTCTTTCCTGCCTCGTCGGTTTGCCTCATATCGATGGCCCCCTTGTACGGTCATTTGCAATATGGGAGTATCGCTTTCTTACCATCCCCTCATTTGGAAAATAATATGCGGTTTTTCGTTTCATATCGGGTGCGATACTGTCTTGGCGTCATGCCGGTCCACCGTTTAAACGCGTTCTGAAAGGCGCTGGGCTCCGAGAAATGAAGCGCGTAAGCAATCTCCCCGATCGAGAACTCCTCCCGTTTCAAATAGCTGACCGCAAGCTCTTGCCGGACACGAACCGACAACTCGTTGAAGGTGGTCCCTTCCTCCTTCAATTTAATCTGCAGGCTTCTGACGCTCATCCCGAGTGCACGGGCCGTTTCCTGCAATGTCGGAAGCCCGGTTAACAGACTCTTTTTCAACCAGCGGATCACTTGCTCTGTCAGCACCCCGTCCGCCGTTAATTCCGATCTCGTCTCCTGTGCCAGCTGCTCGAACACCTGCAGTATTCTCGGGTCTGAATAGAGCACCGGATAATCCAGAACTTCGGCGTGAATCCTCAGCACGTTGCCGGCCCCGAATTTCGGCATCAGTCCGAACATGTCCACATACGGCTTCGTATTCTCGGTGGCATCATGCATGAATTCCACCCCGATGAGCGGAATCGGACGGTTGCTGAGACGTCTCATCAGCTCATACACCGAACTGGCCATATCCTCCACACACTGGCGGGACGAGACTCCCGCTTCGTTCAGACAGAGATGAAGCACACATTCCCGGTCTCGAAGCTCCCATTCCAGCTCAAAACTGCTGCTCAGAATGACATAGAATCTCTGGTAAGCCGCGAGGGCGTCCGCAATCGTCGTCGAATGCATCATCACATAGCCGAGCACCCCCAGATCCGCTAGCTCCAGCAGTCGGCCCTGATGCAGTCCGAAATGCTCATCCTTCGTATAATCAGCGGCTGCCTTCATCAGACGCTCCAGTTCCGCATCCGGAATACGGGCCTCCACATCCTGAAGCAGCCCCGAATCGAAAGAAGCATATTCGCAAAACCGCTCGGCGTCAAAGCCTCTTCGAACCATCGATTTCATAATGGGATATACCATAGAGATAGCCACGTCCCGACTCGCCACACCGCTTCCCCCTTTGCGCCATTTTGCAATTTTAATGCGCGATTGATCATTTCGCCGACGATCATTTCACTTTATTCTCATTATAGATGATACAGCGCCTCATAACCTAACACCTGGAGGGCAAGAGCTGTTATAGGAGGAGAAGACGATGAGTGGACCTAAAAATATAGTCATCATTAACGGACACCCCGATCCGGAGAGCTTCTGTCTGGCATTGGCGGATGCTTATTCGGAGGGAGCAGCCCATATAGACGGCACCGAGGTGCGCCGCATCGACTTGAGTCAAGCTGACTTCAACCCGAACCTGAAGTACGGCTACCGCAAACGAACCGAGCTGGAGGATGAACTGCGCGAGGCTCAGGCCTTGATCCGCTGGGCAGACCATCTCGTCTTCGTATACCCGACCTGGTGGGGGGCGCCGCCCGCGATATTGAAAGGGTTCATCGACCGGGTATTCCTGCCGGGGTTTGCATTCAAGTACCGCGACAATTCTCCGTTATGGGATAAGCTGCTCACCGGCAAATCCGCACGCCTGATCGTGACGATGGATACCCCTTCGTGGTATAACCGCCTCATCTATTGGCGTGCGGGACATCTGGTCATGAAGCGAAATGTGTTGAAGTTTTGCGGGATCAAGCCGGTGCGCGTGACCGAGGTTGCGCCTGTCAAGCCGTCCACCGCGCAGCAGCGGGCCAAGTGGCTGGAGCAGGTAAAGCAGCTTGGGGCCCGGCGCAAGTAGGCAAGGCGATGGATGCACGTCTGGATGGACCACTATTCTCATTAACGGACGATCCCCTCAATGTACAAAGAGGTCTGCCCCACGTAAAACCTGGGCAGACCTCTTTCCTGCAAGCAGACGGAACTCGGAGCTTTATTCTCCCGCGTCCGCTAGACGCTTTCTGTTATCCTAAGCTCAGCATGGGAGAGATCCTGCGAGCTGCCGCCAATCCCGATCCTGACCGCACAGGGCTCGGCCGTAAACTTCATCGCCCGGTTCCAGAAGGCCAGCTCCTCCATGCCGAGGTGAAAGGTAACCTCACGCTCTTCGCCAGGAGCAAGCTCCAGCTTCCGGAAGCCTTTCAGCTCGGCCAGACGGCGTGTGATGCCTGACTCGCGGGCCGAAATGTACAGCTGGACGGTTTCCGCTCCGGTGCATTCACCTGTGTTCTTCAATCGAACCGCCGCCGTAATCTGTCCGCCCTTCGCTAGCTCGGCGACTGAAATCTTCCGCTGGGATAGCCGGATCTCCCCGTACTCCAATGCTGTGTAGCTAAGCCCATAGCCGAAAGGATACAGCGGCGCAGACGGCATATCCACATAAACTCTTGGCCGACCGGGATCCTTCTGGTTGTAGTATACAGGCAATTGTGCCGCCGAGCGCGGGATAGATACCGGCAGCTTGCCGCTCGGATTCGCCTGTCCGAACAGCAGCTGCCCCACAGCTGCCCCTCCCTCAGGGCCGGGATACCATGCGCACAACACCGCTCCACAATGCTGAGCGACCTCGGTTATCGCATGCGGACGGCCTTGAATCAGCACCGCGACAACCGGCGTCCCCGTAGCCGAAACCTCTTGGACGAGCCGCTGCTGAAGGCCGCCCAGGGACAGATCGGCCAGATCCACGCCTTCTCCGCAGTCCATCTCGGACGGATTGCCGGCATCGCCTTCAGGAACGATGGCTTCGCCGTTGCTGTCGAACGCGCCGTCAAAGCGGCGGGCGCTGCTGCCTCCAAGCACCAATACGCAGAGGTCGGCGGTCTTCGCCGCCTCAACAGCCTCGGCCAATCCCTCCTCGGACAGATCACGGATACCGCAGCCTTTGGCATACACGATGTCCGTCTCTGCAGGTGCGGCCATGCGAATGCCTGCAAGCACGGTCGTACCGCTGCCTTCCCGCTGGACGCTCGTGTAATCGCCAAGCTGATTGTACAGCTGATCGGCATTCGGGCCGATTACCGCGATGCGGCGGTGCTTCTTGCGGATCGGCAGCAGACCGCCCTCGTTCTTAAGCAGAACCGCAGATTCGAGCGCCACCTGCCGGTTCACCTCCCGGAACTCGGGACGCCCGACAACGGCGATCGGACCGTTCTCGTTCACATAGGGACGGTCGAACAGGCCGAGCCGGAACTTCAGACGCAGCACCCGCTCTACCGCCCGGTCGATGTCAGGCTCCGGGACCAGCCCTTGATAAACGGCTTCCTCCAGCGTCGTGAACGCCTTGTCCCACAGGCTGAGATCAACGCCGGACGCCAAGGCGAGCGCAGCGGCCGATTCATGGCTGCCCGTCAGTGCCAGCAGCCGGTCAATCGCGCAGCCATCGGCCATAACGACGCCGTCAAAGCCCCATTCCTCGCGCAGAATGCCTGTCAGCAGCTGCTCATTCGCGTGGCAAGGCACACCGTCGATCTCGTTGTACGCCGCCATGAATGCGACGGCGCCCGCCTCCTTCCCGGCCTTGGCGGCGGGAAGATGGATCTCGCGCAGCTCGCGCTCCCCGATCGGAGCCGGCCCTGCATTGCGGCCGCCCTGTGCGGTGCCTTGGGCACACAGATGCTTGAGCACGACCGCGACCTTGTCAGTCTCGGCCAGCTGCTCCAGCCTCTCGCCCTGCATTCCCCGCACGACAGCCTCCGTGAACCGTGACGCAAGATATGGGTCCTCGCTGTAGCATTCCTCGGACCGCCCCCAGCGCGGATCATGCAAAATATCCAGCGCAGACACCAAGCCCACATGCGCGCCGCGGCTGCGAATTTCGGCGGCCGCAAAGCCGTAGGCTTGCGCCAGCAGCGCCGGATTCCAGGTCGCGCCCGCGGCCAGGTTGACCGGCAGCAGAGTGCCGTCCAGCGCCTGATGGCCGTGCGGACATTCCTCTGTAAGCAGCACCGGAATGCCAAGCCGGGAATGCTCCATCACATACCGCTGCACCTGATTGGCCACTTTGGCGCTTTCCGCCGCCGGAATGCCGTTGCCGTAGTGGACGCCAGACCACGGATCGCTGCGGAACAAGCCGTAGAGCGCGCCCATTCCGCTGCCCCAGGCCACCTCCGCTTTGAATTCTTCCGTCAGCTCGAAGCGGTCTCCCTGTTTAACGTAAGCGTTCCATCCATACATACGCTGGTTCAGCTGTCCTACCTTCTCCGTCAGCGTCATTCTTCCAAGCAGATCCCGAACCCGTTCTTCGATCGGCGCTTGGGCAGACTTATATAGTTCCATGATGCGTTCCCCCGCTTCATCGCTTTGTCGTGGAATCCTTGGCATTCAGGACATCCGCATCCCGGGCCGCACTGAGCCCGCGGTACTCCTTCGGTGTCATGCCTGTGTACGTTTTGAATACCGATACAAAATACTTGTACTCCTTATAACCGACCTTGTCCGCAATCTCAAACACTTTGTCATGCGTGGTTGCCAGCAGCTCTTTCGCCTGCTCCATACGCATTTCGTTCATATACTCCGTGAAGCCTTTTCCGGTGCTCTGCTTAAAAATATAACTGAAGTAGCTCGGCGTAATCTTGAGCCAGGCCGCCACCTCCGAGGCTTTCAAATCGGAACGATAATGCTCGTTCATATACTTCTTCGCTTTTTCAACGATCCAGTAGGATTTATCCATCCCTTGCCGCTCGACGAGCTTCAGCCACTCCCGCAGCCGCTCCTTCACAAGTCCCTCCAGCGCGTCATAGGAGTTATATAGGTACATATCCGGGCCAGTTTTATGCACAGTCTCCAGCTCGGTCATGCCGCTCTTCCGCATCCGCTGCCTGATCAGGGCGGCCAGTTCCTCATAGGTGCTCCACAGGTTGTCTGGCAAATAACGCTGCTCCCGGAAGAAGGAAAACATGTCCGCTACAAGGCCATCCACTTCGTTAAGGTCCTGTTTCAGCATGGCCGCCACAAGTTTACTTGCAGCATTCGCTGCATCAAATGCAGGAATGCCGGCGTCCTTCAGGGTGATGTCCCGGTATTTCGGGAACAGCACATTCCTGTTCTCCAGCAGATGATAGGGAAGAAGCGCTTTGGCCTCCGCACATCGCTCCACGGTATCCGCCAGATCGCTGTAGATTCCGGAAGCGCCGCACAGGATGCCGGCTCTTCGAAGCGTCGGCTCCACCGCTTCCAGCAGCTGATCCCATGCTTGCCCATCCATTCGGATATCGGAGATGAGCAGTGTAATCAGCATATTTTCGTGATCAAACACGGACACGAGTCGAAGGTCGGGGCGCTGCAGCTCCGCATGCAGCAAGTTCACCCAGTCGTCCTGGATTCTGTCATAATGCGGCGGGGGCTCCTTCCCGAACCGTTCGATAAACCGGTCCATCTGCGTTGCCAGAATACGAAATCCCGATCCTCGAAGGGATGCCGGCGGCTCCTTCCCGCTTGCGATGCCTTGCCGCACGATATTCGACAACCACAGCTTCGCTTCCTGAACGTCTTCGTCCCGACGCTGTCCATGAATGTCGCCAACAATGTTCTTGACCACTTCCGTCAGCTCGTCAATCTCGACCGGCTTGAGCAGATAATCGCTGACGCCAAGACGAATCGCCTGACGCGCATATTCAAAATCCTCGTAACCGCTGATCATGACAACACGCACATCCGGGAACCGTTCCTTCAAGCACTCGGCCAACCGGAGGCCGTCCATCCCATCCATGCGGATGTCAGTCAACACGATCTGAACGTCCAGCTCTTCTATCCGCCGCAGCGCTTCCATACCGTCATAGGCCACACCGACGGCACGGACGCCAAGCTGCTCCCAGTCGATCGTGTGCCGCAGCCCTTCGCAGATGACGGGTTCGTCATCCACGATCAACATATGGATCCGCTTGCTGTCCTTTGCCGATTTACTGTCCATGCTTATCACCACCCTGATCCTGGCTTTCTCTCACCGGAAGTCTTAACCTGATCCAAGTGCCTTCCCGTGAGGTGCTGATAATTTCAAGTCCGTAGTCCGGCCCGAAGAAGATCGTCAGCCGTTCATGGATATTGGACATGGCTCCCTGCCGGATTCCTTCCTTGGCCCTTCCTTGAAGCGAGGATGCGACTTCCTGAAGCCGTGCAGGGGTCATTCCTTTGCCATTGTCGATGACATCAATAACCATCTCATCTCCGAATCGGAAAGCATTTACCGTGATTTCATTGATCGGCTTGCTCCGGTCATACCCATGCTTGATCACATTTTCGACCAGCGGCTGGATCGTTGCCTTCAGCATCAACATATCCTCCAGCCCGCTTTCCGTGGACAACGTATACTTCAGCTTATCGCCCAGGCGGCGCTGCTGCAGATACAGATAGGTCTGCACGAACTCCATCTCCCGCCGCAGCGTCGTTTGATAGCTGCCGTTATTTACACTCGCGCGGAAGAACTTCGACAGCATCTCAATAAGCTGGCTTGATTTATCGGCATGCTCCAGCCTCGCCGTCCAGCGAATCATATCGAGCGTATTGTAGAGAAAATGCGGGTCCATCTGGTTCTGCATCAGCTTCAGTTCGGATTCGCGCTCCCTCAGCTCCAGCTTATATTTGTGCTCGATCAGCTCCTGAATGGTCGAGACCATCTCATTAAACGTTCGATTCAGCTCCGCGATTTCATCCCTGGATTTGATCGGCACCCGGGCGCTGAAATCACCGTAAGCCACGCGGCTCGTTTCCTTTTTCAACCGCAATATCGGAGTGATGATCGTGTAATGGAAGCCGATCAATGCGGTGAGGCCCAGCAGCAGGATGGAGGAGAGGATGACCAGCATCAGGATTTTCACGCCTCGAAATTCCCCTGCCACGGTTGCCTCCGGAATCATGGAAACCACGTTCCAGCCTGTGTTTTCAACTTTCTTATAGAGCGTTAGATAGCGCTGTCCCTCAAGCGGATAATGGAAGAAGCCTTCCCGCCCGGAGGCCAGCTTGTTCAAGAGCGCCTCATCGGGTTGAAACAGGCCGCTCAGACCGCCCCCGGAGCCGAGCACGATCTGGCCCTGCTCTCCCACGATAAACACGCTGCCCTGCCCCTCCTCGAAAATCCCCTTCTCCAGCAGATTGACGATGCTGGCTTCATCCATGCGGATCGTTAACCTGCCGAGCGGCTTGGTGATGGCATTGTACGAGTTCAAGATCCTAAACATCGACAGGAGGCGAGTCTGCCCGTACCAGTCGCTGTTCAAGGCATAGCCCTCCGTCCAGACAATCCCGCCCTTTTGCGCTTCGGCCTGGCGAATCCACATCGATTCATCCCCGCTGAACGGTTCTCCCATCTCAATGAAGCTGCCGTTGTAGCCGGACACCTCAATGGAACGGATATAGTTGCGGGACATGAGCTGGAAGGTAAGAAACTCCTCAATGTTCCGCTTCAGATTGTCGCGCTGACCGCTGCTCAGAGGAGGCGAGGCTCTAAGAAACGACCTCATATCCGGACTCAAGATCAAGTAGTTGGCGATATCCTCCACCATTTTGGTCTGCTCCCCGAGCTGATTGGTGACGTTATCCAAATTCCGCTTGGTGGAGTTGACGAATTGGTCCATAAGGACCTGATTGAATTTATATTGGGCGACCACACCGACGCCGAATGTAGGCAGAATGACGAAGAGGAGAAAAATGACGAGCGCTTTCCGCTTCAAACCGAAATTTCCGAGGTGTTTGCTGTAACGGTTCTTCATGCTGCTTCTCCCCTTCCATTCGCCTTATCTGTCCTTCAGTCCCGCCTTATCCTTTGACCGCACCAGCCGTCATTCCGTTCACAAGCTGCTTCTGCAGCAGCAGATAGAAGATCAGAATCGGAATCAGCGCAATCGTGAGCGCCGCCATCTGCAGCGTTAGGCTTGCCGTCTCGATGCCGGCAAAATTAGCCAGGCCAAGCGGCAGCGTTTTGAGTTCGGTGGACGTGATCAGAACCAGCGCAAACAGGTATTCATTCCAGTTATAAATAAAGTTCAGGATAATGACCGTTGCCAGGGCGGGTCTTGTGATCGGCAAAATAATCGACCAGAAAATGCGATACACGCCGGCGCCGTCCATCACGCCCGATTCTTCCAAATCCTTAGGGAATCCGCGCATAAAACCTTCGAGTATAAATACGGTCAAAGACAGGTGAAAGGCTGTATATGGCAAGATAAGTGACCAGTACGTATCCAGCAGGTACAGCTTCTGCATGATCAAAAATATCGGAATCAAGGTTGCGTGGATCGGCACCAGCATCCCCAGCAAAAACAAACCGTAGGTGAAGCCCCGCAGCTTGAACTGAAAGCGGGAAAGGAAATAGGCCGCAATCGCTCCGAGCAGAACCGTAATGATCAAGGAAGCAAACGTAATGATAATGCTATTCAAAAAGTAAGTATCCATGTTCGCAACTTCCCACGCTCTTGCGTAGTTCGAAAACTGCAGCGTGTCGGGAAGCGAAAACGGGGAGATGGCGTATTCCTGCTCCTGCTTGAAGGAGTTCACCACCATCCAAAAGAGTGGAACTATATTCATAATAGCGAACAAGCCCAAAAATGTGTATGCGAATAACTGGAACAAGCCCGACTTTCTCTTCATGGCGTTTTCCTCCTTTCGTTAAGCGTCCTTCTCCCGGCCAACCCGGTTGATCAGTGTAATGACGATCAGGCTGAACAACAGGACCAGAATGGACACCGCGCTGCCGTAACCGTAACGCATGTTGAGAAATGCGCTGTTGTACATATAGATGGTCATGACTTCTGTCTGATGCGCCGGTCCGCCGCCGGTCAAAATCTGAATCAGGTCAAAGACGCGGAATGAGTTGCTGATACTGTAGACCACGCCTACCATAATCGTCCCGCGGATCATCGGAATTGTAATCCTCATCGTCCGCTTCAGGCCTGTGGCTCCGTCCAGCTCGGCCGCTTCATTGACCTCATCCGGAATGTTCTGCAGGGCGGCCAGGAAGATGACCATATAGAGTCCGCAGTTCTGCCAAATATAGGCGATGCTGATCGACAGCATCGACCAAGTTGAATCTCCGAGCCAGTTCTGCTTCCAGCTGTCCAGTCCGACCATGCCGAGCAGGTTGTTCAGCATGCCGTACTCGGTGTTGTACACCATGCCCCAGATCAGGGACACCATAACCGACGAAATGACGACCGGCATAAACCCGATGGTGCGGAACAGCCCGGAGCCTCTCAGCCCCCGGTTCAGCAGCAGCGCCAGCAGCAATCCCAGCGGAATCTGCCCGATCAGCCCGGTCACCATAATGATGATGTTGTTCTTTACCGACAGCCAGAACGTGCTGTCACCCAAAATTTTCACATAGTTATCCAGCCCGGCAAAGGTCATCGAGCCGATCCCGTTCCAGTTCATCAGGGAGTAGTACAAGGACAACCCGATCGGAACGATGGCAATGCCCAGATAGATGATCAGCGCCGGCAGCAAGCCGAGGAATATCGCAAGCTTGGTTCCTCTCAGCGTTTGCATCAGGGTTCCCTCCTTAGTGTGTGTGCCCTCCAGTCCCGAAGAAAGAAGAAAACCCGCTTCATCTCGGGTTTTCTTACATCATCTCCGGTTTGGGATAGCAGAATGATCGTGAATCTTATGAATCGTTTATCGTTGATCCGCTTTTAATTCATGTCGTCAAAAGCTTTCTGCACTTCCTCCGCAATGTCCTCCGGCGTTCCATGGCCGATCGTCAGCGCCTGCAGACCGTTCTGCAGCACGTCAACCACCTGTGTCGGAATAACGCTGTCAAATACCGGGGCGGTACCGCCATCTGTAAGCTCCAGCATCTCCTTCAGATACTTGCTTGCATCTTCAGGCACTTCCACTTTCGCTGGAACGACAACACCGTTGCGAATCAGCTCTTTATACAGATCCTCGTTCACGAAGAACTTAAGAAATTCTTCCGCGGCTTCCCGCTTCTTCTCATCCAGCCCGCTCTTCATGGCAATGCCATACTGCACGACGCCTGCGCTTTTTGCAGGGTCGCCTTTACCGCCTTCCACACTCGGGAACAGGGCGATGCCGAACTTGTCACCTTCTTCGTTATTGATCCGCACCCGGCCGTCAACCGTAGCCGAGGAGATGTGCATCGCCGCCTTGCCCTGGATGAAATAATCCTGCGCCTGTACCGAATCCATATTGTTGGCGTCGGTATTGAATGCGCCAAGCTGAGTCAGCTCCTCAATGACAGCCAGCGCCTTCACGAATTCAGGATCGGTGAACTTGGCCTTCTTCTCCAGCACGTTCGTCAGGAAGTCGCTTCCCGTGAAACGGTCGCCAATAATCGAGATATAGGAGGATTGCAGCGGCCATTGTTCCTTGTTGCCAAGCGAAATCGGGGTAATGCCCGCTTCCTTCAACTTCGTTACCGCATCGATAAATTTGTCGTAGGTGTCAGGGAACTCATCATAACCAACCTGTGCAAACATCTCCTTGTTGTAATAAATAATATCTACGAAGTTCTGCTTGGTCGGTATGGCGTATTGCTGCCCGTCCACGTTGAA
The DNA here is from genome assembly GCF_002272015.1 of Paenibacillus campinasensis. GTDB lineage: Bacteria > Bacillota > Bacilli > Paenibacillales > Paenibacillaceae > Paenibacillus_AQ > Paenibacillus_AQ campinasensis. The sequence continues at coordinate 135,581 of NZ_NPBY01000013.1, read as the reverse complement.
GCCCTCGAGTGCGCCTTCAGGCAAAATGGAGGACCAGTTATCCATCAGTTCATTGATCGGCTGCAGCAAATCTCCCGCTACAAGCGGATCAAGGTCTGCTCCCGGCCATACGACGTTAATGTCCGGAAGATTGTTGCCGGCTGCCAGCGTGCGCAGCTTGGTCTTGTATTGCGCCGCAGGCACGCCGTCCTGCTTGATCACAATGTTCGGGTGCTGTTTTTCGAATTCGGCGATGCGCGCCTTGTATACTTCATTGTCCACATTCGGCGATGTCCACGGGTGCATCATATTGATCGTAATCTGATCGCCATCGGCTCCGCCGCTGGCCCCCGTGTCTTTGCCGCAAGCCGTAACCAGTGTAAGCATGGCTGCCAATCCGAGAAGCAGTACTTTTTTGCCTTTGTTTCGTTTGTTCATAACCAACCCTCTTTTCGTAATTGTTTAACAAGGATTAAATCTAACAGGCAATGACGTGTTTATTTCCTTATTCACGTTATATTAGACATTATAAAGCGGAGCATTCATCATCTATATCCCACAAATCTTCGATTACATCCAAAATATTGCGATGATTTAGTTATTTATAAGAAGCTGGTTTGAATTTAGGTTATATTTTGTAACATTATTTGTTAGTTATTAAATAAATTGTATGCGGTTTCATTTGAGCTTCAAGGGGAGCCGCATCATCGCGGCATCCTTCTCTTGTTGTTTAGTTTTGCGGTTCGTTCAGAATATAATCCACCAGCTCGTCCAGCGGCACGGTCGCAAGCGCAATCGCCGTATCGGTTACTCCGTAGTAGATATAGAGCAGACCGTCCTTGACCACATTTCCCGTCGGGAATATGACGTTCGGAAGCTGGTATCCGAATTTTTCATAATACGTCTCCGGTTCCATGATGAAATTCCGTGTCCGGGCAATCACCTTCTCCGGATTGTCGAGATCGAGCAGCATGGCCCCGACGCGATAGACGACATTGTCGTCGACGCCGTGATACAGGACAAGCCATCCTTTGTCCGTCTTGATTGGAGGTGTGGACCCGCCGATTTTCCGCGATTCCCATGATGGATTCTCGCCTTTCGCGAGCAGCTTCGGCTCTTCCCAATGAATCAGATCATCGGAATAGGTGATCCACATCGCCGCTTTCTCCGTGCCGTATTCCTCGCCCACGTATTCTTCCGGACGCCGGAGCAGCACATATTTGCCATTGATTTTCTCAGGAAACAGAATGTTGTCCCGATCGTTGATGTCCAGTGGCGTCGTATCGGTCAGAAACTCCCAATCGATCAGGTTCTTGGAGGTCAGAATCGAAGAACGAGTGAGCCAGTGGCCCTCCTCTTCGCCCCAGCCATCCGGATATTTCGGAATCGAGCGCTCAGGGACGCCTCTTCCGGTCGGATAGTAGCTCATCGCACACGGTCTCAGCGCATAGTTCATATAAAAGGTGTCGTCAATTTTGACCACGCGCGGATCCTGTACACTTCCGTACGGGAAGCCCAATTGATCCGGCGTCACGATCGGCTCATCCTTCACATGGGTGAAATGGACGCCATCCTCGCTTTCCAGCAATCCGAGGTAGTTTTTACAAGGCGTGAGCGAACCTGCTGTCCGCTCGATCATATAAAACTTGCCGTCTTCGATAATAACCGCCGGATTAAATACGGTGACCATTCTCCATTCATAGCCCCCTGGCACTACGATCGGATTCTCCGGATGTCTCTCAATCTTCATCTGTTGGCCCTCCTCATGTAAACCTCTAAATGTTGGCAGCCCTCTTCCGCAGCGTCTCCTGTAAGCGGCTCAGGTCTTACGTCAGCCCCGACAAATGTTTGTCAGGCATGTTCGTGAATCCGCTTTATTTTCGCCGGGTGAAGTCCCCCTTTGCCTATCATGCAACTGCTTATAGGCCTATTATAGGTCCCATTCGTCTGGCATAATATCCTGTGAACTTTCGAAAACATCCAAATTATCGGGGGCATTTTCACAAGAGTGAGAATCCGGATGGAGGGACTGCCAGGGCGCTTCAAGCAAAAAAACCGGCAAAAGCAACAGCGCTTCTGCCGGTTTCTATATTGTGATCAAGCCTGCCTTGCCTGAGTTTCCCTATCGCCCTGGACCACGGCAGGCAGAGCTATATATTGGCCCTTATCCCGCCATAAGCCTGTACAAAGTGCATGACACCGTGGAAGATGAAAACGTATGTCTGATTTCATTTCCGTACGAATCGGTGATTTTCACGATATATTTGGAGTTCTCTAAATAATGAAGAGTAACGTTCGAGCCGTAGCCTACCGTACCGAGATCCAGACTCTCGAATCGGTAACGCTCACCGTCAAGCTCTATATCATCGAAGCCCCAGGTCTTAGACGAGCTTGTCTCCCACTCATAGCGGGTGCTGGTTATCGTTCCGCTTGTCTCTTCGTATTTCACAATAGCAGGCAAGTCCTGCCAATGAGGCAAAGCCAGCCACCACGTAAAGACGGAAAGCGCGAGAATCCTCCGAAAAAAAGCACAGCAAACACCGTTGTCCCCACGACGGATTTCACACTTGACCAATCCATCTTGGGCTGGGATGATCGCCCTCGGCCCTTCGGTAAACGATGAGCGCCGAAACCTGCAACCTACACACCCTGCTTCATATTCACCAATATGCCGGCTTTCATCTGCTGAATCTGCTGTTCCCGCTGAATGTAAAGCTTCTCGGCCTCATTGACCGTGATTTCACGAAAACGAAGACGTCTGCCCGGCTTGATCTGGGCAACTACCGGAATATCCACGACCGCCACCTGGGCAATTCTCGGATATCCGCCCGCCGTCTGCCGGTCTGCCATCAGAATGATCGGGTTGCCGTCCGGCGGTACCTGGACCGTTCCCGGAATGACCGCCTCCGAGATCATCTCCAGCGGCTCTGCCAGCGTCAGCTCCGGTCCGGTTAAACGGTAGCCCATTCGATCCGATTGCGTGGATACCTGAAAGGATTTCTCATAGAACTGCTGCCGGCTGCCTGGCGCAAAATATTCAAACTGGCTGCCCCGGGTGACGCGAATGACTGCATCTCCCCCCTCGTGCGGATGAAACCCTCTGCCGGTATGCCAATCCGTGGATATATAATCGGATGAGACGCCCTTCAGCTTCCGCGCCCATTGCTCTCTATATTCAGCGGCCCGCCCAGCTGAGGGCTTCCATGCAATGACGTCTCCCTCCGCCAGCGCCCTGCCCTGATAGCCGCCGATGCCGGCCCGGAGATAGGTGCTTTTGCTGCCCATCACCACAGGCACATCATACCCTCCGGCCACCGCTACATAAGCACGGCTGCCAGCCTTGCATGCCCCGAACTGCAGATGGCTGCCCTTCCTGACATACACCGGCCGCCACATTGGCAGCGGCTGCCCGTTTACCTTTGGCGACATATCGCCTCCGGTTACGGCAAGCAGTGCGTCCTGCTCCACGATGAGCGATGGGCCTACCAGGGTAAGCTCCAGTGCCGCTTCATCCTCGTCGTTTCCGACCAGCAGATTGGCCAGTCTCAGGGAGACCGGGTCCATGGCACCGCTGACGATTACGCCATATTTCTGATAACCGTACCTCCCCAGATCCTGAAGGCTGGTCAGCAGTCCCGGCTTGACGACCTTGAAACTCATATCCTTCCCCCTCTGAACTCCTCATATTGTGCTGGTGTAATCGCCCGGAACTTAACCACGTCCCCTGCCTGAAGAAGGCTTGGCGGATGATCCTCCGGCCGGAACAGGGCGAGCGGGGTGCTTCCAATCAGCTGCCAGCCGCCCGGGGTGACAATCGGGTATACACCCGTCTGCTTCCCGGCGATGCCTACCGATCCTGCGGGAATTGACAGACGGGGAGACGAGCGCCTCGGGGTAGCGATTCGCTCCGACATGCCGCCGAGAAAAGGAAATCCCGGGGCAAACCCGATCATATACACCAGATATTCGCCGCTCGTATGAATGTCGATGACCTCGCTCGGAGTCAGCTTGTTATGCTCTGCGACATACGCCAGATCAGGCCCGAATGATCCTCCATAGCATACCGGGATCTCCACCGTTCTCGCTTGGCCAGAAGCCTCGGTCGCCATCCCGGCCGCCCGTTCGCGCACAAGGTCAGAAACGATTTCATATGCGGATTGGCTCTCCGATAACGGTGATGCCATATTTCTTACCGCCAGCAGATCGTAGAAGACGGTTACGCTCGTAAAGGCGGATACGCATTCGATCATTCCGGGAAATGGTTCTGACTCCAGATTCGCCGTCAGCGCTCTTACTTTGCGATTGATTTCGGGGTCAATCCCCTTGCCAAATTCAATCCGTACGGCCGATTCCCCATACGGGTATATCTCGATTTGATCACGGCCCTTTAATTCGGCCTCTCTCATGCTTCGGTCACCTCTTTCACCAGGTCATGCCCTGAATAAAGTATACATGAATAGGATGATTCCTCTGTTCGCTCTGACGATGATCCGATAGAAAAAGGCCGAGACAAGAGAACCTTGCCTCAGCCATACAGCCTTCATCTCTTCGAACCACTGCCTCACATTGCACCGTCATCTCTATCGCGGATGCTGGCTGCCAGCGGGCGTTCATCGGCAGGAAATGTGGGAGCTAGACTTACTGGAACAGCTTCGGCAATTCATTAACCAGCGTGTAGCCGCCCATTGCCGCCATCATCACAACGACCAGCCCGCCGAACAAGGTCATCCATAGCGGATGCTTGTAATCTCCAACGATCTTCTTCTTGTATGCTGCCACTAGAAGCACGCCAAGCGCGATAGGCAGAATGAGCCCGTTCAGGGCGCCGACCAGCACCAGAATTTTCACCGGTCTGCCTACAAGCACAAATACGAGTGTCGACAACAAAATAAATCCGATCGTAATCCGGTGATGATGCTTCTCCAGCGCCGGGCTGAAGGTGCGGATGAACGACACCGACGTATAAGCAGCCCCGATGACCGAGGTAATCGCAGCCGCCCACATGACGATGCCGAATATTCTGTACCCGATGTTGCCGGCTGCCAGCTGAAAGACAGACGCCGGCGGGTTCGACGGATCGATGGCCAAGCCCTTGGCGACGACACCGAGCGCTGCCAGGAACAAGATCACACGCATGACAGCCGTCACCAGGATGCCTGTTACCGAGCTTCGCGTCACTTGGGGCAAAGCGCTCTGGCCGCGAACCCCGGCATCGAGCAGACGGTGACCACCCGCGAATGTGATATATCCGCCAACCGTTCCGCCGACCAGTGTAACGATCGCCAGAATGTCAATCTGATCCGGGACAAACGTTTTAACGACCGCTTCGCCTACCGGCGGCGCGGAAGTGATCGCAACATAAATCGTCAGCGCGATCATGACAAAACCGGCAATTTGCGTAATCCGGTCCATCGCTTTTCCGGCTTCCTTGATCATAAATACCGCAATCGCAATAGCGCCGCTGATCATCGCACCCGTAGTCGGTGATATGCCGAGCACCACATTGATGCCAAGACCCGCCCCGGCGATATTGCCGATGTTAAAGGCGATGCCCCCCAGCACAATGAGGAAGGCCACGAAGTAGCCAAGCCCCGGAAGCACCATGTTTGCGATGTCCTGTCCTCTTTTTTCCGAAACGGCGATAATTCGCCATACATTCATCTGTGCTCCGATATCCAAAATGATAGACATTAAAATAACAAAGCCAAAGCTGGCCGCAAGCTGCTGCGTAAAGACCGTGGTCTGCGTTAAAAATCCAGGTCCGATGGCTGAAGTCGCCATCAAAAAGGCTGCGCCCAGCAGTAAGCTCCAGCTAGATTTCGGTCCGCCGGACGCTTGATTCTCCAGCTCCAATGATTTTTTATCGGATTTCAAACGCATATCCTCCTTGTTCCATTTTATTCAGATCCAGCCGCCTGGATCAAGATGCCCGAAGATTCGCACGCCTCCCGGATTCGCTTCGCGAATACCGCAGCATGTGCCCCGTCCCCGTGAATGCACACCGTATCTGCCGAGATCGCAATGTCGCTTCCCTGCAGCGTCAGCACCTTGCCTTCCTTCACCATGCGGATAACTTGCGATACAGACTGGTCATCGTCTGTAATCAATGCATCCGACTGATTCCGGGGGGTCAAGCTTCCGTCCTGCTGATACGTTCTGTCTGAGAATACTTCATTGGCTGTCTTCAGGCCGATTCGCTCTCCAGCCCGCACCAGCTCGCTGCCGGAAAGCCCGAACAATATCAGCTCCGGATCAACCTTATATACCGCCTCAGCAATCGCCTCAGACAGCTCCCTGCTCTTCGCGGCCATATTATACAGCGCACCGTGCGGCTTCACATGCTGCATGCGTCCACCCTCGGATTGTACAAATGCGGCCAGGGCACCGATCTGATAGACAACCATGTCGTACGCTTCCCGCGGCGAAATATCCATATTGCGCCGGCCAAAACCGATGAGATCCGGAAGGCCCGGATGCGCTCCAACTGCGACACCGTGCTTCAGGGCCATCTGTACGGTGCGGCGCATAACGCCCGGATCCCCGGCATGGAAACCACAGGCTACATTCGCCGATGTAATCCGTCCGAGCATCTCCTCGTCCACACCCAGCTTGTACGCACCATAGCTCTCTCCAAGATCACAATTCAAATCGATCCGATACATTTCCTCACCCCACCCATCTTCGTTCCATTATTCGGAACATAGATTCCGAAATTTTTAATTATATTGGATTATAGCTAATGCTTCGTGTTTACGCAATATGTACTTCACCATTTTCTCGTGTGTGGCGTTACGTTATGTAACTCCCCGTGTTAGATGTTGAGAAGGAGGAGGTATGGTTAATGGGGAGCGTCCCGTCTGTCAACAATAAAAAAACTCATCTCCCATATTGTGAGCAACAGGGTAGATGAGTATGTACATTATAATGGAATTCTGCTCGAAGGTTCCCAGCCCAGCTTGCGGGAAATTTCCTCTGCCGCACGGACCACCTTCACGCTCAGTTCAGGCAGCCGTTCGTCCTGAAAGCGGTCATCCGGCCCTGCCACACTGAGGCCGGCATACACCCGTCCGCGATGATCAAAAATCGGTGCCGCCAGGGCAGCTGTATCGTTCTCCAGCTCAGAGCGACTGATCGTGTAACCGTCTTCCCTGGATTTCTGCAATATTCGGCGTAGCTTGTCTTTATCGGTAATCGTTCCGAGACCTCTCGGCGTTAGCTCCGTTTCACGCAAATACTGCTCCCTCTCCTGATCCGGCAAAAACGCGAGAATGATGCGGGAATCGCCCGCATATAGCGGCGATCTGCGGCCGATCTTCGTATACAGCCTCACCGGATGATTCGTATCGACCTTCTCAACGTAGATGGCTTCCCTTCCATCTTTCATGATGAGGTTCACGGCCTCGCCTACATCATCCCGAAGCTCCTGCATAATCGGCAATGCGACCTGCCGAATGTCCAGCCGATCCGCCACAAGTTGACCGAACTGGAGAAATGACAAGCCCAGCGAATACTGGCCATCCTCATGCCTTGCCAGGAAGCCCATCTCTTCAAGCGACATCAGCATCCGGTGAACGGATGTTTTCGGCATGCCAGATAGCTTGACCATATCGTTCAGACTTAATGCCGGATGCGTAATAAATAGCTGAAGGAGATCCATCGATTTCACAAGCGTTTTATTTTTGTTCTGCATCTGGTAGGTTACCTCCTTGCTGAAGGGGAGCTCCGGCAATGCGCCATTTGCTGCAATGCTTCATTGTAGCCATCCCGCCTGTCCATATGCCTAACCATTATACATAGGGGGGATGGGGAATTCAATGCATGCAGGCTACATAAGGGACAGACGTTGGCTCATATCTATACATTATAGTTGAAGTGCAGTTCGAAAGGAGATCATCGTACATGAAGGATGGAATGCCTGATAACGGCAAGAAGTGGGTTATCCCCCAACCGATTCGCAAGGACGGGGCCGGCGCTCCCGACCTCGGGCCGCGTGATGTGCTTCGTGATCTGCAGAACCCGGATATGCTTGTCCCTCCCACAACCGACGCCGGACTCCTTCCTAACCTCCGCATGTCCTTCTCGGACACGCATATGCAGTTAAACCACGGCGGATGGTCGCGAGAGATTACGGTTCGAGATTTGCCGATTGCAACGACGCTCGCCGGCGTGAATATGAGCCTGACGCCTGGGGGAGTCCGCGAACTGCACTGGCATCAGCAGGCGGAGTGGGCCTATATGATATGGGGCACCGCCCGGGTGACGGCTGTGGACCAGAACGGGCGCAATTTCATCGCCGATGTAGGACCGGGCGACCTGTGGTTCTTTCCGAAGGGGATTCCGCACTCGATTCAGGGGCTGGAGCATGGGTGCGAATTTCTGCTCGTCTTTGACGACGGCTCCTTCTCAGACTTGAACACCTTGTCCATCTCGGACTGGTTCGCGCATACCCCAGCCGAGGTGCTGGCCGCCAATTTTGGCGTTCCTGAATCAGCCTTTGCCTCCAGACCGTCCAAGCAAGTCTATATATTTCAGGACACGGTCCCGGGTCCGATCGGCAGTCAGGCTGTCCCCTCTCCCTGTGGAACGGTACCGCGCTCCTTCACGTACCGCCTGCACGCGCAGGAACCGATTGTGACGCCAGGCGGAAGCGTGCGGATCGTAGACTCCACCAACTTCCCGGCATCCACCACCGTCGCGGCGGCGCTCGTGGAGATCCACCCAGGCGCGATGCGGGAGCTGCACTGGCATCCGAACGCGGATGAATGGCAGTACTACCTGACCGGGCAAGGGCGGATGACGGTGTTCGGCGGAAACGGCATCGCCCGCACCTTCGATGTCCGCGCAGGCGATGTGGGCTATGTGCCTGTTGCCATGGGCCATTATGTACAGAACACCGGAGACGAGACGCTCTGGTTCCTCGAAATTTTTCGCAGTGACCGCTTTGAAGATATCTCGCTGAATCAGTGGATGGCACTGACACCTAAACAGCTTGTTCAGGATAACCTTTGCGCGCCGCCGGAACTGATGAACGCCCTCCGCAAGGAGAAATGGCCTGTCGTGAAATATCCCGGTCTCTGATCGAGCAGGGATCTTGAATTGAAAAGGAAAATAATGTTTATCATTCTTCTCACTCAGGTTCATACATTTCACAGCCTGCCCGACTCGGGACAGGCGTGCTGTATTTCGTTGAGCTGTAAGAAAGGTAACTTTCTTGCAGCTCTTTTTGTTTTGTTAGTCAGAGCGAACGCTAGGGGCGAAATAGCGCAGCCATCGGCGGAACTTGAGAACTTTGGCGGACCGGCCGCAATTGACGAATTCGGTTCATTATACAAATACACGGTTGCCGGAGCTTTATCCATCTATTGACAGGTGCATCTAGCCCGCCTGCAGCTTGTTAAACTTCATGAATTGTCCGGATTCATGCATTGGAGTAATATAGTAGCGAGGTGATTGATGATGAACACATTGCTCGCCCTCGGCGGCATCATGATGTTTCTTGCTGTGGCGCTCGGCGCATTCGGTGCGCATGCGCTGAAGAACAAATTGACCGGTGACAAGTCGAAAACGTATCAGACGGGCATCCAGTATCACCTGGCTCACAGTCTCGGCCTGCTGCTGCTCAGCGTGCTTTCGGCCCAGCTCGGCAACGGTTCGCTGATCGTGACCGCAGGCTGGTTGCTGTTTGTCGGCATCCTCCTGTTCTCCGGAAGCTTGTATGCACTCAGCTTGACCGGCATCCGTAAGCTGGGCGCGATTACGCCGCTTGGCGGCCTCTGTTTTCTCGCGGGCTGGCTCCTGGTGATTATTGAAGCGTTTCGGGGATAGGCATCCTGCTGACCGGAAGGAAGCCGGATTTCTAGCTTTGCTTTCATCCTGCACAGAACAAGCAATCCCCCCTCACTCCAACATACGAAGGAGAAGGGGGATTGTTCTATCATCTGCGGCGGCTAGCAAGCGTACTTTTGTATCTTCGTGCTGAGCAGCACACCCGTTTTCGGTTAAGCCATTACCGTATCGATTGGATCAAATCGATGCCGAACACCGACAGAAGCGTAATGATCACCGTCCAAATCACCAGGCTGATTGTCATCCACAGCAAGGTCACATGTTTTTTGGCCCCGAATACAAGGCCGATAAAAACAGCGATATGCGAACCGATCAACAGCGGGCCCAGCAAAGAAAGACCCGGAAGTCCATATTTGTTCCAGATGTTGATCGCGCGGGTTTGACGCTTCGATTTCTGCTCCTGGCCGTTCTTCCTGCGGCTGCGCCACTGCTGGAATTTATCAAAGAAAATCACGAGCAAGTAAACGGTGGACAGATTTCCGAGAAACGCCATCAGCGCTACGAAAAAAGGGTTGAGACCTGCCACAATGCTTATCGGGATTACCGCGGCAATTTCAATCCACGGCACCGATCCCATCAGAAATACGAGAATATACTGCCAAACTTCCATCAACACATTCATTTACGTTTCATCCTCCCCTATGTTTGCCTTCCGGATGACCGACCAATACATACAGTACTGCGAAACCGCGAGCGCTCCGATCAATAGAACGGGAAGCGAGCGGTGCTCCGGAAACAGAAATAATACCAGCAGAATGAGCGGCAAGGCGACGTAGAACATAATATATACCTTCCGGCAAGCCATATACGTCAGCCATCGCATCCCCTCATCCTCTTCCCGAAATTCAACGGGATAGAAAAGATGCCATTTCACCTTCTGCTTCGGATGCCTGCGGTTATGAATCAGCACAGCAACCAGCCAGCTAAGGATGAATATGAAGCAAACGGCCAATGCAGCGTAAGACAACGTATACAACCAGGTCGGCAGACGCTGTGCCTCGATTTTGATTATCATAAACAACGTTATTATCACCATCGACAGCACCGACCAGAACGGGGACCGCAGCAGCTTATTCATTTACTCTTCCTCCTCCAGCCAGAAGACTTCTTCTACTGTGCATTCAAATTCCTTGGTAATCTTCAGCGCAAGAGTGACCGATGGTGCAAATTCACCCTTCTCAATAAAAGCGATCGTCTGACGCGTAACGCCGACCCTCTTGGCGAGTTCCCCTTGGGTAAACTGAAAACGGGCTCTCAGCTCGCGAACTCGATTTTTGAGCATAGAAACATCTCCTACTCGATCGTCTCTGACCCATTGTATATTATCCTTAACATAATGTAAATTTTAATTAACATTTTGTTTGGCATACTTAACCCGAAATGAGAATGGGAATGAGTATGATCTAAACAACAAGAGGCCGGTCCGTCAGGACCAGCCTCTGCTGATAAGGAGCTTCGAACGCTTGAATGGTGGCAAAATCACCTCGTCAGCGCCTCTTCCAAGCCGCCAAATTCATCTCATTGTTCATCGCTGCAGCAGCAAATGCGCCCATAGCAGCCGCAGCAATAAGCTGATAATACTGCGAAGCGGCATCACCGGCGCTGTACACGCCGGGAATGCTCGTTTTGCCGAATGGGTCCACCGCTACACTGCCCGTTTCCGTCAGTTCACAGCCCAGAGATCTCGGCAAATCCGATCCGATCCGAAGAGTCGGCTTGAAGAAAATCCCTTCACACGGCACCGCCGTCCCGTCTGTCAGAACGACCTGCCTCACCATGCCCTCGGTCGATTCAATCGATTGAATCGGGGTGTCATACAGCGGGATGCCGCGCTGGCGCAGTTCCTCGCGCTGCTCCTCTGTCAACCCGTCGGGCCCGTTTGTGCAGATCGTAAAGCGATCTGTCCAGCCCGATATCAGCGGCGCGAAATGCATCAGCTCCGCTCCGCTGTTCAGAATGACCAGCGGCTTATCGCGAAGTTCCCAGCCATCGCAATAAGGGCATACAAACGCGCTTTTTCCATAAACCTCGGCCAGTCCCGGAACATCCAGCGGCTGATCCTTCATTCCAACGGCAAACAGCAGCTTCTGGCTACGATAAGATCGGCCCTGGGCGGTTTCGATCTGAAAATGCCCATCAGACCCCGAAGCCGACACTGCCTCATCCTCCACGATCGTGATGGATGGATAGTTAAGAAGATCCGCTCTGGCCTGTTTGCGAAATTCAGCCGGGCTGATTCCGTCGCGGGTCAGAAATCCGTGAGATTCACGTGTCACCGCGTTGCGGGGACGCCCTTCATCGATGACGACCACCTTTTTCCTCGCCCGCCCCAGCACCAGGGCTGCGTTCAGCCCGGCCGGTCCTCCGCCGATGATAACGACATCTGTTGTTTCCATTTTCGAATTCATAATACCCTCCTATATAGATCTATAATATCTATAATTAAAATACAAGAAGCGTATCACTTCTTGCTTGTGAAACCATGCTGCCGGTTTAACGCCTGATCCACCACGGCCTGAATCGTATGCTGCCGCAAATATTGATGCAGCTGTTCCTCGGCGCCGTCCATCACCTTTTTCACCAGACACTCGCTGCCGCGATGCTTAGGAAGGTGCACTTCCGCCATCTCCTCGCTCAGCAGCTGATGCTGCTGGGAATGAAGATTGGAGCACTCGAACAGCTGCTCCCGGCCTTCGATCACCTGGATGACCTCCAGAAACGTAATCTCATCCGCCGGACGCGCAAGCTCGTAGCCGCCATTTACACCGGGAACCGCGCGGACAATGCCATCCTGTCTCAGCTTGGACATGATTTTGGACAGGTAACTTACCGAAACGCCAAGCGTGTGAGCAAGCTCCTTAATCCCAATATGCCCGTCCTTCTCTGAAAGCGTCAGATGAATCAAGGCATGCAGCGCATAATCCGTGCTTTTGGAAAACTGCAACCCATTTCCTCCTTCCGAAGCTTACATTGTAGATACTTGATATCCATAATAGACAATTCAGTCTCCATATGCAACCCTTTGCCGAAAAAAATACACGCACACCGGTCAAGTGTACGTGTACCCTCTAACTCCAAACGAACTCAGCTAAAGCCACAGATCCATCGATAAACTGCACATACTGCAGCATCCGTCTTATCAGCACTGCACTTTGGGCACAGCTGGCCGGCTCCTCGGGGAACACGTCGTCTCATTCATGCCCTCTGGCATTCCTGCAGACTATAGTTCCCCCTGCGATTGTCTGGCCCACATCATCGAACACGACATGGTCAGGCCGCAGTATGACTATCTCTTCTCAGGCCGGATACGCGATGCTCGTCCCTTATTTTCCAGCCAGGAACTCGTCCAGCTGACGCTGGATCTCAGCCACGTACTCATCAATTCCCGCCGCCTTAAGCTTCTCAATCGCCACCGGATAGGCCGTTTCATAATCGACAAAGCCGGAGCGGATCGCAGCCAGGTCTTTCCCTGCTACTTCCTTCAGAGCTGTCTCGATCATTTTCACATTCTCGTTGTTGAAACGGAAGCCTAACGAGTCCGAGCGCAGCGCCTGATCATCCCAGCTGTTATATTGATCAATCAATGCTTCCGGCACATCAGGACCAAACAATTGGTAATTCTGATTCCTGAACATCCACTCATAGAAAAATTCAGTAGGCGTCAGCTTGTGAATCCGGCCGTCCACAATCTCGTAATCTTTGCCTTCCACGCCATAGAGCGCGAACAGGTAGTTATCCTGTGACTTGTAAATCCAATTGATCAACTTCATGGCGCCTTCCGGATTCGGGGCGTTAACCGGTATGCCCAGAACTTCCCCGCCTGCGGCCGTTATATAGCGCGGCTTCTCCTCTGCCAGCAGATATGTCTTAATGTCCGCACCCGGCGCGTTAGCTCTGACACCGTCGATAATTTCCATCTCCTTGCCCAAGGATCCTTCTACCCATAAGTAAAGCCCGGTCTGCATTCGAGAATCCCTTTCATTATATTTAATGGTCAGATCCTCGGTATAGATTCCCGCTTCATACATGCTGCGGTTGAACTTGGCTACCTCCTGGAAAGCCTCTGTTTCATAATAGCTGTACGCTTTTTTGCTGTCTTCCCCGAATACCACCAGATCCTCAGCAGCAATCCAGTTGTATTGTTCATCGGCATAATACCGTGTCAACGGTTTAAAGATAATGTCGGCAGGCCCTTTCATCTCAGGAAACTGCGCTTTCGCCCTTGCCGCAAACTCCTTCAGATCTTCCGGCGTCTTTACATCCGTCATCCCCACGGCTTCAAGAATGTCTTGGCGAACGGCGACCAGCTGGTACATCGCAGAGGACGGCGCATAAGCGGATGGGATGCCATATATTTTCCCGTCAATCGTTGCCCCCTGAAGCTGCTCCATCGGAAGCACGTTAAGCATATCCTTACCATGCTCCTCAATTAACGCATCAAGCGCCATCGCTTGCCTCTTGTTTACAATCGTGGACAAGTCCGGCAGGCCGTCCCAATACAGATCAACCGGCTCATTGGCGGCTAACATAATGTCCTTCTGCTCCCAGTATTGAGCCCAAGGCACGAACACAACCTCCACCTTCAGACCAAGGTCGGCGGCCATCTTCTCGGCAAATTCGTTCTGTAGGAACTCATTCATCCGGTCGCTTCGCTCCCCCGGGTACAGAATCGTAACCGTTTCCAGCTCGGCCGCTCCTTCCTTGCTCCCGCTGCATCCCGCCATGATGGAGACGGATACCATCAACAGCGCCAATAATACCAACCATTTCCTTGTTTTCATGAAAGACCCTCCCTCATAAAAATGCTTACTCTTATGTTAAAAGCCGTGATCGGCCAGTAACCAAGTGGACAACTACTCCTTGACCGCGCCGGCCATAATCCCATGCACGAAGTATTTTTGAATGTAAGGGTACAGGAAGATGATCGGTCCGATCGTTATTACCGTAATCGCCATCTTCACGGTTTCCGCAGGCAGCGTGATGTTGCCCGAGGCCCCTGACGGAATGCGCCCGGAGCTGATTGCATTGACATTGGATAGAATATTGTAGAGGTAATATTGCAGCGGATATAAATCTTGGTCCTGAATGAAGATCAGCGCATGCCACCAGTCATTCCAGTATTGCAGCGCATACATCAATCCGACCGTTAGCAGCGCGGTTTTGCTTAATGGAAGGGCAATCGTCATGTAAATCTTGAAATAATTGGCCCCGTCCATCTCGGCCGCTTCATAGAGCGAGGTCGAGATGCTCCCGAAATACGTGCGCATCAGAAACATGCTCCACACATTAAAAATCGAAGGAAGAATCAGAGCAAGAATGCTGTCTTTCAATCCGTAATAGTTAACGCTGACCATGTACCACGGGATCAGTCCGGCCGAGAATATGATGGTGAAATTGCAGATAAACGCGAGCACGTTGCGGTACTTCAGCTTTTTGATCGATAGGGAAAAGGCAATCAGGCTCGTGATCAGCAAAGCGCCTATCGTGCCTACAGCGGTTACGAAGATAGTGACGCCGTAGGATTTCAGTATTTTCATCCCGCTGTTTACAAAAATATATTTATACGTATCCAGGGTCGGGCTAAGAGGGACAATCGAATACCCGTTTCTTGCAATCGCCTGCTCCGAGGAGAAGGATACGCTTAGAGTCAGCACCAGCGGATATAGACAAGCAAGGGCAAATAAGCCGATAAAACCATAAGCAACAACATGGACCAGTTTATCGCCAAGCAACCCGTTCTTTCCCATCATCTAAAATAGACCCTCTCCGTCATTTATTTTCTTGGCCGCCTTGTTAGCTGCCGTGATCAGAATCAATCCCATCAAAGACTGGAACAGCCCGATTGCCGTCGAATAGGAGAAACCGAGCGTGCGCATCGATTGATAGACATAGGTGTCGATAACGGTTACCTCTTCCGCCAGAACCGGATTGTTGCCAACAATACCGTAAACCATCCCGAAGTCGCCGTAGAAGATCCTACCGACGCTAAGCAAACTGAGCACGATGATGGTCGGCTTCAGCATCGGTACGGTCAAATGCAGGATCCGCTGCAGCTTGCTTGCGCCATCGACCTTTGCCGCCTCATATAAACTCCCGTCAAAATTGGACATCGCCGCCAAATAGATAATGGAACTGTATCCGCTCCATTTCCAGACGCTCGACAGAATAATAATCCATTTCCAATACTTCGGCTCCGAGTACCACCGGATCGGCTCAAGCCCGAAGAAGTTCAGGATATTGTTGGCAATCCCCACATCGGTGGAGAAGATGCCGTACAGAATCGCCCCAACGACGACCCACGAGATGAAATACGGAAAGAACATCATGCTCTGGGCCAGCTTTTTATAGGTTTTGTGTCGGATTTCATGGATCAGGACGGCGATGCTGACCGGGACAACGATCCCTAATATGAGTCCAAAAAAGTTAATATACAGCGTGTTATAAGTCACCTTCCAGCCCATGCTGTGCTTTGAGAAAAAGTACTGGAAATTGTCCAGACCGACAAACTTGCTGCCGAAGATCCCGTCAACAACATTAAAATCGGTGAATGCCATCCATACACCGGCAAAAGGAATGTAAGAGAACATCATCAGTACGATCAGAGCCGGCACGCACATCAGATACAGAATTCTATGTTTTTTGATTTCATATATAAATCCCTTGCTCATTCCATCACGACCTTTGCTTTGCATTGTGATTTAACGATTAGGCTGTGGCATTATGCTTTAGTCTCTCCCTGAGCTCGTCCATATCAATGATGGTCCCGGTCATTCTCGCCTCTTCCGCCGCATAAGCCATCATATGGCTTTCGACGGACCTGTCGATCGAGGATCGGCTGTTGAAATCAGGATTCTGTAAATTGTTCAGAAAATCATTCATCAGCCCCGTATCTCCACCGTTATGCCCGCCGCTCATCACGGCCGGCCGAATGACCGTTTGCTTGCCGGCCTCCACCATGTTGGAGTTGAACCGGGTAACCTCGATCACATTCAAGCTGTCATCTCCCCGGATCTCCCCGTGTTCGCACATAATTTTAAGGGTTCGGTACATTTTGTTCGTAAATCCGCTTAAATTGAAGGTGGCCGTGACCCCGTTCTTGAACTCGATCAACGTGACCTGATGATCACACACATCATTGTCGAGCTTATACACGCAGCGTCCGTAAGGCCCGGTCTCTAGCGCCTTAAGCAGCCCTTCTTCCGATTGATCCGCCGCAACCGCGGCTGCCGGCCATTGTCCTCGCACCGGCAGATAAGCCTTCCTGGCATCAAACCTGCAATCTGCGGCGACCTTGCAGTCCAGGCAGCGTTCGGCGCTGCCGGCCGGAGCATTCTCCTCCTTGAAGTAGGCAAGACCGCCGTAGGATGAGATCCGTTTGGCTCCGCTGTCCACCAGCCAGGATAGAATATCCATATCGTGACATGACTTCTGCATGATGATCGGGCTGGCCAGATCGCTTCTTCTCCAATTTCCTCTGACGAAAGAGTGCGCCATATGGAAATTGCCAATATTTTCGTTATGCTGGATGGTGATGACTTTACCGAGTTGCTGACTGTCGATGATTTTCTTGATCTCTGCAAAAAAATTCGTATACCTGAGCACATGGCAGACAATCACCTTGCGGCCTTTTTCATCCGCCTTCTCTTGAATCTTGAGGCATTCTTCAGGGCTTGGCGATATGGGCTTCTCCAGCAAAATGTCATAGCCTAGCTCAAGCGCGGCCATCGTCTGCTTATAGTGATCCCGGTCCATGGATGAAATGATAACCGCATCGCATATTTTGCCTAAGGCATAGAACGCTTCAACAGTGACAAATTGTCTCTCCGGCGGGATATGGAACTCATCCGCTGCCGCCTTCCTTCTGATATCGTCCGGCTCTACAACCGCCACAATATCCGCGCTTTGGTACGCATGTCTTGAGTAGATCATGCCTCGCTGTCCTGCCCCGATTAACGCTAGTTTCAAATCAATGACCTCCTGTATGTAAATGACTGTCCACGGTTTTAAGGAACAACTCGATGTCCGCTTCCGTGATGTACGGCATGGCGCCAATCCGTTCGATGTCTTCCTTGAGCACAATCATGCTTAGTGTGTTGAAGCGGGCCCCGCGAACCATGTACGCTGCGGCTGCTTGTTGCAGCGAGGTTGCATATTCGCCGGGATTTCGGTCCGGATCTGCCGTCCGGTCTCCGAAAAGTTCGTAGCGCAGCATGCCGTCGCCTTCAAATGTGGGATAATTGTACAGCTGGCGTTGAACCAGAACGATGTTGCTATGTTTGCTGTCCAGAAAGAGCGACAGGCGGGTATCATACAGCCAGCTTGCGCTCCAGAACCCTGTGATCGGCAGCTCGGGGAAATACTTGCCATAAAATTCGATGGCCTGGCGCATGGAGTTCCTCAGACGCTCCGGCGTATATCCGGGCCCGGAGGGGATGTGAAGGGCAAGCAGCGTATCGCCTTGCCGTAGCGCCGGCGCCCATTCCTTCTTGAAGATCGTTGTCGTATCTCGTTCAACGAACCCCATCGGGTTGATTCGGTTGGCCATGATAAACTCGGCGTTCTCGTGCCATTCCGTTATGAAGCTGCCCTTCTGGTCAAACACATCATTAATTCCGTTCCTTTGCCCGTCGCTTCGGAACTCTTCTCCCGCATGCCTGAGCGCAATGACTTCTCCTGTTTCCTTATGGCGAAACATCGTAAACGGATCTCCGAATCGGTAGGGAATGAAGTAGAACCGGTCAAACAGAAAGATCGAGCAGGTATAGAAATTCATAACCCATGGAAAATCATGAACCGAAGGGTCACCGTGAAGCGCCATTTTGTCCAACTGCGGTTGTAGAAACGTATGCGGAATCGCTGCATAATGCTCTTCGGGGATGGACCGCTGCCGCAGCCGATTCATGGAAGGAACCACACAGGCGAGGAGCAGCAGAAATGAATACAAAGCTCCATGCCGCTGCATACATCCCGGCTTCATATTCGTATAGTGCGTTTCATCACAGCGCTCGCGGGCAGAACACAAATCCTTCACCAAAAATTTAGTAAAATGCAGCAAAACCGGATCCTGTTCAATCTCCTCGATCCCCTCCACAATCCGTTGCCGGGTCTCCCCGGGAACCTGATAGCGATCAAAGGTTTCAGACAGAAATGCCTGTGAAATGAGATCGACGCCGCTGTCATCAGGTGCATAGCTGTCATACTTCGCCTCCAGCCCTTCAGGCAGGTTATCAAACTTGCAGTGGGACACACATTGATGAAAATTCCACTGGCTTGCCATTGCATTTCTCACCTCGCCCAATGTTTTTGTTACATCACTTGTTTCGTTAAATATTGCGTAAACAATATTTTTGTTTAGTGACTTCATGTTATCCCACTCCCCCTTGTTCTGGCAATAGAAAAATTAAAACAATGTAAAATTAATCGTGACAATCAGTGTCAAAAGCATGTTATAGTTGATTTAGTTTGTAAATACTGGTAAACTATATTACGCAACAATATAACGAAACAAAAACGAAACATCGACGAAACAATAGAGAAAGTGGGATCTATCATTGTTAATGATGAATCATTCCTATACACTCTAAAATGGGTTCATTAGTAGCTGAAGTAGCTGAGAAAAGGAGAATGTGCGATTGATGAGTACGATTCGGGATGTTGCCAAGTTAGCGAATGTATCCACTGCGACTGTATCCAGAGTGTTGAACAATGATACCAAATATAAAATCACGGAAGAAACCAAGGAGAGAGTCTGGCAGGCTGTTACGCAGCTTAACTATAAGATCAGCTCCAAGCCAAAGCGGAAAGCTTCCGCCAAGGAACCGGCCGAGGCCAAATCACAGATCAAAATCGGCTGCGTGTTAAGCGTCACCAAAGACAAATATAACGATCCTTATTTCATGTCGATTCTTTCCGGTGTGGAGGAGCGGCTGCTTAGCAGAGGGTACAGCATCGCTTTTATTCGAACGGGGATCGAACTGAATGATCACCAGATTCTCTCCAGCACGTTCAATGAGCCGATCACCGGTCTGATCCTTATGGAATCCTTGAACCGCGAGACCTATGAGTACATACGCAAGCAGGTTCCATATATCGTGGGGATTGATACTGAACGCGGGGATATCGATAATGTCGGCTATGATCATTACAATGTGGCTTCCGTTGCCGTAAACCACCTCATTGAGAAGGGCCATACCCAGATCGGGTATATAGGGGGGAGTGGATTGACCGGCAATCTGAAGGACAGCCGCCGCTACCGGGGGTATTATGCCAGCATGCATGCAGCCGGATTGTCCGTGAATCCCGATTGGGTGATCGATTGCATGTGGGATGAAGCGGTCTGCACCGAGAACATCAATCGGTTGTGCACATCCGGCAATGTCCCGACTGCTTTTTTTGCCGGAAGTGATTTAATGGCCATGGCCGCTCTGAACGCGCTATACAGCAGCGGCATTTCCGTTCCGAATGACGTGGCGGTTATCGGGCTCTCCAATATCGAAGTATCCAAGTATTCCAATCCGCCGCTATCTACAATTGATGTTCCGACTAAAGAAATTGGCATGGTTGCTGTCGATAATCTGTTAGACCGGATCAACGGAAACCAATTGCTGCCGAAGAAGGTAATATTGCCGACACGCCTGGTCGTGCGCAGTTCCACTTAGCAGGCATAACTCCAGGACAACCGACGGCATATCGCAGCCTGGTAACCCGAAGAAGCACCTGATCCGGTGCTCCTTTTAATGAAAGGAGGTGAACATTCGGATTCATTCTGCTGTACATCATCTTTCTATTGAGGAGGTTTGACATGATCGCACAGAGGAAATCTATGAAAATGTCGCTGTTGGTTGTCATGATACTGGCACTTCTGTTCCCGTTCTTCCCTTCGTCTCTATTGACGTCCACCGCAGCGGCGGCCCCGATCATCGTAGACGGAAACCCGGCGGATTGGGAGGAGGTGCCGGCCATTGCGGTCAACTCCGGAAATGCAAGGGGATTAAAGGCAACGCATGATGACACGAATCTGTATTTACTTGTCGAAGGGAGCAACCTGAGCACCGTGATAGGCAGCTTCTGGCTGAACACGGACAGAGATGCTTCGACCGGATATCAAGCATTCGGATGGGGAGCAACCGGCATCGAATGGCTTCTGGAGAACAACTCCCTGTACCGCTATGCCGGCAATGGAAGCAGCTGGGAGTGGACGCTGGAATTATCCCTCCCCTCTTCCGCTATCGCTCGTACTTCATCCGTGATTGAGGCAGCCATTCCACTGTCTACGCTTGGGCTGACCGCTGGCAGCAGCGTGAGCATAGGGTACCTGGACAACAATTCGGATATTCATCGCTTGCCGGCCCAGAGCCAGCCGCTGCCATCCTATACCCTAAATGAAGGGGGGACAGGAGCTCCAATGATTGAATTCTACCCGACCGAGCTCGACGATCCGCTTAACAATCCGTTTAAGGGCTGGGCACCATCCGCCAAATTCAGGAACTATCCTCAGGATCACCGTCTCGTTTATGCCGGTGTCACCTGGAAACAGCTTGAACCCGTGAAGGGCCAATATGATTTTAATGCCATCGAGACGGCCAATCATTTCGACTATTGGCACAGCCAGGGAGTTAAAGTCGTCCTGCGCTTTATTATGGACAGCCCTTCCGGAGTGCCGCACCAGGATATTCCCGACTGGCTCTATAATGATATGATCCGTCTAGGACAATCACCGGGCACGGCCTATCACGATGAGACCGGAGGAATGGGAGCCGGCAACAATATGGGATTCTCCCCGAACTACAGCTCTGACTATTTGATTGCAAGGCACAAGCTTGCGATTGAGGCGATTGCGGAGCATTATAACCGACCTGACAGCCCGATCGCGTTTGTCCAGATCGGTTCGCTCGGTCATTGGGCGGAATTCCACACATGGCCGTACGTCGGACCGAATGGTGAGCGCAATTATACAGGCGTATTTCCGCCGAACGAAATTTCCAATCAGTACATCCAGCATTACATTGATGCTTTTGCCGACCAGGAGTCACATACGCAGGTGTTGATCAGAAGAAGTGTGGAGCTGGCCAAGAACAACAACAAAGGGTTGATTCTCGGCATGTTCAATGATGTGTTCGGAGATCAGCCGAGCTTCGACTCGGAATGGGGATGGTATACGGGCACCCAGAACGGTTACTGGGATGATATCGGCCAGCGGCAGCCGGATCATGCGAACTTCTGGGACATCCGCATTTCCGCAGGCGAATTTTACGGCGGCGCCTATGGGATGAACGCTGCGCTTACCTCGGGCAGCGGCTTTAGCGAGACCCTTCGCCAGACCGAGCTGAGCAAGCCGAGCTGGCTGGGGCCGAATTCTCCGGCTTCCCTGGCGCTCGGAAATCCGCTGCAGGACAACATCGATCAGCTCAAGAAGCGGATGGGCTACCACTTTGTGCTGAACAAGGCCTCATATCCGCAGCAGAGTAACGGAAGCTCACTGGACGTATCGGTCGTTGTAGAGAATAAGGGCGTACAGCACTTCCCGTTCAACTGGCCTGTCGAAATTCAGCTGCGCAGCGGCAACGCCATTGTGGCCCGCCAGACCGTATCAGCCGATTTAACGACTTGGAGAACCGGACTGCATACGATCACCGGCTCCCTCTCAACCGCTGCGCTGCCAAGCGGCACTTATGATTTGGCCATCGCCATTATTGATCCGACAACGAATCAGCCCGGTGTTGATTTCGCCAATACGAACCGGCTTTCAGATGGCACTTACAAGCTGGGTACATGGACCAAGCCATAATTAACAACAACCAAGAAATATATCGATACTTACGCGTTCAACGAGCGGCATTCGGGCGGGGGAACATCCTCCCCCGCTTCGGCCCGCTGGTATTGCTGGCTCCGAAGCCGTCCCGAAAGCCTCCCGTGAATGGCCTAATTCATTTCGAGATATTCCCCAGCTTGCGCAGCACGTTAAAGAATAGGTAATTCATCGCCTTCGTGCGGTACGTCGTCTGATTGAAGGTACCAGCAAGATAAACGTCCATAGCTGGCACGTACAGCATAAAAGCCCCACTGGCGCCGAGGCCCCCCCACACCGTGTATTTGGATGTGAATGGAAGGAAGCGCAGCTGCATGAGGCCGTAGCCGTACCGAAGCCCCATCTGAAGCGGTCGCCATGTCTGCATCACACGCAGGCTTTCCTTTCTCACCAATTGACCTTTAACGAGCGCTTTCATGAAAATCAGTAAATCCGCTAAGGTGCACACGGTTTGGCCACCGGAATAAAAGCTGCTGAGACTGCGATATTGATCCACCTCGATCTTGATATGGTCCAGGTACAAATGCGCGGTCGGGGCTGCGCTTTGCACTGCAGGGAGAGAGAATTGGGACAGGTAGGAGTGATTCATCTGAAGCGGCCTGAAAATGCGCTCATGCAGCACCTCCTCATAGGAGGACCCGGTGATGGACTCAATGACCATCCCCAGCAGATTGTAGCCCGTGTCGGTATAGTACACTTTTTTGCCGGGTGGAAAATGAGGCCGAAGATGCTCCTTGGACCATTCCACCGTATCCCGGGGCGTCCAGAACCGCTGCGGATCGTCCAGCACCTCCTGTAACATGGAAGGTCGATGCTTCGGCTTTTCCTCGAAAAAATCCGGCAGTCCCGAAGTGTTGCTCAATAAGTGCTTGATCTGAATATCCTGTGAATAGTCTTTGCCTTTGTAAATATGCATGCCTTGAATCAGTTCCGGTGGCAAATACTTCGCAATCGGATCGTCAAACCGGGCTAGCCCGCTCTCGACCAGCTGGGTCAGGATGACCGAAGTGAAGGTTTTGCCTACGCTTGCGGTGTGGAATGGCTGATCGGGCGTGGCTGCCACCCCGTCCGTGCTCCCTGCTGCCATCGGCCAATGAATGTTCAGCCGATCCGAATGGACCAGCAGATAGACATTATGCAGACTGGGATCCGAGTTCACTTTATTGATGAGCTGCTGCTCCACCTCTTGCTTCAATGCTTCATATGCCACTTTCAAATTCCCCCTTATCATTCCCGGCTCCCGTCCCGCTGTAAGCGGCCTGTCTTACGCCGGATTACGCTTATCAGTCTTCTCAGTTGCTTCCCTTGCTTTTGCGCCATCGTGCAGCCAGCACGACATCCTCAGCGGCATCGTCAAGAAGCGCCTTCAAATGATCCAGATCCATCTCGGCCGGCAGCTGCCCATTTACAGCCATGATCGACAGACCCGCCTGGAACACCCTCATTTTGAACAAAATCAGCCGCAGCTCCTCTTCGTCAAACTCTGCAAGGTCCGGATCCTGCTTCATATGGCTGACCAGCGCATCGCCCATATCCTGATCATAATTTTGCATATAATCGTTGGGCTTCATGGCCAAATCCCTGAACAATATCGGATATTCCTTGGCAAACTGGAGGCTTGCCGCCCCGATATCACCGAACGGGCTGCCCGTATCCTGCTCTAGCACCATCTGCTTCCCCAGCTCATGCACTCTCTGCACCACGGCACGCTTCAGCTCCTCCACATCCTCAAAATTGACATAGATCGGCGCAATCGAGCTTCCCATCTGCTCGGCCACCTTTCGGATCGTTATGCTGTCCATCCCTTCCGTTTTGGCAATATGGAATGCCGTTTCTACAATTTGCTCTGCGGTAAATTTTTTCTTTGGCGGCATGACTGACACTCCTGTCACAATCATTATATATCACATGTTATATATCTTATGATATTTTATTTTTGGTATGTTGTAAACCCTGGAATTAGAATTTAAAGAGCTGACTTTGGCGTGAGCATCATGTTCACGTCCAAACGAAGGTCGCCGGTCATTTTATGCAGAAGCTTGTTTCCTATGGCATAAGGACCGCTGCGTTCATTCCTACAGAGATATGTAACAAGGCGCCGGTGAACATGCCTCACCAGCGCCTTGATTCGTATGACTTATTTAGAAGATTCTGCCCGAATATAATTCAATATCATCTGGGCTGTTTCCGCGCGGCTGGCTGGTTCGGCCGGTGCAAAATGATTGCCCCGTCCTTGAACCAATCCGATTGCCGCCGCCTCCCTCACATTGAGCAGTGCCCAAGGCGCAACGCTTGCTTCATCGGCAAAAACACTCGCAGACGGCTCGATCGGCTGATCCCCATGCTCCAGCCTGTATGCCCGCATCAAGATGGTAACGATCTCCTGGCGACTGATGCTTTCATTTGGCTCGAAACGGTCTTCCTTACGGCCATTGATCAAGCCTGCCTTCACCATTCGGGCCAGTTCCTCCTCGTACCATGCACCTTCCGCGACATCGCTGAAGTTCAGAGTCTCGGCATCCTGCAGTCCCAATGCTCTGGCCATAATAGCCACGAACTCTGCCCGCGTAACCGGGCGATGAGGCTGATATTGATCCTCGGATACACCCTTGATTAAGTGCTTGGCTGCCAATATTTGAACGGCTTCGGCAGCCCAGTGATGATTCGGAACATCGGTGAAATTGGCATGGTACTCCATTAAAACAAACATTCCGGTTTGCTTCACCTCAGTCTCCAGCATCTCTCCCACACGTGTTCCGCCCACATAAGTCAAGGAACCGTTGCTGCCTACTTGGTAAATTCCCAGCAAATCAACATGGTTAGAAGCACCGACGGACAGCTTGATCTTCAGAGGCTGTACAAGCTCAGATAAAGCTTGCGTCTGGCCATCATGAGTCACGACGGCAAGATTTACCCCTACAGCATAGCCGTTAACATTCACCATGTTTCGGTTCGTTACAGATTCATTCAGCAACTCCGTCTGAATGCCAATCACAATTTTGCCGCCGGAAGACGCTCCACCCTGTGTCAAATCCCGTAATTGGCTTAGAATTTCCGTTCCTAATTCAATGGTCAACCGATCCGTTGCCACTTCCAGACGGCTTGATCCGAGAAGTTCGCTAGCATGAAGCGGCAGCTCAATCGTTGTTACGTCGGGACCGATAGCGATCGTCTTCACGCCGTCCGTCTCCGGTTTGCCAAGCTCTTCAGGAGAGATGACCGCTACCGTTGAGCCTGTATCCGGCCTCGGAGCCGGTGCTGGTGTATTTCCTGGCGTCCCGTTCCCTGAACCAGATCCCGGAGAAGTTACCGGCGGGGTCACCGGAACATAAACAACCAGAATAACCCTCTTGGCCTGGAGCAGATTAGCATAGGCTTGGGCGAGTTCGTTAGCCACATGGCCAGCGGTCAGCGACTTGGCGGTGCTGTAAGCAGAACTTGACCTTAATGCAGCGATCGACTCGGCCGTATATGGATCATTGGCTCTCAGCACATCAATTTCGGACAACAGATTTTGCAATTGCATCCATTCCGTTGAAACCGACGCTTCTACCGTCAATTGAACCGGATCACTCATTTTCGAAGCGCTATATTCCTGACCGTCTACAAGCTTTAAATTAGTCACTTCCACTGTATAGATTCCTGCATCAGCTTCAGTGACGCTCTCCATGCGATATACGGCATCAGTAGCTCCCGGAATGGAAGCATTGTCCTTGCGCCATTGATAACGGAGCGTATCCGAACCGGTCGCTTGAACGGTAATGCTGACTTCATCACCGGTTTTTGCCGAATTATTGGATATCGTCACATCTTGAATTTGTGGTTCTGGCACGGAGACAATCGGGTTAACCTGCAGCGTCAGTTGCTGGCTTACCGCTGTAACAGGATGGGTGCCTCCTGGTTCCTTTCCGGTTAGCACTACCCGGTACTCGGTCCCGTTATCCTCAGCATTTGCCGTGAATGTGTAGACAGGAATGCCGTGTGCTATCGGTGACCACTCATCTTCGCCCGGTGCCTTGGCTTCCCATGCCAGCGAATCCACATCTCCCTCTGGAACAACGAACAGCGTAACCGTATCTCCGGTTGTCACGGTCTGGATTGTATCCAGATCTGTTTCAAAGCCGGGAGCGATCAGATCAGCATCAGCCGATACAACCGACACGATGGTTTCGGCTTCCGCTGCTAAACCATCCTCGTTCGTGACGACAACTTTGTACTTGGAGCCCTCCATATCCATCGTGATTGCAGGAAGCGCATAAGTCGCTTCGGTCACCGATATCGGAGTATATCCGCTTCCGTGATCTTCATGCCATTCATAGGATAGCGTTCCTTGGCCGACCGCAACCGCAAACAGCGAACCGCTGCCTCCCTCTCGGAATGCTCCTGATTTGCTCATTCGAACCTCAGGTGCCGCGAGCTTCCATTTCGCTGTTAACGTAACATCTTCCTTGACCGTGTCTGAAGCAAAATCCCACTTTACTCCATTGGCAGTATACCAACCGTCAAACACATAACCGGCTCTGCTGACCGCCGCTGGTTCGGCAATTGGGGCATGAAAAGCAGCTTCCATATGCGGAACAGCAGGCACCCCGCCGTTGGTATCAAACGTTACGATATAACGCGCTTTGCCTTTCAGATATACCGGTTCCGATCTGTTGCCTGCATAGTCCTCCATGACCACATATACGTTCTGGGCAGTCGAAGTGAATTTCAAGCTGGCCTTGGTCGTTCTCCCGCGAATGATGCGGTCTTTATTGCCCACATTATAAGTTGTCGGGAATTCTCTAAGCTTCCCATCCTCGTAGACATACATATACCGCCAATCCCTTGTGTTCGGCATCGGCAAATTCAGCGTATTGCCATCCCAGGACCAGTCCTCGGCATATGGCTCAGCCACCTTGTCAATGAAATTGCCGCTGACCGATACAGGCGTTATATTCGCGGCGGATAACGTCACGATATAGTCGTCACCGTTTATCGGCATGCCTTGGAACATAACAGAGGTCTCCCCTGCTGGTACCGTTATGCGCTCAGATACTGGGGCAGGTGTCGTAATCCAGTTCCGGGACTTCACGCTGACCGTCATATTTGCTGCTGTATTCTGCGGGTTCGTCCAGCTTACCAGGAAGTCGCCGTTCTCGCGGGAATCGACGATGATATCCGATGGAGATTCGGTTAAATCGAAGCGAACTGTCGCAGCCTCACCTTCCCGTCCGTCCGCGCCGACGGCGGCAACCTTAACGACGCCTGAACGTGCTGGCAAGTTTTTGATATAAAAGATGTCATCATACTTCCCGCCCACATATACATCATTCACATAGATGTTGTACTGCTTGACCTTCGAATAGTCTGGATCCATGTTCCATGTGATGACCATTTCCCCGGTATCCGTATAGGCTTCAGCGATCGTCAGTCCCGTCGGCGCTGCCTGCTGGGCGATTGAACCGTCGTAAATCCGCAGCTGACCGATGTTCATCTGATAATCGGCTACGCTTCCCGCACCCGGATCAAACACAAGCCCGAGGGTGGCAATCGATACTCCAGCATAGGGACTTAAATCAAGTTCAGTGGTAACCCATCCATTGGTTTTCCTACCGCTGTCCGGAACAGGAATGTGAATCACCGTGCTCGGATCGTCCTTCATGATCAAACCGATGCTCATCGTGGAACCATCATCACCCGCGGTTTTGTTATATGTAACCGACAGCTTGGAATCCGCTCCCACGCTTAAATCCGTCTTATACAGTCTCAAGAGATTTTCAGCATCTAATTGGCCGCTTACGACCAGAGAGCTTCCGCCTTCATAAGCCCCGATTTGCTCATAGTCGAACCGGGATGTATCCGCAATGTTATATTCCGGCCCATAATCAAAGTCGACCTGCAGCTTGTCTCCAGCCGTCTCCTGCCACCACTGCCAAGTGACTGGAATGTCCTGGAGACTCATGTTGGACCATTCCTCCGTATTCGAGACCGCACCGCTAACATAATAGGACAGACCATGTCCTGTATTAAAATTTGTGTAAAAATGCGTATCGCCAATGACTGAGCGTTCAGCAATCACAGATGCCATCCCCGGCCAATAGCGGTTATCCGCATGCACGTCGGAGGCTGTATTGCTGGTTGATACCGCCGTGTGGGTCGGATCGATATTCGGTCCGGACCACCATAATTGCTCACGAACCTTCGTCATCCATTGGTAATCATTCTCCGCCCGGCGATTTACGGGCCAAGGCTGCCCCATATCCTCGTCGAGCCCCGCATGTACAAAATCAGCTCCCAGCGTCGAGATACTCAGTCTTGGCAGACCATTGCTATCCAGCTTGTTTCTCAAAGCCGAGCCTTGAACGCTCTTGAACCGGTCCCTTCCGGCTTCAAGTCCGGCGTAGCCCACATCAGAAATGTTGAAGCGCTCTCCGTACGTTTGATTAAGCGTGCTGAGATAATTCTCGGCTGCATTGATTTGGTTATTTCCCATTCCGTAATCAAAGAAAAAGGACTGCGAAACCTGCTCCCCCGTATCTTTGTCATACAAAAATGAAATGTTGTTATCATTAAATGTTCGCGCAAACATGTTTTGACCCGTGGAGGTATTCAGCGAATCATACCACTGTACATATAGCCCTCCCTTTTGCAGCGCTTTCATAAATCCAATGTAATCCGGGATATCCTCAATCGCTACGTTCGGATTTTGCTCCTCCTGGTTAACAAAATACCCGTCATAGCCAAAATAATGTGCCATCTCAATTAACTTCTCTGCTACCGGGTAATTACCGGACTCATCCTTAACGATCATTTGTTTATAGGTCTGCTGACCGCGATCATTATTGGAGAAGAAGATGCCTGCGAGAGAAAGAACGCCGTTCTTGTGCGCTGCATCGGTATAGGTGGGGTTCGGAATGTTCAGCATGCCGAATTCAAACCATTTTTGCTGCCAATCCCGCTGTGCCAGGTCGTCATAGTACTCCGGAGGCGTATACGCGGTTGCAGTTCCATGCCAGTAAGAGTAAAAATCGATATATTGCCAGAAATTAAAATGATATTGCGCAAATTTATTCGTATATGGCGCGTTCTCTATGAATGCGTTACCATAATCGCCCGCAACATTCATCATCTTTACATCAGGACTCAGGTTTGGATTGGCCTGCGTAGCCGCAAAAGGATCGATCCGCTTCTGCAGCGGTACTCGTGATCTGAGCAGCTCCGCATCGGGATCGGTTTCCGGGCTCCAGTTCATAACATGGCTGCTGGTGTACCCGTGCACGCTAGGCTGGTTGATTCCATGGGCGCTTGCCCCCTGAAAAGGCCACGTATCGCCCGCTTCCGCAATCAGCGGAAAAGTCGATAGCAACATCGCGGTTGCCAGTACGACTGACGTGATTTTTTGAAATCCTTTTTTCTTCCCTCGATCATTCATTAACTGTTCCCTCCTGCAATCATGATCATCTGCCGTCTCTCATCAACGACAGGCTTCTTTCCACTCCCTTCCATATTGGTTTATAACCCAATTTATATGATGAAAGCCTTTTCAAGTAGAGGTCAAATTAAAGATATACTAGACAAATTAAAGAGCTTTCCCGTTGAAGTTCACAAATTTATACCTTGTGAATGCCACATATATTCATAGGAATACATAATTATGATTTTCTTATAAATTATGGTTAATATTGATGGAGACAGTTCAGCTATGTTGTTTATATGCCCACAAAAAATCTGCCTCAAGAATCGGATACCCAATTCCGAGGCAGATAATTTCACTTGCTTATATACGGTCATTCTTTCGTCTACAGACGAAGAAATCCTTCGAGCAGCTCTTGTTCGTTCACAGCAACCGGATCTATCGCTGCTTCTTCCATCGCACATACCGCCATCACATAATTAGGCGGCAGGCGGGTGGCCGTCAAATGGTATGGCTCTGGGGCAGGAGTCTCCAGAGTGAAACGGTCATCACCGTTCTCATGCCGAAATGAGAAGGAGTCCAGCGGGATGGACAAGCCTTGCCCCACCGCTTTAATATAGCTTTCTTTCAACGTCCACAACTGATAAAACTGCTCCAGCCGCTGGGCCTCATCCGCCTCCATCAGCCGGTTGTACTCGGCGGTCGTAAAGAAATTTTTGGCGATATCCAGTTCGATCGGTTTGATCTGCTCAATATCAATGCCAACCGGCTGTTGATCAACCGCACACACCACCCACTCGCCCGAATGAGAGAGATTATAATGAAAATGGGGGCTGGATACGAGATAAGGCTTGTTATAAGAGTTCTCACCAAAAACAATATCTTCATTCCGCACCCCCAGCTGATCCATTGCCAGCCTCCTAACCAGCAGCTCTGCCGTAATGGAACGCCTTGCATCCATATAATTTCTGAATTTCTCAACCCGGCTTTGCCTTTCTGCTGACAAATGACGAACCACCTGATCGGTGAGAGACCGGCCAATGCGCGGGTCCAACTGAACCATGTACACCTCTGGCATTATAAGTCCTCCTGAAACATTCCTTCCAAAAAGCGGTCCAAATGCGCCCTCAACGCTTCTTCCTCCCCTTTCGGACAGAACGAGCTGAATTGCAGCCGGTTACCAGACACATACACGTTCGTGGACTTGCCCTCATATGCAGCCCCTTTCCCCTCCTGATTCCCGGACACGTTCATTGGCGGTAAATCAGCACTCTGATCTTGACCATACAGGGCCCTCCGTGTACTTATCCTCCTCATGGTAGGAGCCAAATAATTCGCAGGTCCGGCTGATGATGTAATCCTTCTCGGCCCTATCCCCGGCCCGGTCTTGCCGCGCCGTAATTCAGAGCCCCTGCCCCTGCAAAAAAGTCTAGGTAAGCGCGCCCGGATTCGCCGAAAATGACATCGTTCTTTGCTCCGGTAAACACATCGTTAAACCAGCGGCAATACGAACGGACATTGGATTCATGCATTTCAAACGTTATCAACGTCTACCACCCTCTCGTGATTCGATTACGGTTGCTTCCTGGCAAAGCAATTGATTGATCACTTGTACGATGTCGGCTGTTCGCTCATTCACAAAAAAATGCGTTCCGCGGAATGAATAGTAGCCGCACGGCCTCCGGGAATACCGATTCCACTCGAGCTTGTGTTCGCGGCGAATGTCGGTCTCGCTGTTAAACAGGCTGACATCGCAGCTGAAGACAGGCAATTCTCCTTTCCAGCTGTACAGCTCTACAGCACGAAGGTCGTTTCGAAGAAGCCGGAACAAGGTCGCAGCAAAATCATCCTCGTTCACCAGCAGTGACGGGATGCCGCCCATTTCGAGCATTTTCGTTCTGAAGCTGGCTTCGTCCAGCAAGTGATGGTTCTTGTTCTCATACAAATGCGGCGGCTTCATGCCGGACAGAATTAGATGCTGCGGCAACGGCAGCCCCCTCGCTTCAAGCGCCCGGTATACCTCCAGCACCACGTAGGCGCCCATGCTGTGACCGAACAAAGTATAGGGCTCCTGATCCGCTTCGATGTGGCGAAGGCAATGTACCGCCATCTCCTCGATGGTCGAGCACAGCCTGTCTCTTGAGGCATCGCTTCGCCCGGGGAGCTCGATAGGATGAAGCTTGATTCCCTGGGCAAGCAGCGGCTTCCATTTCAGGTAAGTAAACGAGTAGCCGCCAGCATACGGCACGGTGTACAGCCTCATGCGCTTACCTCTGCAAGCTGTGACAGGGATGAGGCCAAGCGATTGCGGTCTGCGGCCGTTTCGTAGTTATAGATTTCGATCGACTTGCTATGCTGTCTCAGAAGCCGGGATAGAATTTGCCCGCTTCCAAGCTCGATAAACGTATGAATGTGTTGTCTCTGAATATAGTCGATGGTGTGATGCCATTTAACGGAGTGTTGTAATTGCAGCAGCAGGTTGTCGATGATGGAAAATGCAGTGTAAGGCCTGATCGAAATATCCTGCAGGCTCCCGTGATGACCTTCCAAGCAAATTCTCGCGATATCAAGCCCGACGGCATCCGAAGCTTCTTCGAAAGTGTGCCTGACCCGTTCGCTTTCCCTATACAGATCTGTCAGCATACCAATTCTCTGAGATGACTGTCCCGGAAAAACAAAAGCTGTTTTCTTCAAGCTCGCTCACCTCTCCACAGAATCACTAGTGCTATTCAACTACAAAACTATGAAACCTAAGACTTTTCAACCATGTTGTTTATACTATTCCATAATATACCATTCGTCAACATACGTATCATTCTCACATTTTATGATTTTATAATCAATCGTTTTGTGTAAAAAGAACGTAAAAATGTTTTATGCTTGAAGTATTTTTATCCCTTTGCCATAATTTAGATATCGTATTTCTCGATAAAAAAACTTACAGCATGGGAGAATGGTAATGTCTCGACCAAAAAAGATTCTCATCATCGAAGACGAAAAGGATATCTCTCGAATTCTGGCAGATTACCTGATAAAAAATAACTACGAGGCTGCTGTTGCCGGAAACGGTCAGGATGGGCTTACCATCCTAGACATGCTGGAACCGGACTATATCATCCTGGATATTATGCTCCCGGACATGGACGGCGTCGATCTGTGCCGCAAGATCCGGGAGAAGAACAATGTGCCGATCATGATCCTAAGCGCCAGAGGAAGCGACACGGATAAAGTGCTCGGTTTCGGCTTCGGGGCGGATGACTATATGACCAAGCCCTTTTCCATCACGGAGCTGCTGGCGCGCATCAATGCTTATTTCCGCAGATATGAAAGCGTCAGTACCGTCCATCAGGACCCGGATATTTTGCGTTTCGGGCATCTTGAAATCAACAAAAAAGCGTATATCGCCGCCGTAAACGGAGCTGAAGTGTCGCTGTCTGCCAAGGAATTTGAGCTGCTCTATCACTTAGCCTCCCACAAGAACCAGGTCTTCTCCAAATCCCAACTGCTGGATGCGGTATGGGGATATGACAACTACGGGGATGAGAATACCGTGACCGTGTATATCCGTCGGCTGCGGGAGAAGCTTGAAGCTGACCCGTCCAATCCCGTCTACCTCAAAACCGTATGGGGCGTAGGCTATAAATTCAGTGCAGACTAACCAACAGGAGGCAAGGCGACATGACATTAAAGGGCTGGACGAATAAAACGCTGACCATCGCATGGCTGCTGCTTGCAGCTCTGCTCGGTGGCAGCTTCTATCTGCTTTCCTATGCTCTATCAGACAGCAGGGACGCGGCTCCCCAAAGCGTCATTCATCAAGTGCGCCTGGCCGTCAATCCACTGATGCTCTATTTGGAGCAGCATCATGAACATATCGGGACGCTTGAAGTGCAGACCGAATTAAACCGTCTGGCGACCCAGCGTGAGATCGGGCTGGCTTATGTCGAATTGGACGGGTCTGTATCGTTCAGCTCAAACGCTCTTCCGCCCCTCCCGCAAGATAACATCAACCGTTTTCTGCGCTATGATATGTACTCCGGCCTGCACAACAACGGGCTGTTCCAGATCGCATTTCCTGTCATTGACGAAAGCTCCCTGCGTCAGGTGGGAAATGCCGTGTACTTCCTTCCGGAAGCCCAGGTGTTTCCCGCGCAGTCCGACTATCGGCCCATTGTTGCTTTTGCCGCTATCATGCTCGTGACCCTCTGCCTCTTCTTGCTGCTCATCGTGATGAAACGGACCATTCACACCCACTTCATATCGCCAATTCTTGAGCTCAGGCTTCACGTCGAAGCCATCTTGAAGGGCAATTATGAACAACAGCCCAGCTATGCCAGCTTGAATGAAATGGGCGCATTGTATTCGATGTTTGACCAGATGCGAACTGAAATCATGTATTTAAGCATGCAAAGAATCCAGCAGGAAAAAGCACAGAAGGAACTCATCACCAACATTTCACATGAAATCAAAACACCAATTACCACGATCAAGGCCTACATTGACTCCATCCTGGAAGGCGTCTGTTCCGATACGGAAACGATGCTGGAGTATGTCGAAATTATGCGGACGCATACGGATAAAATGGCCAGGCTCGTCGAGGATCTCCTTCTTCAGACCCTGCAGGATCTGGGTCAAATTACCGTCGAACCCCGCGAGCAATACAGCCGGGAGGTTCTCCATAAGATTCTGAAGCCGATTGGCCACTATGTCCGCACGAACGAGCTGACCTACATCGGGCCTCAGGAAATCCCCAATGTATTGATCTATATTGATGCCATTCGGATTGAACAGGTCATATCCAACCTGGTGTCCAACGCGCTGAAACATACCCCGCCGAGCGGCTCGATCCGAATTGATGTTCAGCTTGAAGCCGGCATGCTGAAAGTGATCATCGCCGATACAGGCAGCGGAATTCGTCCGCAGGATATGCCTTTTGTTTTTGAGCGATATTTCCGGGGGAACCCGGGTTCTGCCCCGCAGCGCGGCACCGGCCTAGGACTGTCGATATGCAAAACCATTATCGAGGCACATGGCGGAACGATTTCTTTCACAAGCAAACACGGCGAAGGAACTACCTTCTATTTCACCCTGCCCCTATGTTAATTCCGCCTGTAATACTTTATTAATAACTTAATAAGTCTTCTGCAACATTCTGAAGGTAAAGTGGAGGAAAATAAAATAGGGGTGAGGGTATGGCCAAGACAGCGATTATAACGGCTAAAAATCTCAGTAAAACTTACAACAGCGGCAGCGAACAATATCACGCCATCCGTAATTTGGATCTGGAAATATATGAAGGGGATTTTACTGTCATTATGGGAAATTCCGGCTCCGGGAAGTCCACCCTGCTGTACATGCTCAGCGGGCTGGATAACGTAACGGCCGGCGAGGTTTATTTCCAGAATCAGCGCATCGACAATTTCACCGAGCAGGAGCTGTCTGAATTTCGCTCGAGAAGAATCGGCTACATCTATCAGAGCATCAATCTCGTTCCGGACCTGTCCATTCTGGATAACATTACTTTGCCTGGTTATATCGCCGGACAGAAGAAATCGAATATTAAGAAAAAAGCTGAAAGCCTCATGAAAGCGATGGGAATCGCAGGGCAAGGCAGCCGTCTGCCTGCTCAAACCTCCGGCGGGCAGCAGCAGCGTGCCGCCATTGCGAGAGCCTTGATTAACTCCCCGGATATCGTGTTTGCGGACGAACCGACGGGAAGCCTGAATTTTGAACACGGCCATGCGGTTCTTGACATCCTGACCGACATCAATCGTAACGGTCAATCCGTCGTTATGGTCACTCACGACATGAAAGCCGCTTGCCGGGCAGACCGGCTCATTTATATCCGCGACGGCAAAATTGGCGGCGTCCTGGAGTTTGATAAATACGATGCCCATGATACGCATGATCGGGAAGCGATGATTTTTGCGTTTGTAACAGGGAAGGAGTGATCGCATGGCCGCCATCTGGACGCTTTGCTGGTCACATATCCGGAAGAACAAAATTCAGAATCTGTTCATCCTTCTGCTCATTTTGCTGTCTACGTTGCTGGTGACAACGGCAACGATCATCATTGCCAATACAGGCAATATGTTCTTTGATATGCACAAGAAAACGAACGGCTCACATCAGATCATCATGCAGGAAAAGGGGCTCCATGATCCGCAGCTCGTCCATCAATGGTGGGAAGCCCAGGAAGGCGTATCCGTCTCCAAGCTGCTGCCATACCGGACCTTATCGGGCATCACCTACGATAACCAGAACATTCCGAACGCCTATCTGCATATGATGCAGACGCCGGAGCGCCCGTTTGTGGTGGATGATTTGGTTTTTGCAGAAGGAACAGAAAGTGCTTCGCCGGCCAAAGGCACCGTCTGGGTTCCTACCTCCATGGCCAATGCTTACGGAATGTCTGTCGGGGACACCGTCAGCTTTCATATCGGGTCCGGACAGCTGCCGCTCAGCATATCCGCAGTTGTCGTTGACGTTCCATTCGGCGCACCGTTCACCAATACGTCCCGCATCTGGATGAACACGGACGATTATCAGGAGCAGATCGCTCCGCTGCCTGGACAGGATGCTTACATGACGGGGTTGCGGTTTGACGACTATGACAGAAATGCAGCCTATTGGTCGGACTTTGAAGCCGCGCTCGGCGGGCCGTTCCTTGAGACCAAAATGGAGTTTGAGGCGATCTCCTCCTTCTACCTGATCATCGGTCAGATTGTCGGTTTCATCATGATTTTCCTCGGCCTGGTCATGATGCTGATTGCCTTGATTACTATCGGATTCACCATTTCGGATGCCGTTCTCGCCAATTACAAAACGATCGGCATTCTCAAGTCGCTGGGCATGACCTCCAGCAATACGATTGGAACCTATATGATGCAGTACGGCTTGCTGGCTTTCATCGCCGTCATCCCTGGACTTGCGCTCAGCCGCATGCTGTCCAAAATTGTGATCGGCATGTCGGTCTCCTCTCTGAGCACCAGCAATACGCAGATGGAGATTCGGGGATTGGATGCCGCCGTGCTTGTCGGTGTGTTCTTATTCGCGGTGGTCATCCTGTTTGTGGCGCTGTACGCCAGAAAGGCCCGCCACGTCCAGCCTGTACAAGCGATACGCTTTGGCATGTCCGAGGCGAAGAGCAGCAAGTTCGCCCAAAGAATGAATGCCGATGGCACCAGCAAAATCGGGTTTGGCAACCTGCCTGTAATGGCTGTCCTCGGCATCAGAAATCTGATCAAGAACAGAAAAGGCTCTGTTCTGATGCTGATTCTAACGACGCTGGCTTCCTCTGTACTGGTGCTCGGGTTCATCGTTCTCAACAGCATTTTCGGCATTCAGCAAACCGCCGCCAAGTGGGGATATGATTCAGCCAACATCTCCGCCTTGGTCATTAATAAAATGACCTTCCCTCGCGAGCAATTTGAGCAGGCTGTTGCAAACGATCCAAGAATCAAGGATATCGGGTGGCAGGGCAATACAACGGCGATGATCGCCGATGAATCGGCCTCTGGATCCGCGGAGGGCAGCAGCCCGCTAAGCATCTATTTAAGCGTGCTGGACGGCAGCTACGAGCAGATGGGCTTTGACACCGTATCCGGATATAATCCGCACTACAAGAACGAAATTGCCCTCGGCGTCAACGTAGCACGAACGTTAAACAAAACGATCGGCGATACGGTCGATGTCTATATTGAAGGAAACAAGCAGACGCTGCTCATTACCGGCATCTATCAGGCGATCTCGAATTCTTCGTATTCCGCGCGCGTCACCATCGATGCTGCCAGAGCCGCCAATCCGTCCTTTGACCTGCTGGATGTTGCGTTTATAAATCTTCATGACGTGACCGAGGCGGATGGCGTTGTCAGCGATCTTAATGAGGCGTTTCAAGATTCGGCGTCTATCGTAACGCAGCAAACACTGCTCGACTCCGTCTTTACGGAAGCGGCCAACATTATGATCTACCCGATGAGCTTCATCGGATTGTTGTTTACCATCGTCACCTTCATCATTATCTATAGCACATGCCGGATCAATATCCGCAAGGAAAGCCGGAATTACGGCATCTATAAGTCACTTGGAATGACCTCCCGGCAGATACGGACGTCCATTACGCTCGGCATTGCCGCGCTTTCCATACTCGGCGCGCTGCTGGGCATCGTGATCGGCATCTATGGTCTTCCGAACCTGCTGCAGAGTATCCTCGTCGGCTACGGCATTGTGGAGCTACCTATGATCCTCCATTCAGGAGGAGTCGCTGCAATTGCATCCGTGAGTATTATCGCAGCAGCGCTTGGTGCGTGGGGAGCTTCCAAAGTGGTTCAGAAATCTTCTCCGCGCATCCTGGTGGTAGAATAACGGCTGCCTAGCCGTAAATAACAAGGAGCTGATGATCATGAATAAAAATATACAGAAGTTGCTGCTCGCCGCACTTGGTTCCATGCTTGTCCTTTCCGGCTGTGACAGTTCCCAAGGCGAAAGCAGCACAGCCGATGAAACGTCAAGCTCGGCTGCCAAGTGGTATGATCAGATGCTCAGCAACAGCGTGAGAGAAGATCTGAGTGTCATCATGGAGGATGGCATCACGGAAGCTGTGAAGATCGAAAATTCCGTAGGCAACATTGAGGTATCCGCAAGTCCGGATGATACGCTGAGTGTGAAGGCATCACTTCAAACCTCGAATAACCACCGGTACAAGACGATGATGGAAGAAATCGTCAAGGAAGCGGGCATTTCGGTACGGGTAGAAGGTGATCAGATGGTTGTTGTCGCCCACCCCCAGGGAGATCCGGAAACAGACTTATGGACTTGGGCCGAGCGAAAATTTGGAGACTCCAAATTCGGGATCAACTATGAAGTGCAGCTGCCTGCCAAAGTCACTCATTTCGATATTTCGACAGATGTCGGCGAAATCGGATTAAGTGGATTGGATGGCGAATACAACGTATTCAACAGCGTCGGTGTGATTCGCATCAACGAAGCGAACCTGAAGGGCAAATCCAGTGTGCAATCCGAGCTTGGCAACCTGCGTATTCAGCTCGACGGAATCGAGAGCGGAAGCGCCTTGAAAGCCACCACCGATGTCGGCACGATTACCGCCAAGCTTCCCCCGGATGCTTCATACAGCTTAAGAATTACAACGGATCTAGGGCGCGTCAGCGGAGCAAGCAAAGGAAAAAGCGATGTGAATGGCGGCGGTCCACTGATTACGCTGACCTCCTCCGTCGGCTCGATTACGGTAGAATAATCAGGATTACAGAAGCCGCTCCTACCATCGGAGCGGCTTTTGATTACTTCCACTTTTTTCGAGCCCTTGCATGATTATCCCGTTTGGTCAGGCAGCAGAAACAGACAAGGTTGGTAAGAAGAAACAACCTATGGAGCTTGAGCCATGTAGGGATGCCCAATTTTTCAAATCGAATCAAGCAGATCGTTAGTAATCTCCATCCGCTGCTATTTACTTCATTTTTCTTTGTTCCTCCCTCTTGCTTCTGCTCCCTTCCCCGCTCCTATGCTCCCTGAATGAAAGGGATACTGATGCAAAGGCTGCATCATGACACTTTAATAGAGCACTTATGCTTGCCGTTTAGATTGTTCCCCGGTGGACTGGATTTATGGTACAGTAAACTAAAATGAACTGAGTCAGCGAAAGGAGCAGGACCGTGAAGGAACGGATTCCTGACATTCTTGCGTATATGCAAGCATCTGTCACACAAGATATCACCGTGGAACAAGTCGCCAACCATTTCGGTTACAGCAAGTATCATTTCAGCCGAGAATTCAAGCGTTTGACAGGATTTTCAGCAGCGGATTATTTGTCTTCATTAAAAGTCGAGTTCGCCAAACAGGCCCTGCTCCGGCATGAACATTCTGTGACTCATTCCGGATATGATGCAGGTTATTCCAGCATCGGCACGTTCTCTACCACATTCACAAGAAAAACCGGACTCTCTCCCCGCGAGTATAAGCAGCAAGTCGAAGCGCTTTACAGCGTGGCCAAGAAATGTGAAGAAACGGATGCAACGGTTATTGGCCATCACGAGGCCCCGCTTGCATCGGAAACAAGTCGATGTCTTGTGTCCGTCCGTTATCCCGAAGGCTACCAAGCCGGAGTTACGTTTGTAGGATTATTCCACAGCCCCATCCCCAATCACCGGCCGGTGGTCGGAGTCGCACTCACCAAGAAGCACACGCATCTTTTTGAACATATTCCGAACGGGACCTACTATCTCCTTGCATGTTCGATTGAGAAAACCTTCAATCCGATGCGTTACTTCGTACTGGATGATTGCTTGCGCGGCCGTGTGCAGCACCAAGTGCGTTTCCCCCAGGATCACAACCAAGCCTTTACAATCACGCTGCGTGAAGCCCTCCCGGAAGACCCGCCCATCGTGGTCAATGTCCTGAAGCTGCTCGCAGACTCATTAAAAAACCGCAATGCATGAGAAGTTATTCGCTCGTTTTTCTGTCAGTATGAACTTGTACTTCTATTTACAACAGAAAGGAATGGGATAACGATGGATATCGTCATTACGCCATATCTGATGCTGGACGGCAGGGCCCAGGAAGCCATTCAATTTTACCAGGAGCTCTTCGGTGCGGAAATCATTGGACAAGAGTATTTAAGGGACTGGCCTGGAGAAATGGGGATTGAGGTTACACCGGAGAATGAAGGACGCGTGATGCACGCTCACCTGAAAATCGGAAATTCCGAGATCATGCTGGCCGATTACCTTCCCGGCCAAACTCCGCAGCCCGGCTCTTCCATCAACTTAATGATCGTTGTTAAAGATGCCGAAACCGCGAGAAAACTCTTTTCCCTTTTGCAAAACGGTGGGAAGGAAATCATGCCGCTCCAGGAAACGGGATTCAGCCCGGCCACAGGTCAAGTCATCGATAAATTCGGGATTGAATGGCAGATTGTGACCGATCAACCCTCATGAGGAATTAACGATGTAGCGTACATGTCCACAAGCCCGTCTGCAATGGAGTCTTATCCCCTGTTTAACTAGGTGCAGACGATCTATCTTTTAATGGATGCATGATAAAAAGCCTTCAAACAACAGTCGAGCAATTTCTGTGTTTGAAGGCTTATATAATTATGGAGCCTAAAGGTAAACCGCCTGAAATATAATGCGTCTGAGCATCGAAGGGCAGCTGACTAATTTGCAGCCAGAACAAAGAGCTGACCTTCCAAGTCGTCCTGTACGATCTGAAGACAGAGCCCTTTGTCTTGTACTTTGATTCCTATGCATTATCGGTATGTTACCGCCCGAGTTCACCCACAAAAGTTGTAACGCTTTGCGCGGGAAGATGAGCCCAGAAATTGCGCCCTGTTACATTGAGAGATGTTCCTGGCTGGAGATTGCTATTGCTGCTCGTGATCCACCTTGATACCTGCGAAACCGATCCGTTTTGCAGGACAAAGTTCTGATTGACCCCAACGCTGCTCCGGTTAATCGCAACGATAACGATTTTGTTGTCACCTTTATAAGCTGATACGTAAACGTTGGATTCAGGATTTTTCGTGGCATCCACCCTGACATAGCCGGGGCGGACAAACTTGGAGAAATGAGCCATATTGTAGCCGCGTTTGCTGATCGTGCCATCCTCCTTCATCGGGCCGTAAGATCTGCGGATATACCACCATACGTAAGCTTGAAAATCGCCCTCTACCATCGCGTTGTGGATATGGTAAGACACATCCAGGGCTTCGGGCCAGCGATCCGCCGAGTTGTTGTCGCTGTTCGGATAGTATACCTCCGTCATCCAGAGATCTTTTCCCGCTCCTTTTTGTTTGAATAGCGGATAAGCGAAATTGCTGATCGGGGTCCCGTACAGATGAGCGCCGAGAATATCCATATTGGCAAGCGCCTGGGGATCATTCAAAATCGGATCCGACATATTTTTCAGATACTGGAACGATTCCGGCGCGATGACTCTCGTGTTGATCGATCCGGCATTTTCTTTCATAAACCGAAGCATTTCCTGCGGTGTCCACCATGTCCAGTCATGTGCATAATCGGGCTCGTTTTGGACGGATATCGCATACAGATCGACGCCATTGTTTCTCATGTACGTCACGAAATCGTTAAGATGCTGGGCATACGCGGCATATTTGTCGTATCGAAGTCGTTTTGCGGACACGCCGTTACGGTTGAAGGTCTCAATCATGTCGGCGGGCGGATTCCATGGCGAAGCAAAGACAATAGCTCCAAGAGCAATGGCTCGTTTGGCCGTCTCCAGCTCGCGGTACCATTGATTTCGGTCTTCATGCACGTAGATTCTTAGTATCGAGAAGCCTAACTGATTCGGCCCGTTCCCGAAAGCGGTCTCTCTCTGTGCTGCCGTCAAATCGCCGATCCATGCCGGGTGGTTAATGCCTCCGAAACCGCGAATCACTTGTTTCTCCGACGATACATTCACGACGGCGTCACTAGCTGCGGAAACATCACCAGGTACCGCCATAAGAGACAATGCAATGACAAGAGACAAACATGTACATAATGCTTTTTTAATCCATGAATTCATGAAAATGCTCCTCCCTAATAATTTTTGGTTTCGTGAATCAGAGCGTACTCGGTTGAATACCTATCCAGCTTGTCAATTCCACTCCATCGCTTGCTCCGCTAACAATCGGTTAATCGCCTTAGCTAAACAAACAGCACGCCGAGCGTCTTCCGTTCCCTTCTCGCATTTGACAATTTCGATAATCACAAGCGGAGATTCCATGGTGATTCCATGTTAAATACAATCCAATCACAGGTTGTAAATGATCCTTGGGACATTACAATTTGTTTTAAAAGGAGGCGATCTTCGCTTGGAGCTTGAATATCACCCTCATCTCGTACCGAATGTTTTTCTGTTCGTGGACCGCAAATGTTATCCGGATTGGAGAATTCAGAAGGCCCGCATCGGGTTTCACGATTTGACGTTCGTCGTTAATGGCCGGGCAAACTACTACATTGACGGCAAAAAATTTGCAGTTGAGGCGGGCGATCTGGTGTACGTACCCAGAGGAAGCGTACGGGAAGCCCATACCTTCAAGGAATCTCCCATGCATGCGTATCCTTTCAATTTTTTCTGGGCCGAGCCGCACAATCATATCCGGCTTCCGTTTGGCGTCGTTACGAAGAAATTGATCACCAAGGAGATTCTTGCCTACATCCGGGAGTTCAACCACGTGTGGATGAATAAACAACCGTTTTATATGATTCATGCCCGTGCATTGTTCGAACTCATTCTCCATCGGCTCCTTCACGGCATGCATCGCCAAACGATCATGCCTATCGATCCGCGAATCAAGAAGCTGACTTCCTTCATTGAAGAACACTATGCGGAAGACTTGTCGTTAAACGACTTTGCCGA
The DNA here is from genome assembly GCF_002272015.1 of Paenibacillus campinasensis. Taxonomy (GTDB): domain Bacteria; phylum Bacillota; class Bacilli; order Paenibacillales; family Paenibacillaceae; genus Paenibacillus_AQ; species Paenibacillus_AQ campinasensis. The sequence goes on along the minus strand of NZ_NPBY01000013.1, from coordinate 92,178 downwards.
GCAGTTCAACCTCCATCCCGTTTATTTAGGGAAACTATTCAAAAAGAATACCGGTTCGACCTACAAGGAATACCTGCAGCGGGTACGTGTCAATAATGCTGAAATCATGCTGATGGCCGGCGGCGTTACCGTGACGGAAGCCGCTGAATCCTGCGGCTTTCAAGATCTTTCCTATTTCAGCAAAGTGTTCAAGGAAGCGAAAGGCTATCCACCGTCTGCCGTTAAAAGGCATTGATCTAAAGTCGCTTCCATCTGTAACGCTGTACCTGACTCTTCCCTTCAATACGCCGGGAGGACTGGCCTAGATTCCTTTTGAGACCATGATTACTTTTTCCAAACCGCATCAATCGCCGCCTGGAACGGCCCTTTATATTTCTCGACGACCGTCGATACCGGGATGCCTTCCATGATTTCCCCTATAAATTCGTAATATGGCATGGATGGGTATCCGCTCTCGGTATCAATCACTTTAATGCTCTCACCGGCCAGCTTGGCATTCTGAATATCGTCCTCGTTGCTGAATAAAGTCTCCAGCGTAGATTGTTTCGGATAGTCGTAGATCGAGTCGATATCGTTGATTTTCTCGTAGATATACACCAGACGTTCGGGATGCTCTACGGCGCTTGGAATCGTCAGGTAATTCGGGATCGTATTATGCGAATGATAGCTTGATGCGCTTGGCCCTCTCGGAAATGGGAGAAATCCGATATCGTAATCCGGCATGTCCTGCTTGAAGTTTTCCATTTCATAATCGCTGCCTGCAACCATCAATGTGTTGCCTTGGCGAAAAAATTGGCCCGGCTCGGTCCAGTCTCCCCCTTCCGTTGGCCTCCCCACCGACTCGGTTGCGAGACGCGACAAGAAGTTCAGCACTTCCAAGGTTTTGGGATCCTCGAGTCCTTGTTGATCGAGAATGACCAGATTCGCTTCGTTCGAGGCCATGGCAGGAACCAGCAAGGAAGCGGATGCAAGACCCCAAATATCTAACTTGCCGTCGTTATTGGAATCTTTGTTTGCTTCTTTCGCGACCTGAATGAACGTCCCCCAGTTCCAGTTGTCTTCGTTGACGTAGTCCTGCAGTGGCTTCATGCCCAATTGATTCATTAACGTGCGGTTATAGAAAATGCCGGATGACGCGCCGTTAATGCCGGTCCTGAACCCGTAGCCCCTTCCTTCGTATTGGGAGTACTCGTTCGTGTACTGCTGGATAAATACCTTCTCATTCTTCGTGTATTCATCCACCGGCGCGAACAATCCTTGATTGACCAGCGTCGGAATCATCCATGGCCGCGCTACCCGGATGATGTCGCCGATCGGTTCGCCCGCCACCAGCGAGGCTGTCACCTTATCCTGGTACTCGCCGAAATCCACGACTACGTATTCCATTTTGAAATTATGTTTTTTCATCAGCTCTTCCAAGTTATGTTTCCGTTCAATGTTGTCAGGGTTGTCTTCCTGGATGGACTCGTCATACCAGGACACCCATTTGATGGTGCGGCCGCCCATATCAAAATCCATCTCAGACGTACCGGTTAATACTCCCTGGCTGCTTGAATCGTTTGTCGGCTGCTCGTTTGTCGCTTCCGCAGGCGCGTTGACGGCCTCTTCCGCTTTGTCGGGGTCGACTGTCTTCGCATCACCTCCCAGGCTGCTGCTGCATGCCGTCATGATCACCAGAATCAGACTGCATAACAGCAGACTGATTTTACGCATCCACATGCGCTATTTCCCCCCCTTAATGGCTGCATGAATATGCAGCGCTTTCATTTTGATGCTCACCAAGATCATATAACTGCTTACGAAAACGAACCATAGAGAAACTAAACATGATTTGTAAATATTAAAAAGCGCGTTACCAGTTAAACTGGATACTAATTCTCCTTCTCCACGTATAAAAACCCACTGATCTTTTTATACACAGCGGGTTAAAAAACCGAGAAACTAATCGGAAACCAAAAAATCGTACATGAAGGGCGTGCCCTTTATGTACGATTTGGAAGCAAAATCTACTGTCCTTTGTATCACAAGTAAGAGACTTGAGCTATCACTAAACTTCAGGATGGCCGAACGATAAAGCTTATCCCTTGGATCCCTGATCCATTCCTTGTGTGTCTTTCATAACAGATTCGCCTTCTACATCAATGTTGGGCAAGATACGATCCAACCATTTTGGCAAATACCAGGAACTCTTCCCAAAGATCGTCATGATCGCCGGAACAAGGGTCATACGTACGATAAAGGCATCAACCAGAATTCCAAAGGAAAGTGCCAGTCCCATGGACTTGATGATTGGATCCTCGGCCAAAATAAAGCTGGCAAATACGGCAATCATGATCAGCCCTGCTGCTGTAACCACCGGACCGCTATGTGTGATTCCGTTTTTTACGGATTGGCGTGCATCGCCCGTATTTGTGTACTCTTCGCGCATCCTACTGACAAGGAATACTTCATAATCCATAGCAAGACCAAACAGAATGCCTGTTACAAGGATCGGCAGAAAGCTTAGTACAGGGCCAGGTTCGGGAATGCCGAACAGGCTCGCAAGATAACCGTCTTGTATAACCCATACAATAAAGCCCAGAGTAGCTCCTAGCGTAAACAAGAACCCAATTACGGCTTTTATCGGTACAAGCACGGAACGAAATACGAGCATGAGAAGCACGAAGGCAAGACCAACGATCAGCAGCGCAAACTTAGGCAACGCTTCAGCAAGCTTTTCGGAAATATCGATGTTAACCGCTGTTCCGCCTGTGACCATGATTTCTAAATGGCTGTCCTTATTGATCTGGTCTGCCTTGTCCCGAATTGTCTTTACAAGCTCGGTCGTACGAATATCATGTGGACCCGTCTCCGGCAGCAAATTGATGATAGCCGTCTCCCCCGAAGGACTTGGAATGGCTGGCGATACACTTGCTACATTTGGCAGTTCTTTTATATATGCCGTTGCCTTTTCAATATCCGTTTGAGCATCTGCACTCCCTTTAGCTCTTGCCACAATTACAAGAGGTCCATTAAATCCTTCTCCGAATCCCTCGGCTAGCAGATCATAGCCGCGGCGCTCCGTCGTATCGGTAGACTTCAAGCCATTGTCTGGCAACCCAAGCTCCATGTGGAGAAACGGTACGGTGCATGTGATCAGAATGGCAATGCATAGAATGGATGTAAGCCAAGGCTTTCTCGTTACGACCTTGCCCCAACGACTACCGCCGACCTTCTCCTTTTTACTCCCTGACCATCTCCGAAGCCATTTATTCTCACGTGAAGGACTGATCCGCTCCCCTGCAGCTCCCAATACGGCCGGTACAAATATAACGGCGATCAATACTGCGAATAGTACACTAACCGCTGCGGCGAGACCCATCATGGTAATAAACGGAATCTGTACAACGGACAACCCCACCAGAGCTATGATAACGGTTAATCCCGCAAATACAACCGAACTTCCGGCCGTAGCATTGGCCTGCGCAATTGCCGTATGACGGTCGTATCCTTCTGCCAGTTGCTGGCGATACCTGGAAACGATAAACAAAGCGTAATCGATGCCTACGGCCAAAGTGAGCATGACGGCAAGCGTAATCGAGAAAGATGACATCGATATAAAGTTGGAGCCGATGATGATGGTCATTAATCCAATGCCAAGACCGATGACGGCCGTCAAAATCGGAAGACCAGCAACAAGGAACGATGTAAAGGTGAATGCCAGAATCATAAAGGCAATCAGGATTCCGATTACTTCAGAGATTGCACCGATTTCAATTTCCGAGAATGCCACGCTGCCTGCGAGCTCTGTCTGAATCCCTTTCCCGCGTAAGGATTCCACAATTCCCAGAACATGCTCTTTTGAGTGCTCTCCAACCTCGTTTGCCGGCTGAACATACGTTATATCGGCATATCCGATCTTTTTGTCTGGGCTTATCGTCATTGCGTCGTATGGACTCAACACGGATTTTACGAACGAATCCTTTTGGACGTCCTCCAAAGCCTGAAGAATCCATTTCTTACTGATGTCTGATTCAAGGGTGCCATCATCGGCTTTAAAAACCAACCTTATCTGACCACCGTCATCGGACGACGGAAATTCTTCTTTTAAAATGTCAGCGGCCTGGTCTGATTTGGTGCCAGGTATGGTCATCTCCCCCGTAAAGGAAGTTCCCAGGCTAAGCCCCAAGGTCGCGAGCAATATAAGCAGTGCGAATCCTCCAATAATTACCGATTTCCTTTTCCTCGCAGACCATGCACCGAGGCGATATAACCATTTTGCCATAACTCTATTTCTTCCCCTTTCATCAAGCAGTAATCGAGAGGAATTGCCTGCAGGACAACCTCTTTACCCGATCATATCGAATAACGGATCAAAAAAAATCGTACAAAAGGGCATGCCCTACATGTACGATCGGGAAGAAAAAATATGGACTGGTGGTCATCATACATCCAATTCGGAAACTTCCTTGTCATATTCTCGTTCCGTTTCTTCATAATGAAACAAAGGATTCCACACTTGTGCAAAGAAGGGATCTACGACACAATAAAAAAATCGTACGATAGGGTCTCCTATGGTACGACCAGGCAGATAGAGAAGTATGGGCAGACCAAGGCTAAGTGCGATGTCTTACAATTGAAGAATTCCTTTTTCGATTGATACAGCTACCGCCTCCGACCGCGAGTCGACTCCCAGTTTGTTATAAATATTGGTTAGATGAGCTTTCACCGTTCTTTCCGATATTCCCAAGTCCGAGGCGATTTCCTTATTTCGCGCCCCTCTTGCTATCGCTTGTAAAATGATTCGCTCTTTCGGAGTGACCTGGTAAGATGATTCGGGCACTAATGAGGATTTCCGATCCTGGCGGAATGCAAACACTCTTGACGTAATTTCAGGTTGCAGCAGCGTCTCGCCACGCAAGGCAGACTGGAGCGTTCGAAACAAGTTATCTCTGCTTGTATCCTTCAGCAGATATCCTTTGGCGCCTAGGGCTAGAGCATTCATCATCAGCTCGTCCTCATTATAAGTCGTCAAGATGATCACCGGTATTTCCAATTGGAGCTCTTTCATCTTTTCCAGCGTGCCCAGACCGTCCAATCCACCAGGCATATTCAGGTCTAACAAAATGATGTCCGGCTCGGCTTCCTTGATCAGGCCTATCGCCGACTCTCCCTCTTCGGCTTCGCCGATGACTTCATACTGCTCATCCGTTTCCAGAATCATTTTCAATCCTTCCCGTACCACCCAATGGTCGTCCACAATCAGTATCTTATGTTTCATGATCTTATCCGCCTTCCGATTCCTTTTTCTGTAATAAAATCTGAATACAAGTACCTGTTCCCGTATTCAGAATGTTTACATGCCCGCCAATCAACCGAACACGCTCCTTTATGCCGATAAGCCCATAGTGTCCCGCTTGGTTACCGATGATGTCCGGATTAAATCCGATACCGTTATCCCGAATCGTCATACGGAAGTTCCCATCGGTAGTGTCTTCCATTTGAACGATAACATCGGTTGCCTCGGCATGCTTTGCGATATTCGTTAATGCTTCTCGTAGTACATAGAGAAGATGCTCCATTGTCTTCCCGGACAAGCGCATCTTAACGGCATTATTTAGCTTTACTGGAGTGCCTGTTGCAGAGGAAAATCGATGAATCTCACTCTTCACTGCATCCTGCCAATCAAGTTCAGGCAGCGTCCGAGCACGCAAATCATCAATGGCATTCCTTGCATCAGCCAACGTTCGTCTGGCCTGACTCATCGATTTATTAACTATTTCCTTGGCACGCTCCAAGTTCCCTCTATTCAGATGCGCTTCAGTCGCTTCAAGTTGCATAATGAGCCCCGCCAGCCCCTGTGCAAGCGTGTCATGAAGATCTCTTGCCATTCGTTGCCTTTCGTTGGCGATAGTAAGTTGTTCGACTTGATCATGAGCTTGCTTTAAGTCCTTCAGAAAAAATTCGGTCCGCATCCGAGATTCAACTTGCCTGTAAAATAATATTGCATACGATATGATGATAATGGTCATAAAGATCATCAACGCAATGAATAACAATATATCATTGGACCACTGCGTATTTAAAGTAAATATGCAAAAACAAGCGTACAGAATCCCGAAAATCATGGATACAATGATTAACCTACGATAGATAGCCAAGCACTGACCAATTAATACGGGTAGCAGCCCGATCAACAGCGCTGGCATACCATCAGGCATCAAAAGGGCTGTACTGAAAATTAAAACGCCCTGGACGGTGACGTAAAGTAATCGAGAGACGGATACGACGACCTTCACATGCCAGTACAACAACACATGGACGGCAATCATAACAAGGAAATAAATGGTCGGAACAATGACAGGATTGACGATCGTCTGCAACGTTATGGTTGCTGTGGTTACGAGAAGAACCCACAATACGATAGGGATCCTTGCGGCCGTTAAGGTAGTTTCTTTTCCAATCCAATTAGCGTTTAACTCCATTCTCTTCTCCTATCTTCATGATATATATCTGCAAGTTCTTAATGTCAGTCTTTTCTATGATAGGGACAATCCTTCCACACGAACATGAACCGCAGCAACCGTAAGACCGCTTAATTGTTCGATAGCTTCGCGGACGTTACGCTGTAAACCATGGCATACCTCGTGGATCTTCAACCCGTGTTGAACAATAATTCTCAGTTCAACTGAAACCGTTGCATCTGAGATTTTTACTTGAATTCCCTTCATCATCCTTTTGCCGCTTAAATGCTTAACTGCCCCGTCCACAAGGCCAGCGGTCATCGATACAATACCATCTGTTGCTTTCGCTGCTGTTCCGGCAATCTTCGAAATAACCTGATCCGTTATGTTTATTCTCCCTATGGATGTGTGCAATGTCATATGAGTACCCCCATCTGAATATGGATTGCAAATTAATCGGTTGTGCCATTCACTGTGATAACCTTCTTTATTATTCATTATACATGATCGATTCGGACTAGATATCGTACATAAGGGCAGATTACGTCGTACCATAGGGCAATAGTAAACGAGATACGAGTGAAAAGGAGTGTCGCATCTGAACACGCCTTCGGGATTCTATGCGCGCGCCGAGGCTACATTTGCCAAATTTCTTTTGCAAGCCCGACAACAGTCTGAATCATTATGCCTACGGTGCGGTGGTCAGTTGGCTATTCGAAACCGTGGCTGGCATAACCGTCCTCCCAAAAAGAAACCCGGTTCATACTTAAACCACAACAGCGGAATTGAAATTGCAGAACGATTCCAGAATACTGCAGCCGGGAAGGCACGAGATCCTAGCGGCAGTAAATTAAGAGGTACTCGCCACTGCGAACAAAATGAATAGCTGTCATAAAAAACATACAAAACGACTCGATATTTTCATTCGAGTCGTTGTTTAGGCTTACAGCAAAAGCCCACATTCATTCAATTGATTTCGCTGCCACGCCTTGTACCGACCTGCCTAAACTTGCGGCGATACCACCGCGGACGATCCGCTCTTGCGGGACATGCTGCGCTGGGCGGCAATCAGCTTATAATAGATGCCCCGCTTCTCCATCAATTCGCGATGCGTGCCGATTTCCGCGATCCGCCCCTTGTCGAGAACGACAAGTCGATCGGCATTGCGCAGTGTAGAGAGACGATGCGCGATCGCGATCGTCGTGCGATTCTTCGTCACCCGCTTCAGTGCCTCCTGGATGGCCGCTTCCGTCTCGATATCTAGCGAGGCCGTCGCCTCGTCCAGAATGAGGATTCGGGGATCGTTCAGCACGGCGCGGGCGATCGCTATGCGTTGTCGCTCGCCTCCCGACAAATTGTTCCCGTTCTCTTCGAGCCTCGTGTCGTAACCGTCGGGCAAGTTGATAATAAAATCATGCGCGTTGGCGATTTTGGCCGCCTCGATTACTTCTTCCGGTTTCGCGCCCGGCTTCGAGTATTGAATATTCTCCGCAATCGTCCCGCTGAACAGGAAGGTCTCCTGCAACACAACGCCGATCTGCGAGCGCAAATCCTCCTGCCGGATCATCCGGATATCGATGCCATCGATCCGTATCTCCCCTTCATTGACATCATAAAAACGGGAAATCAGGTTGATCGTCGTCGATTTGCCCGAACCGGAATGACCGACAAGACCGATCATTTCCCCCGGCTTCACGGTGAGGTTGATTTCCTTCAGAACAGGCTCATACGATCGGTAACCAAAAAAAACGCCCGAGAACTCGATCGAGCCCCGAATCCGGTGCCCCACTGCGTCCTTTGCATCGATGACTTCCGGCTGTTCGTCGATCACCGAGAATACGCGATGCATCGAAATGACGGCATTCGCAATCCAGCGCGGCATGAACATCAACCAGGAGATCGGCCCGAATATCATTGCCGCATAGGCACTGAACTGGATCAGCTCGCCTACGTTCATTTCCCGGCCGATAATCATGTAACAGCCGATCATGAGAACGAGATATTGCCCGATCTGAATCAAATAATTTGAGATAGGCGATAAAATGCTGTACAACTTCTCGCTCTTGATCGCGGCAGCGGCGAATTCACCGTTGTATTCCCGAAATCTGCGGATCTCCCGCTCTTCCTGGCCGAACGCCTTGACGACCCGAATGCCGCTCAGGACATCATGAAGGAACGAGTTCGCCTTGTCGGAGATGCGCCACTGCTTGTGAAACAGCTTGTGCAGCACGTGTCTCCAAATATAGTAGTGCAAATAAGCAACGAATGGCGCCGGAAGCAGCACGATCAGCGCCAGCCGCCAATCCGCCGAAAAGAGCAGCGTCGCTGAAGCGATCAGGATGATCAGTTGGTAGATGGCCGTCGTGCACATCTCCTGAATCAAATGACGGATGCGGTCCGTATCGGCCGTCACCCTGTTCATCAGGTCACCCGCCCGCTGCGACGTCAAAAATCCGAGCGACATACTCTGAATCCGATCGAATACCGTTTTGCGCAAATCGGCCGCAATGCCCGAACTGACGCTGGCCATGATCCGATTTCTGGCGATGCCGAGCAGCTCGCCGAAGGCCAGGGTGAACAGCATCCCCGCCAGCGCAAGGATGAACACTCTAACGCTCGCTTCTTGCCCGGCAGGGGGCACCAGCGCAGCGTTGACGAGCAGCTTCTGGAAATAAGGTCCCGCCAGCGCCAGCGCCGAAGCGGCGATCAGGACGCCAAGACCGAGCATCAAGCTACGCCAGTGACTTCTCGATACAAGAAGCAGTCGTTTGAAAGCGGCTGCTTTGCTCATACAGCGGGGACATACCCGCGTACCCGGGACGAGCGATCGCCCGCATGCTGCACAAACCGGGTCCGCTTCGTCATGATAAATCCGGACGGGGCGACTGGCGGCCATGTCGTTCAAGATTTGGGCGATATAGCCGTACCTTGCCGCATGCTGCATCGTCACCCTGACGATGATTCGCTTCGTCTCGTTCTCCGTGGCTTCGAGCACCGCATTGCCAACGAACGGCATCAGCTTGTAATCGCTGGCCTCCGCGATGTCCCCGTGATCCCGCACCTGGCCGTCTTGCACATACGCCCACCTGCCGCCGCCGATCGCCAGATAGCCCTCCAGCCGCCGCCCTTCCAGCGACAGGTCGGCCGGGACGCAATAAGCGATCTCCCCTCCGACGATTTGGCGTACCGCCGCTAGATCCTGATCTGAGAGCGTGAAATTCAAATTCATCGATATTCCTCCGTTGCCGTCGTTTACATTCTCATTTCGATCATTCGGTATTCCTTGTCGCTCAACTGATCCACCTGCGGGATGACGAAGCGGTTTCCGTCGACGTCGGTGATCAGCAGGCGGTTCTCCGCCGCGAACTTGACGTTGCCGCTGCCGTTTCGCACCGTAAACCGGCAAAGCCCGGCCGTCGTTGCTACTTCCCAATAGGAATAGCCGAACTCCTCGCTTACGGCAATAACCTTCGTAATTTCCGGCGTAAAATAACGAATCTTCATCTGCCTTTCGATCAGGGAAGCCGTCCCCTGTGGAAAATCGTCAAGATGGCGGATCATGCCGATCTCCTTGTTGCCCGCCGTTCGAATCGACAAGAATGAGCGCTGGTTCGTATGCGGGAAGGAGCAATGCACGTATACCGGCGAATGCATCTCACCTCCGGTCCGGACCGACAGCATGCGGCCGCTTGTCTCCATAAACTCCGAATTGCCCGGCGTTAAATATCGGATGCCCGCTGCATCCGCCAGCTCCATTCCCCGATGTTCTTCCATCCTCATGCGATGATTTCCCCCTTCATTCTGAGCGCTTCATCATGTTTGCGGACGAGTTCCCGATAGATGCCCTCCGTCGCCATCAGCTCTTCGTGCGTACCGGCTTCGACGACAACGCCTTTATCCATCACGACCAAATAGTCGGCTTGCCTTAGCGTGGACAGCCGGTGTGCAATCGCGATCGTCGTCCGTCCTTTGACAAGCGAATCGAGCGCCTGCTGGATATACAGCTCCGTCTCCGTATCGAGCGATGCGGTCGCCTCGTCGAGAATGAGCACCTTCGGGTTGTGCAGCACGGCTCTGGCGATCGACAGCCGCTGCTTCTCCCCGCCGGACAAGCTATAGCCGCCCGTACCGACCTCCGTATCGTAGCCGTCGGGCAGCTTCTCGATGAAATCGTGCGCGTTCGCGATCTTGGCTGCATGCAGGATGTCCTCAACCGAGCAATCGGGATCAGCGTATGCGATATTTTCGGCGATGCTGCCCGAGAACACATAAACATCCTGAGAGACGATCCCGATATGACGCCGCAATGAAGCTGTCGAAAGATCCTTGACATTGACGCCGTCAATCCGAATTTCTCCCTCGGTTACGTCGTACAATCGCGACACCAGATTGACGAGCGTCGATTTCCCCGCACCCGAATGGCCGACGATGCCGATCATCTGCCCCGGCCTCGCGCGCAAGGACACTTGTTTCAAAATCGGTTTGTTCGGCTCGTAGCCGAACGTGACGTTATCGACTTCAATATCGCCTTTCATCGCCGGCAACGTAACGGCGCCAGGACGCTCTGCTACATCCGGCACGGCGTCCTGGATCTCGAAGATACGCTGCGCCGCCGCCATACAATTGGACCACCAGCCGACGATATTGTTCATGAACTGAATCGGCCCGTACAGCATCATCATATAGTTGACGAACGTCAGCACAGTGCCGAACGACATCTGGCCTTGCATCACATACCAACCGCCGAACGCCCAAATCAATATCCCGCCCGCTTGGGTCAGAAAATTGAGAATCGGGAACACCGTACCGCTCAATTTGTTGAAACGCTGTTCCGCCACGGAAAATGCATTATTCGACCGCTGAAAGCGGCTGATCTCCACCTTTTCTTTACCGAATGCCTTGACGACCCGCGAGCCGCGAACCGAATCGCTGATGATTGAATTCAGAACGCTTACCTTGCGGTGTCTCCGCCAGGACAAGCGCCACAGCTTCGGAAACGCGCTCCGGACAAGCCATAGTACCAGCGGCATCGGCAGCAGGCAAATCAGCGTAAGCCGCCAATCCATCCACAGAAGCACGGCGGTGATGCCGATGATGTTCATCGCGTTCACGATGAAATAAGAAAGCCCGTCGACGAAAAAATATTGCAATTCCTGAGCGTCGTTGTTCACTCTGGTCATCAGATGGCCGGTCTGCCTGCGCATGAAAAAATCGAGCGATAACCGCTGCAACGCGGTAAATACAGCCGTTTTCAAATCGAAGGCGACCTTGGCCGCCAGCTTTGCGATGATGGTGCCGAACAAGATTCCGAATAACAGCGATAGCGTACGGAATGCCAGAATGATCACAATGACGAGGCCGATCCGCCCCGCGAAAGCCCCATTGCCGGCAAGCGCCTGATCAAATAGCACCGTGCCTTGAAAATAAGGAATGACGAGACCGGTCACCGAGTTCAGCAGCATAAACAACACGATAAAAAAGATGGACAGCTTGTACTTGCCTGCAAATGAAAGCAAACGTGCGAAAACGGCATGTCTTTTCATGCATTTCGGGCAGAACGGCCTGCCTTCTTCAGGGTAGATCAATCCGCATGTCGGGCAGGAAGCCCCATGCGCTTCCTCATCCTGTTCGAAGGCCTCAATGGGCTCGTTCTTCTTCATTTTGTCGAAGGCTTGCGCAAATCGGACAGCCTGTTTCATATGACCGCTTGTGAATGCGCCGATCACTCGCTCCTCCTGCTCCTTGGCGACGACCATGCCGGAAGCGACCAGATTGACGATGGTCAAGGCTTCAAGTCGTTCAAGGGGAATGCGCTCCCATGCCCAATCGACGGAACCGTCTTGCACCAGCTTGCCAGTGTCCTTATGCCGGCCGGCTGCATATCCCGAAAACGTCTTCTCCTTCGAAATGCCGCTGCTACGGAAGATGTGGAGTGATTCCCGGGACAAGATGAGATAGCTGTCCGCAAAGCCGCCGTCCGGCAACCGGTCGCACTCCATCCAGTACACCAGATCAGCGGCTTTTGTACCGTTTCTGTCCAGCATGGACATGATTTCCTTCGGCAATATCGTCATGTTTTTACCCTTTCGTTCATGGCTGAAAGTAAAAAGCCCGGCCAATAAGGCGCAAGGCTTCCTTCTTACATTAGTTATCTTTAAATAGGAGCTGCGAAAAATGATACAAATCGTTCTTCCATACGGGCCAATCATGTCCGCCGCTTTCCTCATACCACACATGAGGAACGCGATGCTCCGATAAATACGCATGTGTCCGATCGCTAATCGGCTTAAGATTGTCTTCATCGCCGCATGACAGCCAGAGCAATTTGAGTAATGCCGACGCTTCTTCCGGATCCGGGACGAGCTGTTCCGGTGATTTCGTGTTGGGAGCCGGGGAAAAAGCGCCGATCCATGCGAAACGGTCGAGATGCTTCAAGCCGATATTTAACGATTGCCCCCCGCCCATAGACAACCCCGCAATCGCACGGTTTTCCCGGCCTGTCGATACCGAATATCGTGACTCGACGAAGGGAATCAGATCATCAAGCAAATCGTATTCGAACGTCTCGAACGCTTTCACTTTGTCCGGATCAAACAGGTCCCCTTCCGCCCGATCGTTCGGCATCGCACGGCCATTCGGAAACACGACGATCATGGGCGCAAGTTTCCCTTCCGCATATAGATTATCTAGGATCGTCTGCGGATCGCCATGACGGTACCATTCGGTTTCATCACCTCCGATGCCATGCAGCAAATAAAGAACGCTGTATACGTTGTCTTCCGCGTACCCCGGAGGCGTGTAGATCATCGCCTTACGATCATTGCCTACCGTTTCGGATGCATATTCCACCGTTTCGATTTTCCCCCTGGCGATATGTTCCCGATGCCGGTCGTATCCGGCCGGAGCCTTCTCCCTCATGTTCCTCTCCCCTTCAGTACATTGGTTTGGCACCGGGCGATATCCAATCAAACACACCGCCCGGCAAACTATGTCCTAATGCTATCACTCAAATGTAGTCACTTTTATGCAATCATGCTGTTTAATTCACCTTGACCAGCTGCCATTGCTGATGCAAATCCCCTCGATAAGGATTCTGCTGGAGCTTGGCTCCGTCTGCGGACGAACCACCCGCCACTTCGACGGCTTTATTGCTGTTGGCGTTAAGGATGCTCCAGTATCCGTTGCTGAGCTTGATCAGACGGAATCGCTGCGCTTGATTCCCATAATCCTGCATGAGCTGTATTGCTTCCCCGTTGTTTGAAGAACCGTTTCTAACATCCATCACCTTGCCGTCGCTCGAACTGACGCTGCGAAGCCGGTATACATTGTTGTATGCTCCCATATCGTCCGCAACCCATCGCTGCGCCGTGGCGTTATTGTCTGGCCATTGCTGCAGCTGCAGCGAATTGCTGTTTTGTCCGCCCGGGACGTCGATCACCTTCCCTGAGGCACGGTTCACGATTTTATAGGTTTCTCCCGATATAATACCATTCCATATGCCGTTCCATGGATGAAGCTGCGCACGTTCGTAATACCATTCGAAGATAAAGCGGGCCATGCCGTCCCGTGCCGGATCGCCGTCGAAGAGCAGACCTGACGTCGGATCGGCAAACGTGCTTCTTGGCCCCGGCTGCAGAAGAAAACCGTTCATGTGGACCGCGATGCTGACGTTCCCGGCTGTCGTAAATATCGCTTTGGTGTTTTTGCCGAAGCCTTTGTTCGAGCCGTTGAACAGCTCCCAGTACTCCGAGTCTCCCGGCAACCGTTTGAACCAGGTCGTTTCCGTAATATTGATCGGATAATTGTCCGCGCAAGGCTTAATGTTGGTATCCCATTGCTGCTGGAGTATCGAGCCGTTATCCTTTGCTCCATAGCCCGGGTACCAATGCACGGCATATCCGATGTTGTTCAGCGGATCGGTTAGCGGACGCGTGGCGCATAACTGATAATATTGATCCCATCCAAGGCCGGCGGCCCATATCACGTTATCTGCCCCTTGACTGCGGATCGTGGAAATGATGGAATTTTGAAAATTGCGCAGCGAGTCCCAAAACGCCGGAAAATCGGGATCAGACGGGTGTCCTCCCCAGCGTCCATTCGCATAGGACAGCACCGGCTCATTGATAATCTCGAACATGACGTTGTCTGCGCTTTTAATCGCCGGCTGTGCCGCAAGATATCCCCAGATTTGATTGAATTTCTCGAGATTGGCTTGCGTCGTTGCCTGATTATCCTGGAGCGTGAAGTCGAGGCCTAGCGTAACGTAGATTCCCTTGCTCTTAGCATACTGGATATAAGGCACGACAACATTCTGCGTAAAGGACTGCACGCCCGCAAAATTATACGTTCCGGCCGCCACGTCGCCCATGTCTTCGCGGTCGATAAAGAGCCTGACCTGATTCATATACCAGCCGTGATTGTTGCCGTACTTCGGAGACGTATCGGAGAATGTGTCGGTAATATCCTTTAGATATTCCAAAATGGCAGCATGGCGATTTCCTCCATTCCGGTTCAGGTAGTAGTTGCTTCCCTGATACGTCCAGTACGAGCCCCCAGGCTGGTGCCATCCGCTGAGGACAACGGGCTGCCCCTCGCTGTTTACCAGCTGATTGCCGCTGACGCGAAGCTTGGACATCGGCATGCCCGACCATGCGTCAGCAGCACCGTTAGGGTGCCCCAGCGTTATCGGCAGCAGGAGCAGCACGGCCAATAACAACTTAAGCGTCCATCCAGTTCTTTTCATACATCGATCAACTCCTCTTCATTTTGTTTACGTGCTCTACCGCTCGGCTTTTTCGTAACGAAAATAATCGAAGTCGGCATGGCCGCCGGTTTGCCTGGTCGCATAATAATAAAGCCCGATGCGATAACCCATAAAGTGATCCAAGGTATACCGCATGTTCAGCTCACCGCCGATCGGCATCCAATCAGCCCCGTCGACAGAATAATGAAAGGAGGCCACATCCTTGCTATTCTCAAAATCAAAATCAATTCTCAAATGTACTTCCCTGCCGCGGTACCGAACCGTTTCCAGCTCCTTCTCCCTGCCGTCCCCATCGTTCACGCTCATCGCTATGAACTTGTCGCCGTTCTCCGCGACCTTGACGCCGACGGTGCCGAAATGGCTTTGCAGGGCAACAAGCCCTGCATGATCACCGGGCTTCATACGCCCCGTGTCCAATAAGACAGTCCCCGTGCATGCCGGCCCTTCCGTGCGCTGCGTCAGCGTATTCCGGGCCTGCAGCACGCCCGCCGGTGCCAGGCTTCCTGTTGTCAGCCTTAGGAAACCGGGACGTTCGGTCACGGACCATAACCGATGATCCGGGTTGTGGTTCCATTGCCAATTCAGAGCCAGCTTATTCGATTCGTATTCGAATTCATCGCTGATCACGAGCGGCTTCGCAACGGCTTGCGGCAAGTCGACCTCAAACCGTTCCGGCACCTTGCCTTCGATGCCGAACACGGGCCAATCCTCCTCCCAGGTTACCGGGACCAGGCAAGGGATTCTCCCGACGGCATCATGATCCTGGAACAGCATCGCGTACCACTTGCCATTCGGCGTATCGAACACCCCCCCTTGGGCGATTCCCTTGTTATGGTAGCCGAGATCGTCATCCAATACGATTTTTCGTTCATAGGGGCCCAGCAATTCCCGTGACCGGTAACAGATTTGTCTGCGCCGGCCGCTGCCGAACCCTGCCTTCGGCCATTCAATGAACAGTAAATAATAGTAACCGTTGATGTGGTAGGCATGACAGCCTTCGCAGCGCAAGCCGATGCCCTCCGTTTCCGTTTCAAAGAGCCGCTGGTGGATTCCGTCCGGCTTAAGGGCATCTGCATCGGCGGTCAGCTCGGTGATGTAAATATCCCCGTTACCGTAGATCACGAATACCCGGTCATCCTCAAAAAGCAGGCCCGGATCATGCCGCAGTCCATCAATGACGGATCGTTGCCACGGCCCCTGATTAACATCGTCCGTGCGGTACACATAAAACCGTCCGGTATCGTTGCTGGAGAAGCAAACATAAAATTCCCCCCGATGATGGCGGAGGCTGGCTGCCCAAGAACCTTGCCCGTAGATATTGCTGCCGCCTTCCAGACGATGGGCCTCGTTGTCTTCGAACGTATCGTATACGTAACTGACGATCTCCCAATGCATCAAATCCTCGGACCTCATGATCGGACAGCCCGGCATGGAATGCATGCTGGTGCTGACCATATAATAGACGTCCCCTACCCGGATGGCATCCACATCCGGCACGTCCGCCCATATGACCGGATTCGTGATCTGCGTTTTGTTCATCTGATGGATTCCCCTTTCAACCTATGGCGACAGCCGAAATACGACTTACGAACGTATCTCTTGGAATGTTCTTTCGGGATTGGCTTCCTTGAGCAGATTCCAATAGGATTCCTTCGGAAGATGGTTCTCGTCGAAGACGAACGGCCAATTTTTACGGCCCCTTACCGGAAAATGATCCAGCCAGGTATAATCGTCCGCCGCTCCCCAGAAGGTTACGGAAGCGATGCTGCCACTGTACTCCTTAAGCAGCCGGAACAATTGCCCGTAACGCTCCGCCTGGCGCTCAAGCATTTCTGCCGTCGGCGCTGCCAGATCGGTCCGCTTATCCTCATGTGCAAAAACGGATACGTCAAGCTCCGTTACATGCAGCAACATGCCAAGGCTTGCATATCTCTCGATGGCCCTGCGGATATCATCAAGCGATGGAAACTCCAAATTCCAGTGGGCCTGAAGCCCGACGCCGTGAATCGGCACATCCTGCTCCTTTAACGATTTAAGGAGCGTGTAAATCTTCTCCCGCTTCTCGGGTACGGATTCGTTGTAATCGTTATAAAACAGCAGCGCTTGCGGGTCTGCCTCGTGCGCGTATTCGAAAGCCTTTGCGATAAAATCCTCCCCGATTGAAGCAAGCCACGGAGAAGAACGAAGAAGTTCGCCTCCGCCGTCAGCAACGGCTTCGTTCACGACATCCCAGGCATGGATGTCTCCACGGTAACGGCCAACCACCTCATGGATGTGCGCTTTCATCCGCGCCAGCAGCAGCTCGCGGTCGGCCTTGCCGCCGGAGCTGTCTTGAAATACCCATTCCGGCGTCTGATTATGCCATACGAGGGTGTGTCCTCTCACCGACATTCCGTTTGATTTGGCAAACGATACGATCTCGTCGGCTTGCTCGAATGTGTACACCTCTTCCGATGGGTGCAATCGCTCGAACTTCATTTCATTTTCCGCCGTCACGCTGTTGAAATGGTGTGCCAATAAATCCTTTTGGGTCACCATCGTGATCGGATTCACGGCAGCGCCGATCTTGAAGCTATTGCCGTAAGCTTCATGGAGCTTGGGCAGCCTTTCCATGCTTCTGCTCATCACTCGTCTCTCCTTATCAACGTTATTTCGTAAGCGACATAAAGCTATAGACATTAAATCCATAAATGTTAGCCCGGCTATACGGAAACGTCCGCTTATCACTCAGATCTTGCCGCCTTAACAACGGCCCAAAACGCCGGTTTAGGCTGATGCTGTCGGTCGAATAGCAAAGGCGCATTGGTACGTGCGACCGGAAAACCATGAAGCCAGGTATGGTCGTCGGCGATACCCCAAAACACGACGCCGCTGAGAATGTCCTTATTCTGACGGAATGCCTTGAATAACTCGCCATAACGATCAGCTTGCAGGTTCAGGATATCTTGCGGGAGATCTTGGCCGTAATCACTGCGGTCATTCCACGCATAAATGCTCATATCGAGCTCAGTGACAAGATTGTCGAGGCCCAGCTCCGCGAATTTTCGCATCGAGGTGATGATGGAATCCACCGATGGGCCATAGATGTCAATATGCGTCTGATGTCCGACCCCGTCGATCGGAACACCTTGCTCCAGCAAATTTTTCACAAGCTGAAACAAAAGGTCCCTTTTCACAGGGTTATCCGTGCCGTAATCGTTAATATAAAGCTTCGCTTCGGGTCCTCCGGCTTCCCGGGCCGCTCGGAATGCCGTTGCGATGTAATCAGTACCGGCTATTTTATACCATTCGCTCGCGCGCATTCCGTCCGGATCCCCCGGTTCAATGACTTCATTCACCACATCCCAAGACGTAATCTCGTCCTTATATCGGCCGACGATCGTCCTTACATGGGTATCCAGGCGTTTCAGCAGCAATTTTTTGTTCGCTTCCTGGCGCTTGGGGTCTGTCTCATCCACCATCGGCTTGCCTTCCTCATCTTGGAAAAACCATGCCCCGACTTGGGTATGCCAGACCAACGTATGAAAACGGACCTGCATGTTGTTCTCCTTGGCAAATTCCACGATCCGGTCGGCATTTGTCCATATAAATTGGCCTTCCGACGGCTGGATTGCATCCGGCTTCATGACATTCTCCGCCACCAGCCAGCGGACATGCTTCTTCAGCAATTCCGATGATGGACCGCTCGTCTGGTTCGGTTCGATCGCGGCGCCGATTGGAAAATCCTCCTCGAAGAGTTCATGCAGCGAGGGAATATCTTGCGATGCGGACGGCTGTGCCTGCGGCTCAGTTGACGCAGTTTGATTAGTGCCGGCAGGGGGTTCGGCATTCAGTTTTCCGTTCGACGCATCCGAATCCCCTGTTAGCTCCACTGCTCCTTCCCCCGGTTTTCCTGGGGCCTGACTTTCGGCGGGGGGCTTGTCACGGCTGCCCATTTGGGGCAGGATTAACAGGACAACAACGGACGCGGCAACCGCAGCAGCCACAGCCGTGGCCGCCCATCGGCCGCGTTTAGGCATGCGATGCAAAGCATGACCTCCTTTCCACTTCAAGCAAGTGATAGGGATCCGGTGTCGGACCCGGCCCGAATAAATACAACTTCATATTAGCGCTTACAAATTATTGAAACAACCTGCCAAATTTGGGATCGTTCACCCGTCCAATCTCCGGTTGCCAATGTTCCTTGCGCATAGACAGGCCCCGTATTTTTCAGTAAGAAGTAAATATCGGTTAGAAATATAAAAATCGGCACATTGTGATCCGGCTTTCCGTTCCCCATAATGTTATCAAACCGTATGAAAGCGTTATTACAACGAAGTTGGGGGGAAGCTTTGTGCACGATGTCCTGTTTGTTGATCTGCAATCCCATGATGAAGCAACACCGGGAATCCGGCCGGATTGGAATGCGTTGAGATGCTCGCGGCGCCGCTGCGTCAGGTCCGCCTCGTCCGCCATGCAATTCATTGCTTTGGAGCCTTACACCTTGGTGATTATCCATGCGCTTGGCTCAGATTCCGAAGGTATGGAGTTATGCGCAAACATCCGGTGCGTAAGCCAGGTTCCCATCATTATTACCGGAGGCAGCACGGAGTTTTATTGGACCCGGAGAGCCTTGCAGCTGCAAGTTAACGATTATCTGCCTGCACCGTTCACGGTCGAAGAGCTCAACACTTGCTTGCGGATGATTTTGCCGGCACCCCCTTCTGGTGACGGGCATCCGGATAATAGATGGTCCCAAGTCCATGCGGAAAAGGAGGATCAGGTCATTCAAGAGGTCAAGGCATATTTGAAGGATTCGATGTATCAAAACATCACCTTAAAAGAAATTGCCGAACGGATGCATTTCAACTATTCCTACTTGGTGCAGAAATTCAAATTCCACGAGAAGATGACGTTTAACGAATATCTGCTGCAGCAGCGAATGGAGAAAGCGAAATTCTTGCTGACGCATACCGACATGAAAATATACGAAATCGCTGACGCAGTGGGGTACAACGATATGGATTGGTTCTATAAAAAATTCAAGTCTTATGCTGGTATAAGCGCTAACAATTATAGAAAATTACATGGCTCCCGTACGGTTCCGGTTCCCGTTGCCTCTGGCCAGCACTAACTTGTACGTACATTTTTACCTGAAGCACTTATAAAAGGCGCCGCTTGACTCGCGAGCGCCTTTTTAGCTGGCTATCATCACGTTATGAATGGACGGGCTGTATATATGCAGTCACAGCTCAAATTGCCATGCTTCGAAGTCAAATAACTTCTGATCCTGCTTTCCGGTAAATACGAAGTATAGATGATGAATGCCGGATGCGCCTGAAACTTCAATGGATATTTCCTGACGCTGTTTCGCACCGGATGCTGGCGGTACGTTCACTGTGCCGATCCGTTCTCCTTCCGGATGGTCCAGCCGAAGCTCCATGCTTCCTCCTCCTTCCACTCCCGAGACCCAAGCCGTAAACGCGGATGCTCCTTTTCCGAAATCAACATTGGCCACAGCGATCCAATCCCGGTCGTGGATGTCCGTGACCGCCAATATCGGGCTGTCCTGCGAGTCTTCAGCGGCAGTAGACGGATTGACTTGAATTCCGGCATTCCATGCCATCGTTACTGCCTCCGTTCGCTGGAAGGGATTGTGCAACTGGACCCCCTCCACACCTTCCATATCAGCGTCTATCTCTCGGATGGTACCGTCCGTCTCGAAATAAACGCGGTTCAGATGGGTGGAACGATAGCCTTTCGGAATCCCCATGGACTTTGACAACGTTTGGGCGTGATAGGCAATATACCAGTTTTGTTGAAACTGAAAGATGGCGTGATGATTATTCCCTCCGACCCCGAAGAAATGCCCGGGATTTTTCAATATGGTCCCTTGATACGTCCATGGGCCCATCGGATGCTCACTGACCATATAGGCGATTTCGCCGGGAGGGGGACTGTTCTCCGGCCGCGTTCCTTCCGAGAAATTGGAGCAGTACGTATAGTAATACTTTCCGTCAAATTTGTTAATTCCTGAATCCTCGAACATATAAGGAGCCGGAATCGTGACGGCTTCGCCAAGCACGCTGATCATATCGTCGCCCAGCTGCATGACGCGAGCCGTGTTCGGCATTTCGGCTTCGCCTTCCGGAATGCCGCCGCCAAAGTAGATATAGGCTTTCCCGTCATCGTCAACGAGCACGGCGGGATCAAACAGCCACGTGACACCTTCCACGCCCGGCGTGTTTCTTGTGATCAGCGGCTTTCCGATCGGATCCGTCCACGGGCCAACAGGGCTGTCGCTCGTCAGCACGCCGATGCCGCTGGCATTGTTGGCAAAATACAAGAAGAAGCGGTCCTCGCCGTCAATCACCTTGTGCGCGGCCGCTGGCGCCCACGATTGCGTTGCCCATGCGGCAGCGCCGGTCGGTCCTGCGACCTGGATTGCTCCGTGATCGGTCCAGTTGACCAGGTCCGAGGAAGAGATGACGGACAGCTTGTTGATCGTGCTGTAGCTGTTGTCCTTGACATTTCCTTCACCGTCATATTCCAATGTGTCGTACGTGTTATATAAATAAACACGTCCGTCAACTGCCAGTGCATAGGGATCCGCACCGAATTTATGGGAGACGACCGGATTCCCGTTCGGAGGAATCTTGCCGATTGCGGCCGCATACGCCTCCCTGCGGGTGCTGTTCGCATCCCGGCTCACAACATTGCCTCCTTGATCCATCATTTCAGTTCCTGTTTGGCCGGCTTTAATTTCATTACTCATCTTGTCACTCAGCTCCTGATTAAACATTTTGGGATCGTCTTGGCCACGACTCGCCAGGCTTGCAACAACAACGATAATGCAAGCGAAAGCAAATACGGCAGATATGACCAGTAACGTCTTTCCGGGCTTCATCCTGAATACGCCCTCCTCCATCGTTACTTGGTGACCTGTCATTCCGATCTGGTCGGTCCCATCACGGTCGACATGAACGAAATTGTTTTGTAAAAAGTGTACCTTGGGGTAAGCGGGGCAACAACCGGACATTCCATCTGAAAACACCGGGCAAATGATAGGTTGCCTGCCTATTTTGCGAGATGGTCCCGGTACTCCTGCGGCGTTAAACCCGTCGCCTTTTTGAAGAAGCGAGTAAAGGAATGGGCGGCATCGTATCCGACTAATGGCGCCACGTCCCTTACCTTCAAATCCCCTTCCTTAAGCAGCTCCTTTGCTCGCCGTATTCGGCACTTTTCGATATATTCCGAAAGATTGATTCCCCGTTCCTGCTTGAACAAACGCGAGAGATAGGAGGGATTAAAAAAATAGCGTTCGGCCAAATGCACAAGGGTGATGTCCTGATCCAGATGCTCCTCGATATACTGGCATAACCGATCAATGACATGCGCCGTTTTGCCTCGTTCATCCAGGCGCTTGAAATCGAAGATATCTTCGGCCGTTCGCCTCAAATACCGAAAAGCTTCCTTCATGGAATCATGACTTTCCAAATCCAGCAGTTTCCCCCGTTCACCGGTAGGGTCCTGAAGCTCAAGCCGGGTCAGCTTGGCATACAGCACAAGAGCGATAGAGTAATAGGCTTGTGCAGCATGCTGATGATGATCTTCTCCGTTCAGCACGAATTCCGACAACTGCTCCAATTCCTTCATGAATTCGTTCTCCCTTCCGGCCTCCAAATGGGCTTCCAAGATGCCCGCCTTATGGCTCGTCTCCACTCCTTCTTTGCAGTGAGGCGCCTGGGAAGAGTCAACTTGATCCTTCAAGATCATCGGAATCCCGTTGCCCATCTTTAACTGCTGGAGCCTTCGCAGTCGTTCATACTGCGGTGTTACGTCCTCCCACCGGCAGGGGTTGCCGCTTATGGTGAACGAAATGGCAAGTCCTAGAGAATCCAGACAGGCTTCCTGGATCAGTTCTAGCGTCCCTTCCGAATAAATAACAAGACGATCCACGGATGGATTCTCAGACCGCGGCTGGAGCATCCATAATAAATCCCCATGTTTGTCTAGGACACCGATGCTTCGGACATGCTCATCCATAAAAGAATTCCAAATCAGCCTCACCGAGCGGTGGTCGTTTTTCTTTTCTACATACGCTTTTCCTGCTGAATAAGCTACACGGCCAAGAGCCAGCAGCACAGGGAGCTCCGGATCCAATCCGATGTTCAAGGCCCGGAAATCGCTCCGCATGGCTTCCTTGTCCTGTCCAAGCAGGCTGCTGTCCGCGACGAATTGCCGGAAGTATTCTCCCTGCTCCATCCATTCCAGCGCTTCGGTCTGCACGCGGGATTGCATGAGCCATTCATTCATCCGGTGGCCGCTCTCGATTTCATGAATGACTTCCTTCACGACCTCCATGACCTTATCGAAGCCTTCCGTCTTCAACAAATAGCGGACATTCGGCATCTGAATCGCTTGATAGGCGTAATCGAAATCGCTGTAACCGGTCAGAAAGATAATTCTGCACCTTGGCCAGAGCGCCCGGATGCTCTCCGTCAATTCCAATCCGCTCATGCCCGGCATGCGTATGTCCGTCAGGACGATGTCGATTCGCGTGCGCGACATCCAATTCAGCGCTTCCTTGCCGGAGTATGCCCGGCAAACGTCAAGGTTCTCGGGCATCCACTGATGAAATACTTCGTACAAACTGTTCGTAATAATCTCTTCATCGTCGACGACCAGCAGTCTATACATGTTCATTCCCCTCCGTCAGCCTGATTCGAATTTGGACCCGCAGTCCGTTCAATGGACTCCTTGATAAGACTAATCCGCTGCTTTCCCCATACGTCAGGGCAATTCGCCGATGGATGTTGATAAGTCCCGTCACTTCAGGAGATTCGGCAGATTCAGCTGTGCGTTCAAGCCGCTTATTTATCATGTCGATATCGTTATCCGTCAGCCCGTTCCCGTTCTCTTCAATCACGATGGAAGCTTCTTGGCCATCCAGATGAAACGACACACGCAGGAAGCCTTCTTCCTGCATCTTTTCGAGGCTGTGCTCATAGGCGTTTTCGATAATCGGCTGAATGATCAGTCGCGGCACCTTGATGGCCTCCATTTCCTTCGGCAGCTCGCCGAATTCTACGCGGATTCGCCTTGAGAATCTGAGCTTTTGAATCTCGGTATAAATGCGGGAATGCCTCGTCTCTTCCAGCAATGGAACGTTGTCCGCATCATTGCGGGTAATGAATCGAAAATATTCTCCCAGCATGTTCGTGAACAGCTCGATTTGCGTGACATCCCCCGTTTTGGCCAGGGAGCTCAGGATGAAGAAGCTGTTATATAAAAAGTGGGGATTG
This sequence comes from Paenibacillus campinasensis, assembly GCF_002272015.1. Classification (GTDB taxonomy): domain Bacteria; phylum Bacillota; class Bacilli; order Paenibacillales; family Paenibacillaceae; genus Paenibacillus_AQ; species Paenibacillus_AQ campinasensis. The sequence continues at coordinate 67,687 of NZ_NPBY01000013.1, read as the reverse complement.
ATCTGGGATTGGAGCTGTTTCAGCTCCGCCCTTTGCATCATGAGCTTGTGCCTGAAATTCTGGTCAATCAGATGCTGCAGCTTGATGAGCATCTGATTGAATCGATCGTACAAATAGCCGAACTCGTCCCTTTGTCCGTGCCTGATCCGGATATTAAACATGCCATCCTCCATTTTTCTGAAGCTCTGGACAAGCAGAAGCAGTGGTTTATGAACCAATTTGTACGTCGATACGGCATAGATGGCGATGGCTAAGAAGGTCGTGCCCGCAAACAGCCAAGCCCACACATAAAATTTACTTAACGGCCGCTTCACCGCCTCAGTGGGCAAGTACGTGAACACGGATAGATCCAGCTTGTCGGAATACGCCTTGTCGATCAGATACCTGCCTGTGCCGATATTCAGAATTTGACCATTCGCATGTTGGATGGCCTGCATGGCCTCTTTCATTAAACGATCCGCCTCTTCATGGCTGGCCAGGGCAAAGCCGGACGGCTCGGAGACGATAAAAGCCCCGCTTTCCGGATATACGCTGATTTGCATCAGGGATTCCCTGAGTTTGCTCGCATCCAGTTCGATCTGAACGATCAGAAGCGGCTCTTCCCCTTTTCGAGCCCCGTATTTGGCCGCCACAAGATGGAACGTATCGTCGATCTGCAGCAGTCTTTGATTGCCGCTCGCCTCACCTGCATAAACATCGTTATACCGTCTCGAGTCGAATGTATTCATCGCGGTCATGGCCGAAATCGTTTTATCCATACTGCGGATATGAATGAAAACATCTTTGATGTAGACACTGCTGTTTTTGATGGAGACCAGCCGCGGCAGCAAATAATGCAGACTTGCTTTTCTTTCGACCGTGCTCATCATATCCCATGTCAGCACCATTTTGTTCAGTTCACCATCCTGCAAAATATCGTATTGCTGAATTTCCAGCCATTCGATTTCCCGGTTCAACCCGTCCAGGTAGGCCGAAAGCTGCGCTTGCGTATTTTTGGATACTTCCTGGCTAGCGTATTGGTAACTCCAGTTATATAGATAAACGCCGAGTATGATAAGCGGAAGAATGACGAAGAGATAGGTAGCGACCAGCCGAATAAAGATGCTATTACGAATGGAATTAACAGGTAACTTAAGCAATTAAACTCCTCCGATGTGTGTGAATATGCATGTTAATTTGCCGCCTGTCAGCCTCTAAGGCCAACCGTGCGGGTGTGGCTCATTTGTTATGGACGGCTTTTTTTGTCCTCATGCCATTGATTCACTTCAGCCGTAATGTCAGCACCGCCAAGCCGATACCATTCCTCCACGAACCGGTCGAATTGTTCTACGGGCTCGCCGAGTATGATATTGACGAAATAATCATGCTGAAGATTGTCCAGAATCGTTTGTTTTTCAATCATCGTTTCAGTCGGCGCGCCGGCAAAAGCATCGAACAACAACTGATGGTTATCCTCGTATTGGTCGAGAATACTCATCGCACCGGACGGCCCGTAGATCTTCTCCCAACCCCAGCCGGATTCGCCGTCTTCTTTCTTATCCAAATATCGATCGATTCGACCTTGTATGAATCCGGGCTCGCCCTGTAACTGAGACGTCGTGCCCTGACGACGCGCTTCGGCGATTTGCCGGTATGCCTTGAGATTTTTATCAGCAGGGAAAGGAGTCACGGGAGATAGGCCCCACACGGGCGAGGAATTGTTGTAGTAAGTCCCGTAATCGGCTGTTTTGCCCCAATTTTTTTCAAGATGCAAATTGAACATTTTGAGAATCGCCTCTGGGTGAGCGAAATCCTTCCTTACGGCGTAAAAATAACTTGTCGTAAATTTAAGAGGAACCCTCCTTGCCTTGCCAGAGTCAGTAACAATGGGAAAGGCCTGCCACTCCGCATCCGGATCGCCGCTGCGGCTGGACTGAAGCATGAATGCTCCCCATTGCTCGCCATAGGCCATGCCGATCTTCCCATCAGCAACGAGCTGTTTAGCTTTGCTTCCGTTTTTAAAAATGAATTCACTGTCGATTTCATGATTGCGATACATATCCTGAAGCGCCTTGAGCGCCTGTTTCACTTCAGGCTGAATGCCTCCGTATACGAGCTTGCCACTCTCGTCTTCAAGCCATATGTTCGGGTAAGCTCCATAACCGGCCATGAATCCGGTTAAGCCCATGATAGGATCCCACAAATAGTGGGTAGCTGCTATTCCATAGGTGTCTTGTTGGCCATTTCCGTCGGGATCCCCTTCTGTAAACGCTTTCGAAATTGCCAGGACGTCATCCATTGTTTTCGGTGGCAACAGCTCCAATCGGTCCAGCCAATCCGTTCGAATCCACAGAAACATCGCCTTTTCAATGGAGGAATCGGTCTCCGGGATGCCCATCAGCTTGCCGTCGATCATGCCGGATTCCAAGGTACCGCTCCCTTCTTGACGGTGAACTTGCTGTGTTAACGGCGAAGCATATTCCTTGTAAACCTGCGTCAGATCCTGAATCAGACCGGCATGGCTCAATTGCCTTAGCTGCTGGGCATTCACCTTAACGATATCGGGAATGTCTCCTGAAGCCAGCATAATATCCAGCTTCTTGTGGTATTGTTCGCTTCTCACAGCCCATTCGTATTTGATTTGAATGCCCAGAACTTGTTCGTACAACTGACTCCATCGATTGTCCTCCAGCGTTTCATCCGGCAATGCCTTCAGCATATCTTCCAAACCGTCACCGATTTCTCTCACCAGCGTGACTTCGATCGGCGGATGATAGGCGCTTAATGACTTATCGCTGTATACGCCCTCTCCCGGTGTTCTCCTATCCGGATTGGGGTCGATACCGCCGTTTTGGTGACAAGACGCCAGTGTGGAACCAAACAGTAAAGCACTTAGCACGACTTTGGAGAAGTTCTTTACGATGATCAGCAACAGAAAACACCCTTTCCTATCGATTAATTGTATTATTATACTTTAAAGGCCAAGGCCCACAATAATCATTTTTTTACTTTCTATCCCAATATTGACTTGTTGTTTCGTTCAAATCCCAATATATTCCACCCTCTTAAACCAACCCTTTGATTGTTCGATAAATTCGATCGAGCCCTAAAAGATAAGATATCTGCAAATAAACAACAGCCAACCCCAAGGACAGATGGGGCTGGCTGCGATTTTCATATATTAAGCGCAAGGAACTCTTTTACTTGAGTGTTGGCTTCGGTATTTGGGCTAACGATACGTAATAGATTGGGGAGGGATGACGATCAACAGCATAGCAACGAACAACAGCCAATTTTATTGCCAAGCCGTATAATCATCCGTGATTTAACCCACGATGCCCGTACGCTCGATACTTTCCACGAAATAGCGCTGAACGAACAAATAGATGACGATCAAGGGAAGGATGGCCAGCAAAATGCCGGTATCCTGCACCATACTCAAATAAAAAGGGTCCGCCTTTGACGGATCGCTGCCCAGCATAATGGACAGATTGTACGGCAGCGATGACAGCTGGGTGGACATGACTTTGCTTGAAGTCAGATACGTCGTCGTGTAGAAGCTGTCGTTCCACTGCCAGACGAAGGAGAACAACGTCGTGGTAATGATGGCAGGAATCGCGTTCGGCATCATGATGCGGGTAAAGGTGGTTCCGACGCCCGCGCCGTCAATATAAGCCGCCTCCTCCACCTCCTTCGGAATGCCGCGGAAGAATTGCCGGAAAATAAAAATGTACAAGCCGGCTTTAAGCGAATTGGCGGTCAGCGAAGTCAGAATGAACGGCCAATAGCTGTTCAACAGGTTGACGGACTTGCCGGTGAGGAGCGGAATCAGGCCCATCAGCGTAAAATCCTTCAGATTCAAATAAATCGGGATGAGAATCGTGGTTGGGGGCACCAGAATCGTCAGGACAACACAGGCGAACAAAAGCTGGCTGCCCTTGAATTTCAAACGGGCAAAGCCGTAACCCGCCAGTGCGCAAGAAGCGGCCGTCAAGACCGTCGTCGTCGTCGACAGCGCAAACGTGTTGAACAGCGTTTCCCAGTAATCCATAATGCGGATCGCATCAAGGAAATTGCTCATTGTGAAATTTTCCGGAATCCATACGACGACCGGTGAATAAAGATCGGCCTTGTCTTTGATGGCCGTCGAGATTTTTTGCAGAATCGGATACAGAATGACAAAGGACAAGCCAGCGATCAATGTTAAACGTATGAAAGACCAGAGCCATCGTTTCCAGCTTTCGAGCGATAGCCACCGAGAAACCGACATTGCATTCACCTTCTTCTATTCATGGTAAAAGACCTTCCTGGATACAAAGTACGTGCTGATCAACAGGATGATGGAGATGGCCAGGAAGTAAATCCAAGCCATGGCTGAGCTAAGTCCGAAATCGAATTGGACGAAGCCCGTGGTCTTGATCAAGTCTGTCAGCTCATTTCGGGAGAACGAGTCGATAATCGTATAGATCATGTTGACCAGAATCAGCGGGCTGACCATCGGAAACGTGATTTTCCAGAAGGCTTCATAACCCGTAGCTCCTTCCATCTTGGACGCTTCGTACAGCTGGGGGGATATCGTCTGTATGCCTGCCAGGAATATAAGGATCTGCACGCCGGATTGGCTTACGATCTCATAAATACGATCCACGGCTCCCGTTAAATAGTTTACGATCGTCTCGCTTACGCCGGCCTGAAGCATCAATCGTTCGAGTTCAAAGCTTCCCAGTGCATTAATCAGCCCGCCGGAACCGGCATTCTGATCATTGATCGCCTGAACGAGGCTGCTGCTTTCCAGGGTCAGAATGACCCCGGAAGCAAGAATGACGGGCAGGAAGAATATCGATCTGGCAAAGGAACGACCAAGGAACTTCTGATTCAGGACGACGGCCAGAAAGAGACTGAAAATAACGATCAGGGGCACGTTCACCGCCATGTTCACGATCGCCTCGGTCAGCATCCGGTTAAAGCTGGTGTTGACCGTAAAGGCAGTCACGTAATTTTTCATCCCCATAAACGTAATGCCGATGCCTTCGGAATTTGCCGTAACGGTGCTGAAACTGTAAATCAGGGAAGTCAGCAAAGGGATCAGGAAGAAAAAGATAAAGCCGAGCAGCCAAGGCATCACATAAACAATGCCCCATAATGCCTTCTGTTTCCCATAGCTTCGCTGCTTTTGCCCAAATCGCTGGGTTATGGATTTCATGGCGCTTCACCACCCGTCACATAGCTTTCGGCTTCAATGGTTACGCCATCTATCGTCACCGGTGCACGATTGTAATTCACGATGACGTACACGCCGCTCTCGTATGTCGTCTTGAACACGCCGTCAGCCAATTCGTCATGCCCGACGATCCGCTCATGGCGAACCTTTTTCAGAAATGCATTGACTTCCTCGTAGATGCGGGCGGCCTCGTCGATCCATAACGCGTAATTGGCAGAGAACAGTTCGTTATGCTCTGTGTCCTTTATTTTATGATTAGGTTCATAGAACCATTGAAAATACACGCCAGCACCATACTCCAAACACTTCAAAATATATGGCTTGGCATCGGTATATGCGGACAGGTTGTAAGGCGCTCCCGTGTAATCGATATGCCCGCGGACAACCATTTGATAGAAGGGGATTTCCGCGTCTTCGATTTTAAAGCGGCTGCTAGACATGGGCGCATGGGTGATATCGGTTAAGAAAGGCAGCGCATAAGCATTTCCTCCGTCAGCCATGACCTGAAGATTGGCATCTGAAATCTTGTTCAGCGCATCCAGAGACAACTGCTCGGACTCCGTACGGTCAATTTGACGATGCTTGCGAAAATCGCTGTTGAGCTCGGCGGCAAGATCACTCAGCGACACGCCAATAGCGCCGTATTTTCCATAATCCTTTAAGAAAGCTTCCGTGTAGCTACCTATGAACCGCGGTGAAACTACATAAGCCGGCGAACCGGTCCGATCCCGCCGATTCAGCGCCGGATTGAAGGAATAGATCTCTGCGGGGATGCCTCGCAGCGTTCTGGACGCCTCCTTCGCCTCGTTGAACCCGGAACCGGACAGCGCGGTAAGGATGGCGACATCCGGATACAGCGTTACCCCATTCTCGTTCGCATAGGATAACAGACGCCGGAGTCCCTTCTCTCCCCCTACCTGTTGATCAACGGAGACGCTGTCTGGAACCTCATGAGCCAGCCCCTTGTTGAACCAGCCGCTATACTTCAATTTGATGTCATGGATGCCTCGCTTGCCCATCTCTGTCAGAATGCTTTGCGCTTGTTCGAACGTCGTGAGCGGCTCCAGCGCCCGATACGGAATTCCTGCAAAATGCTTTTTCTTATAAATGCTTCCTACAAGCTGCATATAGAACGGCATATTCTCTTCATTTCTCTCGGCAATTGCCGGGAGGCCTCCCTGTTGCTCCAAGTAATTCCTGTAATAGGCGGCGAGTCCCGGATAGGAAGCCGACTGCTTGCCTACAAACGCATACCGGACCGAAAAATCGCTTCGCATCGGATCCTCCTGGAACTTCGGGAGCGAGCGCTGCTGGCCGTTCGCATCCAGGCTTAAGTCGCCTTTGTTGATTACCGTGAACGCCGGGTATACGTAGTTATAGCTGTTCAGTCTGCCGCTGACGTCGGCATGGATCGTCGCGGCCGGAGCCCCTTCCTCGATGATGCCGATAAATGCCCCGCCTTCACGGATGATACCGAACACCGGCAGTCTGACATCTTGGCTGCTATCCGCCGTTTCAATCCCGCTCATCGTTCGGTCCATTCCGTACACGCTCTGCTGGTAGGAAGGGTACCGCGTCTTGCCGTTATTAAAATGGATCAGTGCCCCAGATCCGTCTGGAACAAGGATTGAGCCCTTATCCTCCGCCCCCCCTGCACCGAAGAAGCTAAGGAACGAGACCGTATTCACTGGATATTCAGCCGGGAAATCGATGCTGGAAACCGGAAGCTTGGCGATCAGACTGTCGCCGTCCAGCGTATATTCGATCGAGGCATGAAATACCCGCGGTTCAGGCTTGGTCTGATCCAAATGGTTCTCCTCGATGTCCACCAGCAAATCGTCCTCGGTATATCCGGCATCCTCAAAGGCTTTAAGCGCACGTTCCAGCTGAAGACCTTTGAGCGCGCCGTCGGACCGGACATACACCCCTTGCTCGGCATCTTCCGTGTACGCGATTTTCAGCGTTCGCTGGCCGGCGCTGTCCAGCTTGCTTAACAGGTTCTGTTCAAAACGGGTCTTGCTGATCTTCTTGGGCATGTCGTCCATCGTTTTTTTGTCCGTGCCGAACCGGTAGTTAACGCGAACGCCGTTTGGGATTTCCTCCATGCCGATTTGCTTGTAAGCCGCGCTGTCGGCGTGCGAATTGACCGAATTTATCTGTCCGAAGCTGTTATAAAAGTCAAGCTTCAACTGAGAGGACAACAAGCTTTTGTTCACGCCCGCGGCCAGCGGATCCGACTCATGGCCAGGGGGATTGCTGTGCCAAATTTCGCCGCTTGCCTTATGCACGACGGCGATCGCCCCCGTCTGATCGTCCGTTAGCAGCTGGAGCTGATCGTTCTCGGCAATACCTTTCATGCCTTTGACGCTCGGATTGACGAACGATGACTTAAGGGCTGCTCCCGGCGTGAAGCTGTTGGCGGGCCCATTGCCTTCATCGCCAGCTGCCTTTTCCGGTCCTTTATCCGTACAACCGGCCATCATCAGTGCTGTCAGCACACTGGCAGCAAGCAGCATATATTTAGCGAAATTGCCCATCCTTCCTCCTCCTTAAGTTCTCATGACCAATTCTTGATAGATGACGGAAATAAAGGCCACGATCTGTTGGACCAAGCTGAAAAACAGCAAACTGATAAAAGCCATAAACCCCATGGCAACCAGGGTCAGCAGCATAATTCCGATCGTTTTGGACGGAGAAAACTGATGCACCGTCATATTGCCGACAAACAGCAGATAAACGAACCAGAGCACCGCAACGGAGTTGGAAAAATAATAGAATGCGGTCTCTTCCAGAGAAACGAGATTGCTGAGCCAAATCCATGGAAACTGTATGATCACGAGCGGCAGGAGCGCGAAGCAGGTCGACGTAAAAATTTCGACGAATTTGCCCTCCCCATCCATCAAGGTCGTAAGCGACCAGTTGGCCACGCACCAGAACAAGAGCGGCACGATCACGTATACAATTTCCATGACACTGTTCATGCTCTCAGGATTGTACACATGGACTAGAAAACCGCTGTACTGGCTCCTCAAAATGTTCGTAACGGCAACCAGGAACAATACGCTAAATGAAATGATTAACGTGAAATTTCGGCTGCGATCATATTTCAGGTCCCAATAGCCCTCAAAGGGATGAACCATGAGACTTAGGGGAAATCGAATCCATTCCCTGCTCATGCGGAAGCCCCCTTTCTTCGTTCCTTCACATTCCGAATCCTGGACACGGCAAATATCCCGGTTCCAGCCAAGAACAGCATGGTCATGATCAACGGAAAATGTTCCCTCATGACCTCTTTGCGGTATAGCAGGAATGCTTTCGAATAGTTTTTCTGATCCAAGCTGCGTTTGAAATGCACCATGGCACCCTTATAATCGCCTTGACGAAGCAAGGCTTTGCCGATCCCCGCATAGGCGAATTCCAGATTAGCATTCATGGCGATCGTTCGATTAAACAACGCAAAAGCGGTCTCTTCCTCGCCACGATAATAGCTTTTGACGGCTTCGTTCAGCGTTCGACCGTATTCAGTCGTTCGGAAGACGGTAATTTCGCCAAGCGCCTTATCCAGCACAAGAAAATCCTCGCCGATTCGGTCAATGGCCACCGGTGTATGAAATTGACCCAATTGGTTCCCCAACCCGCCAAATACATACATCAGATGTCCGTCCCCGTTGTAAGTGAACACCCGTCCCCGCTTGCCATCGAGCACGGAGTAAATCTCGCTGTCGGCAACATCGATGTCGATAAGCCTAGAAGGACCTTCGCTGCTGACGTAAAGAATGTCGCCCTGCGGGTCGGAATACCCCGTTCTTCTTAAAATATCGCTGCCTTGCGCATTAAGCTTCTTAATGTTATTCCCCCACTGGTCCCCGTTCGTGGCATAGATGAACCCTTCCGAGTCAATATCCAGATTCGTAAACTCCGTAGGCGTAAACATGACCATCTGGCTGCGCTGCGCCTTGGTCGAGATTTGCTTCCAGAAATACTCGATCGGATCGATATAAACGCGATTCGCGCCAATGAAGGAAGTAAACGCCCCTTCGGCGTCGAATTCCATGAACCCGTCAAACACGCCGGCAGCCATGACATAAATTCGCTGCGCATGGTCCATGACGATCCGCACAGGTTCGAACCTAAACGAATCCTGGAGTAGCTCCGACTCCGGCGAATCGATAATCTTGATCAGTTCAAAATCCGAATCCAAGTGAACCACCCTTTTGTTACCGGTGTCCGCTACGAGCACCTCGCCGTCATCGGTCACAAAGATTCCCTGCGGTTGCAGGAATGCATCCGGCTCGCCCTCTCTTGTGAAGGAATCCACAGCCGTTACCAGCTTTAGATCATGGTCCAGCACAACGATCCGATTGTTGCCGGAATCCAGTACGTATACGCGATGATCGGCGGTGACGTGGAGATCGCTCGGCTCTTGAAAAGCTCCCGTCCCCAGGTCGGAGCCGCTGATCCATTCAGTCGCTACATAAGCGGCCGGCGCTGCCGCAGCATCGCCCCAATAGGAATAAATATAGGAGTCCGAGGCGCGCTTGGCGCTTACGTTCCCCGCTCCTGCCCCAACCCCCAATAAACAGCAGATCATGATGAGGAGAGGCGTCTTCAGTTTGCGTTTCATCAATCTGACATGCCTCCTTTCTAGTCCTTCATCCCTGAAGTGGCCATCGTTTGCATGACACTGCTCTGGGATATGATAAAGAGCGTGATGGGAACGATCATCAGGAGCAGTGCAACGGCCGCAGCAACCCCGGCTCTAGCGATTCCGCCTTCCGTAATCTGTCCGAGCGCGAAATGTAACGTCTTCAGATGCTCGCTGTAAATGAAGCTGCCCCCATCGCTGCCCCAAAGTGCCGGAAATTGTAAAATCATTAGTGTCAGCCAGGCAGGCTTCACGTTTGGCATCACAATGGACCAGTAGATCCGATATTCGCTGGCCCCGTCGATTTTGGATGCCTCAAGCAGGGCATCGGGAATCTGCTCCATGAATTGCTTCATCAGAAACAGCCCGAGCGGAAATGCCAAGGAAGGCACGATAATGGAAGCATGCGTATTGATCCAACCCAGCCAAGACATGACCATATAGTTGGGAATCGCCGTAACATGAGGCGAAAACATCAAGGCAAGCACCACTATGGAAAACAGCGCCCTTGAGCCGGGAAAGCGGTATTTGGCCAGCGGATAGGCTGCTGCAGACGCCAGCAGGATATGTCCGGCCGTGCCAATGATGGTGATCAACAGCGTATTTGCGAAATAACGCGATAAGGGGACCCACGAATTCCCCATTAACACCATCAAATCCAGGAAATTATCCATCGTCGGATTGTTTACGAAGAACCGTGGGGGGAATATGAACAATTCGTCCAACGGCTTGAATGCGTTGTTCACCGCGTAAATCAAGGGCAATGCCATGAAGGCTCCGAACAAGGCGAGCAGCGAAAACAGCAAAATGCTAACGGGCAAAGAGCGGTTCAGCGTTCTCGGCAGCCGGAAATATCGAATCATTTTCGCAGCCAACGTTACTCACCTATCTTTCTCAACATTTTTTGCGTTAATTTGTTGGTCCCGACCATCAGCAAGAACAGGAACGTCGCAATGGCCGATGCGTAGCCCAGTTCGAAGCGGATCGTACCGAAATCCATCAGATGGGTAACAATGGTGTGCGCCGCATAGTTAACGCTCGGAAACCCGGCTAGCGCGATGGAGATATCTGCGACGGCAAATGCGGTTGTGATCTGCATGACAGCCCCGAACATCAGCTGCGGCCTCATGGACGGCAGCGTAATATACCAGAGCTCCTGCCAGCGATTTTTGATGCCGTCCATCGCCCCGGCTTCGATCAGCGACTTGTCGATTGTTTGTAGTCCGGCGATAAACGCCAAGAAGCTGGTGCCCAGGCTGAGCCAAAGCTGTACGATAATCACGATCCATAGAATATAGTTTTCATTCAGGAGCCATTGAATCGGTTCCAGGATAAAGCCAGCCTTCATCAGAAACCCGTTTAAATACCCGTAGCTGTCACCGGAGAAGATGATGAGCCAAATGAAATAAACGTTGCCCGATATCGAAGGCGCGTAAAAGACCAATGTCATGAACGCCCGCACTTTGGGCGACAATTCATTAATGATCCATGCGAATACAAAACAGGCGATATAACTGACGGGACCGGTGATGACGGCAAACATCAGCGTATTTTTCAAGGCGATCATAAAGATATCATCATTCAGAAACAGCCTCGAATAATTTTGCCAACCGACGAACCTAGGAAATTCCAGCATGTTGAAGTAGAAGAAACTTAGGGCAAAGGAAAAGACCACTGGAATGACCGTAAACAGAAAGAAAATAATCATATACGGACTCATCAGCAAATAATAGTGCTTGCTGCGCTTCAACTCTTTTGTGAAAGAGACCCAACGGCTGTTCTGCTGCATATTCGCTTTGGGGCTCTTTACGGTTTGAATTCCTGGTTCAACTTGCATCGACTACCGCACCTCCCCTGTTAATATGGCAAATTGAACTCCTTCCGCTTGATCTCAATTTCATCGTTAATGTACAGAATATAATCAGATAGGGCTTCGCGAGGATTTTCGCTGGCATTGACCACTTTCCTGAAGGCATTGTCCAAATGCCGGCCCGTGAAATATCCCCCTGGCACTTGCGGAATGCCTCGTACCCACCGCCACTGGTTATCCAGATTCCGATAATCCTTCACCGGCCATGGCAGTTCCTCCAGCGCTTCGATGTTGGCCGTTGGATAGCGGGCAGCCTCTCCCATCAAGCCTTCCATCTCTCGGCCATACGCAATTTGCGTCTCCTTGTCGGTCCACCACTTCAGAAATTGCCAAGAAGCCTCTTTGCTCTTTGAATTTTGAAGCAGCATGACGGCGGTCGTATGGCTGGCAACTTCGTGGTTTACGGTGCCGTCTTCGCGTTCAGTGCCCGGCACGATCGTGAAATCCCACAGCCCCTTTATCTCGGGGGCCATTACCGTCAGCATGTTGTACGTCGTGTAATCCGCAATCCCGATCGGCATTTCCCCAGTGCGGAAACGGTTCGGGAAATCCGCTTGCAGCGGGAACTTGTAGCTGGTATAGAACTGCGTCCACTTCTTGAAGGCTTCCATGGAGATGTCGGAGTCGAGCGCGCTCCTCGTATCATTATCGCGATAGAACTGCCCACCGTTCTGGTACAGCAGCATCGCAAACGTCGCATTCGGGACTAGACTCGCATTGGCGGCTTCAAGCGGCAAATAAAATTCCATGTTGTGCTTCTGAAGCACCGAAATCATGTCATAGATTTCTTGCCAGGTCGCGGGCGGCTTCAAGCCAAGCTCCTCCAAAATATCCTTGCGATAGAACAACATCGGGAAGGTCTGCTGCTCAGGCAAGGCGTACACTCCACCGTTATATCTATAAGGCTCAAGCCCGCTATCGCGGAATCGGGTGACCACCTCTTCGAAATCATCGAATTTCGTTAGATCAGTTGCAGCGCCCCTCATCGCGTAATTGACCGGCACGTCCTCGCCGATTTGCATGGCGACATCCGGACCTTCTCCGGCAAGCGTGGCTGGCAGAAGGATATTTCCCGGAACAAGCCGGAGATGCACCGGAATGTCCGATTCTGGCGTAAACGTGTCGTCGATCAATGCTTTCAGTACTTGCGCCTGATCGCGTCCTGTCGTCACCCAAACGGTGATGGCTTCTTCTTCATCGCCGGCGTTGCCGATCGTGTCATAGTCTTCCGTGTACGAAGCCACGTAAGCGCCTAGCTCATGGCCCGCAACCTCGAGTAACGACGCATCCGCTTTGGGCAGATTACGATCCGGCGAGTGAATGATCAGATAATCGAGCGAGATGGGCTGCTCTTTAATCTGCAGCATCCAGGTTCCCAGACCGCCTACGTTCACTTTATACGTATCCAAGCGCTTGGCGACGGTTTCGGGATTTTCGGCAAGCTCGTTCAGCTGGTGCACCATCGAATGCAGGACGGCTACCTTGTCGCTTCGCTCGCCCGTTGCTTCTTCCAGATAATCGGCAACGCTCTGAATGATTTCGGCCTGCTCGGTGAACACCTCCACCATATCCGGAATCCGTTTCTCCAATTGATAATCGCGGAACGGATCCGGCGTATTGGAGGTGATCATTAATATTTTGCGGTACATTTCGTTCAGCTCCAGCACGCTGGATTCAATCGTCTGCAAGAGCGGCGCGATCTCGCCGAGAGACACCATCATTCGAATTTGATGCGTCCCTTTAGTGAAATGGAATAAATAAGGTTCTTCCTCGCCCAGTACGTTCATTTGCCAATCGCGATCATAATGAAAGCGGATTCGTTTCATTTCCTCAAAGGGAAACTCCCCGTTGATCATAAGACTTCGGGTAGCAAATACGCCCCGGAGCTGGTCCTGCTTTTGCTTCAAGGCGATTTGGTACAAACCGTCTTCTTCCACCTCGAACTCCCATTCGATCCATTGCCCCGGCAGCTTCCAGTTGACGCCTCCGATGGTGTTGATTCTGATTTTGGAAACGTCGTACGGCACAACGGTCGGGCTGGATCTGTCGGATGTAGGATACAAGGTCGGCGACGATTTCCGCTTGGCATCCTCCGCCTGAATCAGAATGTACTGACCCCGGGTCGGTTCCAAGCCCTCAGACTCATATTCATTCGCCAGCTCCTCGTATGTTTTCAAGGCATGCTCCTGGTACAGCTCGATATAATCAATGGCCATCGGCTCCCGCAAGGACGTTAGCGTAAGCTTCTGCTTGCCCTTGTCAAAATAAAAGGAATATGGTTCATCATAGTAGCCGTACCGATCGGAGAGCGGCGCAAGCTGCCAGGAAGGCTGCTCGATCTGCCTTGGCCGCAGATCGTTTCCGCGGTTATCCTGTCTGATTTCCTCGTCCCGGTTTCCCCATACCCTGTCGAATAGTAGGATATCTGCTCCCTTGAAAGGCACCTCGTCATTGATAGAGAATTGCCTTTCGATTGCCGAACTCTTCCCCTCTATTGGATAGAATCGGATCCGGACATGGTATAAGCCCGGTTCTTCCACGTTTACGTCCCATGAGATGGAGCCAACCTCTGGCGTGATCACGGACTTCCCTTCGGAGCCGTATAATTTCTCCGCGATCTCGAATCCTTCCCCAGAGGTTGATGCAAAGGACTCGCCTTCGATGCGGACGATGCGGTCCGGACGGCTCGCCGATACATGGGCGTCTAAATACTGGCTGTACCCGTCCTGCCCTTCCGTTTTCATGACCGCTTCAAAGTCGGAGGTCGCTTGAACGAAGCCTTGGTTTGTCGATTTCGAAGGGTAGAAGGCCCATAGAGACAAAAAAAATAGGACGATGACAAGTATGGCGCTGCCGAAACGCTTGTTCCTGGTGTTCAATTTCTCTCCCTCCCATACGGTTAATCCATCCAATGACAGTCCCTGCCGCAGCAATGCGCTGCGCAGGGACGTTCGCCTCTCGGCTAATGTTCTATGTCAAGGACCATATACTTCGTCAATGGCCGCTTGGAAGGTTGACTTGTACTTCTCAACAACGGTAGAAACAGATATCCCTTCATTCAGCTCGCCGACGAAATCGTAGTACTTCAAATTCGGGAATGTATTGTGGTCAAGAATAATCATGTTTGGCGCCACCATTTTGGCGTTATTTAAATCGTCTTCGCTCGAGAATAACGTTTCGTAAGAGGCTTGGTCCGGATAGTCGTATACGGATTCAATGTCGTTGATTTTCTCCCAGATATAAAGCAGCTGTTCCGGATTTTCGACTGCTTTCGGAATGGTGAGCGCCTGGAAGAGTGCTTCGGCAGAGTGGTACTCCGTTGCGTTCGGCCCTTTCGGAAAAGGTACGAAACCGATGTCGTAATCCGGCATATCCGTCTGCATGCCGCTCAACTCGTGGAGGGCACCGGCGTACATTAATGTATTGCCTTGACGGAAAAATTGGCCTGGCTCCGTCCAGTCGCCGCCCTCGGTTGGTCTTGCTAGTTTCTCGGTAGCAATACGAGAAATGAAATGAAGAGCATCCAGTGTTGCAGGATCTTCTAGATTTTGCTTATCTTCTTTGGTCAGACCCGTGTTGTTGGAATATAAGGCATGATCCATAAGCGAGGAGTTTGCTAGCCCCCAAGTGTCCAGCTTGCCATCGTTGTTCGTATCTTTGTTGGCTTCTTTAGCCACTTTTATGAATGTTTCCCAATTCCAGTTATCTTCGTTCACATACTCTTGAAGCGGCTTTAAGCCAAGCTGATTCATAAGTGTACGATTGTAAAAGATGCCCTGAACCAGATTTGCTTGATTTTCGGTGAATCCGTACCCCCTGTCTTCATACGTGTAGTATTCGTTCGTAACCTTTTGATTAAAGGCGACGGGGTTTTTGGTGTATTCGTCGATCGGCCAGAGCAGATCCTGTTTAACCAAGGTAGGCACCGTGTAGGTTTTGCCAAGGCGAACAATATCACCGACCGGTTCACCAGCGAGCAAGGAAGCAGTAACTTTCTCTTGGTACTCGCCGTAGTCGATGGCCACGTACTCCACTTTAAAATTATGCTTTTGCATCAGGTCTTCAAGATTCTTCTTGCGCTGGATATTGTCCGGGGTATCCTCCGGAATCGTCATATCCCACCAAGAGACGATTTTGATCGTCTTACCGCCTAAATCGAAATCCATTTCCGGCGTTCTGTAGACTTCATCCCCGCCGCTGTTTTCCGTCTCGTCCGTTCCCTTCGACGTCTCGTTTTCAGTGCTGCTATTCGTCCCCGATTCCACGGCTTCTTGAGTGCCGCTGCTCGGGTTGTCCGAGCCACCGCTGCAGGCTGCAAGCAGCAGAACCAGTCCCAATAACAGAACCATTAATTTGCGAACACGCATCTTTAATCCCCCTCAACGTTTGATGTTTGGTCAAGATTCACCCAAAGTTTAGCGCTTACATTTCCATGCAACAACCTGGGGAAATCGAGATATTCTACCCCTGAAACGCTAGAAGACCGTCCCCTGCAACGGCTTGTCCGCCAATCTATTTCAACCCAGCTTTGCAAGAAGTAAAGAACGGTTAGGAATGCAAAGAAAAGCACATTGTGGAAAAGGGGGGCCGGACAACATAATGTAAGCGAAAACATTTTGGTGGATATGCTGCTTATCGCATTATCTGGGGAGGGAGTCATTATGTCTAAGTTACTGTATATCAATCTGGGCTGCTGCTCCGATGACATGCTTCGCCTGCAGGATTGGCGCAAATGTGGGATGAACATGGAAATCTGCGATGATGATTCTGAGGCATCGCTGCGCCAGATTGAGGAGAATGGCTATTCACTGGCGGTTATCAACATGACCGGCAGCCCCAAGAAAGGGTTGGAGCTGTGCGGTCGAATCCGGAGGATCAGCCGATTGCCCATCATTGTTGTTGAGGATACCATGGAATTTGCCTTCATCCGCAAAGCGCTGCAGCTGCAGGTAAGCGATTACGTACCGAGCACGTTGCCGGCTGAGGAACTGGTGAAGAGCGTAGCTGCTGTTTACGCGAACCAACGCCGCACTGAGGATGACGTGATTCACAGAGTCAAGGAATATGTGGGGAAGAAGCTTCACGAGAATATTACGCTTAAAGACATTTCAAGCAAATTCCATTTCAACCGCTCCTATCTTGGCCAAAAGTTCAAAAACCATGAAAATATGAGTTTTAACCAATATTTGTTCATTCAACGTATGGAAAGAGCGAAAATGCTGCTGGAGCAAACAGATCTGAAGATTTACGAAATTGCGAACGAGGTGGGATATACTGAAATCGACTGGTTTTATAAACGATTTAAATCCTATACCGGCGTAAGTGCCAACGAATATCGTAAGATGGTCGCCTCCTAATCTGCCAAGCCAATACAAATTAGTCCTTGAGTTATCCAAGGACTGCTGTCTGACCATACGCCTGGTCGCAATTATTGTGCTCCATCCCGGCTTAGCCTGAAGGTTCGGTATTCCTGCGACGTCAGGCCGAATGAACCGATCTCACCGATTTCCCACTGATTGATGTAAGACACTCTTAAGAAACCAAGTTCTAAGTTCTTATTAAATTCGGCAAACAAAAAACCCTTGAATATCAAGGGTTTTCTTCTTATGGAGCCTAGGGGGATCGAACCCCTGACCTCATCGCTGCCAGCGATGCGCTCTCCCAGCTGAGCTAAGGCCCCGTATGTTATTCATTTGCGAATTCAACGATACCCGTTTTCTTCCCGCCTGAATAATATACCATATAGCATCCTGGACATGCAATAGTTTTTTTCAAAAAAACCAGCAGCCAACGGGAGCTGAATCGCGGACGAGCTTAAGCTTAACACGGCGGCTCCGGGCAGATCTCGGCATGAAGCAATTCCGCCTGCCTAAGACTGCCCTGATTCTCTGCTGCCGCATATTCAGGCAGCTTACGCACCTCGGTTCCTCTTCTTCTATACCTCGGTCTCGTCCGTTCCCTTGGACAGCAGACTCTTCAGTTCCTTCATAAACATGTTGATATCTTTAAACTGACGATACACCGAAGCAAAGCGGACATACGCCACCTCATCCACAGGATATAGCCGCTCCATCAACAGCTCGCCAATCTGGCGGCTCTCGACCTCTGCAGCCGCGGTATTGCGAAGCGCCTGCTCCACGTCGGATACAATTTTATCAAGCTGATCCACCGACACCGGCCGCTTCTCACAAGCACGGATCAGACCGCGCAGCACCTTCTCCCTGCTGAATTCCTCACGGCTCCCATCCTTCTTCACGACAATGAGCGGCGTCTCTTCCACCATCTCAAAGGTCGTAAACCTCCTGCTGCACTGCTCGCACTCTCTGCGGCGGCGGATCGACTTGTTCTCATTCGCCGGACGGGAGTCCAGCACCTTGGTCCCTGCATGACTGCAATACGGACACTTCATACGCTACACCACTTCCTTATATAAAAATTACCAATAAATGAAAAGTCATTTTAGGTTATGAAAATCCGAAACCCGAGACATAATACTTGTACCAACCCAAGGAGGTGAACTAACAATGGCACAAAGCAACAGCTCCAACAACCTGGTTGTTCCTCGCGCAAACGCTGCTCTTGAGCAGTTGAAGTACGAGGTGGCTCAAGAACTTGGTATCTCCATCCCACAAGACGGCTACCAAGGTAACATGACTTCCTACGAAAACGGTTCGATCGGGGGATACATCACCAAGCGTCTGGTAACCCTGGCCGAGCAACAATTGGCTGGTCAATTCTCCGGTCAATAATCGATTCTTCCTTTGACAAAGTGAGTGTTGGGAAGGCTTGAGCATTCAAGCCTTTCCAGCGCTCTTTTTCATTCAGAACTCATCGTATATGCTCGTATACTGATTATAATAATAAATGACTCGCTGTACATAATGCCGGGTCTCGCCAAAAGGGATGCTCTTCACATTCTCATAGCTGCCGTCCCAGGTGCCTTTACTGAGCCAGTTCTTGACGTTCCCTGGCCCGGCATTGTATGCCGCAATCGCCGCTATCGGATTGCCGTCCATTTGCTGGTACAGGTTTCTGATGTACCAGGTGCCGAGCTGGATGTTGACGTCCACCTCATGCTTGACGTTGTCCAGCGAGCTGGCCGGCAGCTTGGCCATCTCCATCGCCCAGTTGGCCGTATCCGGCATCAGCTGCATAATGCCGAGCGCGCCTTTCTTGGACTCCTTGCCCGGCTTGAAATTGGTCTCCACGCGGATAATCGAAGCAACAAGGAAAGGATCGACATCATAATAGGACGCATGTTTCCGAATCTCATCCTTGTAATGGATAGGATACAAGAGCGACATCCAGTTGGACGTCAGAAACAGCAGGGATAAAAAAGAAATCAACAGCAGAAGCAGCACTCTCTTTTTCCGGAGCCACCTCATGCCTCTCTAACCATCCTCTGCCATAGCTTGTCCACCTGCTGCTCGGTATCCGCCAATGTCCCGCTGTTGTCGATCACGATGTCAGCCAACTGCTTCTTCTGCTCAATGTCGAGTTGGCTGCTTAATCTGGCCTCTGCCTGTTCCTTCGATATTCCGTCACGTTCCATAAGACGCTGAAGCTGCACTTCCTGCGGCACATATACGACCACAATCGTATTCAGGTACGGGTACTCCTCCCTCGCTTCCAGCAGCAGTGGAATGTCCACCACCACAGGCTGACCGGGATGCTCCCGCTCATAGGCTTGTACCTGCCTGCGGATTTCCTGGCGGATGGCCGGATGGGTAATGTCATTCAGCGCCTGCCGCTCGCTCGGATTGTGAAAAATAATCTCGCCCAGTCTTTTCCGATTCAGGCTTCCGTCCGCCAACAATATCTCTTGTCCAAAATGAGCAGTCACCGCAAGCAGAACCGGATGGCCCGGGAGCATCACTTCCCGGGCGATAACATCGGCATCAACGAGAAGCGCTCCCTTTTCGACCAGCATCGAGGACACTGTGCTTTTTCCTGTTGCGATTCCCCCGGTTAAACCGATATTCATGACTTCACCTCATAACAGCTTCATTATACCCATGATGATTAATAAAAAAGCAGGCAGATAGGAGATATACTTCATACTCCTGCTCGAAGCGAACCGCAGCCCGATCTTCATCCCCAGCAAGAGAAAGGTGCCGCTGAAAATAGCCACGATCACCGCTGTCCCAAGCGGAGAGAAACCAAGCATCGCCGCGCCAAGCCCTGCGCCAAACGCATCCAGTGACAATGCGATGCCGAGCCACATCGCTTCCCATGGCGATATGCTTCCCGAGTCATCCATATCCGCTCGCGCCGGGCTGCGCAAAATCTGAATGACGATGCCCAGCTTCCGGATCTCAAGCGAGAAGACCGCCTTCTGACCGTCTCCCGGCTCACTCCGCTTCGCGGGTATGCCCGCTGCTGTTGCTGGAAGCTCACCGGAAACGGATGCTTCACTGCGCTCCTCCACTTCCTTATGAAGCACCAGCGGCGGCTCGGACTCTGAATCACCTGCTCGTTTGAGCTGCTGCCACAACGACCAGCAGCCTAACAGAATGAGGATCACAGCCCCGATGACGGAGGCTGCAAACGGGGAAAAGAACCGTTGTAACAAAGCGCCTGCCTGCATGGAAATGCCGAGTACAAGTCCCGAGCATAGCGAAATGATCAGTACGGATAGCAGCGGGATTCTCGTTTTGCGTAGACCATATGTAACCCCGGCCCCGAATCCGTCCAGGCTAAGTGCAAAGGCAAGCAGTACAGGTGAGAAAATAAGACTGAGCACCCTCTTCCCTCCCTTGAAGGCCGCGGCATCAAGATCAAGCCGCTTCTGTGATGAACAGCGGACATCCTCACGCCTTCGGCATATGTTCATCACAGTATATGGCTTTCGGAAAAGATAGGTGCATGCCTATATTTTATCTTAGCGTTTGCGCTTCATCTTGCCAGCTGAAACAACTACAGTCCCCAGCGGCTGGCAACTCGGACAATAATGCGTGCCCCGGCCGCCGACCACCGTCTTGTGGACCGGTTTCCCGCATGAATGACAGGGCTCATCCTTTCGCCCATAAATCTTCAGACGTTGCTGGAACATCCCCATTTCCCCTTGACCGTTCACATAGGACTTGATGGAAGAGCCGCCGGCTTCCACCGCTTCAGTCAGTGTGTCCACAATGGCCTGGTGCAGGCGGTCCAGCTCAGCCTCGCTCAAAGTGTGGGCAATGCGCTCCGGATGGAGGCCTGCCCTGAACAGAGCCTCATCCACATAGATATTTCCGATCCCGACGATGTATGCCTGGTTCAGCAGCACCGCCTTGATTTTGGTTTTCTTCGTGCGGATGATGGCTTTGAACTTGTCAGCGGTAAAAGCCGGGTCCAGCGGCTCAAAGCCCAGCTTGGCGAGAGGAGGATGCTGAAACTCCTCCCCCGTCGCAAACAGATGCATCGTGCCGAACTGGCGCACATCCTTATACCGCAGCTCCGTTCCGTCTGTAAAATGAAAGATCACATGGGTATGCTTCTCCACAGGCTCCTCGGCCCGGTATACCCCATAGCGTCCTTCCATCCGCAGATGGGAGACCAGCACAAGCCCGTCCAGCAAGATCCGCAGAAACTTCCCGCGCCGCTCCACTCCCTGGATCGTATGCTGCTCTAGCATGAACGCAAACTGCTGAATGTCGTCAGGACGCTGAATAATGCGCGGCAAATTCACGGTTACGCGTTCTATATGTTTTCCAACGATAAGTTGATTTAATGTTCGTTTGACTGTTTCGACTTCCGGTAGTTCCGGCATGATGACTTCACCTCATTCTCCATTATACCGGATGCGAACCTCTAGCGGGGCAGCGGTTTTTGGAAAAACCAATCACAAGCCTACAACGTGAACGGCCCTGCACCAAGCTTCGTCCTGCCGGCGTCAATCTTACTTGGCCTCGTACCAGTTGCTGCCGTAGCTGACATCCGATTTCAGCGGAACCGACAGCTTGAGCGCGTGGCTCATGACTTCCGGCACCAGCTTTTTCATGACTTCAAGCTCATCCTCCGGCACCTCAAATACCAATTCGTCATGCACCTGAAGCAGCATGCGGCTCTTCAGCTTCTTCTCCTGCAGTGCCTTGTCCATCTGCACCATCGCCAGCTTAATGATATCGGCCGCTGTGCCCTGGATCGGCGTATTCATCGCCGTCCGCTCGGCAAAGGAGCGAAGATTGAAATTGCTCGCATTGATTTCCGGCAGATAGCGTCTGCGTTCGAGCAATGTTTTCACATAACCTTCCTGCTTCGCCTGCTTCACGATCTCATCCATGTAACGCCGAACACCCTGGAACACTTCAAAATACTGGTCGATGAAAGCGGCCGCTTCCTTCCGGGTAATGTTCAGGTTCTGGGACAGGCCGTAATCGCTGATCCCGTACACAATGCCGAAGTTGACCGCTTTGGCCGAGCGGCGCATGTTCGCGTCCACCTGATCCTCACTTACACCGAACACGTCCATCGCTGTTTTCGTATGAATGTCCATATCATGAATGAAGGCTTCCTTCAGCCGCTCATCATCCGATATATGTGCCAGCACCCGCAGCTCAATCTGGGAATAGTCTGCTGCCAGAATGCTCCAGCCGGGCTCGGATGGAACAAATACCTTTCTCAGCTTCCGTCCTTCCTCTAAGCGGATCGGAATGTTCTGCAGGTTCGGATATTGGCTGCTGAGCCGCCCGGTCGCAGCAATGGTCTGACGATAATACGTATGCACTTTGCCGGTGCGATCCGAAATCTCCTTAAGCAGCCCTTCCACATACGTTGATTGCAGCTTGGCTATCGTCCGGTACTGCAAAATTAACCGCACGATATCATGATACGGAGCCAGCTTCTCCAGCACCTCGGCATCGGTCGAGAAGCCGGTCTTGGTCTTCTTGATCACCGGCAGCTGCAGCTTGACGAACAGGATCTCCCCCAGCTGCTTCGGCGAGTTCAGATTGAACTCGGTTCCGGCAATTTCATAGATTTGCTGAACCAGCTTCTCGATCTGCGATTCGAACTCACGGCCAAGCTCTTTCAAATCCTCCACATTGACGGCAATGCCCTGCTTCTCCATGTCCGCAAGAATCCGGGACAGCGGCATCTCCAGCTCATGGAACAGCGGCAGCATCCCGTTAGCCTCCAGTTCTTTCTCCTGGATCGGAACCAGTTCGGAGACGGCCAGGCACTTTCTGGCCAGATTCTCGCTCAGCACCGCTTCATCCGGTACTTTGTATTTCGCTCCTTTTCCGAACACCTCTTCATCCGCCTGTAAATAGGACAGCCCGTATTTACCAGCAAGCCCGCTCAGGCTTTGATTCGATTCGGTCGGATCGAGCAAATAGGCAGCCAGATGTACGTCAAATGCGGCCCCGGCAAAAGCAATGCCCTGCCAGTGAAGCGCCAGATCAAGCCGGTGCAGGTCATATCCCCGCTTCGGAATTTCACTGTCAGCGAGCCAAGCACGGAGCGGTTCCGCTTCTTCGGACTTCAATACCTCAAAGGGAATGTAGAACTGCCGCTGCTCCGTCGCCAGTGCCAGTCCGATCACTTCGGCATGATGAGGATTGTCGCCATGGGTTTCCACATGCAGCACCTGGACCGAATCCAGTGCCTCTTTAACTTCAGCCAGCTCCCCAGCATGAACTACGGTGACGTTCACCTGTGCCTGCTTGGCGGCTCCTTCTGCTGCATCTGCGCCAGCATGCGTGCTGAGATCCAGACGTTCGATCAAGGACTTGAATTCAAGCTTCGCCAGAGCCGGCCCCGCCGTCTCCTGATTCAAGCCGTCAAATTTCATGTCGTCCAGAGACAGCTCCAGCGGAACCTCGCGATAGATGGTCGCCAGCTTCTTGCTCAGCACAGCGGAATCCGCATGCTCTTCGATCTTCTCCTTCATCTTGCCTTTCAGTTCATCCGTCCGCGATATGACCTGCTCTACCGTGCCGAACTGATGCAGCAGCTTCAGCGCCGTCTTCTCCCCGACGCCCGGAATCCCGGGAATGTTGTCCGAGGCATCGCCCATCAGCCCCTTAAGATCAATAATCTGCTCCGGTGTGAGGTCATAACGCTCCTTGATCTGCTCCGGACCAAAATATTCGATTTCCGTCACGCCCTTGCGTACGACAGCGATCGTGGTATTACCGGAAGCCAGCTGGAGCATGTCCTTGTCCCCGGACACAACCATGACCTGGCGGCCGGCCTCATCGGCCTGACGGGTAATTGTACCGATAATATCATCCGCTTCATAACCGCTGATCTCAAATTGGGATACGCCGAGCCCCTTCAACAGCTCCTTCAGCAGCGGAAACTGACCGGACAGCTCCGGCGGGGTCTTCTGGCGTCCGCCTTTGTAGTCCTGGTAATCCGCGTGGCGGAACGTTTCCTTGCCCGCATCAAAAGCGACCATCATATGCGACGGTTTATGCTCTTCGATAAGCCTCAGCAGCATCGTAGTAAAGCCGTAAACCGCGTTCGTCTGCTGACCGCTGGCGTTAGTCAACGGCGGCATGGCAAAAAACGCTCTGTAAATGATATTATTTCCATCAATCAAGATCAGCTTCTCCATATTACACCTCGCACCAATATAACTTCCTCCACCCATCATAACATAGGTTTGCCATATTTCCGAACGATCAGGACCAGATCGAAGCCCGCGTCGTGATGGATACGTTAATAAGCCCTCTTAACAAAAAAAGAAGCTGCCCACCCTTGATCTTATGATCGGTGATGGCAGCCTCTATAAGTTCATTTACACACAGCTACTGGTTCAAGTCCGGACGATGCCCGGTGACCAGATATACCGTGCTCTCGCCGATGTTAGTGGCATGGTCAGCAATCCGTTCGATGTAGCGACCTACCATAATCAACAGCATCGCCTGATTCGCATGATCCGGATCGGATGACAGATGCGAATACAGCTCCTTCAGAATCTTGCTGTACAAATGGTCAACCTCGTCGTCATCCTCCGCCATTTTATAAGCAAGGTCCGTATTCTCGGTCAGATAGGATTCGATGGATTCCGATACCATCGCCCGTACCTTATCCGACATCTGGGGCAGATCAACCAGCGGCTTGATCAGCTTCTCGCCTTGAAGACGAATGGTTACCTTGGCCACGTCACGCGCCAGATCCCCCATACGTTCCAGATCGCTCGCGATGCGGAATGCAACAAGAATTCGACGAAGGTCTTTAGCTACCGGCTGTTGAGTCACAATAAGACGAGTTCCGATATCCATAATCTGCTCTTCCATCGCATTCAGCCGCACGTCATTGTGAATGACATGCTGCGCTTTCTCTGCATCCAGACTCTTCAGAGACTCAACAGCAGCAGCTAGCGCTTCTTCCATATGCCTGCCCATATCCCGCAGTGTGGTTTTCAGCTCTTCGAGCTGCTGATCAAACTCAATTCTCCGGATCATGTGTGCTCCTCCCAACTGTCACTATAATAATTGATTAGCCGAATCGGCCCGAAATGTAGTCCTCTGTACGAGGGTCCGAAGGCGTGGAGAACAGCACGTCCGTATTGGCGGATTCCACCACTTCACCGTTCAGGAAAAATACCGTTTGACCCGATACGCGGGCAGCTTGGTGCATGTTGTGTGTGACCATAACGATGGTGTATTTGCTCTTCAATTCCTGCACCAGCTCTTCGATTTTCAGCGTCGAGATCGGATCAAGCGCCGATGTCGCTTCGTCCATCAGCAGAATATCAGGCTGAACAGCCAGCGCGCGGGCAATACACAGGCGCTGCTGCTGACCGCCCGAAAGACTGAGCGCCGAACGCTTCAAGTAATCCTTCACTTCGTCCCACAGCGCCGCTTGCTTCAAACTCTGCTCCACGATGCCGTCCAGCTCAGACTTGCTCTTAATCCCGTGCAGACGCGGACCGTAAGCGATGTTGTCATAAATTGATTTCGGGAACGGGTTCGGTTGTTGAAACACCATGCCTACCTGCTTGCGCAGTGCCTCGACATGTACCTCATCACTATATATTTCAGTGCCTCCGATTTTAATACTCCCCTCGATCCGCGTCCCGGGAATCATATCATTCATTCGGTTTAGGGTACGCAGCAGCGTAGATTTACCACATCCGGAAGGTCCGATAAACGCTGTAACTGTTTTTTCGGGCAAATCCAGATCGACGTTTTTCAGCGCATGATACGTGTCGTAGTACAAATTCAATTTATTTATCTGAATGATGGCTTCCATATCTTGTTCATGTCTCCTTTTTTACTATTAGGATACGCCCATCGGTTTACAGGTTCTTCGAATACTTGTTCCGAATCCACACCGCAGTAATGTTCATAATGAACAGCATGATGAGCAGCAGAATAATACCCGACGCAGCCAGCTCATGGAATGCCTGGCTTGGCCTTGAAATCCAGTTGAAGATCTGGATCGGCATGACGGAGAAGGAATCCATCAGATTCTCCGGCAAGAAAGCCACATACGTCAATGCGCCAATCATGATCAGCGGTGCGGTCTCCCCGATCGCACGGGACAAGGCCAGGATAACCCCGGTCATAATGCCCGGCATCGCCGATGGAAGAACCGATCTTGATACGGTTTGCCATTTTGTTGCTCCCAGTGCAAACGAAGCATCACGGCGATTTTTCGGAACAGCCCGGATCGCCTCCTGAGATGCAACAATGATAATAGGTAGAACAAGCAATGTCATTGTCAGGACACCGGACAGCAAGCTTCGGCCCAGACCCATGCCTCGGACGAAAATCGCCAGACCGAGAATCCCGTATATAATGGAAGGAACGCCCGCAAGCGTACTGATGTTCAGCTGTATCAACCGAATCCAGCGGCCGCGTCCCGCATATTCCTCCAGAAAAATCGCCGCGCCGACACCAAGAATAAAGGAGATCGGCGTCATAAGCAGCAGCAAATAAATCGTACCGACAATCGGTGACTTCATACCTGCTCTGTCAGCAGAACGGGACGGGTAGTTGGTGAACAAATCAGGGGAAAGCCTGTGTACCCCGTCCATTATGATGGTGACAAGCAGCGCCATCAGTACGATAATACCGACGCTAGTGCATGCCAGGAAGAGCAGATGCAGCGCTTGGTCACTTCGGCGTCTCCGGGTAATTCCCTTGCTGTCGCCCAGATTCAATTGTTCCATCCTAGTACTCCTCCCTGAAGCGGCGAGCGACCCACTGCGCCAAAATGTTGAGCAAGAAGGTAATGACAAACAAAGTCAGACCTACTGCAAAAATCGTTCCATATTCGATCGTTCCGCGCGGAACGTCACCCATGCTGACCTGGACGATATAAGCGGTCATCGTTTGGATGCTATCCAGCGGGTTCATGGTCAGCTGCGGCGTAGCGCCCGCTGCAACGGTAACGATCATCGTCTCGCCAATCGCACGGGAGAACGCCAATACGAAGGACGATACAACACCGGAAAGTGCAGCTGGCAGCACAATTTTAAGCGCAACCTCAAATCGTGTGGCACCAAGTGCATACGCACCATTGCGCAACGTCTTCGGAACCGCGCGCATCGCGTCCTCACTGAGAGACGAGATCATTGGAAGCACCATAATGCCGACCACGATTCCCGCACTCAGTGCGTTGAATATACCCATACTCGGGAAAAATTTTTGAAGGAATGGCGTTACTGTTTCAAGTGCAAAATAACCATAAACAATCGTTGGAATACCAGCTAGTACTTCCAAGATTGGCTTAATAACCTCCCGAACCCGGGCAGGAGCGTATTCATTCAAATAAATCGCGCATGCCAAGCCGATAGGCACTGCGAAAATGATCGCAATGCCTGTAATCAGCAATGTGCCGCCCAATAAGGGCAGCACGCCGAATTCTTTAGGAGGGAGAATCGGACTCCATTTCGTTCCTGTCAGGAAGGACCATACCGGCACTTCTCTGAAGAACACAATGGCTTCCTGAAGAAGCGTATATACGATACCGATGGTAGTGACAACCGAGAGCAGGGCACAGACCCCTAGAATAAACGGAATGATTTTGTCAGAGATCCGTGTCTTGCTTCGGCGAAAGGTCATGTTCTTTGTCGCTACTACCTCGGTCGATGTTTTGTTCATTCTCCTCTTCCCTTTCTATTCCCCGCTTTTAAATGCCTTCAACCTTATTGCTCAAGCTTGGCCAGTTCAGCTGTGTACTCATCATCTTGCAGAGATACGAAGCCTGTTTCTCCAGCCAGTTGACCTGCATTTTCAAGGTAGAAGGTTACGAAAGTTTTCACTTCAGGACGCTCAAGTTCCTTCTTGCTTACGTAAATGTAAAGCGGACGAGACAGCGGTGAGTAGCTGTTGTCTTTAATTGTTTCTGTGCTTGGTGCAACTGTTGCAGTGCCGTTGTCGATTGGAACCAGCTTCAGGTTGTCTTGGTTCTCTTCATAGAAAGAGTAGCCGAAGTAACCTACGGAGAACTTGTCACCAGCAACACCTTGTACTACAGCGTTTGTATCCGCACTGAATGTGATTTGGCTATCGTTTCTGCTCACTTGAGCTTCGCCGTTGATTGCTTCAGTGAAGTAGTCGAATGTACCATGATCTGTACCTGGGGAGTAGATTTTGATTTCCTCTGCCGGCCAGCCTTCACGTACGTCAGCCCAAGTTTTCACTGTGCTATCTGGCTCATAAATCTTTTTAAGCTCATCTACAGACAGCTTGTCTACGAAATCATTGTCTTTGTTTACAACGACAGACAGTCCGTCGTAAGCAACCAGGACTTCCAGATATTCAACGCCGTTTGCTTTCAGATCTTCAGCTTCGCTGTCTTTGATTGGACGGGAAGCATTGGAGATTGCGATCTCACCAGCTGCAAAACGTTTGAATCCAGCACCTGTACCGCCTGTTCCGATTGGAACGCGTACGTCAGGGTGTACTGCACCGAACTCTTCAGCGATGGCTTCAGTCAATGGATGAACCGTACTTGAACCGTCAATTTCAATTGTTCCGGACAAAGCTTCTACTTTAGTTTCTTCGCTTTGCTGCGAACCATTGTTTGCATTATTCTCTTCAGTTCCGCTGCCCGCAGTAGAACCACCGTTGCTGCCGCCTCCGCATGCTGCGAGAATTGTGCTCAGTAGCAGCACCAGAACCAGAATACCTGCAGGTTTACGACCCCTTTTTCTAAACAAACCAATCCACTCCTTCAAAATGATTGTAATCATTTCCTTCGACTTACATATTAGATCATAATGCTGGTTTGTAATTGCAGTTTTTCAGAAATGTAAACTCTGTGTAAAATATTAAACTTTCATAGCTTGTAAGTTTTAACTCTACCGGATTCGCGCTTCCTCTACGTGTCCGCCTATCTCGAGCAGCTCCTGCTTCACACTCGATATGCGTGACGTCGTTTCTGCTGCCAGCCTATGTACGCGTTCCCCGGACTCCTCCACCGTGCGTGCAGCTTGTCTAAGCTCGTAGAACATCTGACTCCCCTCGGCCACGTAAGTCTCGCAAGCATTCAGCTCCTGAAGCGCGCTGGCAATGGCCTGCGCGGTGTCCGCTGCCAGCAGCTGAATATCGCCCAGCAGATCGGCAATATCTCCCGACAGCTTGCGCGTCTCCTTGGCAAGCACCTGCACCTCGCTGGCTACAACTTGAAATCCTCTCCCGTGTTCTCCGGCATGCGCCGCTTCAATCGAAGCATTCATTGCCAGCAAGCTGCTGTGGCTGGCCACTTCAGCGATCCGGGCGGCAATGGAAGAAATGCTGTTCGCCTTCTCTGCCAGTTCGGCCACCTGTTGTTCTCGTTGGGCCATGTCACTGACGAGCTGCTGATATGTCGTTCTTACTTGTTCCAGTTTCTCCGTGCCGGAAAGGGACCATGATTTCATTTGCACGGTTTCCTCTTTCGTGAGTGCAGCGGCCTCCGACACTTTTTCAAGCGATTCTTCCATATTGCTCGTATGGCGGAAGCTCTCTTGCAAAATCCATTTGCGCTTTCGCTCCGCATCCGTCTGAAGTTCGCTCGATAGAATCATTAAGTCACGGACTGTGAGCACCCCAACCAGTCGACGCTCTTCGGTAACAATGACACAATCATAGAACTTGGCATCCGGACGCTCGAGCGACAGCTTCAGCAGCTTGTCCACTGGATCATTCAGCTCAGCCATAGCGGGGCTGAGATCCGCGAACGTGCAGGCAGGGCGTGAATAGAAAAGATCCGCCGCGAATCTGCCCATCATCCGCTGGTAAAACGCATCTCTCATAATAAGACCTGTGGGCTCTCCGTTTGTCTCGTAAACAACACACGGTATCGCCTTGTCCCTGGCAAACACTCTCAGCACCTCTTGGCAAGTCTCGGTCTCGCTGATCACAGGAACACTCCGGCAGTATGGAAGAACGGACAATGACTGCACCTCTTCTTGTTGTATAACTAATACATGAGTCTCATCAATCGGGTCTTTGGTTGGAAGCAGCGTCATGCAGCTCCACTCCTTTCACTAGTCCTCAAGACGCATCTTAACGGAGGAATGTTAAAAGAATATGCATGGTAAGATAACGTATTGTAAACCAGCCCGGATCTGGCCAATAAAAAAAGCCCCACATCATTTAAATAGAATGATGGGAGCCTTTTTTCGGATTAACTACTAATTTATAGCCCACTCCGCGAATGGAGTCGATGTGCACAGATTCAGGGTCTAGCTCCAACTTTTTGCGAAGCGAGCTGACATGTACGTCTACCGTACGCTGGCCGCCGATATAATCGAAGCCCCATACGACGTTCATCAGATCATCCCGAGTCAATACAACCCCCGGCTTCTTCGCCAAATATAGCAGAACCTCGAATTCCTTCGGACGCAGGTTGATGCTCTGTCCGCCAAGTCTCACTTCATACTTGTCCGGAAAGATTTCAAGCTGTCCGAGTGAAATCACGTTGCTCTGATCCTCTTTAATCTTCACCTCTTCAGGTTGACCGGACGCTCTGCGCATCACCGCCGACACTCGTGCGAGCAGTTCGGATACGCCAAACGGCTTCGTAATGTAATCGTCTGCCCCCATCTTCAGCCCCTGTACCACCTCTTCTTCGGCATTTTTGGCCGTTAGAATGATGATCGGCGTGGTAATTCCCTTACTGCGCAACTTTTCCAGAATTTGAAAGCCGTTCATCCCCGGAAGCATAACATCCAGAAGGATGAGATCGAAGCTTTCCTGTGATGCTCGTTCAAACCCAACCGTTCCGTGCTCTTCCACTACGACATCAAAACCTTCTTGAGTCAAGTTGTAAGATAACAGACGCGACAATGTGGGCTCATCTTCAATAACAAGCAAACGTTGAGTCAAAGTTACCCCCGCCTATTCTATAAATTTATCATTCACATGTTGAAGTATATCAACGGAATGTTAAGCCAGTGTTAAACGTTCACATCTCGTTCATTTCTTGCAGAATCGGAAGCTCGATCATAAAGGAACTGCCCACCCCGACTTCGCTGTCCACACTGATTCTGCCATGATGCTGCTCTACCAAATGTTTCACAATGGACAAGCCCAGCCCCGTTCCGCCTGATCCGCGTGAACGCGCCTTATCCACCCGGTAGAAGCGCTCGAAAATGCGCGGCAGGTCTTTTTTCGGGATCCCGATTCCCGAGTCCTTCACCACAATCTCGATCATATCATCCTGGTTGTCTCCCCCCGGGATCTCGCGAGCCGTCACCTCGACTTTCCCGCCCTCCTGGGTATAATTAACAGAATTAGAAATCAAATTGACGAAAATTTGACGAAGCTTGTCCTCGTCCCCTTCAAGGAACAACTCTTCGGATACATCCACATCCAGCGTAATCCGTTTCTTCTCGGCTACCGCGCGCATCATTTCCGTAATCGTATCAAAGAAACTGGACAGATGAATCGGAGAATAGTCCATCTGGATTCGTTTGGATTCAATTTTGGACAACTCTAGAATATCACCGATCAGCCTGTTCAGCCGCTCGGACTCATCATAAATAATTTGCAGGAACGAACGGGCGGTCTTCTCGTCGCTCACACCACCGACCAGAAGCGTCTCCGTAAATCCCTTCACGGCAGCGAGCGGCGTCTTCAGCTCATGGGACACATTCGCCACGAATTCGCTGCGCATGCGCTCCAGTCTGCGAATGTCCGTCACATCCTGGAGGTGGAACAGCATGCCGCGGTAGGAGCCGTCCTCCTGCACCATCGTCACCCCGTCCATACGGATAATCGATTCTGCAGGATACAACGTCCGCTCTTCCCGGAAGCTGCTTCTGCTTGCCATCCCATCCTCAATGAGCTTGGTCAATTCATAATGCTGGCGCAGCTCGCGATACGATTTCCCGGTTACAACCTTCGCCTGAACGCCCAGCATCTCCTCGGCAGCGCGGTTGATGAGCACAATGATGCCTGCCTGGTTAACCATAATGATGCCGCCGGTCATATTGTTCAATACACTTTGCAGCAAATCCTCGTTGTCGCGGATCGTGCGCAGCTGGGTCTGAAGGCTATCCGCCATTCCGTTAATGGCCGAGGCGAGATGCCCGATTTCATCCTTGCGCTGGATATCCACCCTTGCATCGTATTCCAATCTGGATATGCGCCTTGCCACTTTCGTAATTTTCTCCAACGGGGACGTAATCTCCCTCGACACCCGATAGCTGACAACCGCTGCGATGACAAACAGTACAAACAGTCCGGCCCCCATCATCATCCAGCCTTGCCGAATGCCCGAATCGACCGCCTGCAGCGTAACCGATAACCGGATGTACCCGTCATACGCCGTACCCGCCTGGACCGGCAAAACGACATATAGCATATCCTCATTCAACGTGCTGCTGTAACGGACTGCACTTCCCTGGCCTTCCTCCACAGCTCTCAGCATCTCTTCACGGTCTGCATGATTGTCCATCGTCCGCGGGTCCATTTCTGAATCTCCGATGACGGTCCCGTCATTTTTGATAAACGTTACCCGGACCTCGGAAATTTCCCGCAACCGGAGAGCGAGATCCGTATAATAGTCGATGGCCGTGTCGCTGTTCATATCGGCAAATTCCATCGTTGCCTGCAGCAATTTTATTTCCCGGGTCATATTTTGCTCCAGCATTCGAATATGGGAATCCTTGAATACCTTCACCATAGCCAGTCCAGCTCCCACCATGGACAGACCGATTAACGTTAGTATGATTAATGTCAGCCGGTTTCGATACTGCTTCATTGCCCACTCCTCTTTCTCTCGTTAGTGTTCTGTCATCGGGATGCAGCTTTCCTTCATCAGCCATTGGCCTAGGAACTAATTCGCCGCTTCCAGGCGCCTTCCTGCTCGGCTCGACCTCCCTTGTTCCTTCGTCTGCTCCACCAGGCATGAATCAGCGTAGCTGCCGGCTGCTGGAACATGATCCCGAGTACAACTGGAATGGAAGCTTGCGGAGAAAAATAAGCGGTTGCCAGCACCATGCCAAGTGATATGTTCCGCATGCCGGAAGCATAGGTTACCGTAATCTGCAGCTCCCGGCTCGGTTTCCGCACAGCATATGCGCCAAAGTAACCAAGAGCATAACAGATCATGATCAGCAAGATCACAGCCGGAATGACAATCATCATTTCCTGTTTCATCCCGGCCGCATGCGGGGCGATCGAGGCCGCATTCAGCAGCACAACCAGCATAAAGAACACCTTCGATATCGGCTGGGCCACCGGCGCTGACCACGCTTTAATTTTCCCTTTCGAGCATTCATATAACAGCACGCCGACCAAGGTAGGCAGAACGACCATCTGCAGCAAATCCACCATCAGCCCCTTCGCATCCCAATCCATCGCAGCATTGCTAAAAAAAGCTCCCATCAACGTCGGCACAACGATAGGACTCAGCATCGTATCCAGGACGACCAGCGCCAATATGAACGGCACGCTTCCGCCGGAGGTTCCTACCCACATCACTGAGGAAATACCGAGCGGAATAATCGCAAACAGCAGCAATCCGATGGTGTAATCCGACTGCGGCCCGAACACGGCAGCTCCCAGGCCATATGCAAGCAGCGGTGCCGCAGCGTGGGCGATGAGCAATGTCAGAATGACGGCCAACGGCCGCTTCATCACGTCCCGCAAGTGCCTGACGCCACATCCAAGTGCCATCACAAGCGTAATGTAGCCGAACAGATACGGGATCCAGCCGACATAAGCGATCAGATGATCCGACAAAAGCCAGCCGAGCACCAATGAGCCGGGAATGAGGATGAACGTATATTTTTCAAACCAAGCAGCAAAAGTTAGTCCGTATTTCCTCACGTGTTCCTCCTCGCCACCTGCCGGTGTGCGAAACTCTTTCATTCGTATTTGTTTCTCATCATACCTCCTTCGCCGGCCTAACCGCAACGAAAGATTTAAACGCCTTGACCACAAACTTGATATCGTCTTGGAAAAACACTCGGGCATCGTTAATTCCTTGGCAACACCATATCCTGACCTTCGAAAAAAAGACTTAATAAAAAAAACACCGATCGCCTACTGACAGCAATCGGTGTTCGTGGTTATAAATCCAAGCGCGTGGCTATTCACGCATCGTTGATTCAGCTATCTCCTAATTAAAGGAATACCGGCTCTTTAAACATCTCCAGCTTGGCGGCCGAGTCTTTGTTCACATCAGCGTGCAGGCTGTTGCCGTGAGAGTCCATCGTCACGATGGCTGCAAATCCGTCAACCTCCAGATGCCACATCGCCTCCGGAATACCAAACTCCATGAAATCGACGCCGTTCACCTTGCGGATACATTTGGCATAATATTGCGCCGCTCCGCCAATGGCGTTAAGGTATACCGCGCCATGCTCCTGCAAGGCCTGAAGCGTCTTCGGCCCCATTCCGCCTTTGCCAATGACCGCACGAATGCCAAATTTCTTCAAAATATCGCCTTGATAAGGCTCCTCCCGAATGCTCGTTGTCGGACCGGCGGCCTTGACATGCCAGCCATCCTCATCCTTCAGCATCACTGGTCCACAGTGATAAATAACCGCACCGTTCAGATCAATCGGCGCATCATGGTCCATCAAATATTTGTGCAGCGCATCGCGGCCAGTATGCATTTCCCCGCGGATAATGACCACATCGCCGACCTTGAGACTGCGAATCTGCTCCTCGCTGATCGGCGTCTGAAGCACGATTTCACGTCCGCTGGATGCTGTGCCAGCTGCATCTGTCGCAGCCAGCTCTTTCTCCGTCTCCGGATTCATGCCTACTTCATGCCCGGACTCATACAGCCAGTCGGTAATCTCGCCACTGTCTGGCTGGATCAGGACGCCCTGACGGCGGAAGGCCCAGCAGTTATAGGCAACCGAGACGAAAAAGCTCGCCGGCAGCCGGTTCATCGCGCCGATTTTGCAGCCAAGCAGCGTGACTTCACCGCCAAAGCCCATCGTACCGATGCCCAGCTTGTTGGCATTGTCCAGAACATACTCTTCAAGCTTTCGCAGATCCTCATTCGGATTGACATCATCGACATTCCGGAACAGCTGCTGCTTCGCCAGCTCATATCCGGTTGTCCGGTCCCCGCCAATGCCAACGCCGATAAAGCCGGCGCTGCAC
Source organism: Paenibacillus campinasensis (assembly GCF_002272015.1). Taxonomy (GTDB): domain Bacteria; phylum Bacillota; class Bacilli; order Paenibacillales; family Paenibacillaceae; genus Paenibacillus_AQ; species Paenibacillus_AQ campinasensis. Next base: position 32,480 of record NZ_NPBY01000013.1, on the reverse strand, counting down.
CCTTGACCCTGGGCCTGATAAACCGCATGCATGATGCATTTGCGAATGCCGTCCAGATCCCGTCCCGCTTTGCCCAATCCTTCGAGCTCTGTCGGTAGGCTGTACTGGATGTTTTTATTCTCGCAGCCGCCGCCCTTCAGAATCAGGCGCACCTCGACCGCATCCTTCTCCCACTGCTCAAAATGAATGACCGGGGTGCCCGGGCCGAGATTATCTCCACTGTTGGCCCCGGTTAGGGAGTCGACAGAGTTCGGACGCAGCTTGCCATCCTTGGTCGCTCTCACAACGGCGGCGCGGATTGCCTTCTTCATTTCGATTTGATTCGCCCCGACAGGCGTATGTACGATAAAGGTAGGCATGCCGGTATCTTGGCAGATCGGAGATACTTCCTGCTCCGCCATTTCAATATTTTGCGTAATGGTGGCAAGCGCCAAACCGGCGCGCGTTGCGGCATCCTCTGCGGCTTTTCCGCGAAGAACCGCTCTTCGCACATCACCCGGAAGGTTCGTGGAGGTTTCTACGATCAATTGGTACATGCTCTCTTCAAACTGCCTAATCACTTTAGACTAACTCCTCTCTCATGACCAGAACCTGGTGGCTGTGATAATAATCATACTTATTCTAGTTCTATCATATCATATCCCTTCTGTCATGAAAGGGTTTACTTAAAAATTGATTATCCGAACATGCCGCTTGCCGCCGAGTGGTATAATCGCTTGAATCCGACCAGAAAAACAGCGGGCATTCGCATGCCCTAATGCATGCCGCCCGCTGTTATGTCCCGTGTTATAATCCCGGTTCGTGTCCCTCAGATCCTCGTCAGGAAACGATTCCGCTGCTTCGCTAATCTTTACTGTGAATCTTTACCGTGAATCTTGACCGCTAATCTTTACTGCTAATCTTGACTAATCCTAACCGTTCGTCTTACCCGTTGATCACTTCGCCGCCGTTGACATGAATGACCTGTCCGCTAACGTAAGAGGAATCGCTTGATGCCAAGTATACGTAAGCAGGTGCTAGCTCTTCCGGCTGGCCCGGTCTCTTCATCGGCTGCGTTCCGCCGAACTCGCTCACCTGATCCGCCGGGAAAGTGGACGGAATGAGCGGCGTCCAGATCGGCCCCGGAGCTACGGCATTGACACGGATGCCCTTCTCTACAAGGTTCATGGACAGGGAACGCGTGAACGCAACAATCGCCCCTTTCGTCGACGAATAGTCGAGCAGCTGCGGGCTGCCTCGGTATGCGGTAATCGAGGTTGTGTTGATAATGGTACTCCCTTTGCCCAGATGCGGCATGGCCGCCTGAGTCAGATAGAACATCGAGAAGATATTCGTCTGGAACGTGCGCTCAAGCTGCTCCTTCGAAATATCTTCAATCTTCTGCTGCGGATGCTGCTCAGCTGCGTTGTTGACTAGAATGTCCAGCTTTCCGAGCTCCTCCACCGTGCGCTTCACGGCATCGCGGCAAAATCCGTCATCGCCCACATCACCAGCAATCAAAATGCATTTACGCCCTTCCTGCTCGACCTGGCGCTTCGTCTCCTCCGCATCCTGATGCTCGTTCAAATATACAATCGCTACGTCAGCGCCTTCCTTGGCATAGTGGACCGCCACCGCGCGGCCAATGCCGCTGTCTCCTCCGGTAATGAGCGCCACCTTGCCCTCCAGCTTGCCAGCAGCTTTATATTCACTCGTCTCAAATACAGGCTGTGGATTCATTTCCGTCTCAACGCCTGGCCGGCGATCCTGATGCTGCGGCGGCAGCGTTTGCTTCCCGTTGTTCTGTGACATTTGCTTATCTCTCCTTTCAGGTCAGTATCGGCCTTTCATAGGATGTGTCTGTTTTGGCTCTTTATTCTTGCCGGAGCCTTACGATATGATAATTACCACAGTTTCCGCTTGATCAAACGCCATCGCCCGGAAGGCTTGGCCCTGGCTTATCCCGCTTAACCCGCTCATCCCATTCGTCCGAACCCAATGTTCCCACTACCAGCTCTATTGCGAACATTATATATGGCGGTCCAATATAAAAAACCGGACCAGCAAGGGAAATCCCCTTAGCCTGGTCCGGTTATCGTCTGAAGAACACGGCCTGTCTATCTAACCTGCAGATAAACAGCAGATCAGCCGCGCTTCTCACGCTTCATGCGCGCTCTTAAATAATGTTGTCAAATACCATGAAGAAAATCATAACGAGCAGCAGCAGCGACAGCACCGCACTGAATGTGCCGAGCTTGCCGATGTCGGCTTTCACATCACGCTTCTCCCGAATTCCTGCGAGCGCGTTCTTAAGCGGCTTGCTCATGATGCCCCCAACCGCGAACATCGCAAGCAGCAGAACCGTTACTACCGCCATCCACACGTAGGTGTAGTTGCCCTGGGACATCATGTATCCCCCAGTCAACAGCTGAAGCACCAAACCATACTGTGCAACCCGATTCGCTACATGAATAGTGCTAATTGCCCCTTCTTGTGCACCTGAGGACAGCTTCTGAATACCGCCGACAACCAATGGCAGAATCAAATAAAATCCAAGCGCTGCCGTTCCGACCATATGCAGAAAAAATGTCACATTCCACATGAATAAATTCCTCCAACATCGTTAGTGTAATTCATGTCACTTTCTTGTCATTATCGCCTTATATTATACTGGACAATCTCTCCAAAGAAAAGCAATCCCGCCCCGAAACATCGGGACGGGATTGGATTCTAGGCAATTTTGTGAAATCGCATTCGTTATAACGTCACTACAGAAGTTACACTTCTCACCGATTCGGCCGATTTGTCGAGCGCTGCCTTCTCTTCCGGCGTCAATTCCAGCTCGAACACTTTCTCGATCCCATCTCCGCCGAGAATAACAGGCACGCCCATAAACAGATCCTGGTAGCCGTACTCTCCCTCGAGCAGCGCGATGACCGGCAGAATCCGCTTCTTGTCCTTCAGAATCGCCTCGGTCATCTGGACGAGAGAGGCAGCCGGCGCGTAATAGGCACTGCCGTTGCCCAGCAGGTTCACGATCTCGCCGCCGCCTACCCGCGTGCGCTGCACGATCGCCTCAATGCGATCCTTCGGAATCAGCGTGTCGATCGGAATGCCGCCAACGCTGGAATAGCGGACAAGCGGCACCATGTCATCCCCGTGGCCGCCGAGCACGAATCCGCGCACATCCTCAACGGATACATTAAGCTCCTGGGCAATAAACGTACAGTAACGAGCAGTGTCCAGAACGCCGGATTGTCCGATCACCCGGTTTTTCGGGAACCCAAGACTATGGTAAGCCACATAGGTCATAGCATCCACCGGGTTGCTCAAAATGATGACCGTGGAATTCGGCGCATGCGTCTTCACGCTCTCGCATACCGACTTCACGATGCCGGCATTCGTGTTGACCAGATCATCCCGGCTCATGCCCGGCTTGCGGGCTACGCCAGCCGTAATGATGACGATGTCGGAATCCTTGGCATCCTCATAGCTGGATGTTCCGACAATATGGCTGTCAAAGCCTTGCACCGGGCTGGCCTCGAGCATATCGAGCGCCTTCCCTTTCGTCGGATTCTCCAGTTGGGGAATATCAAGCAGCACGACGTCGCCCAGTTCCTTCTGAGCCAGCATCAAAGCCGTTGTTGCTCCCGTAAATCCAGCACCCACTACCGTTATTTTCTTACGAGTAATTGCCACGAAGCTCTCCCCCTTACAGGTTATTAATGATCTCGTTTGCAAACTCGGAGCATTTCACTTCCGTTGCACCTTCCATCAGACGTGCGAAGTCATACGTAACGGTTTTGTTGTTGATCGCTGTTTCCATGCCCTTGTAGATCAGGTCAGCCGCTTCCTGCCATCCGAGGTGCTCAAGCAGCATTACGCCGGACAGGATAACAGAACCCGGGTTCACCACGTCCTTGTCGGCATACTTAGGAGCCGTGCCGTGAGTCGCTTCGAAAATAGCATGTCCTGTCACGTAGTTGATGTTCGCGCCTGGAGCGATACCGATCCCGCCGACTTGAGCAGCAAGTGCATCGGACAGGTAGTCACCGTTCAGGTTCAGCGTTGCAATGACATCGAAGTCTGTCGGACGCGTCAGAACTTGCTGCAATGCGATGTCTGCGATCGCATCCTTCACGATGATCTTGCCAGCCTCTTCCGCTGCCTTCTGGGCTGCGTTCGCTGCATCTGTGCCTTCTTTTTCCTTGATGATGTCATATTGTGCCCAAGTGAACACTTTATCTCCGAATTCAGCCTCAGCCACTTCATAGCCCCAGTTCTTGAAGGCACCTTCGGTGAATTTCATGATGTTGCCTTTATGAACGAGCGTGACGCTCTTGCGGTTATGCTTGATTGCATATTCTACCGCAGCGCGCACAAGGCGCTTGGAGCCTTCGGAGGATACTGGCTTGATCCCGATACCGGACGTTTCAGGGAAGCGGATTTTGTGAACACCCATCTCGTCCTGGAGGAACTTGATGACCTTCTTCACTTCTTCCGTGCCTTCCTTGTACTCGATGCCTGCATAGATATCCTCTGTATTCTCACGGAAAATAACCATATCAACCAGTTCCGGACGTTTAACAGGGGAAGGTACACCCTTGAAATAACGTACCGGACGCAAGCAGGTATACAGGTCAAGCTCTTGACGAAGAGCAACGTTCAGGGAACGGATGCCGCCGCCGATCGGAGTAGTCAGTGGGCCCTTGATAGCCACGATATATTCACGGATCGCTTCCAGTGTATCGTTAGGCAGCCACTCTCCGTATGTATTGTATGCTTTCTCTCCGGCAAACACTTCATACCATGCCAGCTTTCTGGAACCCCCGTAAGCCTTCTCAACCGCTGCATCCAGCACGCGCTTGGAAGCTTTCCAAATGTCACGACCGGTTCCATCGCCTTCGATGAAAGGAATGATCGGGTTGTTAGGCACCTGCAGCTTGCCGTTATCAATTGTAATTTTCTCGCCTTCGGTTGGTAATGCGAATTTCTCCAGTTTCATGAGTATGAGTTCCTCCTTCGAATATGTTGATTCAGAAGCATGAAAGGACATAGAGAAAGCCGCCGTCGCGGTTTCACCGGCGTTCGAGCGGTCTTCTCCTGTCTATTGTACATGAAAACAGCGAATTAGCGAAGTTCTACCGGCACATACTTCTGATCCGTCAGACCCGTGTATTCTGCACGAGGACGGATAATGCGGTTGCCGTCGTATTGCTCCAGGATATGGGCGGTCCATCCGGACACGCGGCTGATTGCAAAAATCGGTGTGAACAGCTCTTGCTCAATGCCAAGCTGTGTATAAACGGATGCGGAGTAGAAATCAACATTCGGTTTCAGCCCTTTCTGCTTCGTCACCGTCTCCTCCACCAGCACCGACATTTCATACAGCGTCAGATCGCCCTTCATCTGACCCAGCTCGCGGGACATCTTCTGAAGATGCTTCGCGCGAGGATCGCCATTCTTGTATACCCGGTGACCGAAGCCCATGATCTTCTCACGGTTGTTCAGCTTCTCCATAATATACGATTCTGCACGATCAAGCGAACCGATCTCATTGAGCATCTTCATAACCGCCTCATTGGCCCCACCATGGAGAGGCCCCTTCAAGGCGCCAATAGCTGAGGTTACGCCCGAGTAGATGTCCGACAGCGTCGCTACCGTTACCCGAGATGCAAACGTCGATGCGTTCAGCTCATGATCCGCATGCAGCACCAGCGCCTGATCCAGCGCCTTCACGGAAGTCTCCTCCGGATCTTCGCCCCGCAGCATATACAGGAAATTCTCGGCGACAGAAACCCCGGCTTTCGGAGCCACAGGCTCCTTACCCTGCCGAATGCGGGCGATTGCAGCCACGATCGTTGGCAGCTGAGCCTGAAGTTTAACCGCTTTCTTCTCGTTCGCTTCACGACTCATGTCGTCGCTTGTTTCATCATACAATGCCAGCGCCGATACCGCCGAGCGAAGGGCCGCCATTGTGTTGGCATCCTTCGGATACAGCTTCAGCTGCTGAATGAGCTCATCCGGAATGGCAGCGTAGTCGCTCAGATCCTGCTTGAGCGCTTTGAGCTCTTCGGCATTCGGCAGCTTGCCGAACCATAGTAAATAAGCCACTTCTTCAAACGTTGCGTGCTCTGCGAGATCATCAATATTATATCCCCGATAAGTCAGAACGCCATCAACGATCGAACTAATCGAAGAAGTGGTAGCTACAATGCCTTCCAAACCCTTGGTAGCTGTCATGTTTCATCTCTCCTTTTATCGTTAGATAAACTGATTGGTGACGTCAATGAAAACATTTTCATGAAGTCGGATGAAAAAAAGCAAAAAAATAGTGCCTATGCTCACTTCCTGAAGCTGACTGTAAAACCTTCTCATATCATACTGGATTTTGTCTGATAAGTGAACATAAGATGGAACATTCATCACATCAAAATTGTTTATCGTATTCATAAACATTTTTTTGAAATCACTTACAATTCCATTATAACTGTGACATTTGTCCTTGTCGAATCTTGAAAAAAGATTGTTTTAATCTATTAGCCTTATGGATGGATAAGCTGCATACGTATATAGAAGTCGACCTGTTTCCACTTGTCCTGATGAACACACAAGGAGCGTGATCTCTTGGAACGATTGCTGCTTAAACGCATCGGCAGAGGGCTCTGGGTCATCTCCTCTATTACCCTTGCTGTGTACGCCATCTATATGCTGCTGCCGCTGCTGTACCCCTTTCTTCTTGCCTGGCTTGTCGCTTATGCCATGAACCCGTTTGTAGGCCTGCTCCAGCGCAGGCTGAAGCTCCCTCGCTGGCTTGCAGTCACGCTGTCGCTGATCGTCTACGTCGGAAGCGCCCTGCTTATCCTGACTGCGGCGGTGACGAGGCTGGTCAAGGAGCTGATCGCCTTGACGCAATCGCTGAATCTGCATATGGATTCCTGGATTCAATGGGTTACGGCCTGGACCCAGAATGAGAGCTTTCAGAGCATTGTGAATGAAATCAGCCGTTTCTATCAGAACAACCCTAATTATCACGATACAATCAACCAAAATATCAGCAAAACGACCGAGACGCTCGGCACAGCGGTTACCGAGCTGATATCCGGCATTTTTAACGGCATCCTGCAAGTGATCTATTCCTTGCCGAATCTCGGCACCATTCTGATCGTGGTGCTGTTGTCCGCCTTCTTCCTGAGCAACAGCTGGGAGCGGCATAACCGCACCTTGCTTAAGGCCGTGCCCGACATGGTCCGCAAGCCGATGTCCACCATTGTATCCGACCTGAAAAAAGCGCTGTTCGGATTCGCTAAAGCCCAGCTGATTCTCATCTCCATCACCGGGGTTATCGTCGTCATCGCCCTGTATGCGCTCGGCGTTAAATCCGCGCTTGCGATCGGGCTATTGATCGGGCTGGTCGATCTTCTGCCCTATTTGGGTGTCGGAATCGTCCTCGTCCCCTGGTCCGTCTACTGCTTCATGACCGGCAATCTCCCTTTGGCCATCGGCCTGACCGTCCTGTACAGCGTCATTCTGATCGTCAGACAGATTATGGAGCCGAAGGTGCTGGCCAGCAGTGTCGGACTGGACCCGCTGGCTGCGCTGTTCGGCATGTTTGTCGGCCTCAAACTGTTCGGGTTTCTGGGACTCATTATAGGCCCGGTGTCCCTTGTCATTCTCGATGCCTTTCGAAGGGCCAATGTCTTCCGGGACCTGCGAAACTACATTATTGGCGGAAGGGTGCGCTAATGGGTGCATATCCCAACAAAACAAGCCAGCCAGAGCATGCGAACATGCTCGGCTGGCCTTGCTATTCTATCCCTTGACGGGGAAACCATGATTCTTGTGATCCAGCAGATTCATCCGCTAGCCGCTGTATCCCGCCATAGCGATGCAGCTTCACAGCCCGGCCTATGCGATTATCTGCGGAAAATCGTAATTTTGCCGTCTTTTATATTTTTCATCAGCCATTTGAGCAGCAATAGTTTGTACAGAGGACGGGTCAGCGGAAATACCATCGTGAAGCCGATAATATCCGTTACGAATCCAGGCAGAATCAGCAGCATACCGCCGAGAAATATACAGAGCCCATCCGCCATCGATGATCCCGGCACCATCCCCGAGTTCATTCTCAGCTTGGCATCCTCCATTGCTTTGCGGCCCTCGAACCGCATCATGGCTACACCGATGGCAGAGGTCAGGAGCGTAAGAAGCAACGTGTTCATTCCCCCAACCTGCTCGGCGACATACTGAAAACCGAATATTTCAATGGCAGGCAGGAAAATGATAGCCGCCAATATCCATTTCCACATAAGTGTTTACTCCTTCCTCCCCAAAAGGGTGTTCCTTAATGCATCATACAGCTTTGGCGAGCTTTTATCCAGTCTGGCCGCTTTCCACTCCTGATTCAGCCATACATGCCGGGTCGCCCCGGAAGCCAGCAGCTCCCCTGGAAGCTGTGCCGCACCCTCTTCAAGGAGCGATTGCACCTGAGCGAGTTCCGCCTCGTTTAAGTTGCGGACTTCGTACTCATAGTTTATTCGCAATGGAGAAAATGAACTCATGCGCGTGAACACCGTAACGACATCGTCATATTTGGCGGGCTTCCGATAACGGACATCCAGATCGACCACCGGCAGCAGCAACCCTTCTTCTTCCATATCTCGGTACGAATAGCCCAGCTCCCTGATCATTGCCGTTCTTCCGATCTCAAACCAGTTCAGGTAGTTGGCGTGGTATACAACGCCCATCTGATCCGTTTCTTGATAACGCACCCGAATAGAGATGCTGAACCAGCGGCTCAGCTGTAGTTCCGATGAAGCTCCCACGAGATGAAGCCCCCTTATCTATGCAAAAAGCAATGGCCCGATACTCGTCCATTGCTTGTTTGCTCTATATGCAAAATCTAAATTGTAATCATCGATTGCGGTTCTATTATTGTGCAGGAACCTGTTCAACCTTCAGCAGGTTCGTCGAGCCGGAACGACCGAGCGGAACGCCAGCCGTGATAACAACCAGGTCGCCTTCCTTCACAAGACCGGATTTGATGCCGCCTTTAAGGGCATATTCGAACATTTCGTCCGTGGAAGTAGCGGTTTCGCCTTTGACCGGGGTTACGCCCCAAGTCAGGGCAAGACGTCTCAGCGTTCTCTCCTGCGTAGTTACAGCGATAATTGGTGCTTGAGGACGATATTTGGACACCATCCGTGCCGTGTGGCCGGACTCTGTGGACGAAATAATCGCTTTGGCATTAAGATCCAGCGCCGAGATGGCCACCGATTGGCTGATCGCCTCGGTTACGCTCGTTTCCTGAGCAATGCGCTGCTTCAGGAACATCTCACGATAGCTCAGTGCGGACTCCGCTTTTTCAGCGATACGGGACATGGTGAGCACCGATTCCACCGGATATTTACCAGCAGCCGTTTCGCCAGACAGCATGATCGCATCGGTTCCGTCGAAGATAGCGTTGGCCACGTCACTCGCTTCAGCGCGTGTAGGACGCGGGTTGCGCTGCATGGAATCCAGCATTTGTGTAGCTGTAATGACAGGCTTGCCGGCGAGGTTACATTTCTCGATCATGCGCTTTTGTACAAGCGGCACTTCTTCTGCAGGAATCTCAACGCCCAGGTCCCCGCGGGCAACCATCAGGCCGTCGGACACCTCAAGAATCTCATCGAGATTGTCCACGCCTTCCTGATTTTCAATTTTGGAAATGATTTGGATATGCTCTGCGTTGTGCTTTTTCAGCAGCTCGCGAATTTCAAGCACGTCGCTTGCTTTACGAACGAAGGAAGCCGCGATAAAATCGATGCCCTGCTCGATCCCGAAAATGATATCGTTGGCGTCCTTGTCGGTAATGCCCGGAAGCGAGATGGACACGCCAGGAACGTTCACGCCTTTTTTGCTCTTAATGGTTCCGCCGTTAACAATGCGGCATCTGATTTCCGTGCCTTGAACCTCCACTACGGTTAAACCGATCAGACCGTCATCGATCAGAATCGTAGATCCAACTTGAACATCATTTGGCAGATCCTTGTACGTGATGGAAAGCCGGTTTTTGTCTCCGAGAATTTCTTCGGTTGTCAAGGTTACATACTCGTCCTGCACAAGCTCAATCGGCTCTACCGCAAGCTTGCCGGTACGAATTTCCGGTCCCTTCGTGTCAAGCAGGATTGCTACCGTTTTGTTCAATTCTTCGCAAGCCTTGCGGATCGTTTTGATCCGGTTGCCATGCTCCTCGAAGTCACCGTGGGAGAAGTTCAGACGAGCCACGTTCATGCCAGCCATAATGAGCTTCTTGGTGTTTTCCAACGATTCACTGGAAGGACCGATGGTACATACAATTTTCGTTTTGCGCATTTGGGTTTCCTCCGTTTTTTTCAAGGGTCTCTATATCTCTTTTTCCAACAACTAAATTTACTACAAAATGACTCGTTTGTATAGGAACTTTGTCATATCATCCGAATATCTTCATCTTTATGCTGAATAAAAAAGCAGCTACAGCACGGCATCCTGCTCGTCCTGCTGCTCGATCGGCTCGCTTGCCGCCACCTCAAATTCGCCGATCTTGCGGAATTTGCGGTACCGGTCTTCCTTCAGCTCGCAGGCATCCATGCCCGACAGCTCGGACAAATGGCGCAGAAGCGCACTGCGAATGGACTCGGCCGTTTCTTCATAATTCTTATGGGCTCCGCCTTTGGGCTCCGGAATAATCTCCTCGATCACTTCCATCTTCAACAGATCCTGTGCGGTAATTTTCATCGCTTCCGCAGCCTGGTCTGCCTTTGAGGCGTCCTTCCACAGAATCGATGCAGCCCCGTTCGGGGAAATGACCGAGTAGATCGCATGCTCCAGCATCAGCACACGGTTGCCTACTGCCATCGCAAGAGCACCGCCGCTTCCACCTTCGCCGATGACCACACAAACAACAGGCACCCCGAGCGATGACATTTCCCGCAGATTGCGGGCGATCGCCTCGGACTGACCTCTCTCTTCAGCTGTATTGCCAGGGTATGCGCCCTTCGTATCAATAAACGTAATGATCGGGCGACGGAATTTGTCCGCCTGCTGCATCAGGCGAAGCGCTTTGCGGAATCCTTCGGGATGCGCGCTTCCGAAGAAGCGGGCAATGTTATCCTTCGTATCCTTGCCCCGCTGCTGGCCAAGCACAGTCACGGGCACACCGTTCAGCTTGGCAAGCCCGCCGACAACCGCCAGGTCATCCCCGTACAGACGGTCTCCATGCAGCTCGATAAAATCGGTAAAGATCAGTTGAATCAAATCCAGCGACGTCGGCCGCTGCTGATGACGGGCCAAATGCATCTTCTGCGAAGGCGAAATGTTGGAGTAAATCTCCTCTTCCAACCGCTTGTAACGTTCTTCAAGACGGGCGATTTCATCCGTGAAATCGATCCCTTTCTCCTGACCGAACTGTTCCAGCTCTTCGATCTTCTTGCGCATCTCTGCCAGAGGCATTTCAAAAGGCAGTTCGCCTGACATCAAAATCCCCCTTTCACGGCATGCATATCCAGCAATTTACCGAGCGTGGAACGCATGTCTTTTCGATGAACAACCATGTCAAGCTGACCATGCGCAAGGTTGAACTCCGCCGTCTGGAAATCATCCGGCAGCTTCTGGCGAATGGTCTGTTCAATCACGATCCGGCCGGCAAAGCCGAATACTGCGCCCGGCTCGGCGATGTTGATGTCGCCAAGCGTCGCAAAGCTCGCCGATACACCGCCGGTGGTCGGATCGGTAATAACCGAAATATAAAGCCCGCCCAGTTCATTGAATCTGGCCAGGGCGGCGCTGGTTTTGGCCATCTGCATCAGACTGAGGATGCTCTCCTGCATCCGGGCTCCGCCCGATGTGGAGAAAATAATAAGCGGCAAGCGCTTTTCCGTTGCCGTTTCAATGGCGCGTGTTATTTTCTCACCGACAACCGACCCCATGCTGCCCGTGAAGAAATCAAAGCTCATCACCGCAACGACGACAGGCTGTCCAAGAATCGAGCCTTGTCCGGTAATGACCGCTTCCCGAAGTCCCGATTTCATCTTCTGCTGCTCCAGCTTGACGGCATAGCCAGGGAACTGGAGAGGGTCCACGGAGATCATATCGGCGTCAAACTCCTCGAAGCCTGTCTCATCCAGCGTCATTTGAATCCGTTCCAAAGCGTTCAAACGCATATGATGGCCGCATTCCTGACATACCTTCAGATTTTTTTCAAGTTCCTTGCTGTATTGAATTGTGCCGCATTTGACACATTTGTTCATCAAACCTTCTGGTATTTCGCGCTTTGGGCGTTCGCCTTCCTGCTGCCCTGCCGTCCCCAGTCGTTCTGATGGGATGGTTGCGTATTTCCTTTTTTTCTGAAACAGATCTTTAAACACAACTACACCTCTTCAGCCGTAGATTTGAATGGCCGCCCGCGCTAGCGATTCGCTGACCCGAATTGTTGCTTCGCTATGTAACCCTTTCAAAAAACTAGGGGTGCAATATCGAATTTAATACTTCCTGTACTTCCTCAAGCTCACCGGAGGGTACCAAAATCTCAAACTGCTGTTTGGAAAGATTCACAGGACGGCTCTTAACCAAAAAACCTTCTTCCGTCAGTCTGGTTTTAATCATTTCCGCCATCTTAGCCGTCGGCGCAATATAGATAACCGTCCACATGCCTTTCAGATCCCCCTAATCTCGCTTTCACAGGCATATCCTGAGCCGATATAATGGATAATGATAACATACTTCAGTTTTTAGCTCAACAAAGAGAGAAGGGGGCTGAAGGGCTCTTCTTCTTCCAACGGAACGGGATAAGACCGTTCTCTCGTTAATCCGTATACTTCACAGCATCCGGGTTGCGGTGGGCGATTCTTGACGATGCGGCGGCTGCGATGCCTGCGATCAGATCGTCCAGAAACACATGAATGCCGTCCTTTCTGGAGTTCAATATTTCGATTACGCCAATTTTTTCCTTGTCCAAATATCCGAAGCTGGTCAGCCCGATCATGCCGTAGATGCTTGTCACCCCGAGAGCCATCGTTTCATCTACGCCATACAGCGGCTCATCCTGCTCCATAATCGACTGCAGGGGCTCGGGCAACAGCTTCTTCTCCGCCAGTTCATCAAGAGCAATCCCGGTATACAGCGTATACTGAACCTCTCTTTTTCCCAGAACGGCCCGCACGCTCTCTTCGCATTGCGCCATCGTCAATGCCGGGTGGTACCGCTGCTGCAGTGTAAACACGATGTCGGCGATCGAACTGACTGTCACTCCCCGGCGACGCAGCATTTGTTCTGCCATCTCTGCTGACATTCCTTAAATCCCCCTCAACACACTTGGGCAAGCAGGACAGCGCCCGGGTCTGCCGGACGTTCTGGGCCGCTCGGCCAAGTTATCCGTAGTGTCCTAATTGTATGCGTGAGGGGGACAAAACGTTCATCCCAATTTTAGATCAGATGACCGCTAGGCTGATTCATCGCACCTTGACGGTATCGGCGCCGAACATGCGCTCGATATGGCCGAACAGCTCCGGCGAAGGCTTGATGCGGTACGCCTCGCTTAAAGCTAACACCTTCTGGCTTCGCTCATAGAAGAGCACGGTCGCGACAGGACCCGGATGCTCCTGGAGCAGACGCTTCAGCTGTGTCAGCAGCTCGGGCTTTTCCGCATCCGCCGTGATCTTGACGAACACGCGCTGCTCCGTCCGCGCCCGGCCCGCCGCTCCAGCGGCGCTGCCCTCTGCCGCGCGCGGCGCGGCGCTGCCCGGCGCAGGCCCCGGCCCCGCTCCTGCCGCCGCCGCACGCTCCGGCCCGGCGGCGCGCTCCGCCGGGAGCACCCGGGCCGCCGACGCCGCGGCAGCCCCGCTGCCTGCGGCCGGCGGCTTCGCCGCAGCGCCGGTGCGGCGAGTCTTGCCGCGGCGGGCCAGCTGCTGCAGCGACTCGGGGCTCAGCTGCGCCACTTCCTCGGCCAGCAGCTTGAAGCCCTCGTCCTGGTGCTGAAGCTTGGCCCGAATGGCAAGCAGCGCCCCCTTCTCGATCAGGTGCGCGCTTCGCTTCCACACCTCCGGGAACAGCACCACTTCGCTGCGCTCGATCTGGTCTTCGCACTGCATGAAGGCCATCGCTTTGCCTTGCTTGGTCGTAATCGTTTTGAGGGAAACGACCATGGCGGCTACCGTCACAAGCGACTCGTCCTCCCCTTCATGGAGATCCATCAGCCGGTCCGCACCCGTCTGCTCGAGGACTTCCTCATAGCCGTCCAGCGGATGGCCCGACAAATACATGCCGAGCAGCTCGCGTTCGAACTCCAGCTGCTGCCCGGCAGAGTACGGCGGAATATCAGGATATTCGATCTCCCAATTCGGCGTCTCCACAAAGTCAAACAGCTGAATCTGCAGATCATCCCGCTCCTTCTTCCACTTCAGAGCGGCCTCCACCGTTTCATCGAGCATCGCCACAAGCTGCGCGCGATGTCCCGGCAGCGTGTCAAAGGCTCCAGCCTGAATAAGCGATTCAATGACCCGCTTATTGCATACCCGCAGGTCGACCCGGCGGCAGAAATCGACAAGACTCTCATACGGCTTGTCCTTCCGGGTCTCCACAATCGTCTCGACCGCCTGCGTGCCGACGTTCTTGATCGCCGCCAGACCGAAACGGATACCAGCGGGGCGGCCAGCACCCTCCGCCTCCGAACGTTCAAGCGATACCGGGGTGAAATAAGCCCCGCTCTCATTGACATCCGGCGGCATCACGTCAATGTTCATCCGCCGCGCCTCAACGACATATTCCGCCACCTTTCGGTGGCTGCCCATGACGGCGGTCAGCATCGATGCCATGAACGGCACCGGATAATGCGCCTTCAGATATGCGGTCTGAAAGGCCAGCACGCCGTATGCAGCCGCGTGCGCGCGCGGGAACCCGTAATCGGCGAAGCGCACAATCATATCATAGACGCGGTTCGCTTCCTCTTCGGTATATCCCAGTCCAGCGCTTCCGGACACAAAATGGCTGCGCTCGCGGTCCAGCACCTCCCGCTTCTTCTTGGAAACTGCCCGGCGCAGCAAATCCGCTTCGCCCAGCGAAAATCCGGCCATCTTCGAAGCGATCTGCATAATCTGCTCCTGGTAGACGATGATGCCGTACGTATCGGCCAGAATCGGAATCAGATCCTCATGTGGATATTCCGGCTCAATCAGGCCATGCTTCGCCTGAATGAACTTCGGAATGAACTCCATCGGACCCGGCCGGTACAGGGCGTTCACGGAGACGATATCCTCGAAGGAGGACGGCTTCAGCTCCTTCAGCACCCGCCGCATGCCCGGGGATTCCAGCTGAAATACGCCCGTCGTCTCTCCGCGTCCCAGCATTTCATAGGTGCGGCTGTCGTCATCCGGCACCGTGCCGAAATCGGGAGCCGCTCCTGTCAGCTCGGCGATCCATCGCATCGTTCGTTCGATAATCGACAATGTCCGCAGGCCGAGAAAATCCATCTTGAGCAGCCCGATGGCCTCAAGATGCTCCATCGAGTACTGCGTCAGCGCGGTCGTCTCGCTGCCTTCCTGCAGCGGCACCGCATCAGTCAGCGGATCGCGCGATATGACAACGCCGGCCGCATGCGTCGAAGCATGGCGAGGCATGCCTTCCACCTTCATCGCCATGTCGATTAACTCGCGAATCCGCCGGTTCGTGTCATACTGCTCCTTCAGCTGCGGACTCTCCTCAAGCGCCCTGGCGATGCTGATCCCGAGATGTCCGGGAATCAGCTTCGCCGTCTTGTCAACGTCGCCAAACGGCACGTTCAGCGCCCGGCCCACATCCCGGACGGCGGCCCGGGCAGCCATCGTGCCAAACGTAATGATTTGGGCGACATGCTCCCTGCCGTATTTCTGGACGACATAGTCAATCACCTCGTCCCGGCGCTCGTCGCTGAAGTCAATATCGATATCCGGCATGGTCACCCGCTCCGGATTCAGGAAGCGCTCGAAGAGCAGCCGGTATTTCATCGGGTCCACATTCGTAATGCGCAAGGTGTAAGCAACCAGGCTGCCCGCCGACGAGCCCCGGCCCGGACCGACGGCAATATGATGCCGGTGCGCATAGGCGATGAAATCCCATACGATCAGGAAATAGTCGCTGAAACCCATGCTGTCGATAACGCCCAGCTCGTACGCAAGCCGCTGCTCAAGCTCACTGCGCAGCTCCTCGGACGCCCAGCGCTCACTGCCCTCATAGCGCTCCTTCAGCCCCGCATAACACAGCTCGCGGAGATAGTCGGATGCGCTCTTTCCTTCAGGCAGCGGCCGGTATTCGGGCAAAATCGACTGCCCGAACTTAAGCTCCACGTTGCACTGCTCCGCGATCAGAAGCGTGTTCTCCATCGCTTCCGGGACATGGGGAAACAGGCGGCCCATCTCCTCCGCGCTCTTCAGATACAGCTGATTGGTCGTCATCTGCAGCCGGTCCTCGTCCTGCACCGTTTTGCCGGTTCCGATACAGATGAGCATGTCCTGGACCTCCGCATCGGCAGCGGTCAGGTAATGAACATCGTTGGTTGCCACGAGAGCAATGCCCGTCTCGCGGGCAAGCGCGATCAGCTGCGGATTGACCCGCTTCTGCTCCGGCATCCCGTGATCCTGAAGCTCCAGATAGAAATCGGAGCCGAAGATCGCCTGGTAACGAAGCGCAGCCGCCTTCGCCTCCGCTTCCCGGCCATGCAGCAGGTGCTGCGGCACCTCCCCGCCAAGGCAGGCGCTCAGGCATACAATCCCCTCGCTGTGAGCCGCCAACGCCTCCATATCGATTCGCGGCTTGTAATGAAAGCCCTCCAGATGGCCGATCGAGATCAGCTTCATCAGGTTGCGATAACCGGTATTGTTCTTCGCCAGCAGAATCAAATGATAGATCGGCTGATCCTTGCGGCTTCCCCGCTCCTTGCGCGATCCGGCCGTTATATAGGCCTCGCAGCCGATGATCGGCTTGATGCCATGTTCAAGACATGCTTTATAAAACGGAACGGCGCCGTACATGACCCCGTGGTCGGTCAGGGCAAGCGACTTCATCCCAAGCGCTGCCGCTTCACGCACCAGGTCGCCAATACGCGCCGCCCCATCGAGCAAGCTGTATTCGCTATGCACATGCAAATGCACGAAAGAGCTCATCCTTAACGCCTTCCTTTCGCGATGAAATAACTCACGTTATACGTCCCTCGACGTGTATTCGTACATTCTAAAAATCAACTTCTATCATTTTATCATAATCCGGCAGGACCCGCCCATAGAATGAAGACAAGGATGCTAATCGGACAGGCGGTTGGCACCCTCTGTAAGGGAGCAGAAAGGAGACGACGTCCATGAGCGCATTTTTGTCAAAAGCGATTCTCGACTTTTTCATAGCCTTCGGCATCGTGCTTGGCGGCGCCATGATCGGAGGAGTCGGTGCCGTATTATCCATGCAGCCCCCGACCACAACGATGCTGGAAATTGCCGATCGCATCAAAATTTGGGCGCTGGCAGCAGCGATCGGCGGCACGATCGATCCGATGCGCGTCATCGAAAGCAACATGCTGGGCGGCAACATATCTCCGGCGGTCAAGCAGATCCTGTATCTCGGCTTTGCATTTCTAGGCGCACATATGGGCAGCGAGCTGGTCAAATGGGTGTGCTCGGGCAGGAACTAGGTCATGAGAGTGCCGCCTTTTGAACGTTTCCGCCCCTTCTATCAGGCCACCTCCATCTTCCTGCTCGGCATGATCGTCGGCAGCGTCTTCTATAACTCGCTCTATCATGCCAGCTACAATAAGCTGTGGCACACCAATCATGAGCAGCAGGTGGAGATCCAGCAGCTGAAGGATGATATTACCTCCTTGAAGAAATACAGCACGCAGACGACTGTCATTCGCGAAATCAAAATCCGGGCCGAGGACAATGGAAAAGCCCCTCTGGATGCGCTGATCGAGAGGGAGATCATCAAATTGATGGGGGAGGATCTGGCCCCGCTTCGCGGCCGCAACGTGTTTGACATCGATACCGACAGCAGGCTGACCCGCTCCCTGCTGGACGACAAAATATACACCGTAAGGGAGAAGGATTACCGCATCCGGATCAGGACGATGCTGGTTATGGAGGGCGTGCTGCAGATCTGGATCACCATCAGCCAGATGGATGCAAACGCGGGCTGAGCATGATACAATACCAGTATCTTCAATAGACCGATACGGACCTTGCTTCCCGGCGCTTCGCCGTCAGGAGCAGGTGCTTGGATGACAAAGGAGCTTACTCATGCTAGCAATCATTCGATACGCTTTATTTATTATACTCGTTCTATCCTGCATCTCGGCTGCCCTGTACAGCATCCGGGCCCGCCGCATGCCGGATCCTGCGGACCGCGGCATCAACCTTGCCATGATGAACATCTGCATGGGCATCATGCTCGCATCCCTGTCGCTCGTCTGCATGTTTCTGTTCAGCGGTTCAACGCTAGCTGTCATTGTGGAAGCCGCCTTTCTGGTGCTGGGCGCCTTCAACCTGTTTGCCGGCTTGCGCAGCCGGGATTACTATAAGAAACTCAAGAACTCTCCATCCTCCAGTTAGCAACAAGCATGACAAGGACAAGGGCTTCCCGCCGCGGTCAATCGCCACCGCCGGGAAGCCCTTTAATGAATGTGCGCAAGAAGAGGCTGTTCCCTGCGCATTATCCGTGATCAATCGCCTGCATCGTCATGACTGACTTGGCCACCAGGCTCGACTGATGCTGAATTTCAATCTCCATCTTGCATGTCCGCCGGCTCAGCTCAAGCAGCTTCGGCAGCACGACAATGGAATCCTCGATCTGTACCGGGCGAATGAAATAGGTGGACAGATTGTCCATTACATAATCCCAGCCGCTCATTTCCTTCGCGGCTTTAAATGCGGCCTGACTCATCACCGTGGTGAGCACACCCTGGGAGATGGTGCCCAGTTCCGTAGCCATCTGGGGCGTAATAAACCCGTGAAAGAACAGCCGTCCCTCATCATCGCGGTCCTCGGCCATTCCGTTCCAGATCAGCTGGTCAAACGTCTCCCCAAGCTGCGGCTGATTCCGGGCATCCCGCAGGGCGGTCAACACCTCTTTGCGGGTTACGGTCGCAATGAGCTTCCGGTTGCGGTCAACGATCGGAAGAAAGTCGATGCCTTCCCACATCATCGTCTGTGCCGCCGAAGCGAGCGACGTCTTCATCCCGGCCGTCACCGGATTGCGGGTCATCGCCTTCTCAATCAACTGCGAATCGGCCAGCCCGTCCACATCCCGGATTCCGACTATGCCGATAACGCGGTTCCACTCATCGGTGACCGGGAAGCGCTGTTCACCGGTTTCCGCGGCAATTTGCTTGAAATCGCGGACCGTCACCGAGTTTTTCACATAATTCCGCGGCTTGTCGAGAGCGATATCCTCCACCAGCATAATTTTCTTCTTAATGAGACGGTCAAAAATGGCGCGGTTGATCATGGAGGCTACGGTGAACGTATCATGCCTGGAGGAGATGATCGGCAGATTCAGCTGATCTGCCAGCTGCTTGACCTCACGGCTGGTGCCGAAGCCGCCGGTAATCAGCACGCCGGCCCCCGTCTCCAGCGCAAGCGAATGCGCATCCTCCCGGTTGCCGACAATCAACAGGTCGCCCGGGTCGATATACCGGATCATCGCCTCGACCTTCATTGCACCGATGACGTATTTATGCAGCGTTTTGTTCAAGCCCTCCGCCCCGCCGAGAACATGGCCCTCTACAATTTCGACAACATCGGCAAATGTAAGCTGCTCGGATATATTTCTCGGTTTGCGCTCAACCCGCACGGTTCCGATCCGTTCCTTCGTTACGACAATCCCGAGACTCTCCGCTTCCTTGACCGCCCGGTATGCGGTCCCCTCGCTCACCCCCATCTCCCTTGCGAGACGGCGGACCGATATTTTGCTGCCTACCTTCAAACTTTCGATATGCTGTACGAGCTGCTCGTGCTTCGTAATCGTATCATCACGTACGTCCAACTGTTACACCCCCGGCACTCAAACTGTACTATACTGTATTCATTTATTATAACACGTTTTGTCAGGAGGCATACTGTGGGGTTTGTCCCATATGCCGATAACAGCAAGCCGTCGCCAGCATAGCAAAGCAAAAAGCCTCCCCTGAAAGACCGCCCGCCTATCATCGGCTTGCTGTCGTTCAGAGGAGGCCGCCCTTTCCCTTACCCCTGCATGCCCTGGCCGCCCGCTTCTTTGCCCTGATGATCATCCGGCCATTTCAGCTGCCACTGGCGCATCTTCTCCTTGCGAATCGCCTCCAGCTGCTTCTCCTTCGCTTCATCGACACCGATTAAAATGTACATGTGCGACGCAATGACCAGCAGCGCAAATCCGGCCCATACCGCTCCGAACATCGACACCCAGGAGAATCCATCTGCAAATGAAATGCTTGGCAACGCATAGATCAGCATGCCGAGCGCAATCAGCAAATACAGCGTATGCTTGAGTTTGTTCTTCTTCCTTTTCATCGTTATGCAGCTCCTCTACTCTTTTGAAATCTATATTTCTACTCTATGAGCGAGGTTGGCATTTTATGAGACAAGTTTTCGCCTCAGCTGATGAAATTGAGTCCACCCTCGGCCATGCCAAAAAAAGCGAACCGCCGGAAACCCTCCGTCGGTTCGCTTTCATACATGGATGAACGGATTACAGACCGCTTGGACCGTACAGATCCTGCAGGCTGTCCGAGATGATTTTGTTCACATCTTCGATGATGACACTGAGGCGGCGCTCAGCATCAAACAGGCGGCGGATATTCAGGTTCAGACTGAGCAGCTCGAATTGCTTCTCTACCGTTTCCATCTCTTCCTGGGAAGGCATGTCCCCTGACATCATTCTTTGCTGAATCTCCATCTGCTTGCGGCGGAAGTCCTCCAGCATGCGCTTGCTGTCCGGATCGACATCCACCAGCTTCATCGCAGCCTGGATCTCTTGAACTTCCTCGCTTTCCTTCATCGCCTTCGCCAGATCGTGAGCCTTATCGTAAATGTTCATATTCGTATCCTCCTATCGGCAGATGCTGCCGTTATTCATTCGTATCTGTGCTGTTCATGTCTGTTCTGCTATTGATCACGCTCGCCTGTCTTCGCCCTGCCTATCTCCACATCAAGGTCATGAAGGACTGGAACAGACCGATGACGGCGCCAAGCCCGACGCCAAGCCATGTAATCGCCCGGAACTCCCGGCCGGATACACTGAGAATGACTTCCTCGAGCCGTTCCACAGGGAATTTCTCCACCTGCTCCCGCACAAGCTGCGGAAGGTTGACCGCCTTCATGGCGACCGGAACGCCGCGTTCCAGCATCGCCAGTCCTTTCTCGAGGAATCCGGGAAGCACGGACATCAGCCATGGCATTCTCGGGCCCAATATTTCCTTCAGCTGCAGCGCCTCCAGCCGCTCGATCCAGTCCATCCACGGAATCGCCTCCTCAAGCTTGCCGATAAGCAGCTCCGGCCCCGATTCCCCGGACATCGCCTCAAGCAGAGAACCGATCGGCATCTCGCCGTATTCCTCCAACTTGCCTGCTACGATCCCTTTGACGGTCTCTCTGACCTTCTCGCTTGACAGCTGACCGACAAGCATCGGCGTCAGCTTCGTGACCAGCTTATCCTCATCCACAAAGATGGCCGCCATTGCCCCAAGGAAGCCCCCGGCCCGGTCCACCATCGTCACCGCCATATTACGCAGAAGCCGCTGTCCTTCGGCAGACAGGAGCGTATCACTCAGCTCCTTCAGCACCGTATCCGCGGCAGCGCCGCTCCATTTATCGATCGTGGTCTCCGACCATCCCGGCACCAGCACCTTCAGCGGCTTGTTCTCCAGCTCGTACTCGCGCCAGATCGCATGGACACCGCCAGCGGTCAGCCGCCTCGCCGATTCCTGGGCCAGCTGCTTCAGGCGATCCCATTGCTCCGGTCCCCAGAGCGAATGCGCGAGCTGGCCAACGGTCTGCTCAGACTCGCTCCATTCCTTCAGCTTCTGGACGGCGGTGTCCTCTATTTTGTTCCGGAATGCCGGCTTGCGGATTAATTCCTGAATGCCTTCGCTTGTCACAAGATAGTCGGAAACTACATTGCCGAGCGATACGGCAATCTCCTGCTTCCGTTTCGGGATAAGCCCCGGTGTAAAGGGCAGGCGTCGGCCAAAAAGCACGATCTTCTCCCGCGGATGAAACAGCATTTTTATCGCTAAATGGTTCGTGACACCGCCGACAAACGCAGCGACGACCATATTGACCAAAACAAAGAGCCAGTCTGGCAATTTCAGCACCTCCTTTTTCACCAGCGGTACAATCACCAAGGGATATATGTCCTCATATGATGCATTACATGCAATGATCAGATGAAGTCCAATCTGTTCACCAGACATCCAGTTGTAGTCGGAAGGAGATCCATGATGTCCAAATCCAAGATCACGGTTCAGCTTATGAGCTCAGCCCTTCTCCCGAATGACAATATCAAGCTGGGCGACCGACTCATCAAGCAGTTGCGTATTCCTACAGACCGGTCGATATGGCTAGCTTACGGGTCCTTCAAGCAGGAGGTGCGCGTCTACTCGGGAGGAAAAACGGCCACGCTTCGACTTCACCCTTCTTTATTCAGCAGATCCGGACTTCTTCCTCGCACCGTATTAAACGTCAAGTACAACGCATTAGAGGGGACGCTGAGGCTCGGTCCGCTCATCGGCGTGATGGTCAGCCGCTACGATTCCCGTGATCACGGCAAACCGTTCGGATCGATCTCATCGTTCTGCTTGGAAATGGTCAAGGCCTGCAAAACCCAGGGTGCATATGTATACTTCTTTACCCCTGACATGATAGGTTCTAACCTGTCATCGCTTGAAGCGGTTCACTATGACGCAGGATGGAAAAAAGCGACCTTTCCGGCTCCCGACGTCATCAATAACCGGCTGTTTACGCGCAAGCTGGAGAACAGTCCTAGCGTACAGCATTTTATGAAAGAAGTAAAATCTCGGTTTGGAACTCATGTGTTCAACGAAAAATTCCTGGACAAATCGGAAGTGTTTGAGGCGCTTGGCTCCAATGAAAAGCTTCAGCCGTATTTGCCGGAATCCTATTTGCTGAGGAACTTCAATACGCTCAAGGCGATGTGCAGGACCCATTCCACGGTGTTCCTCAAGCCGGTGCGCGGAAGCCTCGGCACAGGCATCATCCGGATTACCCGCCAGGGAGACGGCACTTACCAGACGATGACCACCTCGCTTGCAGGTACCAAGAAGAAGACATACCCATCGCTTTTGAAGCTGTTCAGCACCATTTCCTTGAAAATGAGAAAAACCAGGTACCAGATTCAGCAGGGACTCGATTTGATTCGCATCCAGGGCCGGAATGTCGACTTTCGCGCACTCGTCCACAAGAACAAGAGTGGTGACTGGTCGGTGACTTCCATCGTGGCCCGGATCGCGGGCGACAATCACTTTGTATCGAATCTGGCACGAGGAGGCAGCCTGTCGACGGTGAAGGATGCGCTTGCCTCAAGCGGAGTTCCGCTGACGGCCAGACAGACCGCGCTTCCCCGGATGAAGCAGGCGGCGCTTGAAATCGCAAGCGGGCTGGAGAAAGCAATCCCGCTGCATTTCGGTGAGCTGGGCATCGATTTGGCCGTGGACACGACGGGGCATATCTGGCTGCTGGAGGTCAATTCCAAGCCGTCCAAAAGCGAGAATGCTCCCCTTAATTCAGCCAAGATCAGACCTTCGGCGGTACGGCTGGTTCAATACTGCCGCTATCTGTCCGGCTTTTGAAGAAGGAGGTCCTTATGTCCTCTACGACAATAGGTTCACTCGGTGTCATGGTATGCCGAAGATCGGGCTTTCCTCCCTTTGCCGAGAAACATTATCTCCAGGAATTAAGCGAGGTCGGCGAGAGGCTCGGTGTTTCGGTATTTGTGTTTTGCCCTGAGGAAGCGCCGCGCTACGCGGTTTCTCTTCCTTCCGAAAATCCCTCGGCCCACATTCGCGGTTATCGGTATGCATCCGGTCAAGGGTGGATATCCTGCAGTTTTCCCATACCGGGTGTCATCTATGATCGCTGTCTGTACAGAAGCGCCCGGGAAAGCGCTGCGGTGGCCGCCTTTTTGGGGGGACTGCCGAAAGCCGGATGGAGGTTATGGTCCCGGGGGCTTCCCGGCAAGCTCAGTGTTTACAACACGCTAAGCCGCTCTCCCGACGTCATCGATTTTCTTCCCCCTACCCTCAGCTACACCGGTTCGAAATCACTTTCCCGGGCGCTTGCCACCTTTCACGGGGAAGTGTTCATGAAGCCGAGCGGGGGATCACAAGGGCGACGTACATTATATATCTCGCTTCGGGATCAAGGAAGCGTCCGTCTGCAGGGGAGAGACCGGAGCAATGACATCTTCAGCCGGCTCATCGCTCTTCCAGAGCTGCCGGAATGGGTGAGCCGCTTTACCGCAAAACGGAGATTTCTGATGCAGCCGTTTCTGCACCTATATTCGCGAAGCGGAAATCCTTTTGACGTCCGGACACTCGTTCAGAAGAACGCCAAAGGATTATGGTCCTTAACCGGCGTCGCGGTTCGCGAAGGCGCGGGGCTGGGGCTAACCTCAAACCTTCACGGGGGCGGGACCGCCTTGTTAGCCCAGCCCTATCTTGCAGCGGAGTTCGGAGCCGAGACGGCTGCCTCCGTACTGGCCACGATTCGCCGGTTATCCCGGCTCGTGCCTCCCCTGCTTGAGAGCAGCTTCGGTCGGCTGGGCGAGCTAGGCATCGACTTTGGCATCGACAGAGAAGGAAAGGTGTGGCTCCTTGAAGTCAACTCCAAGCCTGGCCGAGAAGCATTCAAGCAGACAGGAGAGCAGCCTGCGGCAACAAAGGCCATCGAAAATCCGCTGCATTACACGCGTTATTTATTGCTTCGACAACTTAGGAGGGTAAATACATGAGTTTGAATTACGGTAATATTCATTTCTCTCAGCAGCCCGAAAAAGTCGTCCTTGTGTCCGGTTCGCTAATGAGAAGCCTGGGTCTTTCCGGCAAAAAAAACGTCCTGCTTCGGATCGGCACGAGCGCGGTTACGGCAGCTGTGAAGCCCATAGAACGATCGGGGAAGCAGCTTTATCTCAGCAGCGGGGTGCGCAATGCCGTCCATGTCCCAAGACCAGGTCCTGCTTACATCTATTCACCAAGGGAAGGCGAGATTCGGCTTGGGCCTGTCGTCGGTGTACTGTCCGACGGCCCTCGCAATCCGGCCACCCCCTTCGGTTCCCGCACAGGGTATATACGCCAGTTGCTTCGGGACGGCAATAAACGAATGTTCGTCTATGCCTTCGCGCCCCGGGACATCAACTGGCAGAGAGAGACGGTCCATGGCTTCCTGCTCAGTTCAAATGGCGGCTTCGTCCGCAGAACGGTCCCGCTGCCCGATGTCATTTATAACCGTCTGCCCAGCCGGAAAACCGACTTCTCTCCATTCACTAACCAGCTGAGACAACGGTTCACGAAGCGCAACATTCCATTTTTCAATTGGGCCTTCTTTAACAAGTCCGATATTTTCAATCGTTTGGAGGGAGACGTTCAAGCAAGCCGCTTCTTGCCGGAAACGTATTCGAACCCGAGCCCCGAGCGAATCAAGGATATGCTCGATCGTCACAGCTTCGTATATTACAAACCTTCGGCTGGAAGCCTCGGACTCGGCATATACCGGCTGACCTATCATCCCAAGAAAGGGTATTTCGCCCGCTATCACGGCAATGGCGGCAACACGCTGCTCAAATTCCCGAGCTTCAACAGCCTGATGCGAATGCTGCAGGCCAGACACGGCTCGAAGCTCCACAACTATGTCATCCAGCAGGGCATCCGCCTGATCGAAATTGACGGCTGCCCGATCGATTTCCGCTTCCATATGCATAAGAACGGCAGAAACCGCTGGAGTGTCGTGGGCATCGGTGCCAAAAAAGCCGGACGGGGCAGCGTCACAACCCACATCAAGAACGGAGGTTCCTTGCTGACGCCAGAGAGCGCTCTTTCCCGGGCTTTCGGCGCAAGAGCCAAGGATGTGCTGGAACGTGCCAAAGAGGCGGCCATCATCCTCTCTGAGTCGATTGAGAATCATCACACTCACCTGCTTGGGGAAATCGGATTTGATATCGGCATCGATCAGAACGAAAAAATCTGGATGTTTGAGGCCAACTCCAAACCGGGGCGTTCCATCTTCCATCACCCATCTCTGAGAGGCGAAGGCAAGGCATCCGTAGAGCACATCTTTGATCACAGCTTGTATCTGAGCGGCTTCAGCAGGGGGAATGACACGTGAACAGACGATACGAGAGCGATAGAAGAGCTGTAGTAGCGATCCTGACCATGCATGATCCCGACTATATGTTTCGGGGCAATCGGCAAAATTTCCAGGAGATCCTTAAAGCCGGAAAGGACATGGGCTATCAGGTCTATGTCGTTACGGCGCGGGATTTGAAGCTGAAACAGGACACCGTGAAAGGCTACTATGTCGGAAGCAATCACAAGTGGGAGCAGAGGCAGTATCCTCTGCCCCAAATCATATATAATCGGATTCCAAGCCGTGAGGACGAAGCCATCCCCTGGGTCCGCCAAAAAATAAACCAATGCCTCAAGCATCCCGATATGATGATTTACAACCCGTTCTTTTTCAACAAACGCGAATTGTTCAAGTGGCTGAGCAAGTCACGATATACGAAAAAATGGGCACCGCCTACCCGAAAGCTGCGAGGAATCGCAACGCTGCAGCAAATGATAAAACGCATGCCTTATTTGTACCTAAAGCCGGAAAACGGCAAAGCAGGCCGCGGCATCATGAGGGTGAAATATCAGAAGAACAAGTCGCTGCCTTACCGGATTCAAATTCAGAGCGACAAAAACAGCACGACGTATAAAGCCGCCACCTTGAACCGGTTATGGAACCGTGTCAACAAGGAAACCCAGGGCAAATCCTATCTCGTGCAGCAGGGCATCGAGCTGGTCTCCGTCCACGGTCGCGCCTTCGATCTCCGCATTCTGGTGCAGAAGACGGAGACCGGCCAATGGGCGGTAACCGGTATCGGTGCGCGCATGGCTGGAGCCAAGAGCATCACGACGCATGTGCCGCGCGGCGGCTCGATCGAGGACCCGGAGAAGCTGCTGCCGATTGTATTCGGCCCGGAACGAACAGCCGTTATTCTGAACGAGGTGGAGAAAGCCGCCGTATCCATTGCCAGACAGATTGAGAAGGGCTCTGGTTACATGCTTGGCGAAATGTCGATGGATCTTGGCGTCGACGCGGATGGCGCACTCTGGTTCTTCGAGGCCAACTCCCGGCCTATGAAATTTGATGAACCGGCCATTCGCAAAAAATCGCTGGAGCGGATCTTCCAGTACTGTGGCTATTTGTTGGATAACAAATTAATGGTTTGAATCTGTACTCATAAAGGAGGGTTACTATGGAAATCGCACGTCTCCATCTGCATGATCCAGCCGATTGGCCTCATCTACGCCGGGAGTGCCTCGAATTTTTCAGCCGATGCGGGGGCAGGCGCTTGAAGGCCGGGCCTATCGGGCATCTGGCTTCCCTGAGCTATGAAGCGCTCCATCAGCCAGGCACCTCCATTGTGGCAGCCACCGTTCGCGGGGAGCTTGGCAGCATGCCGGTCGGGATCAGCTATGCCGCAGATTATGGAAAGGAGGCCTGCATGACCGCGGTACACCCTCTTTACCGCAACCGCCGGATCGGGTCCTCCTTGCTGCGCCTGCAGATCAGCGAGCTCGGCCAGCTGCATTGCACTGTCGCGACCGGCCATACGGCCGCGTTAAAAATGTGCTTTCTTGCCGGCATGCATGCCGAAGGCCTCGAAATGGACGCTGCCGGCAGGCCGGTACTGAATTTGAAAGGGGTAGACATCCGGCCTGCGGCTGTAAAAGGGGCCAGCCCCGACTCTAATCAAGAAGGTGAACTTCTATGTCTCAGCCTGTTCTAGGCATCCTAACGCTCTACTTAAATGATCGCAAGGTTCTGGAAGAAAGGCATATCTATGAGCGGATGATTACGGAGGGCCGGAAGCTCGGCCTGGACGTCTATGTGTTCACCCCCGCCGATGTTCATGCGCGAAATGGCATGATCCATGCACTCCATTACAGTCCGGAGCAGCGGAAATGGTTCAGAAGGTGGCGCTCCTTTCCGAACATCATCTTCGACCGGTGCCGCATCCAGAAAAGCGCGCGTTTCCGTCAGCTCGTCAGCTTCCGCTCACGCTACAGAAAGCTGCTGTTTCTGAACAGGCCGCTGCGCAATAAATGGACGATTCATAAAGTGCTTCATGACAGGAGAGAGTTTCGCCAGCATCTGCCGGAAACCCAGCTCATTCACAGCCTTCAGGACGTGCAGCGGATGCTTGCCAGACACCAGACGGTCTATCTGAAGCCGATCAACGGCACCGGAGGCCGCGGCATTCTGCGCGTAAGCAAACGGCAGCTGCTGCCCGGCATCTATGAAATTCAAGGCCGAAACCAAAGCCGGAGCATCATCAAGCCGAGACGAGTCACCCTCTCGCAGATCGGAGGGTATCTCTCCAGTTGGAACATGCGGGGCAACTATGTTGTGCAAGAGGGGATTCAAATCGAGCTGCCGACCGGCCGGGTTCATGATTACCGGATGCTGGTTCAGAAGAACGGCTTTGGCGAGTGGGAGGTGACCGGATGTGTCGGACGCATGGGGCCGATGCACAGCGTGACCTCCAATCTGCATGGCGGAGGCCGGGCCATCCCGATGGACCGGCTGCTGGATAAGTGGATTCCCGAGGTGCAGAAGCGGGAGGAGGTCATGCAGGAGGCTTACCGTCTAGGCGTGGAGATTCCCCGTTTCCTGGAATCGCAATACGAGGCGCTGTGCGAGCTTGCGCTTGATCTTGCCATTGACAGAAACGGCCGCATTCTTCTGCTTGAGGTGAATCCCAAGCCGTCCCGAGAAGTCTTCTCCCAGATTGGAGATCACGTCTCCTACCGGAAGTCCATCGTCAGGCCGCTTGAGTATGCCCTGTGGCTGTACAAACAAAAAAAGGAATCCCGGCTCGATTCCACAGACAGCGCGGCCCTATAGTTCTTGTAAACAGGTCATGAAAGCCGGCTTCTGAACATATCAACGAAACAGGGGAAGCTCTTGCCGGACTTGTGGCCGGAGAGTTCCCCTGTTCATGCTCGATATTTAAAGCGGATTACGCTTCCTTCGCCTGATCATAAAGGGTGAGCAGCTGTTCGAATGCGTCGATGATCACATCAGACCCCTTCAGCTCCTCCGTGCCACCGAACCCTGCATAACGGCAGCCGATGACCGTCTGCCCATTCCCTTTGCCTGCCTCGACGTCCGAAGAGCGATCGCCCACCATCCAGGCGGTCTTCACGCCGTGCGTGTCCAGCAGCAGCCGGACCAGATCCACCTTCGTGGCTGTCCCATGCTCCCCGGCGCTGTACACCCCTTCGAACAGCGGCATGATGCCGCGGGCTTCCGCAATCCCTTTGACGTATTGCTCCAGACCGTTGCTTGCCACAAACAGCCTCACTCCCCGGCGATGAAGCTCTTCCAGCGTCTCCTTCACCTTCGGGTACAGGACGGCCTCTTCGTTCTCAAGACCTTCAAGCTCCAGCTGCAGCAGCAGTTCATTCGCCCGCGCGTGAGCCTCAGGCGTTCCGTCAGGAATGACCTTCTTCCAAATGTCAGGCAGCAGCATCCCCAGGCAGCTCAGGACGAGCTCCTCGTCCGGCGTTTCCCCTTCGTAATGCCCTTCCTCCCGCAAAATATCAAACAGCTTGTTATGAGCAGGCAGCAGCAGTGTTTCCGTTTGAAACAACGTCCCATCCATATCAAAAATCATAGCTTCCGGTTTGACAAGTCTCACAGTATTATCCAATTCGGTCCTTCCCTTCCTCCCATTTGATCATCATCTTCTGTAATATCTCTTCTCATCATAATGGAACGGGAACCCCCCTGCAAACCTTCTGCTTCTTTTTTAACACTTAATTAACACACGGGATCAGGCTCCATGACGACAAGGCGGTTAGGCTCCCGCGCCCTCGTATGGGCCTACCTCTTTAGCGGCTCGCCAAACACCACATGGAAATGCAGATGCTTCGAATCCTGATAATTGCCGAGATTGGTATTCACTCTGGCAGCGCCGTGCTCGGCAACGACCTGATTGGCCACCTGCTTGATGATGTCCATCATCTCGATCAGCAGGGGATTGTCCGCTTCCTCCAACGTGACAAGAGATGCAATATGTCTCTTCGGTATGACCACAATATGCACCGGGTAATAGGGACGGGTATGATGAAAAGCAAGCACCCTTTCCGTTTCGAACACCTTCTGTACAGCCGTTCGCCCGTTTAACACTTCGTCGCAATAAAAATCATCCGTCATCTTCGCTCCTCCAGTACCCGATTATTTTTTCACAAAACTAGTAAAAAAAGAATGTCCGAAAATAATGCTAGAAACCATAGTAATATCATGATGCTCCAGAATATATTCATATAGAGACTCGTAAAAGTCAAACACGCCAAAATGGGCCAACAGAGGACTTATCGTCACGAGGAGCGACGGCAGGGCCAGAAGCAGCAGCTTGGATTTGTTCAGACCAATTCTTCCCCCGCGCGAACGCTTGAGCCCGCTTAGACCGAGCACGACGCCGATACCTCCGAAACACAGAATCAGAACTGCAGTTTCATAGTACAAGTTGTGCTCGAATCTGGTTCGAGCCTCGGCCCTGTACTCAGTCAACATGTCCGATCCGATCGCAAACAGAACGATTATCAGCACCAGATATACGAAATGCAGAAATATATTTTTTTGAGCTTTATTCATAACGCAGAGGCCTCTCTTTCTATAAAAAGATTGTCCTTACTTTATCATCAAAAGGATAATTAATCCAGATCGATGGCCAGCGTTGATCAGCCGGCTGTCCGCACGTCAAAAAGCCAGGCCGGGAACAAACGCTCCCTTCACCTGGCGGTCATGCCGTATCCTCGATAACACATGGGCACGTTATGTGTTCCATGTCTCATGGTTCATTCCTATCAACTTGATTCACTACTTTGCTGTCCATCACCAGACTGCTGTTTCTCGCAGATCAGGTAGACGCCCTCCTGCTGGCCGAGTTTTCCTATATAATCGGTAAGATGATTTCAAAACAATTTCCAGCCCGATCTATTTACAAAATATTGATTTTAATTTAAAAAACTGTAAGTCAACGAAGATTAAAAAATACAGGTCAGTCACGGTGGTATCTGACCATAACGACCTGTTCAACATAACGCTATTAAGGTATATTATTGTAGCTTTTATGTGTTCATCTCAATTCATGACAACTTCCTACAGGTCCCCCCCGTAACCTAACTCTCCCACTGTATCCCGATTTCTTCAAACGAAGTACTACTTTCACTCAATCCCTCATGATCATCCGTTCCAATCATTTTAATTTCTCTTTTAGTTAGTATGATCTTTGCTTCTGGTTTTTTAATTTTTCTAGTATATATGGACTCTAACAGATCGACTTGTACATTGGTCATCTCATAATAATCTCGCCAAGACTCAACCGCAGAGTCATATTCCATTAGCTGTCTCTCTAAAAGATAACCACCATTTTGAATCAATCTTACGATATTATCATTAGAAAAAATTCTGTCGTCATCAGCCCAAAATGCTGTTGTAATGTAAGGTCTTGACATACCATCGTCTCCTTCCTCGAGAAGATACTCTAAAGTCTCATTTTTTGATAACTCAAGGACTTCTGGTGGTGCGCCTTTATAAAAGTCAATAGCTGAAGAAAATTCTGTACGGGTGACGTTATCATTACGAAACGCCCCAACACAATATTTATCTTTAAATGTAATTGTTCCTCTTCCTCCTGAACCATCAACTACGCTATAGTTTATTCCGTCCCATGAATGTTCATATGATAACTCAGGATAGTGAGCAACCATAATTCCATGTGCAATTGATGCAAGTATGCAACCGTTCCACAGACTCTTTTTATTCAAACCATCATTCAAAATAATTGGTTTCATTTCTTCCTCCTTGTCGGCTTAGAAGGTGGCTTATTTTTATTTGGTTCATTTGAGTCAGAAGGTAATTTATTTGACTTATCTCTATTTTCCTTACGAGTAAGCACTTGAGCATTACTATAACTGTTAGTTCCACCTTTATCTTTAGGAATGATGTGATCAATTTGCCACTCATTTGGATCTGGTGTAACGCCTTTTTGCTCTTTTGTGGCTTAGTAGCGACTTTACCTGACGAATCAGATTTAACTAGCCCACCATTTTTCTTCATGTTCTCTTCTATTATCTTTTTCTTTTGAGCCGCAGTAAAGTCCTTTCCAGGTCCTACAAACTTTGAATCTTGAATATGCGAATATGGACCATTTCCAGTTTGGGTATTACTTTTCTTTTCAGGAGTATGTTTTTGAGGTTT
>NZ_NPBY01000012.1 GCF_002272015.1 Paenibacillus campinasensis | reverse complement strand
TCTTAAGCGGATACGGTTATCGAGAACATCACGCCGCAATATAGAAGCACGATGGCAGCCAGGCTGCTGAGCAGCGCGAATGCCGGGCCTTTATTACGTTTGAAGGCGTACAGGATACCGCCGAGCAGCGCCAATCCTGCTGCCAGGCAAACGATACCGATCCAGCTCCACTGCAAGAGCAGCGCGCCTTCCTGGAATCCGGAATGAAACCACAGAAAGGTCGGAGCAGGCCCGTAAATCGCGAGCGTATCCGGCACTTCATGGGGGGCTGCCTGCTGGTTCATATATCCGGTAACGATATAGATCAGCCAGATCAGCACCCCTTCGCTGCGTGCCCATGAAGCAGGGCGGAAATGGGATTGCCGCCGCAGCTTACGCTTCATCAGAGCACCGTTGACAAAGGCAAACACGAGCAGCGGCAGGATCAGAATATGCTTCACCAGCAGCGCCTGTCCGTAAGACAAGCCCCAGCTGTTCACCGGATCAGGAGCCACCCCGCTCATCAGATAAAGGCCCGAGGCCATGACGATGACAAAGCACAGGATAGCAAACGGATGAAACCATCTCAGAAAGGCGTCCCAGCGATCCGATCCGAGACTGAACCATCCGACAAGCAGCAGCGTCCCCGTCCAAAATGCCATGCCGGCAAAATGACCGAGAAAAGCAACCGGGCCCAGCCAGTCAAACAGCGTCGCCGCATGGTTGAATCCGGATAGCCCCCATGCCATGCCCAGCACTGCAGGCAGCATCAGAAACCGTGTGATCGTACGCGGATTCCGCTGCACGATCCATGCCAGCACAGCCATGAGGATGACGAGCACGAGCAGCCATGCATATTGTTCCCCTTCACGAAACTGGAACATGATGCTGTTGAAGGCTTTCCAGAAACCGAGATCTGACTTGAAAAACATCACAATTCGCAGCAGCGGGATAAAACCGCCGACGGCCACCGCCAGAGCGGCAAGCGGCCCCAGCCAGGCAGGAACGGCCAGTCTTGGCTTATAGCGGTCCGGGACAATTGCAAGCACGCTTATTGCTGCCAAAATCGCATAACCCAAATACAGAAACGGTTCACTCAGCCAATAATACATGGTTTACTTCCTGTTCCGGGAAAGCTTGACTACAAAATAACCAACCAGCACAGCGGCGACAACAACGACGACAATCCATACGTTAAATCCGCCCTGACCCTCGTTGTCACTTGCCGGATTTTCCTGTTCCGACGCCGTTTGATCACCGGATGTATCGGTCGCCGCTTCGTCAGCCGGCGCTTCGTCTGTCGCTGGCTCTGAAGTTTCATCCGTCACCGGCTCTTCCTGCGGCTCGCCGGTAACCGGAGTATCCGGCGCTTCGGCAGCTGTTTCCTGCTCCGGCACGTCAACCTGGAATTGGTAACTGCCTTCGACAGGATGGCCGTCAGCACTTACGATCTTGTAGTCCACCGTATAGCTGCCGGACTGAAGCGGGGAAACCAGAACGCCCTTCAGCGTCTCACCGGTCACCGAGACTTCAGCCAACTCAACCTCTTCCCCCTGCTCATTCTTCACATTTAGAATGCTCAAATTCTCATCGATATTCTCATTGAAGGACAGACTCACTTCCTCCACGACTTCGCTAATGATCGCATCAGCGGCAGGCACGCTGCTCTCCAGCTTGGAGTGTGCCCAAGAGGATGCGGGGAACAGAAGTGCCCATATGAAACTCACCATTAGCAGGGATGAGACTTTCCACATATTTTTCACCATAATCGCCTCCATACTTCCAATTTATCTTCAATTTAAATCTTCCCCATCATAACAAAGGTTGTCAGTTATGGCTATTGATAGATTTGTGAACATTGTCATTTGTATACATAATATATTTTATGTAAACTTAAGATAAGCACGGTATCGTCGCAACGATGTCATCATCGTTCTCGTCGAATTCATTAAATCCTATGGGGCTATCTAAATCTGTCGAAATATTCAAATCGGAGGCTGCAAAACAAAAGGATCGGCCTAGATGAAGCTCGGCCAATCCTTCGGGTTTATTCCTCGTTCGCTCTATTCCTCATATATCATTTTACGCGTCATTCCCCCGTCCACGACGAGATGCGCCCCGGTCACAAAGGTGTTGTCCGGATCTGTAAAGTAGAAGCAAGCCTTGGCGATATCCTTCGGCACGCCGACCCGGCCTGCCGGATGCTGACTGTGATCCTCCGGCCGCAGCTGATCATAGCTGCCCGTTTCGATCCAGCCCGGACTGATGCAGTTGACGCGAATGCCGTCTGGCCCGAGGCTGACTGCCATCGCATGGGTCAAGGCGACAATCGCGCCTTTGGACGCCGCGTACGCTTCAGAGTTCGGCTCGGACATGACCGATCTGGTCGAGGAAATGTTGACAATGGCGCCCCCGCCATTGGTTCTCATATGTAATGCCGCTTCCCGCGAGGCCAGAAAACAGCTTCTCGCATTGGTATTCAGCACATCATCCCATTCCTCGACCTTCAATTCATAGGGAGACTTCCAGCGCGAAACCCCGGCGTTGTTGATCAGAATATCGAGCCGTCCGGTCCGTCTGACTGCCTCTTCCATCAACTGCTTAATCTCGCGCTCGTCCCGGACATCGCATGGGACGAAGACAGCTGAATATCCGTTCGCTTGCAGCTGTTCGGCCGTCTGCTGCCCTTCATCCTTCAGCGTGTCGCTGACAATCACATCCGCGCCAGCGGCAGCGTATGCTTCCGCCAGCCCCTTGCCGATGCCCTTGGCTGCACCGGTAATGACGACGGTTGTTCCTTTGAACGTGGTTGTATTCATGTGATTTGGCTCCTCCTGTGCAAGCGTAAATAATCGCATCACGATATGATTTCATTATAGCGCACAGAAGTTCGCTTACCAATCCTCGGGTGAAGATGCAGCATTCCGGCATAGACGGTGTGAGGCTAACCTCTGGCCAGATCCTGATGGATCCTCGGATGTCTCGCGAAGCTGTAGAACCGGGTGCCCTGGAATCGCAGCATTCCTTGATCCCCCTGCGCACACATCCCATACTCCTCTCCGCTCACGACAAACTCCATCCGGTCCCCGCTTTCAACCTCGAAAGTGACGTAATAGGTGGTACGCGTCCGGCTGGACATCGTATCGTCATGGTGATGGGTGTGCTTCACCTCCGTGCGCTTGCTTACAATTTTAGATTCCACGGTGAGCAGCGGCTGACGGTTGTTCCGGCTCCATTGCAAAAGCCCTTTCCCTGCAGAGAGCAGCACAATGCCGACAACGACAATGAAGAACACGGGCATGACACTGCCAAAAAAATCGAACATCCAATCCGATCCCCATCCCATATGGCTCCCCCCTCCACCTTGTCTTGCTTTATGTATATGCCTATTTTTAGACAACTTAACACAGGGAAACAAAGTTTTTAGACAAAATGTTGAAGCCTGTCCCACAGTCCTGTCTATGACCTTCCTTCAAATTCGTGATGATATAGTGTAGTATAACCACACTCCAAGCCTTCACGAAGAAACAAGCGGATTACAGGCGAATTAGAGGGCTCAAGAACACAGCAACCCCCTGCAGCGAGACACCGCGGTGTCCTTCGCTTGCAGGGGGTTGTGCTTGCGATGACGAGTCAGTCATTGGCCATCTGCATCCATCTTCTTGTCTCCTGCTGCCCATCGTCCTCGGCGGTGAGCAATCCTTGCTCGGTCCAGCAGGCCAGGCATTCCTCTTCGGTCTGGCATTCGTGGTTATAGTCACAGTTATAACAAAGGTTCAGATAATGTTGGGTGATCCGATCATAAGTCATCTCGATCCGCTCCTTCAGCTTGTGGTGTGAAAGCTCTTCCTTACACTTCTAGCATAGCATAACGGGCGCTTATATTTTGTGATTATTTTCACATGAATACTGAAAGATGAACATAGTATCCCAATAACGCAGAGGACACGGCTTTAAAAATCGTGTTAACCTCCTATTCATCGGTAAAAAGGCTTTACCTGCCATACCGAATAGGTTTAGCAGATAAAGCCTGTAATACGCTAGCTGATCATCATGATAATTCATGAGATGTTCAGCCAAGTGATCAGTTACATGCTCAGCTATAGGATCATCCTTTGGAGATCCGTTATCACGATAATCCCCTGCGATGCAGATTCAGCGTTAAATGCCTTGTTAAATGCCTTGCCATGTCACGCCGCCGTCCGTGCTCTTCATCAGCCGGGAACGCTTCTGATCATGCGTTTCAATCAGCAGCCAGCCTACTTTCGAGCTGAAGAACTGCAATTTTACCACCCTAGGATAGTTCCCGAGATTTTGAGTCAGCAGCTTGTCCCTCGGGAACGGCTTCCAGTTCTTGCCCATATCCGTCGTATGGTAGACGATCCCGTTCGCCATTTTCCAGCCGTCGTAAAGCCGTCTGAACACCGGCTGGATCGAGCCGTTCTCCATGTCGCCGATGCGCTCAAACGGAACGAGATTCCACGACTTGCCGCTGTCGGCGGTGAAATAGCCGAAATAGCTCGTTCGATCCTCCGTGTAGCAGGTGACAGGGATGTAGGCGTCCGTTCGGTTGCCGAGAAATTTCGGCTTTCCAGGAGTTATGTCCTCGCACCGGTTCAGTGATGTACTGTTGAACACCTGGGCCGACGAGCTCCATTTCTGACCTCCGTCACGGGTAATATACAGTCTCGACAAGTGTGTGTCCTTCACCGTTGCGAGTCCGACGTTAGCGTTGGAAAAATCCATGCCGATCACCCTCCCCGACTGCGGCATGACCGTGCTTGGAATGTTCGCTGACGGGTAATCCGAGTTTTGCATAACCTTGTCCCAGGAGCGGCCGTTGTCATCCGTCTGGAACAGCGTTTTGTCCTGGGCGTAGCCGAAGCTTTTCTCCGAAGACATGATCCAGCCGAGCCTTGCCGATGCAAACGCCACGGCCATCACGCTTCCGCGTTCGGGCAGCGAAGAGATGCTCCACGTATCCCCGCCGTCATCCGTGTTCAGCAGCACCGTTCCGGCGCCGCCACGCTGATTGCGAATGATCCAGCCATGATCTTTATCCGGGAATACGATATCCCTGCCGTACTCCAGCTTATCCGTAAACTTCACGTTCTCGGATGGCGATATGTCAACCCAGGTGACGCCGTAATCCTCGGTTAGGTACAATCGTAACGCATTGTTGGTCAGGCCCCACGCGATTCCAGTCGATTCATTCAGCAGATGAAAATCGGTCAGTCGTGTGTGAATCTGATACTGGTTCTTTTCTTCCGCCGGATTTTGGGCAGTTTCAGGCGTGACGATCGTAATCGTCTGCCCTTCTTCAGCCGCTTCCGGCGGGGTCTGCTCCAGCGATTGGGGCTGGGGTTCAGGCTGCGGTTGGGCCTGCTCCGACGAACAGGCCGACAGCAATATAGGAATGATTGTCATTATACGGATCCAGAAAGTAAAACCTCTTGCCTTCAATGAGTGTTCCTCCTCAAAGCTCTTTGCCTTATGTGCCCATATACTACTTATTCCGACATTATAACATATCTGCTAAAGCGGATTATGAACAGACTGACCTTCATTCATGACAATAATGTTTCCTTTTCATAGCAGAAACGCTGTGAAATGCATAACAGAGCCATTATTTTGGAAAACTTGTGGAGTGCATACTCAGCATGAATCACTGTCATTTCGGGAGGTGAACACCAGTGGCAAAACCGGATAATCGCGAGGATAATGTCGAGCATCTGCAGGATGCGGTCCAGGACACCATTGAAAACTTCCGCGAGGCTGAAGATTATCTTGAGGAATTTGGAGACGAAATTCCGGCCGAGGAAAAGGAACAAATCGAGGAACGCAACACGCGCCGCAGAGAAAGCATCGCCGGATTTCGTGAAGAAATCAAGGACGAAGCCCGCCATCAACGTGATCAGTAACTCAGGGCCTTAACGACTGGCAGAAACGGCGGAACAGGAGGGTGGCCATCCGCCTCCCTGTTCCGTGTCATTACATTATACACAAGCTCCGCCCATTACCGTATGCCAGAATCACACATACATACACACATACTGCTTCTTATAGCTTGGTAGTCAGCAGCTTGACGCCCAGCGCGGAGAAGATCGCCGCTCCTGCAACATTCGCCATCTCCCCGAAGCGGGAGCTCCTGAGCATTCGCTGACTGAACACCCCGGCAAAATACGCCAGCAAGCCGAAGATCACCCCGCTGAGCACGAGAAAAATAAGACCTAGGATGACAAGCTGCAATCCAACTTGGCCGATCTGATAGTTCACAAACTGGGGCAGGAAGGTCAGGAAGAAAATCGCCACCTTCGGGTTCAGCACATTCATCAGAAAGCCTTTCATCAACAGGCTGCGGCCGGACTGGGGCTTGCCCTTCTCGAGGCCAATCGGCTCTTTGCGGTATTTGATCGATTTATAGGCCAGGTAAAATAAATAGAGCGCCCCGGCGATCTTGAAAGCCGTAAACGCTACGGCAGACGTTTTCAGAATGAGGGACAGTCCAAGCGCTGCGGCGAGCGTATGTACAATGTTGCCGAGACTTAACCCGAGCGCGGTTAATACCCCGGCTTTCTTGCCGCTGGTCAGCCCTTGCGTCACCGCAAAAACCAGATCCGGACCCGGCACAAGAATAAGCAGAATCGCCGCCCCCATAAACAGAAGGAGGGATGACAATGTAAACATGGCGACATCGTTCCTTTCCATATAAGTCGAACGAGGTTTATTGTAGCATATCTGGGACACATCGTCTGCTTGTGACGGCTGTGAAACAACAAATGTTAACATAATATATATTATGATGTCTTCTATATTGATTAATGTCATTAACTATTAAATGGATAAACGAATGATTATAAGCGTTCCACATTCGATTCATCGAACAGCGCACAGCGCACATAAAAAAGCGTCCAAATTGGACGCCTTTCTTTGTCGCATGTCGAATTTTATAGAAACCTGATAGCGAGCCGATCTGCCTCCTGCGCTCACTGTATTATCCTCTACATATGATGATGCCCCCAACGATTATTCGCACTGCGCGCAGTTCCCAGCGCGCGGTGCCTCCATTCCGTTTGAAACCGCAAATCTGCATCATTCATCAGGTTTACATAATCCTCATTATGTAATTTGATTATTTATTTAATGACATTAATCATCTGCGGTTTGAACGCAGCTTCGGCAGTTTCACGTCCAGCCGAGTCATCGCCTCTTCCTTCTCCCGATTGGAAACATGCGTATACACCGTGGTCGTCTGGATCGAGGCATGACCGAGCAGCTCCTGCACCGTTCGAATATCCGTTCCTTTGCGCAGCAGCATGGTAGCGAAGGAGTGGCGAAGCTTGTGACTGGAATAAGCGACCCGCATCTGCTCTGGAAGATGACTCTGGTACTGCCGGAACGAATCCGCTGCAATTTGCTGAATGGTGCGGATCGACAGTCTTCTCCCCTTCTGGGAGATGAACATCGCCTCTTCTTTACGCCGATAAGGCGTCAGCCTGTGCTCCAGGTAGACGGACAGCATCTCGGCAACCGGCTCCGGAACCGGGATTGTCCTCCATTTCCGCCCTTTACCGAATACTTGCAGTGTTTTACGGTCAGGCTGATAGTCCCCGAGATTAAGTCCATGCACTTCCCCTACGCGCAGCCCCATGAACGCCATCAGCAGGAAAATCGCCAGGTTGCGCTCCCGGTATTTGCCGCTGACCGATTGCAGAAACGCTGTCAGCTGCTGTTCATCCATATAGACCGGGGCTTTATTCTTCTCCGTCTTGGCCTTCTTGATGCCAGCTGCCGGATTGTTCTCGAGCAGCTCCAGCTCCTGCAGCGCCTTGAAGAAGCAATGAATAGCCGCATGCTTGCGGTTACGCGTCTGATCGCTGGCGCCATTTCGTCTCGCTTGAGATAAATACGCGATCACCTGAAGTTTTTTACACTCGGCGAGATCCCGCCCATCCAGCGTGCTCAGAAATTGCCTCACATCGCTCATATAGTTCCGCTCGGTGTATTCGCTGTATCCCGCATCCTGCATCCAGATCAGAAACGAATCCAGGTACAGGCCATACCGGTCCGAGATCTCTTCTTCCCCATGTCTGTTCATCGCTGCCACACACTCCATTCTCGATCGCCAATTCACTGAATCTAGGATTGCCTCTATGATGTTTCACCGACTCGTGCCAACTTCTCCCTATTGGATGCACGATAACGCTCTTCATTGTACCTGATCCGTTGACGGATTGCGAGCCATATCGCGCTTTCAGGAGCATGAAAGATGACCAAGTGTACATGCTGGTACGCCCATTCGCTCATAACGTAAACTGCGTATAATTTATATTATACGCAGTTATAGAGGGCGATAACTCGTTGTTAACTGAAGGATATAAACTTCGCCGATTGTTCCCTGGATCTTGCTCTTGCTGATGGGTATGAATAGGCGTAGGCGCCTCTACTCTCGGCCTTTTTCTAGCTTATTGCCATAGATGCAGAAGTGAAGTGAATTGAAATGAAAAGACCGCGATCACTCGCGGTCCGATATACGTTCATCCTATATTAAGCGTAAACGACGCGATCTGCATCCGTAAACCGATACTGCGTATTCAGACACTCTGCAATACAGTATCTCCATTGGATGGGTTATCGAATTGCACCGCTACGCCGATCGGATCGGTACCGATAGTCCCAATCCCGTTGCCTTTCTCCAAAGATGTGCTGAATACAAGACGCTAGCGTTCAAGCTTTGTGTGTGTTCCACGCGGGATGGCGAAAGAATTCAATGGTATCAATAAAACTCACCTTATACTGCTGCTCCACTTCGGACAAGTCCAGCAGCTTTCGGTCGATTGCTTTCAGCCCCATGACCACATCATGGCGCAGTAGGTCCATAGCAATTTTGCCAACGAACCCGCCCTCGATCTCCTTATGTCTGTTACGAAACTCTTCATTGTAGATCAATTCTGGAGTAAAGGATGCTTCAACAAACGCATTGACGAGGGTTAGCTCGTTCCCTTCCATTTGCACGGCAATATAATAATTCCCGCGCTCATCCTTTATAAGATCTTTATTGATTTCCACGTTCAATTGGATCACTTCCTGTATCTTAGATTATGAGCCTTCGCCCAGCACGCCAAAAAGAAAAAGCAGATACACTGATCAGTCTCAGTCTCTTGCTATACATCTATACTGCCCATTAAATTATACCTTAACTTGTATCGCTATGCTCGTATGGGGACATCACGACTAAATAACGGTGAGCACAGCTTTTTTCTCTGTGTCTCACCGTGCAACTCATTCATGTATGGCAAGTAATACTCGATTCATTTCGTTTATCCCACTATAGACCTGTCCAAACATCTTTGGCGTACCGGCCTTCCTGCTGCAAACGTTCAAGCCATGCATCCGCCTGTTCTGCGGATTTGCCGCTAATGTCGATGTATGCTTGCTTGAGCGTAGCCTCTACATCAGGAGCCATCTTGCTTCCATCTCCGCAAACATACAGATGCCCGCCCTGCTCAAGCAGTGGAATCAGCTTGTGGGCGTCGTCTCTCATCAGATGCTGCACGTAGCATTTGTCCTGTCCATCCACGCTGGAGAAAGCCGTATGGAGTTGGACAAGCCCTTCTTGCTGTGCAGCTTCAAGCTCATTTTTATACAAAAAGTCATGTTCCGGGTTACGGCATCCAAAGTACAGATGGGCTTCGCCAACCTGCTGCCCTTGTTCCTTCAAAACACGTCTTGCCTGCAGGAAACCACGGAATGGTGCCACACCTGTTCCAGGACCTACCATAACAATCGGTACATCCGCTTGATCTGGCAAATCAAACCCGGACTCTGGCGTCCGTATGAACATAACCACCTCTTCACCCGGTTTCAGGTTCGCCAGATAGTTTGACGCTATGCCTTTATATTCCCCTTGTCCGCTCCAGGCAGGAGCACGAACTACACGGACTGTGATGCTGGCCTGTTCCGGCTGTACACGAGGTGAACTGGAGATGGAATAATATCTCGCTTTGAGTGGAGGCAGCAGTTCCAGGAAGCGTTCAAACGGCATTTCACACGCCTCGTACTTAACCAGATAATCCAGCATCGATATCCGTTTGCTCCGCACTTCTTCCATATACACAGATTCATCCAGGAGAGCTTCTAGCTCCTTCTTGTGCGGGGGGCAAACGGTATATGCCGCCAGCTCTCTCAGCTGTGCACGCGTTGCTGCCTCTTGTAGCTCCACACTGTGACTGAGCAGGT
Organism: Paenibacillus campinasensis; assembly: GCF_002272015.1. Lineage (GTDB taxonomy): Bacteria > Bacillota > Bacilli > Paenibacillales > Paenibacillaceae > Paenibacillus_AQ > Paenibacillus_AQ campinasensis. The sequence continues at coordinate 109,955 of NZ_NPBY01000012.1, read as the reverse complement.
CATATAGATTAACCGGCTGCTGTAGGGGCAAATGTGCTGCACTTCGACCCGATGCATCCAGAACCAAATGTTCCGTACCAGTGTAACCGTAGCGCTTTAGTACGCGTTCCACAAGTTCCGGTGGATTTTGCGGCAGAATTCCCAGATGATCACCTTCCTTGTAGGTCATGCCCTCAGGCAGTTTAATTTCCAGATGACGTGTACTCCGCGGGCTGCCCGCATCATGAAGTTCCCGATTTTCGAGCACTTGAGCTACATGGGCATCATACGTATCTGCGAGCGGTGTCACCGCTAGCCCACTTACAAACTGTATGGACAATGAACTGCATTCACTGCCTGAGCTGCTGCTGAGCTCAAGTCCCATCGCACGTGCCAGATCCTGCCACAATTGTTCACTCCAGTCCTCTACCTGCTTCTCAAAATCCCCGCTTGCGTCACTTTCACCAAGAGGAGACAACCGCGTTGCGCCCTTCGAAGAGAGCTGTTCATCAATCAAACGCGGGATACGCTGATACGTGCTGGCCCAGTTGTGATCCCCGCATCCAAGAACAGCATAACGGACTCCCTCAAATTCCTTGTGATCTGCATGTTCAATCCATTCCACAAAGTCCTTGGCATTACTCGGCGGCTGGCCATTGTAGGATGCACTGACGATAATAACAACACCTTCTTTCGGCAGTTTGCCTACCCGATCATTCAGTGCTGCGACTTCACTTCGAAATCCCTGGTATCGTGCATGATCTGCAATCTCACGGGCAATACCTTCCGCTGTACCCAGATTGGAGCCGTACAAGACCAGCATCGGGGTGTGATGGGCATTTGCCGGATCAGGCTCTTTTCTTTTGGCAACCGAAGATGGTTCCTTTACCGAAATACCTGGAACAGCCATGACGGGCTGCCCACCACTCACACGAACCCGAATGGTGAAATGTTCCGGCTTGAGTGTCAAAGTCTCTTTTACCTTCAACTGGTAATCGGTATGATCGATCAGGTCAAAATGTTTCAGGACCATGCCCAGCACAAGCGTTGCCTCCTGAAGTGCAAACTGCTGTCCAATGCAGGCCCGTTGACCATTACCAAACGGCTTGTAGGCATCATGCGGAACCTTGCTCGGATCCTCGAACCGCTCCGGACGGAATTCCTCTACATCGTCCCCCCAAGCATCACGGTCACGGTGCAGCTTGGGAATGAGCACACTTACACTATCCCCTTTTTGCAAAGGGTACTTTCCTGCGAGCACCGTGTCCTCTTTGGCGTAAAGGGAAAATGCCGGAGCCGTTGGCCACAAGCGCAACGCTTCGTTCAGCACCATGCGGATGTATTTCAGATTGCGAACCTGATTGTACGTCGGAACCGGATCTTTCAGAATCTGGTCGGCTTCGGCTTGCGCCTTGGCCAACTTATCCGGATTTTTCATCAAGTAGTAAATGGCAAAGGATAGTAATCCACTCGTTGTCTCATGCCCTGCAATGAGGAATGTAATAATCTGATAACGGATATTTTCATCATCCAGTGTTTCTCCCGTTTCCGGGTCCTTGCCGTTAAGCATATGGGATAACAGATCATCCGCACCTTCCTGAGGGTGCTCTTTGCGCTCGGCAATAATATGATCGACCAGCGTGAACATCGAACGGATATCCTGTTCAAACTGTTTCTTTTTACTGATCATCAGCTTATCCTGAATGCGAAGGCGCTGCAGTGAACTCATGGCCTCATCCAATGCGCGTACCATGCTCGTGATAAATGGGTGCGGTTCTTCTCTGTAAAAGCTGTTAAACCGATAATTGAATCCGCACAATCCGATCGTATCCAGGGTTAGACGTGTCATATCATCGGGGACGTTAACCGCTTCATCGGGATTCAGCCTGGACCATTTCTGAACAAGCTGCACAGCGAGATCAACCATCTTGTTATGATATCCCTGCATGGCGCGCTGGCTGAAGCTGGGTAACAGCACATTGTGGGCTTTTTTCCAATTGGGTTCATAGGTCCAGCTTGTAAACAAGCCATCTCCTGCAAACGCACGAACTTTCTCAAGAGGTGCCCACACACGCTTATCGAATTTGGATTCATCCGTTACCTCGGCGACCAGCTCATGACCTGAAATATACAGCTCGCTTCGTCCTGGATACTCCATTCGAAAGATAGGTCCATATTGGTCTGCAAGTTTAACCAGGGATTGCACAGGCTCCTCAAAGTTTAAATGCGGCAAGTTACCTAAAGGGCCGAATGTTTTGGGTTGCGGTACTGAAAAAAGGGACATGCACATCACTCCTCCTCCAACTTATTAATCCAACCTTCTGAATCATGACTTTTTTGAAATAAACGCTACAAATTCACGGAGATCACTTCATATGCTGCAAGTAATCACATTGAATGCAAAACATTAAAAAAACGAAACAGAACCAATTGACCAATTTGGTATAACGGTCATTCTAGCGTAAAAAAATAAGTCACTTCGTTATCTGCTTTTACCCTAACATTTCCAGTTCCAATCTACAACAGTCTCAAAGTCTTAGGACCATTGGGTAGCGCTCTATTCATAGAGTACATTATTTGCAGCAAGCGGAACCGGCCCAGGCCTTCTCTTCTGAATCCGGCCACGCACGGATTGCGCCAAGCGCCTCGATAGCTCACGATCCGGGGAGGCAAGCTCCATGGACAGGCAACGAGACGCTTGTTGTCGAAGATGGCGTGGCATCCGTTCAGCTGAACTGGATCAGCGACAAGCCGATGCACAGCTTGGAGCTCACCCATCCGGACGGCACTGTCGAGAGGCTTCAGCCCGAGATGTACCAAGATGAAGAAAATATTCCAGGAGGCATCGCATCACCAGGTGCTGCTGAATCAGCCGGCCCCGGGAGCTTACGAACTGACCGCATCGGCGCCGGACGCCGCAGCCTATCTGATGGCAGCCCAGTTCCATCGTCCTCAAGATTTCAAGATCAGCCTGAAATCTACCCGATCAGAGATTCAGCTTCAGCAGCAAGATCAAACGCATGTGAACAACATCAGCTATGATATCAGCTATTTCGGTGAAGCTTGTCCCCGCAGAAGCTTTCCCCTTCCAATTCGCTCTGTCCTCTTTCATTCTCTTATGCCTTTGATGCTGGCTCATATTGTGAAGTAACAAATAGAAAGGTTACCTGCGTAGGGTGTGAGGCCGGAGGCAACCTTTTCGGGATGAAAATGAAATAAGTTGGGAGTCCTTAAATCGTAATTCCCATCCAATAGTTTCATAATAATTATTATGTTAACTGATCCCAGAGAAATTCGCATTCCTGCTAACCATTACATATGTCAACCAGATGCCGCGCTCCTTTTCGTAATGAGGATGCTTTTTTTATTCTAGACAAAATGCTTCCCGGTAATATTCCCTCAGCTCCACTGAGTTCTCTTTCCATACCACGAGATGTCTGTTACAGATCTGTTGAAGTACATCCAGACATTGATGCCATCCGGCAGCAGTGTACATTGCCATATCCTTATTGTCGAACATATGGGTGAAGATGAGCTGGCATCCTTCCTCTTCTTCCACTAAGGAGATGTGTATCCGATCATCTCCTTCACGGAACTCAAGAAGATGGGGGGGCTTTTAGATCAGTTATAATACCTTCATATGTCGAACCTTCACCATCATCAAAGAAAATCTTGCCTCCTTCTTTGAGCTCCATCTCGCCCGTTGCGAAAGGATACCATTGAGAGAAATAATCCGGATTCGTAATGTTACGGAAAAGATCCTCCGGTTTATGTGAAAATAAGCGTTCAAATCTTAGAACATATCGATCATTTGTCTCATGGAGTGTTCCATATTGATTCATCATCCTATCCCCCGTTACATTGATATCTTGATGTTTACCTTTGATCGTCCAGAACGAATCAAAATCAACGTCCTTCCCCTGCCGCTTGTCATCATCCACTTACCTGCTCCGCCTGATCCAAAAAAACGAAAAAACACCGATGATTAGAAACTAATCCGTGTTTTTTCGTGACCATTATACCTCTCGCAAAATCTTCTCCATCGCTTTCCCTTTAGCCAGTTCGTCAATCAGCTTATCCAGATAGCGAATTTCCCGCATCGTCGTTTCTTCAATGTCTTCCACGCGGACGCCGCATACGACGCCTTTAACCAAAGCCCGCGCCGGATTCATGGCTGGAGCCTTCGCAAAGAAAGTCTCAAAATCTGTCTTCTCATCCAGTTGTGTTTCCAGCTCTTCCTGGCTATATCCTGTCAGCCAACAGATAATTTCATCCACTTCGGCTTTGGTACGGCCTTTTCGTTCAGCCTTCGTCACATAATGGGGATAGACACTTGCAAAGCTGGTTGTATAGATACGATGTTTGGTCATCATTCATCTTCCCTTATCAAGTTTTCTCTATTATAGCATGTAAGCCGAAACGTGACGAAGGAAGCTGCTGGATACCAAGAACCGGAATCGATCAACCGGAAGCCATGTGCCCGTATTAGAGGCAATAACGGCGCTGCCCCTTAGACTGATGGCAGGCACGGCCTGAACTGCACTGCACTGAATATCCCCTCCTGCTACACCGCCACATGGCCTTGCGAGTGCTCGTATAGCTCCCGGTACTGGCCGCCGCGCTCCAGCAGTTGCTCGTGAGTGCCTTGTTCAATAATTTCGCCTTTACTCATCACGAGAATGCGGTCTGCCTGCATGATGGTGGACAACCGATGGGCAATAACAATCGTGGTGCGATTCTGGGACACGACATAAAGGGCATTCTGAATCAGCTGCTCTGTGTACGAGTCCAGGTTGGCGCTGGCTTCATCCAGGATAAGGATCTTCGGCTTGAACACAATAATCCGGGCAAAAGAAATCATCTGCCGCTCGCCCGCCGACAACCCGCTGCCCCGTTCAGACAGCATCGTATCATAGCCTTTCGCCAGCTTCCGGATAATATGATCCGCGCCCACAAACTCGCAAGCGGATATCACTTCCTCACGGCTGATCGACTCGTCGAACATCCGGATATTATCAATGATGCTGCCCGAATACAAGTACGGCTCCTGCTGCACAAGCCCGACGATGCGGTGCAGTGAACGCTGCGGAATATCGCGCACATCTACGCCGTCAATGCAGATGCTGCCTTCCTGCACGTCATAGAAGCGGCACAGCAGGCTGATCAGCGAGCTTTTTCCCGCACCGGTCGTACCGACCACCCCGATCAATTCACCGGGCCGAATATGCAGATCCACCTGACGGATAATCGGTGTCCCTTCCTCGTATGCAAAAGAAACCTCATGAAAATCAATACGTCCTCTCACCTGTTCAGGCAGAAATCCTTGAGCGCTCTTGACTGAATGACGCCCCTCAGGCTCCGCTGGGCCGCCCTTCCGAGCTGCCGCACGGTCCACGTCAAACTTCGTCGGCTGTGCAGAAGACGCAGAAGACGCAGAAGACGATGCCGCGGCATCCGCTGACACGACATCTGTGCGATCCACGATCTCCGGCTTGCTCTCGAACACTGCCCAGATGCGCGACACCGCTACCGTAGCCGATTGCAGCGTATTCCATTGCTGAGTGATCGTATTGATCGGCTGGAAGAACTGACGGATATACGTTATAAACGCATACAGAACGCCGAACGCCAGGCTTTGATCCAGCACCGCGTTTCCGCCAACCCAGACCACCAGCGCAATCGACAGGTTGCTCAATATATCAAAGGTGCGTCCAAACAGCACATTCGTCCGGATTTCACGCAAATTGGCTTTAAAATACGAGCTGTTCCGCTCGTTGAACTGCTTCTCCTGCTCTTTCTGCTGGTGAAACACCTGGACAAGATTCATGCCGGACAGATTTTCGGCCACAAAGGCAACCATCCGTGACAGCCTCGTTCTGGCCAGCTGATACGTCGTACGCATGAATGAGCGGAACGCAATCGCGATGACAAAAATAATCGGCAGCAAAATCATGCAATACAGCGCCAGCTGCCCATCCAGCTGGAACATCATCACAATGATGAACACGAGCGTCAGACCGTCGCGGAACAGACTTAGCAGCACCTGATTGAAAAATTGATTCAGCGCTTCCGTGTCGCTTGACACATGCGTGATCAGGCTGCCGCTGGACATCCGGTCGAAATATTTCATCGACTGCTTCATGATATGGCCAAACAGCTGCTTGCGAATGCGGGCCACGATGCTCTGCCCGATATGCTGCAGCAGGTTGTTCTGCAAATACGTGAAGGCGAAGCTCGACACCGACAAGCCCAGATAGATCGCGCAGATGATCAGCAGTCCCCTGTAATCGTTAACGCCAGCCAGCAGATTGTCATCAATTGCGATTTTCATCAGGAACGGCTGCAGCAGCTCGGACATGATTGCAATCAGCGAACATAAGAACACCCCGATAAATCCCAAGCGATGAAGCTTGATATAGCCGGACAACGCCTTGAACGCCGAGATGTAATGCGGCTTCTGTTCCGGCTGGTTCAGATCCGCCTTCTGGTCGGCCTTCCAGTTATGAATGGCTTGTGCCATGCTGGCTTCCCTCCTCCTGTATGGCATGAAGGTCGGCATAAAGTCCGTCCTGCCGCAGCAGCTCCTCATGCGTGCCGCGCTGAATGATTACGCCATCATCCAGCACAAGGATGTGATCCGCATGTTTGATGGCGCTGATCCGATGCGCGATAATGATCGTGGTTTTGCCTTGACGCTCCTTCTGGATCGAATCGATAATCTCCTTCTCTGTCACCGCGTCCACCGCGCTGACACTGTCATCGAGAATCATGATCGGCGCGTTCTTGATCAGGCCGCGGGCCAGACTCGTCCGCTGCCGCTGACCGCCGGACAGTGTCAGGCCGCGCTCCCCCAGTCTCGTCTCGAACCGGCTCGGCAGCTCCACAATATTATCGTAGATCTGCGCCTGGCGCGCGGCGCTCTCCACACGATCAAGATCCGCATCGCGCTTATAGAAGGCGATATTCTCGCGGATCGTCGTACTGAACAGAAAACCGTCCTGCGGCACATAGGCGATCTGGCTGCGCAGGCTTTCCAGCGTCAACGCTCTCACATCCGTCTCATCGTAATGAATCGTGCCCGGAGGTGGATCATAGGTGCGCAGCAGCAGCTTCATCAGCGTTGTTTTGCCGCTTCCGGTCCGCCCGATGATGCCTAGCGTCTGCCCTGGTTTAACGTTCAGATCGATCTGTTTCAGCACCTGATGAGAAGTGTCCTCATAAGCAAAGCTCAGGTTGTCGATCCGGATTTCGGCTTTGCCGAGATCCACCGCCTTCGCATGATCTGATTCCACAATGTCCGACTTCTGGGACAATAGGTCATTCAGTCGCTCCAGCGACGCGCGTGAGCGCTGAATTGAATTAATGACGTTGCCAATCTGCTGCAGCGGAGTCATCAGCATCCGGACATAGAGCGTGAGTGCGACGAAGTTACCGAGCGTGATCCGGCCCATAATCGTCAGATACCCGCCAAATGCCAGCGCCGTAATCAATGCAATCGTGCCGAGAAACGGAATCAATGCCTGGAAGAACGACGATACGCGCACCAGTCGAAGCTGGTTGCGGCGAATGCGCTCCACCGTTTGGTCAAACCGCTGCTGCATAATATCTTCTACGGCGAATTTCTTCGTGACCCGAATGCCGCCAAACTGCTCCTCGGCTGTATCGGTCATGCGTCCAAGCGCCTCCTGCACCTCCAGCGACCGCTTTCTGATCACGGGACCAAGATACACCACGATAAACGGAATCAACAGCAGCGGCAGCACCGAGGCTGCGATCAGATAAACCGGGATGCCGCTGATAAACATCATCGACATGGCCGCTATAAGCAGCATCGCGGCGTTCGCCGACTGGTTAAAGCCCATCGAGATCGACTCGCGCACCGCCGTGACATCGTTCATGAAATAGCTGAGCAGCTTGCCTACCCCGTTACGGGAATAGAAGCGCTCGCTCATCTCGGTGAAATGACGGAACAGCCGCCCTCTTACGAGAAATTCGAACCTGCGCCCGATATGCATGATCAAATACATGGCCACGCCGTTAAAGAGCACATGCCCTACCCCGATCGCGAGCAGCAGCAGGCTGTAATCGACAATGAGCGAACGGGTCAGCTCCCCGACATGCAGCTTGTCAGTAAACTCCCCCAGCACCTTCGGGAAATAAACGTTAATCAGATTGGATACGAGATGGAGGAGAAGTGAGAGCAAATATACCAACCACGTCTTCCGAAAAAAATCCAGCAATATGCGTGCGGATGTCAAGGCACGCCCACCTCCCGTCTTGTCAGTTCGCAGTCCTGGACCCGGGGAACATGTTCATAGGGACCCGCGCGATTCTGCACGGCCGCTGCCAGACAATGCCTGGCAGCGTTACTGCTACAACCGCAGCAGCTCACTCCTCTTCATTTCGTTGCGGCTGGCTGCCGCTGGAACCGGATTGCCCGAATGGCCCTTCCGGCATGCCGGATGAACCCGCAGCGGGATGATCGGAGCGGTCCGCTGGGCCAGGAGCGTCGGGCGATCCCTCACGCCCCTCGGGCGCAGGCGTCCCTGCCGAACCGCCAGGCTCTGCCGGAGCCGCGGGATACGCCGCATCAGACTCGCTGCCCGGCACGGGCATGCCAGCGATATGCTGCAGCGTCTGGCGAAGGTCCGCAAGCACAGCCCGAAGCTGCTCTGCTTTCGCCGGATCGGCGATCGCTGCCCTTTCCGCTGCTTTCAGCAGGTGGATCAGCTCTTTGCCCTTCGGCGTCAGCCGCCGATTGCGCCGGGGCATCGGCGGATCCAGGTCCGCATCGCGCTCGTCTTCGTGGCCGCGGTAGCCGCGGTGACCATCGTAGCTGAACTCAGCAGGTTCCCCCCCTTGCTCAGCAGCATTGAACGGTTCCGGACGCTCCATTTCTTCCTGCAAATAAGCCCGGCCTTCCTCCGTAATTTGAAATATACGCTTGCCGTCCTGCTTATAGGGCTCTACCAATCCCTGGTCCCGAAGCATCTGCAGGGTCGGGTAAATCGAGCCGGCGCTTGGCTTATATGTACCGCCCGACTGCTCCTCCAGCGCCTTCATCATTTGGTAGCCATGCATATTCTCATGACTGAGCAGCTCCAGCAGCGCATACTTAACCCCGCCCCGGCTGAAATACCGTCTGCCCGAGCCTCCGGTGTCCCGCGCATTGCCCAAATGCAAAAACAGTCTCTCCTCTTGCTTCCATTCCTTGGTCATGCATTGCCCTCCATTACGATATATCGTATTACTTCGAATTTTATACGATATATCGTTAGAATACAATCGTTTTCCAGGCTGTTTTTTCCATTTTGCGCATTGACTTCAGGCCCTGTCGCTACATAAAAAAATAAAAGCCGACCTATCACCACCGTCATTCCACATTGCGGTGGCGAAGTCAGCTTCCATCCTCGCACGATCATTTTCATTATGTCCAGCACGAACGGGCGCCTGATCTGCATAAATCCGTCATACAATCTCCCCAATTCCCTTAACGGATTCTATCCCGTCCCCTAAAGGCCTGCTTATCCCTTGACCGCTCCTTCGGTCAATCCCTTCTGGATATACTTCGAGATCATCAAGTATACCAGAAACACCGGAATGACCGTCAGCGACACCGCCGTGGCCATCAGGCCGAAGTCGGTTCCGTACTGCGAGCTGATCTCGTTCAGCAAAGCAACGATCGGCCGCACATTTTCCTTATTCACGAAGATCAGTGCCGAGAACAAGTCATTGTAAGACCACAGGAATACAAAAATGCTCGCCGATGCAAACACCGGGCGCGAGATCGGCACGAAGATGCGGTAGAACATCTGCCAGCGATTACAGCCATCCATGAACGCCGCTTCCTCCAGCTCCTTCGGAATGGTGCTCATGTATCCGGCGATGACCAGAATCGCAAAGGTCAAATTCCCGGCCGTTTGCGGCAGTATCAATCCCCAATATGTGTTCACAAGACTCGTCTGAATCAGCAGCTCATACACCGGCACGACGGTGGCGAATGCCGGGATCAGCAAGGTGGCATACAGCACGGAATAGATCGTTCTTTTTCCTTGGAACTGAAACCGGGACAACACATAGGCTGCCAAGCCTCCCAGCAGCAGCACCAGGAATACCGTACTGAACGACATAATCAGACTGTTCATGTAGCTTCGGCCAATGTTGATCCGCTCAAAAGCATTTTCATAATTCGTCCACACCGGATTCCACGCAATGGAGAACGAGTCATTCATGACATCCCGGGACACCTTGAACGAATTGTTCACAATCCAGAACAGCGGATATATTGTGGTTAGCGACCATGCCGTCAGAATGATGTAGATGATCACACTGCTCGCTTTCCATCTTTTCTTATGGATCACCTGCTGTTTTTGTTGCTCCGCGACAATCGTCGGCTCCATAATCGAACACCCCTATATGGCTTAATATGTAATCTCATCCCGCTTCAACAACCGGTTGGCCACAAGCGCCAACACCACGCCGAAAATAACCATGTAAATTGCAACTGCTGAACCATATCCGAAGTTTTGATCGACCATCGCCTTTTTGTACATATACGTCCCGAGTACCTCGGTGCCGTTCTGGCCTCTTGTAATGACCCAGACGAACTCGAATACTTTAAGCGTACCGGTGATGGCCAGCGTAATGACGACCTTGATGTCGCTCATGATGAGCGGAATGGTGAGCATGGTTGTCTTTTTGAGGCCGCTGATGCCTTCCAGCTTGGCTGCCTCATAATAGTCGGATGGGATTTTGGACATGGCAGTCAGGAACAAGATGAAGTAAAAGCCCACATAATGCCATACCGTCGGAATCGAAATGGCCTTCAGGGCATTGCCCTGATCCAGCCACAGCACCTTCTCGATATTGAACTGGGCAAGCAGGTTGTTCAGCAGACCGAAATTATAGTTATAGAACAGGACAAACAACAGTGAAATGGCCGTACCGGATATGACCACCGGGAAGAAAAAGACCGTCCGGTAAAAATCCTTCCCCTTTCGGATCGAGTCCACCAGCACTGCGAGAACAAGCGCGATGCCGACCTGAAACACCAGCACGTACAGCATCACTTCGAGCGTGTTCAGCGTTGCCGCACCCAGAAGCTCATCCGAGAACAGCCGCTCGTAGTTGTTCCACCCGACAAACCGTTTATCAAAGAAGCCTGTCGTCCGGTAAAAGCTCAGATAGAGGCTCTTGAAAAACGGATAATACAAAAAGATAGCCATGATCACTGCGGCAGGAAGCAAAAACATCCATATATACTTTCGATCACCCTTCATTTTTATCACCCTTGATGTAGAATTTATCGGTTCTTCCTGACACCCGAAATAGCGACGCCGCCCAGGCATGCAGAATCGGGCGGCGTTTGCTAACGGTTATGCGAATGTTCTCTAGACAATATTTATGGTCTGTTGTCGTCCTCTACCTTTTTCGCATCGGCAATCGCTTCGGTCGGCGTCTTCTCGCCCTGGATAACCGCATATACGCTGGCGCGAAGGTTGCCGAAGGTCTCCTGTGCCACTTTGCTGTCAATTGGCGAGCTGATGGATGCTGCTTTCGCCGCCATCGAGAAGCCGTCGAGCGCAACCTGCGGCAGCCCGGTCACTTCTACATCCGCCGCCGGCGTACCGCCGTTCGCGGTAGCAATCTTCTGAATGCTGGCCGGGGACGTCAGATGTTTCATCAAGGCAATCGCCGTATCTTTTTTCGCTGCGTCATCATACGTCGCCTTGGACAGGTAGAAGCCTGTGCCGAAGCCGCCCACAATGTCGTTGCCGCTGCCTACACCGCCAGGAACGGCCGGGAATGGCACCACCGTCGTCTGGTCACGCACATCTTCATTCCATCCGCCGATGGCCCACGAGCCTTCAAGAATCATGGCCGCAAGACCTTCACTGTAATAGTTGCCGGCCATGCTCAGATCGATGGTTGCCGCATCTTTCGGAAATGCGCCGAGATCATACAATTCCTTGATGGCAGCATAACCTTTCTCCCAGTTCGGATCCACTTCATCCTTCAGCCCTTTGTTCTGACCTTCCGGACCCGCAGCCGACAGTACGGCATGCTCGATCAGATAGTGAGACTGGTCAAACGGCACCGACAACGGGATGATGCCATTCTCGGACAGCGTCTTGACCGCTGTCGTCAGCTTATCCCAATCGGTTGGCAGCTCAAGCCCATGATCCTCGAAAATCTTCTTGTTCACGAACAGACCTTCATAAAAGCCCGTCAGCGGCACCGCATAGATGTTGCCGTCTTCCTGTCTGGCAAGCTCCAGCGCATCCGGAATGAAGCCGCCCTTCCATTCGGCATCCTCCTCGAGAAGATCGTTGAGCGGAACGACCTTGCCCGCATTGACGAATCCTTCGGCATCCGCACCGATGAAGTAGAACAGCAGATCCGGCTCGTTGCCGCTGTTCATGTCGGTGTTGACTTTCGTCCGGAAGCCGTCGTCATTCGCGGACATCGTGTCATTCTCAATCGTTACATTCGGATGTGAAGCCGTGAACTCGTCCAGCGCGGATTGGAACGCTTCACGCGCCGCATCGGTTCCGCCGAACGTCGAGAACACACGCAGCTTGACCGGCGGTGCATTCTCTTCCGCCACGGGCGGTGTCTCTGTCCCCGTGTCGCCGCCATCCCCCGACGAACTCGTGCCTCCGCCGCCGCAGGCAGCCAGGAATGTCGCGAACAGCAGCATGACACTCATCAGAATCATCGATGACCTTTTTAACATTCGATTTCCCCCTTCGTTATTTTTGTCGTGGGTCGTTGATGTCTTATCAGCATTTTATGCCACGGGCAAAGGCTTTCAAAGGGCTACAATTTTATTATGCAGGGGTAAATTATTCTACAGCGGCCCTGCCGGGATGCCTTAACCCTATATCTCCCCTCCCCAGATGACGTTCTTCGGTATCTTCGCGGCTGCTGGCGGCGAGGTCGAGGTGAAGGCTTTGAACTGTTTCGGGCTCCCCTCTCTTTTGATACGGGGGTGGGTAATTAGGTACGTGGGTGGTGGAATGGCAGATGAAAGGTCTCAAGAGCGTCATGGTCGCTTTTAACTATTGTGAATTTTTCATATGTTGAAATAATAGAATAAGAGGGTTGAAATGACCGTTATCATCGGCCTTTAAGGGTATTTTGCGCAATTATGTATGTACTGATAGATCTAAGGTTCGTATTCTCTATGTATTGACATCCGGTTTGTCCTTCGGGGTGTCACTTTATGTCGTTACAATCAAATATACGCCCGGTTCTGGTCATAAAAAAAGCAGCCGACCTGCAGGAATCCTCCTGCTGATCAGCCACTTAGCAATCTGCACAATCCTGATGTAAGCATCCTGTCTGTGAATAAGGAGCCGTCGATTACACTTTGCCGACCCAATCGGCCCCGGCCACTTCCTTCCAGCGATGGCGAATCGCTTCATACACTTCCTGCGGCAGCGGGCCTTTGGCCAGCAGCTCGGCATTTTGCTGCCAGCGCCCCGGGTTGGCCGTTCCTACGATCGCCGTTGCAACCCCCAGGGTGCTCAGCGTAAATCGAAGCGCGGTTTCAACGCCTTGCTGAACATCTGTCAGGAAATCATAATTCAGCTCTCCGAGACGGAGCCAGTAAGGATACGCATAATCCTGCTCGCTGAGCGTATCATGCTGCCAGGCAACGTTGGCAATCGGCCGCTTAGCAATGACGCCCATCCCCCGTTGAAGCGCTTCCGGAATGGTCAAATCAATGGCTTCCTGGTCGGCAATGTTCACCGAGGTTTCCAGGCTATCGAAGACTCCGGTCTGCACCGCATACAGCGCATCCTTGGTATCCCCGCTGTAGCCGATATAGCGCGTCTTGCCCTGCTCCTTCGCCTTCTTCAGCACCTCGATCACTTCGCCTTGGCGGAGGATTTCCTCGGAACAGCTGTGGAGGTGAATGATATCTACGTAATCGACCTGCAGCCGCTGCAAGCTGCGATCAATCGTCTTCTCCAGCAGTACCGGATCCCAGTCGGGATAATCAAGCCCTGACGCATGTCCGCACTTGGTGAACAGATAATACTCTGATCTGCGCCCCGCCAGTGCCTTGCCGATCAGCTCTTCACTATTGCCGTAGCACTCCGCCGTATCAATGACGTTAAGTCCGGCGTCCAGCGCGCTGTGAAGCAGCTTCTCGACCGTCGGCAAATCCTTGTTCCCGATTTCGGCCCCGCCGAATCCTAAAATGCTGACCTGCATATCCGTATTGCCATAAGCTCTGCGTTCCATGCAACAACACGCTCCTTTTTTACATGATTCATTTCGGCCTTACGGGATTATTACCCTGCACGGTTATTTCGAATCCAGCCTCGAATTATAGAAGCAAATGTCGATTCCAGCACACGTCCTCCTTCTCCAGAGGCTTAGCATGATTATCCCGTTTGATCAGGCTGCTTCCTCCTGAACCAAAGGGATAATGGTTATAAGGGAGGCAGAAAGACAACCGACACATTAAGCACCAATGTCTGGGGTTGAGCCTACGATATTCACTTATGGTAACAATGATCAAAACCCATAAATGCTCATTCCGCCATCCACAAGCAGCGTCTGCCCTGTCATATAATTGGCCGCATCGGAGGCAAGGAACACCACAGGGCCCACGACCTCTTCCAGCTGACCCACGCGTTTGAGCGGAGTTCGGTCCAGTATATCCTTGAGATACGCCTCGTCGGACAGCAGCTTCTCGGTCAGCGAAGTCCGGAAATACCACGGACCCACCGCGTTGACCTGAATGCCGTATTGCGCCCATTCAAGCGCGAGCACCTTGGTCATATGGATCAGCGCCGCTTTGGTCGAGCCGTAGACCACGCCGGTTCTTAGCGCCGTATGTCCGCCTACGGATGAGATATTGATAATGCGGCCGCCTCCCTGCTCCTTCATCTGCTTAGCCGCGATCTGTGAGGCAACGAAAGCCGATTTCAGATTGGTCTGTACGATCACATCCCATTCTGCTTCCGTCACCTCAAGCGCCGGCGTCCGGATGTTCATGCCTGCGTTGTTCACGAGAATATCGAGCTTGCCCGCTTCCTGCACAAACTGCGAGATCGCTCCCTCCATCTGCTCTCTGTCCGTCAGATCTGCCGGAAGGATAATCGCCTTGCCCTTCCCGGCACGTTGAACCTGCTCTGCAGTTTCCTCCAGATCACTGCGCGTGCGCGACATGAGACCGACATCACAGCCCGCCTCGGCCAGCCCGATCGCTAACGCTCTCCCGATTCCCCGGCCTGCACCTGTTACAAACGCTGTTTTTCCCTCTAAACGAAAAGATGGCAAATACAATATATTCCCCTCCATACTACAACCCCATTTATTTCGATTCCAAGGCGATTTCCGCCCGATACATCCACGATACACCAATCATTTAACCAGATTAATAATTAATATCATTAAATTTGCTATCGATATATAATGATCGTTAAGCTGCTATATATATCTTTCTGTCGCTGTCTATCTATCACACTACACATAAGAGCTAACGGTTTCCCGGGCCAGAGGAAAAATACTGCGACGGATTCCCGCGCTCCGGGTCAATCCGCTCTTGGTATCTCCCGTCCGTATAAACGCCGATCACCTTGCGCCAGAACGTCTGTGCCGGCTGATTCGTGCTTACCTGACTGACCTTCCACCGCCCTTGGAAACGGTCGAACAGCTCGCGAGCCGCCCATGAACCGAGCCCGAACCTGCGGTATTTCTGCATGACAAAAAATTCGGTCATGTAATAATCCGCTTCCTCGCTATCCTCCACCCGCTCAATTAATGCAAATCCGGCAGGACGCTGGTCGTATGTAATGAGAAACGGGTATTTCCGGTCCCGCTTCTTCCAGAACTGATCCAGATCCGGGTACGTTGCAAACAGCCCCTGATCGTTCAAATCAAAGTCCAGATAACGGGTAAAATCATAAAAGTAAAACTGCATCATATTGGTAATAACATGCTGCTTTCGTTTGGGGACAAGCTCCAGCCCCATTCTGCCGCTATGCGCTGAATTCATGAAACTGCTGCCTCCTTGCCAAGATGACGATGTCTAAACGATGAGGTCCACGATGTACTGTTATCATATAACGTGACCTGTCCGATCACAAGCAAGTAACAGCAAACCGCCAGCACCGCTGCCCGGTAAGCCCCCACCCTCCCATTCATCAGGACGTCAAAGGGCGTCATATGATACACTAAGGTAAAGAACAAGCTTATCCGCATTTCATCGCATTTGATTAGAGGTGATACCATGAACATCCAAAAAGAACAGGATCGGGTCAAGCTGGACGAGAAGTCCCCGGCCATGCCTTGGTATGTACAGCAATTTATCGACTATAAACTTCCGGATCTCTCCCCTTCGACACTGCTCGAATACGTAAGAGATTATGAAACGTTCTTTAATTGGCTGCGGGCGGAAGGCCTGTCGGCCGCAGCTTCGAACCGGGAAGTGGCGCTCTCCGAGCTGGAAAGCCTGCGCATGGACAGCATTACCGCTTACCGGCTGTACCTGACGACGCGCCGAGAGGGCGCAAATTCCAGAATCACGGTGTCCCGCAAGCTGTCTTCACTGCGGTCGCTGTTTCACTATTTAAGTCAAATCGCTGAGGATGAGGATTTCTATCCGCTTCTGAAGCGCAACATTATGGCGAAGGTGGAGATCAAGCGGATCCACAAGCCGAAGGACACTGCCGCCAAGCTCAAGGGCAAGATTTTGGAAGAGGACGAGCTGCAGGAATTCATCACCTACATCCACGAGGGCTACGCCCAGGATGTCGCCAACAACAAGCAGGCGTTATACGCCCATGAGCAGAACAAGGTCCGGGATGCCTGCATCGCGAGTCTGATCCTGAATTCCGGGCTGCGGGTGTCCGAGGTGGTGAACCTCAATCTGTCGGATATCGATTTGAACAACAAGATGCTTCACGTATTCCGCAAGGGCAACAACGACGAAACATTCAAAACGCCGGTCTATTTCCGGACTCAGGCCAAAGACGATCTGGAGCATTATTTGCAGCTGCGGCAAGCCCGCTATAAGGTTCCGAAGAAGGAGAAAGCGCTGTTCGTCGCCCTGCGAAACGGGCAAAACGAAGGCCAGCGCATGACCAAGCGCGCGATCCAGGCGATGATTATCAAATACGCCAAGCGTTTTGGCAAGCCAGCGCTGACCGTCCACAAGCTGCGGCATTCTTTTGCCACCGATTATTATTTACAGAACGACATCTACAAAACCAAGGAACAGCTTGGGCACGCCTCGACGGAAACAACCGAGGTATATGCCCATCTGACCGACAAAACGATGTCCGAGGCTATTGAACGCCGAACGGACGCTTAATGTGTCATAGGGACATCTAGTGACTTATAACGTCTCATTGTGAGTCCTGTTGTTTCATAGCACATCATATTGCTTCACTGAGCTTCACTCGAAAGGATCAGCGCCACAATGGCATCCACGTCATCCCGCGATATCACCGGAGCCGGCAGGTCAGACCCCACCGTCTGTCCCCTGCCCGGCTCTTCTGTCATCTTCTGCGGCTTGATCATCTCCTTCGGCACAACGATGCCCATAACCCCCTGCAGCTGCAGCAGCCCAGCATCAGCTTCATCCCGCAGCAGCACCAGCTTCGGATATGCCGCTTGCTTAAAGCCTTCCACGAGCACCAGGTCAACGTCCCGGAAAGCGCCGATGAGTGTCTCGAGCGGCGTCTCTGCTTCCATCAACACCGCCGTTCGTCCCGGTGATGTGATCGCTACCGCATCCGCGCCGGCTTCACGGAACTGATCGGTGTCGGTGCCCGGATGATCCATCTTAAATTGATGCGCATCATGCTTGATGACAGCCAGCCGGACGCCGCGCGCCTTGAGCTGACGTATGACAGCAGCCAGCAGCGTCGTTTTTCCACTGTTTTTATAACCGCATAGCTGAACGACTCGAACCTCTTTCATGACCAGGCTCCCGGAAGCACCAGCACCGTCACCGGATGCCCTTTAGCCGCTCCCTTCAACTCCGGCGGGATCACAATCAGACATTCACTATCCTTGATCGTGACCATGACACTGGATTCATCAAGCTGAGCCGGCGTAGCAACGAGTCGACCTTCCCGAACCTCCAGCCGTCCGCGCACGAACCGGGTAAAATTGTTCACTTTGCTGTAATCCGCCCCAAGCTCAGCGGTCCATTCGGTCAGATGCAGCTGCGTCATGCCAAGCTTCTTGCGAATCGCCGGACGGACGAACAGCAGAAAGCCGACGAAGCAAGCACCCGGATTGCCAGACAAGGCAAACAGCAGCTTCCCGTCCTTCACTGCCGCCGTCGTTACACTGCCCGGACGCATCGTCACCTTATTGAACAGCATGTCCACCCCGCCCGAAGCAACCAGCTCCCCCATGATGTCATAGTCGCCAACCGATACACCGCCCGTAGTGACCACGATATCGTACTTCTGAAGCGCTGAAGCCACTTTGCTTCGTGCCAGCTCAATGTCGTCCGGGATCGCCTCCATGACGACCGGAGTGCCTCCAGCCTCCCGAATCTGGGCTGCCAGCATGTAGGTGTTGCTGTTGCGGATCTTCCCCGGCTGAAGCGGCTCATCGATATCCAACAGCTCTGTTCCGGTTGAGAATATCCCGACCACCGGGCGCCGGTACACCTCCACCTCATGAACACCGAATGTCGCCAATACTGAAATTTCACCCGGACCGATCTCGCGCCCTTTGGCAAGAATCAACTCGCCTTCCTGGAGCTCGAATCCGCGCGGCGTTACATTTTTTCCAGGCTCAATCGCTCTTTTCAGCCCGATATACGTCTCTCCGTTCTCACTGCGGCTCTCTGTCGCCTCCAGCATGACCACAGCGTCCGCGCCGTCTGGCACCTGGGCACCCGTCATAATGCGCGAGGTCGTCCCTTCGGTGATCGGCACTGACGATACATATCCGCACGGAATATGGTCTACGACCTTGAGCCACACCGTCTCCCCATCTTCACAAGCCAGCGTGTCTTCTGAACGAACCGCATACCCGTCCATACCGGACCGGCGAAAAGCCGGATACGGATGAGGCGCAATCACATCTGCGGCCAGAATCCGTCCATCGCTTTCTTTCAGACTGATGATCTCCGTCTCACCAGGCTGCACATAAGCCAGCGCCTTCTCCTGGGCTACCGGCACCTGCAATGCTTTACGCTGAAATTTATTGGGTGTATCGGGCTGTCCCTTCCCGTTCTGTTCTTTCCCGCTCTGTTCCTTCCCGTTCTCCATTACGTCTCCCCCACTTCTTCATGACTATACTTCCCAGCTGGCTTCATCAACCTATAGTATCAGTTATAACGCCAAATGATCGTGATGGCAAACACAGCCTCTGCGTCCCCCGCAAACCAAACCGCTCGCATGATCAGCGTATAACCAAGCTCTTCACGGGGAGCGCCTGTCGATATAAAAAAGCGCGCGGCCTTCGCCGCACGCAAATGGTCTACCTTCGACCACGCCGGAACACCTTGCCTGATCCAGAGCGTGTCTTCGGTTTGGTATATGATTTCTTCGGTGAATCGAACAGGCTGCCGCCGGATTCGCCGCGAGTAATGCTGCCCCGGCTATTCCCGGAATCCGGATTGCGCTTGAACAGGCTTCCGCCCGTCCCTACCTTGTCTTGACCACGTCTTGTGATCTTGCCGCTTCGGTCCACCGTTAGCGGTGGCGCTATCTTCTTGTCCTGATCTGTCGGCTTCCGGAAGCTGCCTTCCTTCGGCTTATAGACATCCTTCTGGGTATAGCCGCGATACTCCCCGCCGCTTCTGCCCATGCTGTCGAACAGATCGCTGAGCAGAACAGCCGTCAGGTACCCTTGCAGGAAACTCGGATTATAGTTGTTCCGGACATATTCCTTGGTATCGATCTCGATCAGCGTATCCGATGGCTGGTCAGGGTCCTGCTGCAGGTGGTAGAACTCATCCCCATAGACGAGGAACATTCGCTCATCATCTTCAGGCGAGACCTGATCCGGGGCCTGCGCGGCCATCAGCTCCTGGGCAACCTCGGGAACACTTTTCCCTTCGGCCCGGTACACGAAGGACTCGGCTCCGCTCTCCCGGTTCACCGATTCCAGCGGATACGTATCTCGTACATTCGGCGCGCCGCAACCGCTCAGGAGCGATACCAGGAAGCTGAGCACCAGCAATATTTTGATTGGCAAAAAAGAGCGTGCTTTCATGTTACCACTCCTACGTCGCCCGGAGGATTCTCACATCTCCCGGAATCACTTTCTCGCCTTCATACAGCATAAATCGTCCATTCTGCCATTCAATCCGGAGCAGGCGGTAATCATCGGATTGATACTGCCATACATGCTGTTCTCCGCCCTCCATAAACGGCGTTTTCCCCGTTACAGTCACATGACCGTTATACTCTTCCTCCAGGTGAAAAACATGCTCATCCAGCTCAATGGTTGTCGGAACTTCACCCGGTGTGTCCAAGCGGCCATCAATTGCATGATACAGCGCATACTGAACCATCTCGCGCACCTCAATATAGAGATATGCGATCCGGCTGCCATCCTGCAGTGTCAGCAGCGCGGCGTTCCGGCTCCGGTTCTGGACGCGGCCTGTCACCTCATATGAAACCAGCGACACCTCACAGATATCACCGGGGAACAATTCAAGCGGACTCTTCTCCTTGATCTCCGGCTTCGGCTTGGCAAATAGATTGCCGATTCGTTTCCATACGCTCATCATCCATATCCCCTATCTCATCATCTTACAAACATGCTGTAATAATCAGTGCCCCAACGATGTGCAGAGATCCGGCGAACAGGCCGTAGCCTGTCTTGCCTGCCTTCGTTCCCTGATCCAGATCAAGGCCGGCGAAACGCCGCAGCAACAGCTCTGTCAACGTTTCGAGCACCAGCAGAATGATAAAGGAGATGATGGAGACAATAACCGCCTCGAGCAGGTGATAAGCCGTGCTGATCGATACTGATAAAATATAGCCCTGGGCTGCCAGCTTCAACACGAGCCGCGTCGTTACCGCCATATTCCCGGCTTTGACTTCCTCAAGATCCTTGTATTTCGTAAACAGTGAATCCACCCACATCAGCACGAACAGCAGCAAGGCCCCTGTCGCCGTCCACAAGAGCACGCTTAATAACATTTCCAAATTCATAACGTTCCCCCACATTCAACTTTCCGTTTGCTTTCATTCAAGAGCCGCAGATCCTGGATGTGCACCGGACATTTGCATATAGAAAGACGAAGGAGATGTCCGCCCGAAAGCTTCCCTGTCCTCCTTCGCCTCCACTTGCCGTCATTGTTCGATGCCCGTTTTACTTGTCCTCGTACTGTTTCATCAGAGCTGCAAGCTCATCTTCGATTTGCTTGTCTTTGCCAAGGCTTTCGAACTCTTCGTCCAGCGATTTCTCACGCTTGGTCATCTCGTTGCTAGCCTCTGCTCTTGCTTCCATCTGCAGCATCTTCTCTTCCATACGCTTCAGGCCGGCAGATGCCGAGTCGGAGCTGAATCCGTTCATCGCCTTGTTGATTTCATTCTGTGCCTTGGCCGCGTTGTAACGGGCTACCAATGTTTCCCGCTTGTTCTTCATCTCGGTCAGCTGCTTGCGCATTTCCTCCAGCTTGCCGCGCAGATTATCGGCTGCCAGCTTGTTCTGATCATAGCTTGCCTTGTACTCATCCCGCTTCGCTTCAGCCGCCTTCTTCTCCTCGAGCGCCCGGCGAGCCAGATCCACGTTCTGTGCTTGAGCCGCTGTGTGTGCCTGCTGGGTCCGCTTCTCCACCAGCGCAGCCTGCTCCTCATAAAGCGCTTTGAAGCGCTTCTCAATGGCAATCTGTGCTGCAACAGCCTTCTCGGCGTCCTCCAGATCTGCGGTCATATCCCGTATATATTGATCGGTCATTTTGATTGGATCTTCAGCCTTGTCAATAATCGCGTTAATGTTCGCCATCGTTAAGTCGCGTAATCTTTTAAAAATGGACATGGTTCCCTTCCTCCGCTTCAGTTCATATTTGAGTTTGAAACACTATGACTATTGATACGTGGTGATGCCGCAATACGTTTCAAAAAAATCAAAAAAATATGGCTCGTATCAGATATCCGAGTTTGACTTCCCCTCAGGGTGTGCACGCTGCGGGATCGAGAGGACTTCCGACCGCTCAGATGTCAACCACGGATGATTGGCATGAGCCACAATATCGATATATTCTCATTATACATGTGCCTGCTGCCATTCAACCAGCACTTTCTCCAGCTTCCCGCGCGTTATGAACACAATGGCCTCCGTTTCTTCACGGGTTAAACCCGGATAATGGATGCCCATCATGACCGTTACCTGACAATCCAGCCTCTCTGCGGCCTTCAATGCGAACTCTCCTGTCAGCAAATACTCCTTATGCCCCGGCACCCGAATGGTGTCCACGGCGAACCCTGGCCGCTGCGCAGTCCGGTATGCCGTGGATATTGCCCCAATATGACTTGCTCCTCCGGTGATCGTAAACAGAACATCTTCGCCATAGCCCTTGCACTCGACCTGTATATCATCAAACTTTCCTTGGAACGGGACCATCGGTTCAGCCTCCCTCACATTCGTATATCTTCATTGGATACCAGCATGAAGTCCACTTGCCATGAACATTGTCATACGGAAGTTGCTTGCCATTTATAGAGCCCCTATCTGTCCTTTTCTCTTCGAAAGAGCAGGTCAGGGCTTGATTTACTCATACGGCTTGCCCAACAAGAACAAATGTTCTATGATATCAGATGAGAATGTACGGAGGTGCCGACCATGAGACCCGAATTAACGACAGATTTACAAGTTGAGCAGTTTAATAATTACTACTGGCTGAAAGAAGAACTGCAAGCTTTTTGCAGGGAACATGGTATAAGCACGAGCGGTTCGAAGCTCGAAATATCAAGCAGGGTGGAATTCTTTCTCCGAACCGGAAGAACGGAAACGCCTTCCAGAAGCGCCAAAGCGAACAACTCAAAAGTGAACAAGAAGATGGAATTTCAAGCAGATTTAAGCCTGGATACCGTCATTACCGAAAACCATCGTTGCAGTCAAAGGGTACGAGCTTTTTTCATAACTGTGATCCCCAAGTTTCATTTCTCCACCTATATCCAGAACTATTTCAAGAACAATGTAGGCAAAACTTACCGCGACGCCGTGGAAGCTTGGCACGAGGAAGAGAATCGGCAGAAGGATCCCTCATACAAGAAGAACATTGCTCCTCAATTTGAATACAATCAATTCATTCGCGATTTTTATGCAGACCCGAACAACAGAGGCAAAGACCGCACAGCTGCAATCGAAGCCTGGAATGAAATCAAGAAGCTTCCCGGAAGCAATAAATATACGCCCTCATTGTAGCTGGCCGTTTCCCAGTCTTGATGCCGTATTCGGAATTCCACCACAACGTAAAGGTATCCCATACGCTTTACGCGCCTAAGAGACGCTCTTCAGGACCTTCAAGTGTCTCTCCTCTCAGCTATAAAGTTAATTTGCCAGCGTTTTCTTTATATTATATAGAATTTCATTTATTGGAAGACAAAGATATAGTAGGAATTGACCACTGCTTAATTTAAGCATGACAGCCCTCTCGACTAAACAATACTCCTTTTTAGATTAAGCAAATTTTTAAGCTTGTGGGGTGACTTTGCTTGCAGCAGACAACCGCCATTCGTCAAAACATAGAATCTCATCTGAGAGACCGAAGCTGGTCGATCTCTCAAATTGCTCAGATCGCTGGCGTTAACTCTGGATCGCTTAGCCGTATCTTGTATGGAATAAATCACTATCCATGATGGAGCTCAACCGGATTACGGCAGCCCTACTCTGCCCGAACCCTGATCCGAAATGAACAATCTTCTTCAGTAATGAAGTCATACTCCGCAAGCAGCAATGGGAGGAAACGGTCCGGGTCCATCCCGGCTGGATTCTGAATCTGGACGCCGACGAATGGTTCGAGTCCCGCTTTGAGAGCAGGCTGGACGCAATGCTGGAGCAGACCGATTATGACGTGTTTTGCTTCCGTCTGTAGGACTTCTGGAGTCCGACGCACTACCGGGAAGACATGTATTGGAACGCACAGCATTACTACCGCCCTTTTCTTGTTCGATACAAGCCGGATTTTGTCCCCGGTGGAAAGAAACGCCCCAGCATTTCGGCAGATTCCCGGAAAATGTGTTGGAGCTGCCGCATACGTTATCCAGCGTGCGTCGTCTCAAGCATATGGGATGGGCGGACCCGAAATCATCGTCTGGAGAAATGCAAACGGTACAAACAGCTTGATCCCGATAGCAAAATACGGCTGGTCCGCACAATATGATCCATTCTCGACAAGACGCCCAACCTGATTGAATGGCAGGAATAGGATCTCTCCATCCGCTCCGTGCTCAATAACAAAGCGCGGCTCCCTGTGGGAAGCCGCGCTTCTGTAATGCTATGATGACCTGGATTAGGAACGGTACCCCCGCTCGTACGGCTTCGGCACTTTTTGCTCACCATCCAACGCTTTGGCTGCATGAATCGCCCAGTATGGATCACGGAGCATCGCTCTGCCAATCGCTACAAGATCGGCCTTGCCAGAAAGAATGACGTCCTGCGCATCCTGATATTCATCCAGTAATCCGACCGCGATCACCGGCACCTCGAGCTGACGCTTGATTTCGGCTGCCAGTTCTACCTGATATCCCGGCTCTGCTTTCGGCCCTCCACCGGAACCGATCGGCCCTTCTCCGCCTGAAGATACGTGAAAAATATCAACCCCGGCGTCTCTGTACCGCTTGCAGATTTCCAGACAATACTCCACATCGTACCCGCCATCGACATACTCCTGGGCAGATACGCGCATCAGAATCGGCATGCCTTCCGGCACGACCTCTTTAACTGCCCTGACGACCCGCTCTCCGAACAGCGCCAGATCCTGGCCATACGCGTCTTCACGCTTGTTCGTTAACGGTGAGTGGAATTGATGGATCAAATAACCGTGTGCACCGTGGATCTCCACCGTATCAAATCCGGCTTCTACAGCGCGGCGAGCCGCCTGTTTATGAGCTTCGATTAACTGCTCAATCTCCTGCGTAGACAGTACCCTCGGCATTCTAAAGCTGTCATTGAACGGAATCGCCGACGGTGCCACAGGAGGATCTGCATCCTGAGCCTTGCGTCCAGCATGGCCAAGCTGGATCCCGATCTTGGTTCCGTATGAATGCACAGCATCCACCAGCCTCCGGTATGCCGGGATATGTTCATCCCCCCAGATACCGGTGTCTTGGTCTGTGATTCGTCCTTCCGGATGAACCGCTGTCATCTCCACAATAATCAAGCCTGTACCACCGACGGCGCGGCTTACATAATGTACGTAGTGCCATTCGTTCGGGATCCCGTCTTCAGTCTTCACGGAATATTGACACATTGGCGGCATAACGATACGGTTTCTCAGCGTTAAGTTTTTGAAATTATAAGGTGTAAATAAATCAGCCACTCGATATCATCCCTTCCGAACCAAATCTGTCTAATTATCTCCTATCGATGTCTATTATACACCTTCCTGGGATTAACGAAAAAGAACCTTGCTTGGGGATAATTGCATACCGTGCTGGGAATACCATAGGAAAACGTCTTTGGCGATCTCAATCTGCAAACTCCCGGATCTATGCATGCAAGAACGGGCCCATATCATTCTCACATCATGCTTTTTCTCCATAACTAAACTGTAATCAAAGGAGTGAGGGTCATTGATGAAAAGCTATCCGATTATATGCTGTTTGCTGTTCTTATTCGGAATGGTCATCTCGCCAGGCGTTGCGATGAGCGCAGCTAATCATGGCGATGTCCTCGCTGTCCTGGATCAACTTCATTCCCCTGTGATTTCCGATACGTTCGAACAAGGGAACGATTCAGGAGGTGCTCAGCAAGACGCTAAGAAAACGCCAACCTTGAGTCAATTAATGACCAAATATCCGGACACATTCCGGACCCGTGGTCCCCGCGTCAAGCGGATTGCTCTAACCTTTGACGATGTGCCCGACCCCCGATTTACAGGAAAAGTGCTTGACGTTCTTCAGCAGTATGATGTCAAAGCCACCTTTTTTGTCGTCGGTAACCGGGCCAAGAAGCACCCCGACTTGCTGAAACGCATTCACGAGGAAGGTCATGCGATTGGCAACCATTCCTATAACCACGCCCAACTGAACAAGCTTCGCCTGCCTGACTTTATCAAGCAGATTGAACGGACCAATGCCGTCATTGAATCCATCGTTGGTGTGACGCCAACCCTCATCCGCCCGCCTTATGGCGACATCAATGAAGAGCAGCTCAGATGGGCCAGGAAAAACGGCTACAAGGTGGTGAACTGGAACGTCGATTCCCTGGACTGGAAAGGACTGAACAAAGATGAGGTCAAGCATAATATTTTATCCGCCATCGGTCCGGGGTCCATCGTCCTCCAGCATGCAGGCGGTGGAGCCGGTTCGGATCTCACCGGAAGCATTGAGGCGCTGCCGGAGATCATTACAGAGCTGATGCGTCAAGGTTACGATTTTGTCACGCTGCCGGACATGCTGGGCGTTCCCGAAAGCCAATAGCAAGATGTTACAGGTTCTCATGAAATGAAAAAAAGACGGCTGAACCACAATGTGATTCTAGGAAAGCCGTCTTTTTTCAAGATGTGCGCAAGAGCTGTGCTATTTGATGAAATATAAGGTCACGTCCTGGATGCCAAACTCTCGAACGGATTTGGGTGAACCCGGAATGAAGATATCGATCTTGTTTCCCTTGATCGCTCCGCCAATGTCTCTAGCTTCTGCAACAAAGGCTTTTTTCGGAAGTCCAGGGTGGGTGTGACCGGTGACCAGCACCTTGGTTCCCAGCGGGATTACTTTCGGATCAACTGCGATTGTACCCAGCTCCAGCGGATTTCCGAAATAATCGACCGCTCCCCAGCCGCCGTTCTCGCTTGCAGCCGAAGAATATGCTGTTGCCTTTACGTTAAGGGTTTTGGAATAGTCAAAGGTTTTTCCCCATGCCTCCACCACTTTATTCTCCGGAAATACGTTTAATGTTGGCAGCATCACCGCCGGCGAGGCCGCTTGGGCCTTGGTAGCCGCGACGGCTTTCGCCTCGGACGGAATCGTTATTTTGAGACCTGCATAAATATTGGTCGCTTTAATGCTCGGATTGGCCTGCATCAGCTTGTTCAGGTCCACGCCATACTGTTTGGACAGAACATAATATGTATCCCCTTCTTTGGCGGTATGCACCTTGCTGGCCGCTTCTGCCGGATGTGGGTGTATTACAAAAGAGATGCCCATGGCGAGCGAGCAAGCGGTGATTAAGTTTACGGTCCTGCTCCACTTCTTAGCAGCGCTTCTCTTTCTTCTTGGCGGAACATTGCGATTATTCTTCTTCAACATCCAATTGCCTCCTTGTTCTTCCACCCCGACCATGGGAGTGAAATCGCTACAGGTTCTCGAAAAATGATATAACGGTTACGAATATATCACAAATTTGTAACCTTTACTGCAAGCAAATGCTGGAAGGGAGGGGCATGCCCCTCCCTTTTTCTTAGGTAGATCCTATGATTCAATTTTATATTTTTTATCCTCTTGAAGTGTGACATTTAAAGCCTTCGCCGCTTCTGCCAGCAGATCCTGACAGAAATAATAGTGTTTTCGCATCGTAATATGCTCTTCTTCCGTCTCGAGGTAAATAAGATCGTTAAGCTGTGGACCGCTCTCTGAGTTGTAATAGATGGCAACGACTTCCCTTCCCCAGAGCTGTTCGCATTTGGCGAACTGCTTCTCGAGCAGCGGGTCTTTAAAGTCATCAGCCAGCGAGTGCTTGATACTTGTTTCTTTTCCATACTCTTGTCCTACATGAACACCGTCCCATTCAGCATGCTCTGCCAATAGCGAGGCCATCATGTCAAGATTCCGATGATTGAAGGCTTCGATAAAACGATCCACGAGCCTTGCTTTTTCAGGGGAATTCTGTTCGGTTAGTACGGTTGTTTGTTTCTCTTCACTTGGTGGTATATCCATGGCTCTAGATTCCGTTTGTCTCAACTTCCTCAATCTCGCTCGTGCCCGATGCAGCGCCGATTTAACAGCCCCTTCACTCATGGTGAGCAATTCGGCTGCCTCACGCGCAGTGAAATCAAATACATCCATGACAAGGACGATGACGGTCTGTTTGGGTGTCAAGCTGCCTGCAAGCATTTCTATCGATTCCTGAACCTCCATCCCGCTCATCGGCATGGTGTCTTGCATAAGCTCTTCTGCGTTGTCCATCAGGGTTTCTTTATTTCGTTTTCTTTGTTGATTTAACCATGTATTCGTTGCGATGCGGAACAGGTAGCTTCTCGGGTTGAGGGGTTGCCATACCTGGCCTAAGATGGCCAATGCCTTGATTAACGTTTCCTGCACCAGGTCTTCTGCATCCCACGGGGACTTCGTTAGACTGAGACAAAACCGCCATAAATCCGAACGATAAGGTTCAATGATAGCCAAAAACCTGTTTTTCAGCTGCCACGCTTCTTGCTCCAGGCTTTGCAAGTCTTCTGCACGATGCATGTTTCATTTCCTCCAATGCTTTATTTGTCCTTCACTCTAAAAGACACTCTAACCAGGGATTTTGATACGGGGGATATCAAAGTTTTTTGGCTTACGGCCTAAACCCGAAGCATCTACGCAAGCTTTCCCGTGTTTAGTGCTTTTACAATATCATTTTACTAGACTTTTCATTCCTTAAAATGAAAGGATTGTGCCCGAACAGCAGGTATACATCCTTCCAGTCACGTTTCCCGCTCCCTCTTTCCTTATAGACAAGACAAGCGGAGCCCGAATCGGGACTCCGCTTGTACTTGCTATCGCCTTCACCTAAATACTAGCTAATCATCTGCTTACTTCTGAACTTCACTTAACCGATCAGAATGCTGCTTACTGCTGGCCCTCCAGCCATTTCGTAGCTTCTTCCTGCGCTTTCTTCATCGCGTCCGCAGCGGACAATTCGCCAAGCAGAATGCGCTCTACGTTCTCGGACAAGATGTAGCGCGGCTGTCCGGCACGGTAAGGATAACGCGGTGCCCACAGCTGGCTCATCTGTTTCAGGATGATATCCATTTGCGGCACTTCCTTCACACTTTCCCACTCTGCTGCCGCTTTAATGACAGGCATGCTGTGGGAACGCTGTTCATTCCACATGTACTCCTGGAAAAACTCGCTTCCGCTGAACTTCAGCCACTCCCAGGCGAGATCCTTGTTCTGGCTGTTCGCCCCGATGGCGAACGGGCTTCCGGCAAACATGCCGCCCATGCCCTTCTCCGGATGCTTGAACAGCAGCGCTGCCTGATATCGGTCTTGCGTTCCAAACGTCTCCAGGCTGTTCACAAAGCCTGGCGCCACGCGCAGGTTAATGGCAACATTGTTGTTATCCTGCAGGAAGTTCTCGGCTCCCTGGTTCACCAGCACGCCTTCCGGCGCATACTGGGTCGCTTCCTTCAGCAGCTCCGCAGCTTCGATCATCGTAGGCGAGTCGAATTCCAGCTTCATGTCCTTCCACAAGAATCCGGTTCCCCACTGGCCGCCTTTCGACTCGTTAATATTCATGATGCTGTCTGCAGCATCGTTGCCGTTGAAGGTCAGGCCATAGTTTTTTTCACCGGTTTTCGGATTGGTGCCCGTCATTTTGGATGCTTTCTCTATAATCTCTTCGATCGTTGGCTCTTCGGATAAGTACTCCACGCCCCAATCGTCGAACAGCTGTTTATCATATACGATTAAGCGTGCATCCCCGATGAATGGCAAGCTGTAAATCTCCGGCTCCTGATCGTTTGGCCCCATCGCTCTCCAGCCGTCCACCTGACCGTTCAGATAGATGTCCAGATCGAAGCTGTCCCGCTCAATATAGGGCTGAAGCGGCTCCAGCAGCCCTTGTTCCGCGAATGTAGCAATACCTGGCAGCTGATACACATCCGCCGCACCGGACTGAAGCATGGTCTGTGTTTTCTCGTTGTAGTTGTCCCAGCCCATCAGAACAAATTCGACTTCCGTATTCGGATACAGTCTTTCGAACTCATCTTTCAGCACTTTCACGCCTTTGGACGTCTGTCCTGTAAGCGCATCGGTCTTGTCCTCCAAAGAGAAATCGCCGATCAGCTGAACCTTCAGCTTGCCGGACAGCTCCGGTCCAGCGGCTTCCGCCGAGTCCGTCGTTTCTGTCTGCGCTTCGGTCGTTGTCTCGCTCGTATTCGCCCCGGCATTGTCGGTGCTGGTCCCGCCGCAGGCGCTAAGCGTCAGCGCAAACAACAACAGCAGGGTGATGACAACAAACTTGGAATTTACTTTGATCATCGTTATTCCTCCAGATGAATGAATGATTTTTTTTAACCCCCGTAGTGCCTATCCCACAACCAGACTGCTTCTCCCGATCCATCGCTTCCGCTCTCGTTTGATTGTCCCGGGCCCATCACTCTCCTTTCAGGCCGCTGAGTGCGACGCTTCGAATGATATATTTTTGGAAAAACAGGAACACCAGCAGCAAAGGCAAAATGCTCATCGTGGCCAGCGCCATCGTCACACCGGCAAGCCGGCTTCCATTCTCGGCGGAGAAACTCGACAAGAACAGCGGCACCGTCTTCAGATCCTGATCGTTGATTACCACCAGCGGCCAGATGAAGGAATTCCAGCTATCCTGAAACGACAGGATTGCCAGCGTTGCCGTAATCGGGCCGGTCAGCGGAACGAAGATGTAGAAGAAGGTTTTGAACTCCCCCGCACCATCCATCTTGGCAGACTCCCGCAGCCCCTCCGGGAGCTGGTCGAAATATTGCTTGGTCAGCACAAGCCCCAGCGCATTCACGAATGATGGCAGAATGAGCGGATACTTCGTGTTGATCATCCCCAGATCATTGAACATTGTAAACATCGGAATCAGACGAGTCTCAAACGGAATCATCATCGTGGCCAGCACGGTGAAGAACAGCAGTCGCTTGCCCTTGAAGTCCCCCCGGGAGAAGGCATATCCCCCCAGCAGTGCCGAGCCGACGCTGAAGGTGACGCTGAATACCGCGATCACTATCGAGTTCCAGTAAGCCTGAAGCAGGGCATTGTTCTCGAATACGAGCCGATAGTTGAACCACGAGAAATCCCCGGGTATGAGTCTTGGCGGGAACGGCATCGCCAGATTGGCCGTTCGCTCCAGGCTGACGCTGATCATCCACGCGAACGGATAGATCATCGTACAGGCGAGCACCGTCAGCAGGATGAATATGACCCCGTTTATCAGTTTCCGTCTGTCTTGCATGCCAGGCATATATGGATCCCCCGTCCTTGTTAAATTTTCATGCGCAGCAATTTGGTATTGATATAAGTGAAGATCAGGATGAATACGAACAGAATGTAAGCGGCTGCTGAAGCAATCCCGTATTCATTTCCGCCGAAGCCGCGTTCGAATATGAATCCGACCACGGTGTGAAGCGATCGGGCCGGACTTCCCTGCAGTCCGCCAAGCATGTAGGCGTCCGTGAAGCGCTGCAGCCCTCCAATCCACCCAAGTACAAACAGGATCGTCAGACTGCCAACCATATTCGGCACTGTGATCCGCCACCACTGTTGGAAGGGAGTCGCGCCGTCAATCGCAGACGCCTCATAATACTCAATCGGGATCGCTTGCAGGTTCGCCAGATTAATAATGATGACGAAGCCGAGCCAATGCCATACGGACAGTATGATCGCGCCCCATTTGGCTGAGGTCGGCTGGGACAGCCACACGACCTTCTCGAACCCGAGCAGCTGTGCGACATAATTCAGCGGCCCGTCCGGATGCAGAATAGCAAGGAATACGGTGGCTGCCGCGACCATCGAGGTCGCATTCGGGATGTAGAACAGCACCTTGAACAGATTGGAGGATCGGCGCAAGCTGTTGATCAAGCAGGCGATCAGAAAGCCGATCGGAATCGCAATCAACAGCTGGAACACCGTGATGTATACCGTGTTGTACACCGCATACCAGAACGTTTCCGAGGCGAGCACATCGGCATAGTTCTGCGTGCCGACAAACCGCTCGTTCGCTCCTCTAGTGAAGCTGAGCCGGAGCGATTCGATCAACGGGTACACCGTAAACAGCAAGATGCCCAGCAGTGTTGGAAGCAAGAACACATACCATATGGCGTGCGACTCCCTTCGTGAAGCGACCCTCCATTTTCCGAATAGTTTCGTTCGAATCTGCGACATATTGTTGACCGGACAGCGACTACGCTGCCCTCCCTCCTTTTCGTGGAATCAACGACAACGACAGGGATTACTTATCCTTCCGATGTGACAAGCTTGATTCGTTTCCATTTGCCCGACCGCCAGCGTGCGATCATGAAGGCGCCTCTGACCCACTCATCAATCACGAACACGATCCATACCCCATAAATGCCCCATCCGAGCGTCATCGTCAGCACATAAGTGAGCGGCATGCTGAAGCCCCACATGATGATCAGTCCGACGATGACGGGGTACCGCACCTCTCCTGTCGCATTCAGCGCGCTGATCATCATGACATTGCATGCTCTGCCAGCCTCCTGAAGGATGCCGATCAGCATCAGGATCTTCCCGATGCGAAGCACGTCCGGATCATCCGTGAACAGGCCCAGCAGCGGGACGGCTGCGATGTACAGCGTGCCGCTGATCAACACCGAGGCTGCAACCGCAAGCAGCGTGTACCGGATGCCCATCCGGCTGGCCTGATCATAGGCTTTGGCGCCAATGCGGTGACCGATCAGGATGGCAGCGGCCATGCCAAGCGCTTCTGACAGCAGGAACACATAACCCATCAAGGTCTGGGTATATACCTTGGTCGTTAGAGCGGTTGTGCCGATCACCGCAATCATCATCGTGACAACCACCTGGGAGGCCGTATAGGACAGGTGTTCTCCCGCCGAAGGAATGCCGAGCCGGAATATTTGCTTCAGATCTCGCCCGAAGGGACGCAGCATGACCGCAAGGGAAAGCTTGGCCTCCAGCCCTTTTATCAAGAACACCGCCGCGATCACCGAGCCGACCAGGCGGCTGGCATGCGTGACCCACGCCACCCCGGCCACCCCGTAAGTGGGAAGGCCCCATGGGCCATACAGCACAACATAGTTGCCCAGTGTATTCAGCGCCACCATGATGACCGATAAGAGCAGCATCCGCTTGACAAGGCCGTTCATGCGCAGAATCATTTCCGAGGTCATGACGAAGGCGGTTGCGTACGCCCCCAGGCTGATGATTGACAAGTATGTTCTTCCTTCATCCATAAGCTCCGCAGGGAGCTGGATCGCGCCCAGCACCGGTCCCGCAAATGTATATAGTGACAGCCCGACCAGCAGCCCGAACATCATGTTCGTTCCGAGCGCAATGGAAGCAATTCTCGTTGCGTCCTGCACCCTGCCTCCCCCGGAGTACTGGGCGATCAGAATCGACGCGCCCACGATGATAAATCCGAATAGCAGATGGGCCGCGGTCATCACCTGCGACACGGTGCCGATAGCGGCAACCGCTTGATCGGAATGACCGCTTAACATCAATGTGTCGATTGAAGCGATCAGCGTCTGCACGAACTGGCTCAGCAGAAGCGGCCAGGCCAGCCGGAACAGCGAGAACCGCGGCGATTCCTCGAGGAAGTGCTGGCCGGGCTCGGCCAATTTACGAGCGGTGGCCATCGGTTGACCCGCGTTTCATCAGCTCCATTGCCGGGGTCAGGTCGGTGACGGACAGCGCATCCACGCCCATATCCGCATAATGGCGAAGCAGGGGCTCGTCGGCCGGGAGCGTATAGAGCCACACCCGCAATCCGAGCTGATGCGCTTGCGCCACGAGGGCAGGCCGGCATGAGCCGTACTGCGCATTGATTCCGGCATAGCCTGCTTGCTCTGCCTGCTGGCAGTACTGCCGGATACGCTCTTCATAGATGTCATCCGCCAGGTCCGTCGGGATCGGCGGCAGATTCCAGATAACATGCCTCGCGCGCGGGCCGTTGGCCAAATGATCGGTCACGCCTGTGAAGTACACCTGGCTCCATACATCCAGCCGATCAACAACGGCCGCTGCAGCTGTATAGGCTTCCTCGGTTTTGAGATCCAGGTTGAAAGCAACTGGCTTTCCTCGATACGGGGTGAGGATGGTTTCCAGCTTCTCGACCGGCTCATAACCGGCCGCAGTCCATTCCTCGTATGTATATTGTGAGACGTCGGGCTGATCATCATGGTATAGGACCGCTATGCCGTCTCGGGAAGTCCGGACGTCGACCTCCAGCACATCGGCCCCGGTCTCGTAACCTGCCTGGCAGGAGACGAGCGAGTTATAAGGCGTGCCATCACATCCGGTATGGGCAATCCAATCGAATTGATTCATTTCTCTGTAGCTCCCTTCTCTGTTCCATGCTTCTCCGGTGGTATTCCGTCCGTGAACGCGGCGATGTTGCGGCTCTGCCAGGCTGGTACCCCGTCCATTTCCTCCACGTCACTGTACGGTTCCCTCAACTCGTCGTTCGAAGCCGCCAGGATGTATACCGGGTTCGTGAACGCGAGTGTTGCATGGCCGCCTGCCAGCATGCCCGCAGCCTTCACTCTAAGCCAGCGAATCCCTGCCGCAGGGATGCTGCATTCCGCGGCGCCCTGCTGATCTGTCCTTGGCAGAATCGCAAGCTCTCCTGCATTCGATTCCACAATCAGCTTCGTCACTTGCATCTCATCCGCCGTCCGGCCAGGTACGGACGATGGCTCTACTTGAATACGCAGTTCGATCGTGGCCGTCTCCGGGCTTAAGACCGTGATGATATCGCCAATCCCGTATGTCGCCCCGCCGTGCGCTGCTTCCACATGCAGCAGGGGTCCCATGCTCACGATACAGCGTCCGTGCCGAATGGCTGACACGACCGATTCCGGCCGGCTGCGTTCGCTTTCCTTCTCCAGACCGACATAGGTGAAGGCTGACCAGCCGTCTGCATGCTCTGAGTGATGCCAATCCCGCCCTGCGGTGGCCGTGATCCGGAAGCCTTCATTAAGCAGGCTTGTCCACTGCTGGAATGCCGGGATGTTGTGATGCTTGTAAGGCGGCATCATCTCATGCCACACTTCAACATAGTCAATATCGTTCCAATTCTGGATCTCATATTCCCAGTGACAGCCTGTGCATATCGGACTGCCCATGCTGTAGGGGTGTGCGATCCCTACGATTCCTCCGGCCTCATGCACCCGCTGGATCCCTTTATGAATATCCCGCGGTCCGAGATCTCTCCATTCACAGTAAGGGGCACCGAGGGTCAGCATATGTCCGTAAAAGGTCGTCCATTCCATCCCGGGAATGATCGCTACCCCGGTTTCCTCCTGTGCCGCATTGGCTTCCGCCATGCCTGACAGCGTATTATGATCGGTCAGCGCAATGCCTCCAAGACCCAGCTTCTTCGCTTCCCTGCACATCTCCAGCAGCGAATGTCTTCCGTCACTATGCGGTGTATGGGTATGCAGCTCAAATGGTACCCATGGCATCGGCATTCCCTCCCTTTCTCACAACGAGTCGATAGTGGCACTCCGGCGTCACGACGCAGTGAATGCTGATCGTAAGCTTCCAGATGCCGCTGGGCAGCGGCCCGGCAATGAACCCGGGCGATGCCTGCTCCTCAGTCAGGAGATGATGCTGCTCCGGGGGATGCCGATGAGCCGAGCCGCGAAAACCGGACGGATCATCGAGCGATAGCGTCAGCAAATTTTGCAGGGGAACGAATCGCTCCCAATGCTGCTTCTGGAGCTCAGAAATCGACGGCTCCGCATACTTGTCGATGGCCTCCAGGATCATCCGCCGCGAAGCTTCCCGATCCTCGAGCGCCTTCGAGCTGTAGGCAAAAGCAATGTCCAGGCAGGCGGCAGGCTCATCGATATGAAATTGATAGGTAATATGTGTCTTGGAGCTAAGCGGAGTTACGTTTCCCTCCACAATCAACAGATCGTCCATAAGTTTTCGACCACCTTTTGCTTCATGGATTTTCGCTTTGGTTATCCATGCTGATGTCTTGCTTCTCTGTCACCTGTGTTGCGGTATGGTATCGTTACCAGAAGAATGATACTTCGTATTTTAGAGGACATTTGTAAAATCTATTACCGTTTTTCCTCGGCGTTATATAAATTTCGTGGAGAATTACGTCTGATTTTGTCAAATGATGATAGCGCCATCGCCATGAGAGGAATTGAGCTCTTACTGCATAGGCGGAAAAGCTGGATTGCCGCTGGATTGCCGCTTGCTTGCAGCGGCCGCGAGCATAAAAAAACAGGCTTATCGTTTGATAAGCCTGTTCCCAGCTCCTGCTG
Organism: Paenibacillus campinasensis; assembly: GCF_002272015.1. Lineage (GTDB taxonomy): Bacteria > Bacillota > Bacilli > Paenibacillales > Paenibacillaceae > Paenibacillus_AQ > Paenibacillus_AQ campinasensis. The sequence goes on along the minus strand of NZ_NPBY01000012.1, from coordinate 73,645 downwards.
TTCGTTTCACGCGTGTGCCAGCCTTGGGCGGCAGCTCTCACGCTCAACGAGACGATGCTGCAAAATAATATCCGAATCAAATGTAAATTCGGGATTAACGATCATGTGATGCATATATTCCACCGACTTCTTCCCAAGCTCCTCCACCGGCTGCTGCATCGACGTCATTGCCGGACGCACGACCTCGGTAATCAAACTTCCGTCAAAGCCCATAATCGACATATCTTCCGGCACCTTCAGCCCGTGGTCCAGCGCGCAATTCAGCGCTCCGACAGCCATATCGTCACTGGCGGCAAACACGACCGTCGGCCATTCGTCCTCGCCGAGCATCTCCTTCATCAGCCTCAGGCCCGAAGGGAGCTTGTAGTCCCCGAATTTCACAAAACGTGGGTCCGGCTCGATGCCGTGCTTCTTCATCGCTTCCGCGTAACCGTTGTAACGGCTGAACCCGGACGTAATGTCCGCCAGGTCGCCGCCGATAAAGGCAATCTTCTCATGGCCTGAGGAAATGAGATGCTCCGTCGCATCGAATGCCGCCTGATAGTCGTCGATCAGCACCGATAAGTAGGATGAAGACGGACCTTTCACACTGGAGAACAGAATCGGCATTGAAGCATGTTCAAAAAACTCGAGGATATCCTGATTGAATTTCTGATGCATGACGATGATGCCGTCCACCCTCATATTTTGAAAAACACGCAGGTAACGCAGCTCTTTCTCCATGCTTTCTGCAATGTTGCCAACGAGCAGGTTATATCCTTGTGCGCTCGCGGTTTCCTCAATGCTGCTCAATATCGTTGAGCAAAATTGACTCGTCAGATCCGGCACGATAATGCCGATTGTATTCGTCTTCTGCATCTTCAGGCTGCGTGCGATATGGCTCGGCGTATAATTCAGCTCTTCGATCGCCCGGTTCACCTTATCAAGCAGCTCCTGGCTTACATACTTCTCGCCATTCAACACTCTGGAAACGCTGGTGACCGACACCCCGGCCCTGCGCGCAACATCTTTAATGCTAGCTCCCACCATGCCACCCCTTACCCAGTATCGTGCTTGTCTTCTACGATATGACAACGCCCATCCTCACGTCAACCTCTCCGGATGCAGCGACAGCACCGGTGCCGATCCTCCACATTGCGCTAAACACACAGAAGCCTGGCTTCAGCTGGCGCGCACAAAGAAGGAGACGGTGAAAGCATTCACCGTCCCCCCCATTCCTTGCCGCGTTGCCGATTAGAAGTTGGTAGAGATAATTTTCGAGGCATGATCGCCTGTAATAAAGTCCATCACGGTGATGCCGAAGCGGCCGTGGGTGTTAGTGCTGAAGAACTGATTGACTTTCGGGTTGATGTCATTGGCAATCGTGCGAATGTTCGGGATGCCGAACAAGCCCGGGTTATAACCGCTGGTGAAGTTGATGTACAGCCATGACGGGTTGGACGAATTGGCTTCATGATACATGTTCTGAATGTCGTTCCACTTTTTGTTGCGATCCGACACTTTGTAATAATCCTGGATTTTCAGATTGGCAGCGTTCTGAATCGTGAAGGTTGTGTTGTCCTGCCAAGATGTGGCGTCGATGCCTTTCGGAAGCTGGGCAGCCTGGAATCTGCGCACCAGCACAATCTTACCTCTCGCTTCGCCAAGCGTTGGGACGTGATTCGTCATCAGCCATTTGTCCGGGTTTTTGCTTACATACCAGTTGAACGTGTCCTCATAGGAGCGCGTGTTATCAGCGGCGGTATGCTCTTCTTTCACACTCATGATAACCGTCTCTGTCGGGTTGTTGTTCAGGAACGAGATGACCGCGTTCAGAACATCGTCGAAATTCTGATTCTGGTACACCGCACCATGATGAATGGTGAATGCATCCTTATAGTGTCTCGTACGGATGTCTAAGTAACGCACACCGACGGACAGCTGCTCTGCAATGGTGAGATCCTGGTTCTTGGCTGTACCGTAAATCGGCTCGTACAATGCACCGGAGTCATGGGTTCCCGGAATCGAGAGGCTCGACAGGGAAGTGTTGTCGCTGATGGATCCCATCCAGTTGGAACTGTTGTATGACGCGGAGGCATCGGAAGCAAAGAAAGTGCCGGCTACAGACGTTACAAACAGCATGAGGACGGTTACACGCAGAATCGCTTTCTTCAACACGAGTATCACCTTGCCTTTTCATAGTTTTATGTCAATCAAGCGGCGCCAGCTTGAGTAACATCGAGCAGGTCATTCATACAACGAGAAGTCATCCATACAACTCGGGACATCATGAAACCTAGGATGGCAGCACAAAAGCCGCGCGGGGCAACAGCCTATGTATCTATCCATACAAGACCCCTGCCAAGGAAAGGTATAGACATCTCGTCAATTAGCCTATCAATCGATTGTTAATTAAGAATTAAGAAGATATTTTTGCTGTGTTAATCATTGGCATTGTTTTCGTAAAATCTTGCGTGACATTTTATGATTTTGCAGATTTTTTCGTTGAGACATCATCACTTGAGTTGACATAAAATCGGTGACCCTCTATATTTAGAGTAATTACTCTAAAGCAGAGGTGATGTGTGATTGAACACCAAATCACGAATTGTGCAAACTGCGGTTCAGTTATTTAATGAGCAAGGGATCGGCAAAGTATCGACCAATCATATCGCCGCTGCCGCTTTGATGAGCCCAGGCAATCTCTATTATCATTTCAAGAACAAGTCCGAGATCATCCAAGCGATTCTGCTGGACATGTATGAGGAATGGAATGAGGTATGGTCGCTCCCCGAACATGTCACACTGACCCAACAGCATCTGGAGCAGAAGCTGCTGATGAACTTCGACATTTTGTGGCGGTATCGATTTTTTTACCGGGAGGCACTGTCATTGTTTCAGGCAGATGAAGCTTTAAGACTCCTGCATACGGAGATGATGAACACCCGACTGGTGGAGCAGGAAGCGTTTATACGAAGATTTATCACGGATGGCGTGCTGCGGATCGAAGCTGATTCCGAGCAGCTGCAGAAACTGCTGATCGCCTGCTGGATCATTGCGAACAATTGGCTGTCCTTTCTCGAGATGAACGGTCAGCCTGTCGATGAGGTCAGTTTTACCGATGGCGTCGGCCTGATCTGGGCAATACTCGACCCGTATCTCGTGAAGTAGACAATAATCATATACTGGAGGATGGATTGTGGAGCCTACGAAATCGGATCAACCGCATAAGAACATGTCAAGAAGGAATTTTCTCAAGGCATCAGGGGCTGCATTGGTGCTGCTCGCAGGAGGAGGACTATACCGGGCTGTGGATCAAGGGGTATTCTCTACGGCCCGGGGACCCGCTTATGTTCCCTGGAATGTCGATGTAGCGTTTGAACCGGACCTTGCAGAGAAGGATCCTGTCAAATTGGTACAATACGCTATATTGGCCGCCAATGCGCATAACACCCAACCGTGGCTGTTCCGTGTACAGGATAACCGAATCGACTTATTCGCTGACCTGTCCCGAAATATCGGTGCCATGGACCCCTTCTATCGGGAAATGAACATCAGCCTGGGCTGTGCGATTGAGAATCTGTGTCTGGCTGCTAAAGCGTTCGGTTATGAGCCGAAGGTGCAATTGCATGAAGGGGAGTTTGACCGTATCAAGGTTGCTGATATTACGCTGTCAGATCGAATTCCGGAAGTTTCGCCCTTGGTCCGGATGATGACGAAGCGGCATACCCATCGCGGCGCTTATGATACCAAGCAGCCAATACCGGAGCAACTGCTGCGGGACATGAGCCTGCTGAGCCGGGATAATCCGAATGCAGATCTGGTATGGCATGCGGACGATCAATCGAAGAAGCACGTCGGTGCACTGATTATTCAAGCAACGGAAGCGATCATACAGGACTCGGTTCAGGCTCACGATAGTCATCGCTGGTATCGTCATACCAGGGAGGACATTCATCGCTTCAAGGACGGGACAACGCTGGACGCCACAGGCAACCCCGCCTTCATCCGGGCACTTGGAAAGCTCCTCCCCATCTCCGAGGCGTCTTCGAATGATTACTGGCTCAGCATGACAAAAGACACGCATATTCCAACAGCCGCCGCCTTCGGCAGCATCGTTGTCTCCGCCAGGTCCAGAACGCAATTGCTGGAAGCGGGCCGCTTGTGGCAGCGGGTTCACCTTTGGGCTACCAGCAAGGGACTTGCTCTCCATCCTTTGAATCAAGCGAATGAGCGTCAGGACCGGGAACAGCAGCTTGGACTGGAGCCGGTCTTTGGCAGCGCCCTTCAGCGGCTAGCTGGCCGCGGCGAGCATGTGTTTCTGTTTCGCATCGGCTATGCGCGGGAACAAGCGATCCCGAGCCCGCGCCGAGCGGCGGAGGAAGTGCAGCTGCAATGATCCGGGCAGGCGCGAAGGACAATGCACATTTCTCCGCGAGCACCTACATCTTGATAAGTCATCATTCCTCGTTATGTCGCTGCGGAACGGAATGGGATGAACTCCGATCCGGGCTGAAAGAATCGTTTGCCAGATGCCAAAAAAGCATGAACTCGAGATCCCCCCGAATTCATGCTTTTTGTAGTCAAAATATGCTGCCAGGAAAGCCATTCCTTGACGGGTTATACATAAACTCATTTCCTGCATTCCAATCACACATCAAAGTCGACATCATACAAAAACTGAAGCCGTTTATGAAGCAGCTGCGAAGGAGCGATTGAAAAAGCAGCGTCCCGCAATTTCACCAAGAGCGGATGGTTCACTTGAGCCTCGGAGAGACTTGACCATGTCAACTAACCCGTAGAAAATATCAATCAAAAAAGACCGCTCTGCAAACGGTCATACTGCACTGTACCTGAGTACTGATAACAGCTTAGACGAACTGGCTTTAACAACCGTGCACGACTTTTAATTCTTTGGAATATCGTAAATATCATTAGGATCATTGGTCTGTAGCACTATTCCTTCATGATCTAATACAATAATAGTGGGCGACTGTTCAATGGCAAATAGTTTCTTATAGTCATATTTTTGAGTTTGGTCATCCAGACTAATAAAAGACATATTATGAATGGGTAACGATTCAAGAATAGCTTCTGAATTTATGACATTCAGCATTTCTTCGATAAGTTCGGAATAATCTGATTGACGCCCATCCCAAAAGACATAAATATTGTAGGATTTTTGCTGAGGCGAAACCATGTCACGGACGGCATCTTCTTTCCCCGTAGAACAAGCGGCCAGCGTGCAGGTGAAGAAAATAATAAGGAGAACATTTAAAATTCTGCTTGTTTTAATAGTAATCACCTCGTTGAAGTCAAGGGGGCAGAGTCCCTTGTTATTCTTATCAAAATCCAAAATGAGGGTTTAACCCCAATTTTAAGCATCTTAATAGGTAATGTAAATAATAAATACTTCCTACCGACTTACTATTGACTTCTATTAATGCAGTTACATACTTCAGAGTTGATCTGCACGCTTCCTCCCTCGCCTTGTAAAACGCCTTTTTTGTAACTGAAGTTGCATTTTATATAGCTTTTTGGCCATTTCAAGGCTCTATTCTTTGCTGGAGGTTGCCAAAACCTTATTAAGTTACTAAGTTCTCTACTGCTCACGCCATAACAGTACTACAGTGAATAGTACCAGCAAGGCTGTATTAATGATTATAATCTCATACAAAGAGCTCGGGCGTATCCCTGAATTGGATCGACTAATTACAGCGATTTCGGAATTGTTAAAGCATTAAGGATGTGAGGACAGGACAAGAGACTGGGTAGGTTAGCGTCAAGCAGCGCTTGCATTCGCTCGCTCCCACAGCTGTCTAATATCAGCGTAGCAGAGAACATAACGGCGGTATCCGAACGTAAACATGGTGTGGATGGGGACAAGAAAACATGGAACCTCAATCATAAAGGTTCCATGTTCGGATGAAGTGTGTATGAAATTAAACTTTAGCAGCCCATATTTCGATTTCTATCTTGATTTCCGGCAGCCCCAAAGCCGTAACATAGGCTACCGTCATCGCAGGGTACTCATCATTGAAGAATCGTTCCCACTCGGAATAGAGGTAATTCCAATCAATCGGCTCAATTGCCCAAATGTTCACTTTAATAATATGATCTGAACATAATCCTTCTGCTGCCAATACGTTGTGGATGTTGGCAAAGGTCAGCCCGATCTGTTCATTCATGTTCTCAGGGAACTGCCCGTTGGGATCGATGCCGATCTGGCCGGATGTCACAAACCATTCCGCATTTCTTGGAATTTTTGTAATATGGGTGTATTTCCCTACCGGTTTCGGCATGCTGACTGGATTGGTTCTTGTAATTTTATCATTATTCATTGTTAGTTCCCCCGTCTACAGAAAATTCTGCTGTGTTCTCCAGTAAACCGCTTTTTGGACACACTTCACCCTTGGAGCGATTTGTCTAGAAGAAAACAGCAGTAGAGTATCCATAACCCGCAGATAAAGCCATGAGCGATCTTTTCTTCATCAGATGGATACTCCTTTCTTGTTCACGGACGGATTTGATAACATCATAACCCCAGTCTACCACACCTGCTCAAGCCATTTCACCTATGTCCTATGAGATCTTGTTTGCAGCCTTTTCGTGTCTTACAGGCCTCAAGAAAGTGTACGTACGCTTGCGCGCTTGGGTTCAAGGCAGTTATGCATTTCAATCCGAGTGGCCTTTCAGTATAGAAAACATCTATCCTAGTATAAGTACGCAAGTTCACTTCAGGTACGTTCCAAAAGGTACGTTCGGATGAGATTTAGTGCATAGAAAGCTCCTCCGATGGCTCCTGAACTTTTCCTCTTCCCCTTAGCCTCCATAATCCGGCCGCAATGCCCATACACCCGGCGGCTACCAGCACCCCGTGAGCCACTCGCAGCGGCTGGGTTCCCAGAAATTGAGGAAGATACATCAGGAATCCCATCGTGAAGAGCACCAGCCCATTTCGGTAAAGCACCGGATTTCCATATGACCATAACCACCAGAATGGAACCGATGCCGATCAGCAGCAGCCCCGCAAGAATCATGAGAAACCCGGAGCCATAACGAATGTCATCCGCCAGGGCGATCCATTCGGCACTTTGCTCTGCGAGAGCACGCTTTCCAAGCGCATGTAAACCGAATACCTCAGCACCATAAAAGGGCAGCGTCAACCCGATTCCGAGCCAGGTGACCACGATACTGCGAAGGGCAAGACGCCCGCAAGACCCGTTCTGTAGAAGTAGACAAAGTCCCAGCAGCCCTGCACCCAGTAACGTGAAGGCCACAATCGCGAGCACATGGGATACGATCCAGGCCGGAGAAGCAAAAGCTGCCGCGCCCACCAACGATGTCTCATCAGAAAACGGACGGATTGCAGGATAGAGAACAAACAGAATCCCGGCAATGACTAAACTGACAGAGGCTAACCGAATGCGCTTTTCCATAAATCCCTCTCCCCGAAAACTAATATAATTAGTATTTAAACTAATCTAATTAGTAATATAACTAATATAATTAGTTATATCAATCGGTTATTTCATTCACTATTTCCGCTTGCTCGTCACGGTTTAGTGATCATCAGCGCATGGGGAATGACCATCATAATCCAATACACCCAAATCGATCGTATGAAGCCGCTCTGGGTTCGAGATCAATTCCACTTCGGTAATGATCCCGCACTTCACTGTGAACTTCAACACGTAGAGCAAGTTGCCGCCAGGGGCCGCCACGATGCCCACGCTGCCGTCCACCCAGGCAAGCTGAGCTGATTTCTGCGCACGTCCGGCTACCTTCTTGGCCAGCGCCGATGCACCGCGGAACACTCTCGGCGTTCCGTCTTCCCGGTCGTCCCGCAGAACCACATCCGGATCCAGAGCAGCAATCAGCTGATGGAGATCTCCTGCATGCGCTGCTGCCAGAAAAGCCCGCACCACATCACGCTGAGCTGCCACGCTGGTATCCAGAACCTCCTCCGCTCCGCGGATCCGGCGTCGTGCCCGGCTCGTTAACTGCCTTGCTGCGTCGTCTGATTTACCAATAATCGAAGCGATCTCGTGAAATGGCATTCCAAACACGTCATGGAGAATCAAACTGATTCGTTCCGCCGGCTTCAAACGGTCCAGCACGACCAACATGGCAACGCCTACGGAATCGGCGAGGACAGCTTCCTGTTCCGGATCGGCATACGAAACGGCTGCAAGCGCCTCCGGCGGATGCTCCTCAAGCGACTCCTCTTTCCTCGTCTTGCGAGCCCGCAGCATATCCAAGCAGATCCGCGATACGACGGTAGTGAGCCATCCCCCGATATTGTGAATATGATTCACATCGCTGCGGCTCAGACGCAGCCATGCTTCCTGAACCGCATCCTCCGCTTCGCTCAGAGAACCAAGCATACGGTACGCCACGCCATGAAGATGCGCCCGGTGTGCTTCGAATACCGCTGCCAACCCTGCCTGATCATTCATCTTGCTTCCCCCTTCTTCTCTTTCGGACAGTACAGCAATCCCTCTATCTTTATTGACGACCGCCACTCAATTTATGTGACATCCTCCCTGCATGATCTATTCATCGGCACTAGGCCCGAGTGTTTGTCACACTTCCAGACCGTGATCCGTCATCGTATTGTAGGACCGAATAACGGGTTTACACCTAAATCACGAGAAGGAGTGTATGTTGATGTCATCCAGAATGGACAATCCTGCTGCCATTGTGCCCGATATGGGCCAAGCCTTGCAAATGTTAGGAAATGCGCTGTTTTCGTCTGCGGCACAGACCGGTGTTCCGAAGGGACTCCTGTTCCTGTGCTACTTGCGCGCCAGCCAGATTAATGGGGACAGCGTATGCGTACAGCTTCATGCCCGCAACGCACTGTCAGCGGGGGAAACGACAGAGCGCGTGCTCGCAGCCGCCGCGTGGCGCGATACGCAGCTATTCAATGAAGCCGAGCGAGCGGCTCTCGCGCTATGCGAAGCCATTACCCGGATTGAAGACCGGGCACATCCGGTGCCGGACGATATCTATGACGAGGCGGCAGCACATTTCGGGCAGCAAGCGCTGGCCACGCTGATCGCCGGGCTTGCCACCGTCAACCTGTATAACCGGCTCAATGTGGCGACCGGACAGCTGGCCGTGAGTGCGGATACAAGCAAGCCCGGTCAATAAGCAATTCAAGCAGGGAGCAGCGTTCGATTTCTCTCCTGCTGTTCATCATTCGATGTACGAACCCACCAAACCCCAAAAAGCCTGCAGCATACGCTCCCATAGAGCAATGCCTGCAGGCTTCTTTCGCATTACAGAAGCATGCCCGTGCGGACAGCGATATCGCCATACCCGGCATTGTTCACGACCACATCAAGACATCCGTACCGGCTCTTCGCCTCTTCAACCGCTTGAGATACGGCCGACTCATCGCTGACATCCAGAGCAAGGGGGTAAATGCGATCTCTGTACGTCTCGACCAGACCGGCGAGTGACTTCGGGTTGCGGGCCGTGGCAATGACAACATCTCCTTTGCGCAAGGCTGCTTCAGTCAAGGCGCGGCCAAATCCCCGGGAACTGTCTGTAATAAACCATATTTTTGGATTCGTCATGGGATGAACTCTCTTTCGATTAATGAATGTTCATTTATTGTACATCAAAAAAATGGGCTCGATAACGGCCATCACATCTCCCCTTTCTCGTCATTTCCATTTGGATTATACCTTTATCGCATCCCAGCTCATATCAATCGCTGCTTGCAATTGCTGCTGGTCGAACTGCGTTCCGTTCTTGACATGCTCCTTCGCAAGTTCCACCACCGGCATGATCGAATATACGATCAGCATCCGAACATCCGCTTGCTTGAACAGCCCTTGCTGCTTGCCTTCTTCAAGCATGTTATAGATCGGCTCGAACATCCCTGTCGTGTCCAAACACCATTTCTGCGGAAACGGGGAATGAATCATTTGCTCCAGGAACAAAAAGTACGCTGTGTTGCTTTGTATAAAATCAACGTAGTTATGAATAATCGACTCAAAGCGCTCCCGGACGGCCTTCTTCTCATGCAGCCCTTCGAACATCTTCTCGCTTAACTTGCCTTTTACCTTCAGGTACGTGTTAAGCAACAAATCCTCCTTGTTCTCATGATAAATATAAATGGTTGCAGCCGACACATTGGCCTGCTTGGCGATTTTCGAAATTGAAATGTCAGCGAACCCGATCTCACTCACCAATTGGATCGTAGCATCAAATATTGCCTCTACTTTATTATCATCTCTATGTCTCATATCCACAACAGTAAATGATCATTCATTTAATGTCAATGCAAGCAACTCCATTCCTGATGGAGTGCTGTCGGCCCCAGCCTCAAGAGCACGTCTTATGATGTTCAGTTGTCATTCATTCCTTTGCCATCCAGAATATGCGGCACATATTTCTCGATGCGCGACACCCTAGTTTTGGCTTGCTTCGCCCCGTTAAAATAAAGCACGTACGCTCTTTGACGGCCCGGCGTCAAGGCTTCAAAAGCCGTCTGCAAAGCTGGCATGTCGGCGAATTTCTGCTGTAATTCTTCCGGGATGACCAGCGGCTTGTCCTTGGCCGCAGGCACGGCTGTCCCAGCTTTCTCGACCTCGAGAGCGGCATGAACGAACGCTTTCAGCATCTCTTCAGCCTCGGTAATTTCCTGAACCCCCGTAAACCGAATCTGACGCGCCGCCTGCACGTTCTCTGTCATCTGAATCAGGACTCCGTGCGGGTCAGGCAGCAACGCGCCTTTAAAAAACATCAGCGCAACATACGCTTTAAACGGCTGGATAATGCATATATTTTTGCCCTGAGATGTGTAGCAAGGCTTCCCCCACTTCAATTCCTCGTCCAATGGACAATCAAGCAGGATCATTCTCAGTTTCTCCATTTCAAATATCCACTTGTCAGCTTTCCCCAGAAATTCATCTACCTTCGGATTCGCTTCATGATAAGTCATCCCGTAACCCCCCGCTTCTCCATTAATCTTGCGATATGCTCTCATTATTAATCACGGATCAGTGAAAAGTAAAGAATCGTACCCTGGAAAGCCAAAGAATCCCTGTGCCGCCCTCTGCCCGGCGTTCATGTAAACCACGTGTAAATATATGTAAAGACCGAGTAAAATTTATCCAGCCTATCTATACTTCTTCTATAGTCTAACGTAGACTACTAGTAAGGATTTTGCATAATCGGTGAAGACGTCTCCTATTCGCAAGAAGTAATACATAGAATAAACAAGATTCACGGGTTGGTTTATCATACCGGGAGGCGCCCAACCGAATGTTGCATCATCCGGATCAAAAGGAGGAGTACACCGTGAGCAAATTCACCAAAGCGGAAAAAAGCTGGATGATGTATGACTGGGCCGATTCAGCTTATTTTCTCATTATCGTGACCGCTATCTTCCCGATCTATTACAAGGAAGTGGCTGACAACGCTGGCGTCTTGGGCGCCAACTCGACCGCCTATCTGGGCTACACCATTTCAATCGCCACCTTTATCCTGGCGCTGCTCGGACCGATCCTTGGCACCATTGCCGATTACAAAGGCATGAAGGACAAGTTTTTCACCTTCTTTTTTGTCATCGGTGTCATTTCAACGCTTGCTCTGTTTTTTGTCCCGGATGACAACTGGCTTCTCTTATTGATCTTTTATACGCTCACAACCCTGGGCGCGCGCGGAGCCAACGTATTCTACGATGCCTACATCGTGGACGTCACCTCGAGGGACCGACTGGATGAGCTGTCTGCCAGAGGTTATGCGCTAGGCTATATCGGCAGTACGATTCCGTTCATCGTATGTATTGCCATTATCCTCACAGCCCAGATGGGGATCATTCCGCTGTCCACGTCGGCAGCAAGCCGGACGACCTTCCTGATTACTGCCATCTGGTGGCTCGCCTTCACGATCCCGATGCTAAGAAACGTCAAGCAGCAATACGGGGTTCAGCGTGAACCGAGAGTTGTTGTCAACAGCTTCAAGCGCCTTGCGCAGACCTTTAAGGAGATCCGGCAATACCGGACTATCTTCCTGTTTTTGATCGCCTATTTCTTTTACATTGACGGCGTGGGCACCATTATCTCCATGTCCACCGCCTACGGTACCGATTTGGGGTTAAGTGCGACAGACCTGATCATTGCGCTATTGGCCGTACAGATTGTGGCAGCCCCATTCTCGATCGTATACGGGAAGCTGGCCAACCGATTCGGCGTCAAAAAGATGCTGTATACCGGCATTGTCATTTACATGATCGTATGCGTGTATGCCATGTTCTTGAAGACGATTGCAGACTTCTGGATATTGGCGATGCTTGTGGCGACATCCCAAGGCGGTATTCAAGCACTCAGCCGCTCTTACTTCGCCCACATTGTACCTAAGGAAAAATCCAATGAATTCTTCGGCTTCTACACCATCTTCGGCAGATTTGCCGCTGTATCCGGCCCATTCCTTGTCGGTGTGATCACACAACTGACCGGAAGCTCCGCCTTTGGCGTAGCAAGCTTGATTGTACTGTTCGCGATCGGGCTTGTCGTGCTGATGTTTGTTCCTTGGACAGCAGCGCGTAGTGCGACTGCGGATCTCGACAACACGCTGGAAAAAAGCCTCTGATTCATACTCGCTATTATACAAAGCTGGCGTCGATGCTCTATCGGTGCCGGCTTTTTTCATGCCCCTGAAGCGGCGGACAGCCTCTCCCCTCCCTGCATAATCGGCAAGGTGCCTGTGGAAGAACCGCCGATCTCCTGATCAGGCTCCGCTCGGCTGCAACGCTGAAACGGACTGCGCCGGCGGTCCACGAATGACAACAGGAACAGAGCCATCCGCGAGACGTTCGGATCATGAAGGTTATCCTCCATGATCCCGTCCTGGGATGGCTCTGTTCATTAGGTAACAAGGGGAGAGCAAGGATCAAGCCTGCCCTCCCTGTTCCTCTCCCTGTGCAGCGTCCTAAGCCGAAATTTCCTGCTTCCGGTTGGCAATTTGCAAGAAGCTGTTGATGAGTTTGTCGAAAATTTCATTCCATGACAATGTCAAGGCAAATGCCCGGGATTTCTCCGCAAAGGTGCGGCGGAGGCTTTCCTGCTCCAGCAGCAGGCTCGTATAGTTGGCGAAAGATTCCGTATGCTTCGCTTCACATAAGAAACCGTTCACGCCATGTGTGACCAAATGCTGCACGCCTCCCGCCTTGGCCCCGATCACCGGCAAGCCCGACGACTGGGCCTCCAGCACAACGTTCCCGAAGGTCTCAGTCGGGGAAGGAAACAGGAACAGATCAGCCGAGGCATATACCTTGGACAAGGCTTCCCCTTCCAGAAAACCGGTCCAAGTAATTTGCGGGTGCTCCTTGGCCGACAGCGTCTGGAACAACGGACCGTTGCCCACGATCAAGAGATGCGTCTCCTGCTTAACATGCTCTGGCAAAGCATGGAACGTCTCCAGCACAATATGCACATCTTTCTCGGGCGCTACCCGCCCTACGTAGAGCAGGATGTTTTTCTCCTTGATATTGTATATCTCCCTGACGCTCCGCGATTGTTTGGCCGGTGAATAAAAGTGGTGGTTCACTCCCCTGCCCCAGATGTCGATGGAAGGATGGAAATTCCGGCTTAGCAGCTTCTCGCGTGTGCTCTCCGAAGGCACATAAACCCGATCGAAGGGCTGGTGAAACCACTGTAGATACTTCCAGATCCACTTGGTCAGAAACGTAGCGTGATAATAGGCCAAATAATCATCAAAGTGCGTGTGATAGGACGCAACCATCGGAATTTGATGTTTCTTCCCATAATGGAGACCGAACAGGCCCAAGTTAAAAGGCGTTGCAACATGTATCAAGGTCGGCTTGAACTCATCGAGCGTCTGCCGAATGTGAATCGGGTTCGGAATCGCCAAGCGGCAATCCGGATACAGCAGAAACGGGATGCTCATAAACCGTTCAATATGAGGCACCTTCGGTACTGGAGTTCGACCTTCCGGGACGAATAAGCGATACGCAATGCCTTTCGTATCCAGATAATTGGTGTAGCGCTTCAGCGTGCGGGCTACCCCATTCACCTCCGGGGCATATGTGTCTGAAAAAATCGCGATTCGCATCTTTTCACTCCTTTTATCCGTGATCGCATCATTGCCTGCTGTCCTCATGAATGCAACAGGTGACTCGGCTGCCGCTCATTGACGGCAGGGCGGCCAATGGAGTAATACTCCACCCCTGCCCGTTCAGCTTCCGCTAAAGCGTAGCAATTGCGCCCATCAAAGATAATCGTTTCCTTCAACGTCTCCTGGTTATATTGAAGTAGTGGAAAACTACGGATTTCATCCCATTCCGTAACGATAATGCTCGCTTCCGCCCAGTCCAGCGCCTCCTTCATGCTGCCTGCAAACCGTGCGCTTTCGAGAACCGGATTTCCTTTGGCCTGATTCACGATCGGATCATACACGATGAGCGAGGCGCCAGCCTTAAGCAGCTCCTTCATCATGACTAGCGATACAGCCTCCCGGATGTCATCGGTATTCGGTTTGAAGCTGAGGCCAAGGATAGCCACCCGAAGATTGCGCAGGGAGGAGAATCGCTGTTTCAATTTATCCAGCACCACATATGGGCGCTGCTCATTCACTATACTTACAGCCCGCAGCAGCTGCAGCTCGGACTGCGCAGACTCTGCCATATGCAGCAGCGCTCTGATATCCTTCGGAAAACAAGAGCCGCCATAACCAAGGCCCGCCTGTAAAAATGGTGAACCGATCCGCCGATCAAGCCCCATTCCATGGGCGACTGCATCCACATTGGCCCCCAGCTTCTCGCATAAATTCGCCATCTCGTTAATGTAGCTGATCTTCGTTGCCAGAAAAGCATTCGAGGCGTATTTAATCAGCTCCGCGCTTCGAGGATCGGTGCGAAAGACCGGCGTTCCAAACGGCTTGTGCAGCTCGGTAACGATGTCTGCGGCGCGGTCGCTGTCCGCACCAATGACGATCCGGTCCCCGTGATAGATATCGTGAATCGCCGAGCCTTCCCGCAGAAATTCAGGGTTGGATACGATGTCAAACGGGCAGTTTGTGTGCTGCTGAACCATCGCTCGCACCTGTTCATTCGTTCCGACCGGCACGGTGCTTTTGACCACAATGACGGTGTACTGCTCAATCGCTTTGGCGACTTCGAGCACCGCCTGCTCGATGTAGCTCACATCCACAGCTCCGTCCGGCCTGGATGGCGTTCCGACCGCTATACAGATGACATCCCGAAAGCGATATGCGTCTGTCGTGTCGGTGGTAAAGCGAAGACGCCCATTCTGTAAGTTGCGAACCATCAGCTGCTGGAGTCCAGGCTCGTAGAACGGCACTTCTCCCCTGCTAAGCTTCATGATTTTCGCGCTGTCGACATCTGTACAAATAACTTCATGACCGATCTCTGCGAAGGTCACGCCGGTCACTAAACCAACATAGCCAGTTCCAACCACGGTTATTTGCATGCGGCCCTCCTCCATTTCATTCAGGACTTGATGGATGCCATCCATCCTCCTGGTCGCCCTTTGCGTTTAGTGTATCAAGCGAATATTAAGGGACTGTACGGCTTTCATAAAATTTATAAATCCCGGCTTTAACTAAAATTTTACGAATGTTGGAAATTTATTTGATATAAACATGAGATCCATATTCCTACTTGAAATACAATCCGCATTTTGTTAAAGTAGACACAAGCTACTTTGCGATGCAAGGTAGCTGTTCACGAACCAGCTACCTGGTTATGCAAGTTACTTGGGAGGGCTCATGCCCCCGATGAAGGCCAGAGTGCCTTTTTATTTTCGCCACTATATGGTTATACAAGGTAGGTGAATAAGTTGTCGGTGCGAAGCCAGTTATTAAAGGGCATTCTGGAAGGGTGCATTCTCGCTGTCATATCCAAGGAAACGATATATGGCTATGAACTGACGATGAAACTCCGGGATATGCGGATCGAGGTTAGCGAAGGCTCGATTTATCCGATATTGCTACGTCTGCAGAAGGAACAGCTGATTGTTGGCGAGATGCGAGAATCGCCCAGCGGGCCCAACCGGAAGTATTACACTTTGACAGATAAAGGCGAAGAAGCGCTGCAACAATTTAGGATGCATTGGGATGCGCTCAAAGGCCCTGTCGATGAACTGATGCAAAAAGGAGGAGGAGCACATGCACACCAAAGATCTGATCGAGGAAAACAATAGAAAGCGCGAGCTGCTGAACGAGGAGAACGAAAAGTATTATACCGGCCTGCTGATCTACATTCGGACTTCATTTAATAGGTCTGAGCAAGAGACCGAAGAAATTCTGATGGAGGTGCTGGACCATCTGCTCGAAGCGCAGCAGAATGGCCGTACGGCAGAGGAAGTGTTCGGCAATGACCCGAAGGCGTATGCCCAGGAAATTGTCGGCGAACTCCCGACAGCCCTGCCCAAGGAAATGTTGAAGCTGGTGGCCATCGGCGGCTTTACCTTTCTCGGTATCTTTTTCTTTACCACCGGGCTGCTATCGACCATTCTTGGCTACGGCTTCAATCTGGGGAAATCGGTGTATGAGTTCCACACGGGAAGCTTGGCGGTAGGCGTCATTGCTTCGCTTCTTCTGGGCTGTCTATTTATTTACGGGCTGTTCGCATACATTCGCTGGTCCGCGTTTCGCAAGATCCATAAATGGAAGGAAATCGCCATCGCCTTCCTCGTTGGCGGGGGTGCATTCGGTCTGTTCGTTGCCGGCCTTTACTTCATGCCTTCATTCGGAACTCCGCGTGTCGTGATTCCTGTATACTGGTTAATAGGAATTGGTGCTGTACTCTATGGGGCTGGCCAGTGGCTAACGAAGAAGAAATGAGCGGCCTTAGCCGCCTTCTACCCAATGAAACAGCCACTCATCATGATCCATAATGGAAAGGAGCCGCAGAGATGAGCTTATACGTCCGTCCGATGATCAAGATCAGCGCCGCTGCCATTTCATCTGTGCTAACCAGTGCCGGGCTGGCATGGTACAGTTACACGCCGCCGGATGAAAGGGCGGCCGAGGTTGCATATTATTCCTTTGGAGGTATGTTTGCGATTCTGTTCCCCCCTGCCTTCTTCCTGTTCTTTATCTTTGGCGCCATTGTATCCTTATGGCTCGATCAGCGCATGAAAGGATATGCCAGGTGGACCGGTGTGAAGAAGGCGATTGTGATGATTTTCTCGTATGCAGTGATCGGCTTGATTGGGGGCCTGGCCGTTTCCCTTTCAATCTCGCAGTTCGGTTTCATGTATTACGGGATTCCAGGCGCGCTGCTGTTTTTGGCGGTGCAGAGCCTGCTGCAGGCAGGAGCAGCCAAGATAACGAGCAAGACTAACCCTCGTCACTGAGCCGGGCGGCAAGCCCCTGCATCGAAATGCAGGGGCTGTGCGCACCGTTATTCCTTTCACTTGCCCTGCTGTAATTACATGATCGCATTCCGATGCATGATCCGCTCTACAGGGTGCCGTACCGTCGGATGGCCGTCCTTTATGCCTTTACCAATAGCGATCAGCATGACATCCAAATAGCGGTCCGAAATATTTAACACCTCTTTCAATTTCCCCGAATCGAAGCCGGACATCGTGATTGTGTCTACCCCCGCTTCCTTGGCCAGCATAACAATTAACGCCGAAGCCTCCACCACCTGTTGTTGATGGTAAGCGCCCGGCAGAAACGCCGCTCGAAGTTTCGGGTCGTCAATGATGAGATATCGGGTCAAAGGGCTGGAGCCCGATCATCACATCCCGTGCGATCACTCCTAGGCTTGCCAGAAAGAAACTACCCGCTCCGTCCTTCACACGGATGGAGGAGCGGGGCAGCTTGAGAAGCACAACGCTTGATGGGCAGCAGTTGCCCGGGAAGGTCAACCGATCAGCGATAGGAGATGCGTAAGTCAGTAGCCTCGGCTCCGGATATCGTCTCACCTTCTCCCCCAAGCTCCAGCACCGCAACAATTCGCTCCTGCGGCAATACTCCCAGCCGCTTGCACCACAGCTCATCATATGTCCATGCCGGGATGCTGCGCCGTACCGGCCATTGCCTGTACTTGGCCAGCAATTGAAAGTTCTGAATCAAGCAGCACACGGCTGCGTAGTCCTCTTCCTGTTTGTGCAGATCCGCTTCCTCTTTCGCCACCACGACCAGGAACGCCTCCGCGTTGCTTGCGGAAGATGCTCGCCATTCGGCGGCTGTATCGCCTTCGCTCACATAGATAAAGCGCCACGGCTCTCGCATCCCATCGTTCGGCGCCCATACCGCCTCATTCAACACCTCCAGTACCGCTGCCGAGGAGATCCGGGCTTGATTCGCTCGAACGGCCGACCCTCTCATTCCCCCGCCGATTTCGGTCCATTTCTTCTCCGCGGGTGTTCTTCTCCGGGCTCTCGGTATTTTGTCAAAGTAACCCATGTTCAAGATGCCAGCCAACCTTTCCCCGTCCTGCAAACCGATCTCCTTGTAAAAAGACGCGCCATATACCATTGGATCCGTGTACCAGAACATGCCGAGCCCCTGCTCCCAGCCGAGCAATTGAAGGTTCTGCATGATGCTGCATACCGCGGCATAATGTTCATCTCGCGCCCGTTCATTCTCCCCCGGCTCCGCAATAAAGATCAGCTGAACAGGAACATCCATCGCTTGTTTGGTGATCATATCGACCATTTTCGCCGGAATAAGTTTGCCAAGACCGCTTTCCCTCACTTTAGCGACCATGCTCTCAGCAAGCCTGAGGCGGGATGCT
The DNA here is from genome assembly GCF_002272015.1 of Paenibacillus campinasensis. GTDB lineage: Bacteria > Bacillota > Bacilli > Paenibacillales > Paenibacillaceae > Paenibacillus_AQ > Paenibacillus_AQ campinasensis. The sequence continues at coordinate 54,918 of NZ_NPBY01000012.1, read as the reverse complement.
TCTGTCCCGTAATAGATGCAGCGCCAGCAAGGTGCCGCCCCCTCGGCTTCGTATAAGCTCGCCGCCTCCTTCAGTAACGAGATGACGAGCTCTTGCGCGACCGGCGTCTCATTGTATTTCCGAATGGATCTTCGTTCCTTTATCGTTATGGCTGCAACCATTCCTGACCCCTCCTTCATCACATTGTTACGTAGTAAACAAAATAGATAATCATCATGACGGCATAAAACGGATGATCCCCTATATAAAAGCGTCGATGAAAACAGCGTTGAATCAACCTATAATCGAGGCTTCCCCTTTCCAGTCCTAGGTCCCTTCTCTGTTTTTGTTTATAAGTAAACTATAATACTGTCAATGATCACGTGTCAAATCATTTTCCGGGTTGGTCATATCTGTGGGAATACAGCACCAGTAATTCAAAAGTCTTATAAAAAAAGGACCGTTTGATGATCACAGGAGGTTTAGCAAGCGAAATTGAGTGTTCAACTTGATTGTGATATATTAGTTTACATCCAAACAATACAAGAGCAGACGGAGTGGACGAGCCCTCCGCTCTTTACTTCTAATAAAAGGAGCCCAGCCCCATGAGCGCACCTGAAGGAATCAAGCGTTTGCTGTATGAACGTTTTCTCCATTTCACACATATCACCGATCCCATTTCCGCTGTCGAAATTGAGGAGTTTGCTGATCTTGCAAGGCAGCATGGGATCAGCTCATATCCAAGCAACGTCACAAGCGTCCACGTCCTGGACTGCATCGGCAACCATGAGCCGATCAACAATACGAATATTGCAGAGAAGATGAATTTATCCAAGGCCAGCATTACGAAGATCTGCACCCATCTGCTTAAGGAAGGATTTATTAAGCGAAGTCAATTGAAGGACAACAAGAAAGAGGTGTACTACAGCCTGACCCCGAAGGGAAGGCACATTTATGAAGTCCATGCGATCCTGCACCAGATGATGGAACAACGGTTTATCGAATCCATGGACTCTTTTTCGGAATCAGAGCTTCAAGCAGTGATCAAATTTCTCCAGTTCATGATCGACCATCATAAAGACGGCTTCATGAAAGGAAGCCAATAAGCGTAGCTGCGGAACGGCCGATCAATACTCTACCAGCACCTTTAACGGATGCTGGGTTCCATTGCCCAGCGCTTCAAAACACGGAATAAGCTGCTGGCTGCTGATTTTCATTTCATACAGGTCACGCAGCGTGGAATCATGCAACTTGAAATTGGCAAAATACCACTCGGCATGCTTTTGATAATCCCAGCCATCACTTGAACCGACAATTCGCAGCTCCTTCTCATAAAACGCCGGCTGCAACACAAATTCATCTCGATTTCCGTCGGACAGAATACAAATATGCCCCTCCTTCACCAACGCTCGCTGCAGCGTGGCAAAAGCGCGGTTGTAGGCCGAACATTCGAAGCCATAATCATACCGATCCGCAAGACATTCCTCCGGATCATGGAACACATTGGACGCCCCCAATCGAGCCGCCATCCTTCCTCTGGAACGATTCGGCTCCAGGACATCGACATGCCGGACATTCTGATATGCCTTCAGGAAATGAAGGGTTAATAGCCCCATCGTTCCCATGCCGGTAATCAGCACGCGATCATTCTCTTTAGGCTGAAGTTTCAGCACGCCCTTGGCGGCGTCGCACGACAATATGACGAGCAATGCATCGGCAGCCTCAATGCCTGGCGGCACGCGGATGGCTTTGTGCTCCTTCACCCTTTCATAATCTTTATGGCCGTAGAAGGCGACGACGCGGTCGCCAACGTTTAGCGAACGGACCGCTTCGCCAACCGCGATCACTTCACCGTAGCTTTCATATCCCGTCTCTTTCGGATAGCTGGATTGCGAATCCACGGCATGATGCCCCCGATATTGTGCGATTTCCGCTCCGATGCTGATGGACCCGGCCATCGTTTTAACGAGCACCTCGTCCTTCGAAAGCTCAGGCAATGGCTTACGCATCCACTGCAGTTTTCCCGCTTCAAGCAGTACAAGCCTTTGTTGCTCCATGTTTCCAGCCGCCCTTCGGTTATGTATTCGTCGTAGCGTGGCCCCTTCGTACTTGCCCGCTCCTAGCCGTTTCAATCCCCACCTCGCGCTTACCTACAACTTGCACGCACAGATACTTACACCACTCTAATTCGACATAAACCAACAACCTCCTGCCAATGACAGGAATGAAGCCAATAACATAAAAGCGGTATATCAGCTGACTTTCCAGCTCATATACCGCCATCCGGGCATGCTTCACGAATTACTGTTTCCTTACAGCACCTTGCTCAAAAACTCCTGCGTCCGCGGATGTTGCGGCTGGCCGAACAATGCCTCCGGCTCGCCTTCTTCGACGATTTTGCCACCATCCATAAACAGGATGCGATCGCCAACCTCGCGCGCAAAGCCCATTTCATGCGTGACGATCACCATCGTCATCCCGCCCTCAGCCAGCTTCTTCATAACCTCAAGCACCTCGCCCACCATTTCCGGATCCAGTGCTGATGTAGGCTCATCGAACAGCATGACATGCGGCTGCATCGCCAGCGCACGCGCAATCGCAATCCGCTGCTTCTGTCCACCGGACAGCTGCGATGGATAGGCGTCCTTCTTGTCCAGAAGGCCTACCCGTTTCAGCAGATCCTCGGCAATCACGACCGCGTCCTGGCGGCTCGTGCCCTTCACCTGCATCGGCGCCAGCGTAATGTTGTCCAGCACGCTTTTATGCGGGAACAGATTGAACTGCTGAAACACCATGCCCATTTTCTCGCGCGTCGCATTGATGTTGTGATTTTTGGCGGTAATCAGCTCGCCTTCGAACATAATCTCCCCGCTCGTCGGCTGCTCAAGCAGGTTCAGGCAGCGCAGAAACGTACTTTTTCCCGAACCGCTCGGACCGATCACAACGACAACTTCCCCCTGGGCGATTTCAACATCGATCCCTTTCAAAATATCCAGCTTGCCAAACGATTTATGGAGATTTTTAACGGTTATCACTTGCGCTCAACTTCCTTTCCCAGACACCGAGCAGCTTCGAAAGCACGAATGTCAGAATAAAGTAGATCATAGCGGCCACCAGCAGCGGATTTAGAGGCGCAAAGGTCGAACCGCGCAGGATCTGGGCCTGATACATAATGTCATATACCCCGATAAAGGATACAATCGAAGATTCCTTAATGATGACAACAAATTCGTTGCCGATTGCCGGCAGTATGCCCTTGATCGCCTGCGGCAGTACAATATGGCGCATCGCCTGCCGTTTCGTCATGCCGAGCGAGCGGGCCGCTTCCAGCTGACCGCGGTCTACGCCCTGAATACCTGCCCGGAAGATTTCCGCGAGATAGGCGGCACTGTTCAAGGACAGGGTAAGGATACCGGACTGGATTGGCGTAAAGGTAATGTTGAATGCCGATAGGCTGTAATGGATAATGAACAGCTGCACCAGCAGCGGTGTGCCGCGCACAACTTCTATATAGGTAGTCGCAAGCAGCTTCACGACTTTCACCTTCGACATGCGCATCAGGGCGATGAACAGCCCGAGGATGAAACCGAACACAACGCCGAGTGCAGAGATCAGCAATGTGAACTGAATACCCTTCATATAATAGTCGCGGTATTTCCAGAAGAACTCGAACATATTCAGACTGTCCTTGGTCCGTCCGGCCGCGAGGTCACTGGCCTCATCGACAAATTTCTCAATGAGGTTGTCTTTCTTCAGCCGTTCCAGTGTCTGATTGATGCTGCTGAGCAGCTCATGGTTGCCTTTGCGGACACCGATCGCATATTCATCATTCTCGGCCGTCGGCTTGGCGTCCGTGATGACCATCGTTTCTTCGTTCATATTCGTTCTGGCAATCGGATACTCGGCTAGAACCGCATCCACCCGGCCCGATTCCAGCTGCAGCAGCAGATCCGGAATTTTATCCAGCGCCACGACGTTCGCCCCGGGAATCCCCTTGGCGATGTTCTCCTGGATCGAGGACTTCTGCACACCGATGCGCGCCCCTTCCAGTCCTTCCATCGTGTTGTACAGATGCTCCTCGCCTTTGCGGACGATGACCGATTGCTCAGCGGCATAATACGGGTCGGAGAAGTCGATGCTTCTTCTTCGCTCTTCGGTCGGGTTCATCCCCGAGATGACAAAATCCACCCGGCCGCTTGTCAGCTCCGGAAGCAGCGCGTCAAAGGACGTGTCCTTGATAATCAGCTCTGCACCAAGGTCCTTGGCAATTTCCTTCGCAATTTCGATGTCAAAGCCTACAATCGTATCGACACCGTCAATCTCTTTATGAAATTCGTAGGGTGCATAGTCTGCGCTTGTTCCAAGGATGATCGTTTTCTTCTCACCCTCCGCTTGGACGATACTGCCCATCATCAGCAGCACGGCCATGAACAAGGTCAGCCCTATTGTCAGTTTGTTTCTCATATGTGCTACCTTCTCCTCTTAAAATATATTGCATCAGGACTTAACATGATCCTTACCTAAAAATCACAACTGGGCTATTATAAAACAGGATGCATGATTATGCAATGTAAGTCGCTCACTTTTCATAATCTTTCATAAAAAGTACATTTTTTGGGGAGTGCATATTCCGCTCCGGTCCGTTTCATCTTATGGAGAGCAGCAGCGCGTCTCGTCTAGAAGAGTTGCAGCACGCCTTACGAAATAGCTGAGCTAGTCAAGTTATTCGTTCCTCTGATTCTTAATCCGGTCGCTCGGTTATTTAATAGTCAAATCAGGATTTTGCAAAGTCCTGCAACACATCAGGAGGTGCAAGCCATGCTGCTTGAAGCGCTATATCATGTTCCTAGAGATAAATGGGCCTATGCCTATGATCCCGCTACCATTCATCTGCGGGTCCGTACCAGGAAGAACGACGTGGACTCCGTGGTTGCCATGACCGGTGACAAGTATGATTGGGAGCGAACCTACTTCGAGATTACGATGGAGAAAGCCGCCTCTGATGAAATGTTTGATTATTGGGAGTGCGCCGTTCGCCCCAAATACAAACGGTTATCCTACGGCTTCCGCATCCATGATGGCAAGGATACCGTATATATGGTCGACAGCGGCATCACATGGGATTATCCGCATCCTCCGGCCGGTTACTTCGAGTTCCCCTACATACATGAAATTGATGTATTCAAGGTGCCGGAGTGGGCCAAGGAAGCGGTATTCTACCAGATTATGACCGAGCGTTTCGCCAATGGCGATCCTGACAACGATCCGCCAGGCACGGAGGAATGGGGCGGGCAGCCTGCAGTCGACAACTATTTCGGAGGCGATCTGCAAGGGGTGCTTGATCATCTTGACGATCTGGTGGAGCTTGGCATCAACGCGATATACTTCACGCCTCTCTTCCGCTCTCCGTCCAACCATAAATACGACACCGTTGATTACAAACAGGTTGACCCACATTTCGGCGACAATGAGCTGCTGAAGCAGGTGGTCGACGCTTGCCATGAAAGAGGCATACGGGTCATGCTTGATGCGGTGTTCAATCACTGCAGCGAACAGTTCCCTCCGTTCCAGGATGTGCTGAAGCATGGGGAACAATCCAAATATGCGGACTGGTTTCATGTGAACAAATTCCCTTGTGAAGTGAAGGATGGCATCCCTACCTATGATACGTTCGGCTTCTTTGGCAATATGCCCAAATTTAATACGGCCAATCCGGAAGTGAAGGAGTACCTGCTGGACGTAGCGGAATATTGGATCAAGGAGATCAAGCTGGACGGCTGGCGGCTCGATGTTGCCAACGAGATTGATCATCATTTCTGGCGGGAGTTTCGGCAAATTGTCAAGAGCGCCAACCCCGACGCCTACATCGTGGGCGAAGTGTGGTCCGACTCCCTGAACTGGCTGCTCGGCGACCAATTCGATTCGGTCATGAACTATCCGTTCGCCGACAAGGTGCTCGAATTCTTCAATGGCAATATGGACGGACTGGCCTTCGCCAATCAGATCGGCGGGCTGCTGATGCGTTATCCGCAGCAGACGAATGAAGTCGTATTTAACCTGCTGTGCAGCCATGACACCCCAAGGCTGCTCACCCGGCTTGGCGAGGACAAGCGGCGGATGAAGCTGTCGGTGGTGTTCCTGTTCACCTTTATGGGCACGCCGTGTATATTCTACGGCGATGAAGTCGGGCTGTCGGGCGATGGCGATCCGGACTGCAGACAGTGCATGGAGTGGGACCCGGAGAAGCAGGATCTGGATCTGTACGATTTTTACCGGATGATGATCAGCCTGCGCAAGAACTTCCCGGCGCTGCGTCAAGGCCGCTTCCGCTTCCTCCAGGCGAACCGGAACGATCCATCCATCGTCTATGAGCGGGCGGATGACCAGTATCACTTCATTATCTGGATGAACAACAGCGAAGAGAAGCGCACCTTGTCCCATCCCATTGTAACGACCGATTGGTATGATGCTCTCCTGGATGAGCCGGTCAAGCCTGTGGACGGCACGATGCACATTGAACTGGAGCCATACGGATATCGCATCCTTTGCCGCAAGCTGAAGTCCAGCTGATTCCCCTTCACAGCTGTGTATAGGTACAAAAATTAAATGAACTGAGACTTCCCAAAAGTAATCTTCAGACCTTTCTTGACGAAGCACGCCCCGATGATTTCTGCCTGAGCAGGAGTCACCGGGGCGTTATTCTTATCGTTTAGAGGACAATCGCTGTATTATCGCTTAAGTCCCATTGTCCCTTCTGTCACGATATGCTGTGTACACGGCGGTAAATATCCACATACTGCCCCGCCGATACGAGCCAGCTGTAATCGCCGTTCATCGCGTTTTTGCTTACTTTCCGCCAATGCTCCGGCTGGCGGTAGAACGAGGCGGCACGGCGGATCGTATACATCATGTCATGCGCGTTGTACGCGGCAAACGTGAAGCCGTTCCCTTCGCCGGTAAATTCGTTATACGGCTGCACCGTATCGTTCAGGCCGCCCGTCTCTCTTACGATCGGGACGCTGCCATAACGCATCGCAATCAATTGACTGATGCCGCATGGCTCGAATTTGGAAGGCATCAGGAACAGATCGCTGCCGGCATAGAAGCGACGGGATAATCCTTCGCTGAACCGAATTTGGGCGGACATTTTGTTCGGATACCGATTGGCTGCTTCCCTGAACCAGTGCTCATACGAAGGATCGCCCGTGCCAAGCACCACGAACTGAATGTCATCATAATACAGCAGCTCGTCAAGGACGCGGATGACCAGTTCCAGCCCTTTCGAATCGACAAGGCGGGAGACCATCGCCATCATCGGCACATGGGGAGCGACCGGCAGATTCAGCTCCTGCTGAAGCTCGATTTTGTTCTGCATTTTTTTATCCAGACTGCTCCGGTACTTCACGGCAATATGCGGATCACGGTTCGGATTATAGCTCTTCGTATCAATACCGTTCACAATCCCGCTCAGCCTTTCGCCCTGCGCGGACAGCAGGCCGTCGAGGCCGTAGCCGTAATAGGCGGTTTGGATTTCCCGTGCATAAGTCGGACTGACGGTTGTCACATGATCGGCGTAGACGATGCCCGCTTTCATAAAGTTCAGATTACCGTAATACTCCACGCCTTCCGCATGGAAATGGCGGCTGTGAATCCCGAGCAGGTCCACAAGCACCTCGTACGGATAAACCCCCTGATACAGAAGGTTATGTATCGTAAATACGGTTTTAATCTCAGCATAATAAGGATCATGGCGGTATCCATCATGCAGCAGCAGCGGAATCATAGCCGTATGCCAATCATGACAATGCAGCACATCCGGCTTCAGGCCGATAACCGGCAGCAGGTCCAGAATCGCCCGGTTCAGGAAGGAGAATCGTTCGCCGTCATCCATGTAGCCATAGATACCATCTCGCCCGAAGTAATATTCATTGTCTACAAAATAGACCGGCACCCCTTCCCAAATGATCCGGCTGACTCCGCAGTACTGCTGTCTCCAGCCGACCTGCACCTTGGTCTCGCCAATAAACTCCATTTGGCTTCGATATTCCTCCGGAATTCCCCGGTACTTCGGCACGATAACGCTGACGTCCACCCCAGCTTCCTGGAGCGCTTTGGGCAGTGCGCCGATCACATCGGCCAGACCGCCCGTTTTAATAAACGGCACACACTCCGAAGCGGCAAACAACACCTTCATATTATCTTTGGATTCAGACATGCTCTCTTCTCCCTCCGTCCATTTCATTGGATTACAGTCGTTTAATTTTCTCTGTCTGTGATGAAGCTTGACGTGCCGCAGACCGTTTAGCGCTGCTGCGCCGCTGCGGGCTCTTCTTCTTCAGCATGACAATGCTAAGCGGCGGAAGTGCAATTTCCACGCTGCATGGCTGATCGTGCCATGACAGCTTCTCTGTATGCAGCGGTTTCGGGTTCAGCATCCCTTCCCCGCCATAATCGTGGTGATCGGAATTCAGCACCTCGACATATTCCCCTGTGCGCGGCATGCCAATCCGGTACCGCTCATAAGCATGCGGCTGGAAATTGATGACCACAATCAGCGTGTCACCGGCTCGTTTCCCTTTCCTCATATATATAATCACGCCCTGCTCCGCATTATCTGCGTTGATCCACTGGAAGCCTTCCCAGCTGTGATCCAGCTCCCATAAGGCGCGCTCCTGCTGATACAGCTTATTCAGCGCCGCGGTATAGGCAAGCTGCCGGCGATGGCTGTCATAATCGAGCAGAAACCAATCCAGCTGATCCTGGTCCTTCCACTCGATGAACTGACCGAATTCAGCGCCCATGAAGGTCAGCTTTTTGCCTGGCTGCGTAATCTGGTACCCAAGCAGCAGACGTAATCCGGCAAATTTCTGCTCATAGGTGCCGGGCATCTTGTTCAAGAGCGAGCGTTTGCCGTGAACGACCTCATCATGGGACAGCGGAAGCGCGAAATTTTCCGAGTAGGCGTAACACATCGGGAACGTCAGCAGGTGATGCTTCTCATGCCGGGCCCCGAAATCAAGCTCCATATACTTCAGCGTATCGTTCATCCAGCCCATGTTCCATTTGTAGTTGAAGCCCAGACCGCCCTCATGCGACGGAGCCGTCACGCCGGGCCAGGCGCTCGATTCCTCGGCCATCATCAAGGAGTTCGGGTAATAATGAAACACCGTTTTGTTCAACGTTTGCAGAAAGGCGACCGCTTCCGTATTGTCAAGACCTCCCTGCGCGTTTCGGCTGTACTGTTCTTCTCTTTTCTCAAAATCAAGCCGGATCATGCTCGTTACCGCATCCACCCGCAGACCGTCAATATGATACATTTCCATCCAGAATATGGCGTTTGAGACGAGGAATGAGACCACTTCAGGCTTGGAATAATCAAAAGAAAGCGTTCCCCAGCCCGGCTTTTCTGCCTTTAACGGATCTGCGTATTCATACAGCGGCGAACCATCAAACAAGCGGAGTCCGTGCGCATCCTTGGCAAAGTGGGCAGGCACCCAGTCCAGAATCACCCCGATGCCGACTTGATGGAGACGGTCGACCAGATACATGAAGTCATGCGGGCTGCCATAGCGGCTTGTCACGGCATACAGACCGGTTTCCTGATAGCCCCAGGACAGATCGTAAGGATGCTCGGCAAGCGGCATCAATTCTACATGGGTGTAATTCATCTCCAGCACATAAGGCACCAGCAAATCAGCCAGCTCACGATATGTATAAAAGGAGCCGTCCGCCTTCTGACGCCATGTGCCGACATGCAGCTCGTAGATGTTCATCGGTTTGGCATAAGGAGCTCTTCGCTTGCGCCGCCACGCGGCATCGTTCCAGTTGTACCCGCTTAGATCTGTCACGACAGACGCGGTATTCGGTCTCACTTCGGCGTGAAAAGCATACGGATCTGCCTTCAGGAAGGACGCCCCATGCTGGTCGGTGATGTGATATTTGTACAAATTCCCAGCCTGAAGCCCCGGAAAAAAACGACTCCAGATCCCGGATTGGGGCATCCTATATAACGTGTCTTGCGAGCCGTCCCAACCGTTCCAGTCCCCTGCGACCCCGACCTGCCTTGCGCAGGGGGCCCAGACGGTAAAGCGTACTCCCTCTTCTCCGTTTTCCCTTGCAGGGTGTGCGCCCATCCATCGATAGCTGTGAAATGAAGTTCCTTCATGGAATAAGTACACTTGTTCAGGAGTTATGCTTCCTTCCCTGACTTCTTGAGCATTCAATACTTATCACCTGCTTCGGCATAAAATTACAGTTATTAATGCTATTAACCCATTTTAACCAGCTTGAAAATAACAAAACATCTTTTGCTTCCCATCTCACGAAACACCAATACAGCAGTGTAAATTTTCATTTCAATATTTCAATATAATCGTTTCAAACCCCGAGCATGTCGGTTATGTAAGTATCAACGTTGAAAAAAATTGGGAGGGAAACGTGATGAAGAGAAAAGACTGCATCGCTATGCTTCTGGCCGGAGGTGAAGGCAAGAGATTGGCACCTCTGACCTCTAAGCTGGCAAAACCTGCTGTACCTTTCGGCGGGCATTACCGGATTATCGATTTTCCTCTCAGCAATTGCGTGAATTCCGGCATTGACACGGTGGGAGTATTAACTCAATATGAGGCAGATTCACTGCACAGACATATCGGGGAAGGCGATCCTTGGGGTCTGACACGCAGCGGCAGAGACGGGATTTCACTGCTGCCTTCGTATGACACAGACCAGAAGGAATATCTTGGTACGGCAGATGCTATTTATAAAAATATGAAATATATCGATGAACAGAATCCGGAGCATGTGCTCGTGTTGTCCGGAGATCACATTTACCATATGGATTACAGGCAGATGCTTGATAATCATAAGAACAGCGGGGCATCGGCCACCATTTCGGTGATGGAAGTGCCATGGGAGGATGCGAGCCGATTCGGTGTCATGAGTGTGGATGATTCCCTGACGATTACAGAATTCGCCGAGAAGCCGGCAGAGCCGAAGAGCAACCTTGCCTCGATGGGCATATACTTGTTCCGGTGGGATTACTTGAAGCGATATTTGATGGAGGATGCGCAAGATCCGCAGTCCAGCCATGATTTCGGGAAGGATGTCATTCCGAAAATGCTGGCGGGCAACGAGCCTCTTCTCGCCTACCGCTTCCAGGGCTACTGGCGTGATGTCGGTACCGTTCAGAGCTTGTGGGAGGCCCACATGGACGTCCTGAGAGGACGTGAGCTTGTGCTGGAACGTCAGGATTGGCCGATGTTCACACGTCCATGGCTGACCAGAGCGACGGCGGCCCGCGCCAGAATGACGGATTATGCCGACTGCCTCATCCACGATCAATGCACCTTTGAAGGCAAAGCCAAAAGCTCGGTCATCTTCTGCGGTGCCGAGATCGGCAAATATTCCTTGGTGAAGGACAGCGTCGTTATGCCAAACGCCAAAATCGGCAAGGCTGCTCACATCGAGCATGCCATTATCGGCGAAGGCGCTGTGATCAAGGATGGTGCGGTTGTGCAGGGATCACCCGGCCATGTTGTCGTGGTTGGTCCATACGAGACCGTACTGCCGAAACCGACCGTGCGTACACAGCCTGCGCGTCTGCTGCAGGATGTTTACGAGAAAGGACGGCTTCGCGCCAACGTATCTTCTTCTTGATTCAAATGAATACGAAAGGGGCATCCCAAGGTGTTGTGTCAGCCTGGGATGCCCCTTTTTCTCATGATGGGAGAGCTTATGCTATTGTTGTTCACGCGAGCGGATGATGCGGATTCATGGCCTCTGCCCCGAATTCAGCATCTTCGCTCTGCGCCCCGGGAGGTTCACCCTCCGGCAGCGGCAGGCGAACCATCACCGAGGTTCCTTCGCCGAGGACGCTCTCCATCTCCATCGAGCCGTGGTGGAGCTCCACCAGCTGCTGTGTAATCGCCAGTCCCAGCCCTGTACCGCCATTAAGCGGATTGACCTGGAAGAAGCGATCCTTCACGCGCCGGAGATGCTCCTCGGAGATGCCAATGCCTTGGTCGCGCACCGTCACGGTCACAAACTTCTCCTCCATCGTGAAGGATAGCGTGATGACGCCGTTCTCGTGGGAGAATTTGACCGCATTGTCGACGATATTGAGGAAAATCTGCTTCAACCGGTTGGCGTCGCCGTGTATGACCGGCTTTTCCTCCGATTCGAGCAATATTTTGACCCCTTTCTGCTCGGCCTTGGCCCACAGGTTCAGTATAATCTCCTGCAGCAGCTCCTTGAGATTGACGCTGCTCATGACAAGCTTCATCTCGTTCTGCTGCAGCTTCGCGAAGTCCAGCAGCTCCTCCACAAGACCGATCAGCCGGTCCGTTTCCTTCGTGATGATCTGCATCCCCAGCTTCGTTTCCTCTGGGTCGTAGCCGCCCACATTCAACGTCTCGCTCCACCCTTTAATACTTGTGAGCGGGGTTCTAAGCTCGTGGGAGATCGATGAGATAAAGTCATCCTTCACCTGATTGCTTCGCACGATTTCCTGTGCCATATAGTTCAGCGTCGAGGAGAGTTCTCCCAGTTCATAGCGATAATCGCCCTTGATGCGAACATCGAATTTCCCCTTCGCCATCTGGGCGGAGACGGTCGTTATATTGTTGATCGGCTTCACAATCGAATTCGCCAGACCGATGCTGAAAGCCAGCACCGTGGCCAGTACTGCCGCACCGATGCTGATCGCAAACAGCGTGATGTTCATCAGCTTGTTGTTCATTTTCTCCAGCGAGGTGACATAGCGAAGCACATATTGATCCTCCCCGCCCTGAACGAGCTGGGACACCGCCATCACGATCTGCCCCGTACCCGGATCTCGCCCCACCCACCGGCTGGTGTCCCCTGCCAGCGCCTGGGTGAAATCACTGGACGCAATCGTCTGCTGAGTGTCAAAGCCGGTCGAGGTGGTCAGCACCCGGCCGGATGTATTCACGATTTGAAGCTCGGTATTATCCAGATCGAAATGTCTCAGCATTTCTCCCAGCTGATTCACGTTATCCGAATTCGGCAGCCGGAACGGCTGATAGAAGTCGTTGGCCAGCCGAATATGGTTTTGGATATGATTGTATACCGTATCATAATAGTATGTTCGTATCGCGATGAGAAAGATAATCTCAACCAGCAGCAGCGCCATAAACACTACCAGAAAATAGTGCAGCACAATCTGCCGCTTTATGCCTTTTTTGATCATTGTCCCTGACCCTTCCATTTATAGCCGTGTCCCCATACCGTCTGGAGAAATTCCGGCTCGGAAGGATTTTCTTCGATTTTTTGACGCAACCGTCGGATGTTCACATCCACAATTTTGGGATCGCCCATATATTCCTTGCCCCACACATGGTCGAGCAGCACATCCCGGCTAAGCGGCGTATTTTCTTTCTCGAAAAAGAACTGAACGAGCGAAAACTCGGTTGGCGTCAGCTCGATCAGCTTCCCGTTCTTCTTGAACTGCTTGGTGATCAGATCCAGCGAGAACGGTCCGGACTGGAAGGATACTTTCGCGGCTCCGGCCCGCTGCACATTGACCCGGCGCAGCAGCGACTGGATGCGCGCGATCAGCTCGGTCGGGCTGAACGGCTTGCTGACATGGTCGTCAGCGCCGACGGACAGCGCATAGACTTTATCCTGCTCCTGCACCTTGGCGGTCAAGAAGATGATGCCGAGCCGTTCGTTCGTTTCCCGAATTCTGCGGCACACTTCAAATCCGTCAATGCCCGGCACCATAACGTCCAGGAGTGCAATGTCGATATCCGGCGTTGACTGCAGCATCGACAGCGCTTCGTTGCCGTTGCCGGTCTCCAGCACATCAAAGCCGTTGCGCTTCAGATTGATGACTATAAAACTGCGAATCGATTCTTCGTCTTCAAGGATGAGCACTTTACTCAAGATTTAGTTCCCCTTTCTTTCGATAGGAGCCACATTGTTGCTTGGCTTATTCTCTTTTTTGGTAAACTTCAAATCCCCGTGGCTGCGGTAGGCAATGACCCGGTTCTTATCTCTGATCAGCACGTTCCAGCCCGGATCTGCTTCAGCCCACTGGGTCATGTTGAAGAATTGAATTTCCGCGACCGACTCCCCCGTCTCCGTCTTAACAAAGTTCAAATAACTTTCCTTGTTGGATTCCGGCGTGATCGTAATCTGGTTGTAGAGCTCCTCCGGAAAATTCAAATAGAAACGGTTGTTGATATCATGATAACGCTGCAGCACGAAGTTCAATGTGCCTTTTTTGCCTTCCTCGGACAGCTCCCCGTCCCACTGATAATACGTAGTGAAATACGGAATTTCCTCATACAGCCTGCTTTCCCATCCGACCGGCGTCTCCGGCACCCCGATCTCCAGAATGCCATCGCCGTTAATATCCTCGCTATCGATCGGAAACGGCTTATAGGTCATCGAGTCATCCTTAATGACATCGATAAACTTGTTGTCCTCCATAATGATCAGCTTGGTAAAGGAATCATTCGAGGATACGAGCGTATCCAGTATAATCCCTTCTTTATCCTCCGCCACTTCTCCTGCGACAATATTGTAATAACTCTCCACGTTGGACCCAAGGTCCAGCCGGTCGATTTCACTAAACGTCTTATCGAAGATGTTATATTGATACGTCACAATATAGGACAGTTCGTTCTTCTGGAGGGATACAACCGTAAGATCGTTGGCGCCGTCTCCGTTCATATCTCCGATCTCAAAGTGCGTATAAGGAAGAGGAACCAGCTTCTCCAGCGCATCGCCTGTAAACTGATAGACGATCAGCCCGTTTTGCAGTTCCCTGTCCCCGCGCGAGAAACCGGCCACAATCTCATAATTGCCGTCGTTGGTCAGGTCCACGAAATCGAATGATTCCAGTACGGTCCCTTCCCCGTCAAAATTCAGCTTCTTTACCCAGGTGTCGCCCTGCTGCTGCAAAATCATACCGTGCACCTGAATCTCTTCATCCGGCGTCTGGTAGAAGACCACCGCCTCAAGAATGCCGTCATTGTTCAGATCCTCGATCCGGATCTGACTGCTGTCCGTATCGCTGCGCGGCCTCAGAATCGATGCCCCTGTTGGAAGCTGAGACTGGATCACCCCGTTAAGCGAAGCTTTGTCCGCAGGCAAATCCGGCGTTTTAATCAAGGATATCGGGTCCTCAATGAAGGAGCAGCCGCTCAGCATGATGACGAGCAGCAAAGAAGACAGAGCCTGCACTATTTTGTGTCTCAATCCTTATCAACTCATTTCTATTATAAGCGCCATTGTGGGCGACTATGGTTTTACAGCCTGGCTTTCTCGCCATGTGTCAGCCTTCTGCCGGTGACATCCACCACAATTTGACCATCGGCCAGCCCGATGATACGGGTGCAGAATTTCTCGGCCAGCTCGATCGGAATGACCGTGATGACCGTCAAACGTTCCTCCTCGCATAGCGATTTCAACGTCTTCAG
The DNA here is from genome assembly GCF_002272015.1 of Paenibacillus campinasensis. Classification (GTDB taxonomy): domain Bacteria; phylum Bacillota; class Bacilli; order Paenibacillales; family Paenibacillaceae; genus Paenibacillus_AQ; species Paenibacillus_AQ campinasensis. The sequence continues at coordinate 39,496 of NZ_NPBY01000012.1, read as the reverse complement.
AACATGCTCGGCAGAGCCCGGATCAAGTCCCATCACCGGCTCATCAGCCAGAATGACCTTCGCGCCATGCACAAGGGCACGGGCAATCGCGATGCGCTGCTTCTCTCCCCCGCTCAGCTCTCCGGCCTTGCGATGCGCTTTGTCAAGCAGCCCCAGATGCTCAATCGTATCCATCGCTCCCATATAATCATCGGAACGGACCATGCCGGTCACCATCCGCCACCATGGCGTCTGACTCGCTTGTCCGATCAGTACGTTCTTCAGCGCGGTCCGGTTCACATTGAGCGTCGGATTCTGCTCGAGATATGCCCACTCCCTCTTGATTGTCCGTTTCCCCGAGGGATTCATCATATCTTCTCCGTCAATGAGCAATTTGCCGCCGTCCCATCGTTCCTTCATCGCGAGGCAGCCCATCATCAGACTTTTCCCGCTTCCGCTGGCACCGATCAATCCGATCATTTCCCCGGTTTCCATCTGGAAGCTGATATCTTTGAGCACAGGGGTTCTATCAGGTCCAACTGTCTTCTTAAGCCGTTCCACTTTGATCATCTATTCGTCTCTCCCGTCAAGTGCATATTCCTACTCTCTAGTTTAGAAGAAAGCGGCGGCAAATTCCATGAGAACACACGTTCCCTTCGGTGCCGTGCCCTCTTGATATACCAGTAGATGCAGCCGACAAGAGACTCTATAGCGATTCTTGATCCGCGGTTGATTTCTTTACCTTAAATAATATGCCGGTACATGCGAATAAAATGTATAGTCCGCCAAGAAGTACAAACATGCCGCCATTCCAGCCGGTCCCGAGGATCGCCCCGCCTGCGTTCGGTCCGGCGATACTGCCGGCATTGAAGTGAAACGAAGCCACCACATTGGCTGCAGGCAGCAGCGTGCGCGGCAAAATATCTGCCGCATAGGCAAGTCCGAGCGAGAAGAAGGAACCGACGAATCCGCCGGCGATCGTCAGCAGAACCAGCGTCATCCAAAAACTCGTGCCCGCCAGCGGTATAAGCAGGAAGCAGAGTCCCCCGGTAATACCGGCGAACGTCAGCACCCGTTTGCGGCCGAACCGGTCGCTCCACATGCCGAGCGGAAGCTGCAGCAGCAATCCGCCAATGCCGACAAAAGGCAGCAGCGCCGCGATCTGCTCTACCGTAAACCCGGTGCGCAGGCCATATACCGGGAAACTGCTGTTAATGCCCGACTCCATATATCCATACAGAAACGCCGGAATTAACGCATACCAGGCCAGCCGATAGCTGGTGCGGTATCTTCCTCCTCCGGCCGTCTCCGTGCCCTGGCTCCGCTCCGGCTTCAGATCCGGCAGCTTAAACAGCACCACAACCAGCAGCAGCAAGAACAGAACTGCCAAAATAATAAACGGTACGGCCTCCCCGTATTTCAGCAGGGAGATGCCAAGCGGACCGATGCTGAATCCGATCCCGTAGGACATGCCGTAGAACGATATGCTTCGCCCGCGGTTCTCCGGCGTTGACATCATCAGAATCCACAGCTGTGACGCATAATGCAGCGCGCTGTCCCCGATACCAACCAGCAAGCGCAGCACGAACCATAGCGCAACGCTTGGGATTAACGGAAAAGCAAGCAGCGAGAGCATCACCAGCACAAGACCGGCGGCAATCAGTTTCTTGAAACCTACCCAGCCGAGCACCCGCTCGGCCACCAGCGTCATGGCGAAGGAGCCGACATACAGCGCCGCCGCGTTCAGTCCGTTCATCGTGGACGATATGCCCATCCGCTCCAGAAATATGGCCAGGACCGGAAGCAGCAGGCCTTGACTTAGACCTGCAGCAATCACAACCCCTATAAGTATAAAATAATGAATGTTCCCCTGCCGGGTATGTCCAGCTTGTGTCACGAACCACGCTTCCCCCTCTGTCATAAAAGCAAATAATCAAACAGCCAAATGAACATTATAGTGGACAACCCCATTCGATACAAGCCATAATAATTACAATGCCATCACTTGGGAGGGTACTTATTCATGACATATAAAGTTCATATCGATGTATCCACAGTATACGAGCTGGTCAGCAGCTTTATGGTATATGCAACAAGGAAGTGGACGGACAATCTGGACATTGGCAAACAGCTCATTACGCGAATGGATGCCTGTCTGCCCCAGCCGGTGCGCGTGCAAATGGGCGAAGCGCGCTTCTGGCCGCTGGCCGATTATGATGTGCTGTACGCCATCGTTATGCTGAGAGGAGAGCATGATGAGATTCCGGACTTTCTGCACTGGCTGGAAACCTCATCCTCCGATGAGCTGCATCGCCTGCTCGCCGAGCATATTTCCTGGCTGACGGCGGATGAAACGAACCGAATTCGCACAAGCTATACACCGCTATTAAAGCTGTGGCACGAGCATTATTTTGCCGAAGTAGAGAGCGATCTTCGCCCCCTGCTGCAAGAGGATGCCGAAGAGAAGCAGCTGCTCTTGACGAAGATGGATCCGGAAAACTTGATCGAATATGCCTCCAGCGGTGTCATTCTCGATCACGTGCCGCAGACAAACGTTACGCTGTTTCCAGGCACTCACTTTCGGCCGATCAACACATACTGCTTCTATGACAATCTGATTCTGCTCCAGTATCCGATTGATATTCCCGAAGAAGACGAGGATGAGCCGCCTGTCGTGCTGCTGCGCATGACCGAAGCGCTGGCGGATCCGGAGCGGCTGAAGCTGCTGCGCTATATCGCCGATGAGCCGAAGGCCGTATCGGAGATGGCGGTCGAGCTTGGACAGCCCTACGAAACGCTGATGCACCATCTGATGATTCTAAGAGCGGCAGGACTGCTTCGATCCCATCTGAAATCCGAGAATAACGAACGATTCAGCCTGCGGCCGGACGGCGCGTCAGAGCTGCAGATGTTCCTGGAGAATTATATTCGTCTGTCCTAAAAGGTGGTGTGCTGGGCCTGTCACCGATAAGAGGATGAAGCAATTTTATATTTTCCTGCACCGAGAAGGAGATCACTTATGAACCAACAATCGCAGCATCTTATCTTTGATTTGGATGATACATTGATTCATTGCAATAAATATTTCGAGCTTGTTCTGGGAGAATATTTCGAGCAGATGACCGCCTGGTTTGAGCCGTACGGGCTTACCACCGAACTGGTTCGCGCCAAGCAGATCGAAATCGATGTGGCCGGCGTGAACAAGGTGGGCTTCGCCAGCGTGAACTTTCCTGAGTCGCTCATTGCCACCTACCGCTTCTTCAGCGAACAATACGGACGCGAGTTGAACGCGGAAGAAGAGAAGCAGCTGTTCTCGCTCGGAATGAGCGTGTATGAACAGGAAGTTGAGGCTTATCCCGGGATGGTCGAAACGCTGGAGCGGCTTCGCGGCGAAGGCCATCACCTGTATCTGTATACCGGCGGGGAAGCTCGGATCCAGCAGCGCAAGATTGAGCAGATGAAGCTTGCCGATTATTTTGACGATCGTATCTATATTCGCCAGCACAAAAACGTAGAAGCGCTTGAGAACATTCTCACGCTGAAGCATTTCGATCGCCATTGCACCTGGATGATCGGCAATTCGTTGCGTACCGATGTTATGCCTGCCCTGTCGGCCGGCATCAACTGCATCTATATCGAACAAAAGCTGGAATGGGAATACAACCTCGTTGAAATCAACGTCAAGCCGCATCATGTGCTGTACACCGTATCCGCCCTGACCGAAGTGCCGGAGGTCATCCACAACCACCTCACGTAGTACCTGTTGTCATTGAGGCATCGCCTAACGCTGCCTCAAGCGAACATCTACTCCAGGGGTTTGGAATGGAAGACGTAACGCTGGCGTGAGAAGCAAGCAGCACCTATATAGCTATACCAACTGTCAGCACAAACAGGGCTGCCTGAAAGGTCATTGCACATTGACCGATCGGCAGCCCTGTTGTATACGTGCTGTTCAGTGTTGATCACACTCGACAAGCGAGCGGATGAATGAATGGAGCACAGGATGAACCCGTAGTGCGCACGATTTACCGCGCAGCTTCATTTGCTGCCTCTGGCTGCAGTGCCAGCTTGCCATCCCCGGTAGCGCTTAGTACAATCCGCGCCTTATATGAGGATCCATCCTCCCGCTTGAACGACAGCAGCTGTGTTTTCCCTTGGGACAGCAGCGATTTCAGCATCGGATGCGAAATTTTTTTGCCGGCAAACTCCTTCCAGATGACAAATCCGCAGCCCTGCTTGAAGTGCGTGCAGCCATAGCCCTTGCGGCCCTCGATAATCTGACCGCCGCAGCCCTGCTTCGGGCAGATGCCGAAGGTTTCTCTTGCCGCAGGAGTTACCGGCTTGCTTGCAGCAGACAATCCGGTATCCTGCATACGTTCTGCTTGACCACGTGATTGCCCTTGTGCAGATCCTTGAATACGAGCTTGTTCCCGTACCTGTCCGGATTCCTGACCAGGACCAGCATCGTTCGTTCGCGTCGTGCGGCCCTTCACCGTACCCGAGCCCGCAGTCGATGCGGCTTTACCGCCTCTGCCTCCGGCGCGCCCCTTGCCTTTCGCGCGATCCTTCTCCGATTCAAACATCGACGGCGGGGCAGGTCTTTGCGTCGACACCTTGCTGATGATCGAAAGTGTAAACTTCTGCACATTGTGCATGAAATGTTCCGCAGACGCTTCCCCTTTGGAAATCTGGTTCAGCCTCCGCTCCCATTGCCCGGTCATCTCCGGTGACGCCAGCAGCTCAACGCCTGCATGCCGGATCAGCTCCACCGCGGATCTCCCTTTTTGGGTCACGGTGATCCGTTTGCCCTGCATCGTAATATAGCCAACCTTCTTCAGCCGCTCAATCGTGGCTGCACGGGTGGCCGGCGTGCCGAGCCCGCTCTCCTTCATCGCATCGCGAAGCTCTTCGTTTTCCATCGATTTGCCCGCGCTTTCCATCGCTTTCAGCAGCGTCCCCTCCGTATAACTTTTGGGCGGCTGGGTGGCCTTCTCCTTTACTTCGGAGCGCTTGCACTGAACCGGAAGCTCCGGCTGGATCACAAACGGGCGATCATTCCATTCCAGCGTTTCTTCCTCCTCATCCTCTTTGCCTTTCTTGGATGATTTGGACCGCTTCTTCTCCTTCTCCCCCTGCTCCTTCTCCAACAGCACCTTCCAGCCGAGAGACAGCAGCTCCTTGATGTTGGTCTTGAAGGTCTCCTCTTCCACCTCTGTCATAACCGTATGCTGCTTATACATCGCCGGCGGGTAGAAATGGGACAGAAAACGGATGATGATCAGATCATAAATCTGCTGCTCTTCCTTGCTCAACGTGCCCGGACGCTTCAGCGTCGGCAGAATTGCATGGTGATCCTCGACCCGCTGCGGATTGCAGACCGCCCTGTTGTTTTTATGTACCCGGCCCGGATCTGCCGCTTCCGCCATCTCCTTATACGGTGTCGATTTCAGCATGTGCAGCGCTTTATGCATCCCGTCGATATTCTGTTCGTTTACATAGTTGGAGTTCGTACGGGGATAAGAGATCACTTTATGCCGCTCATACAGCGCCTGGGCAATGTCCAGCGTTTTTTTCGCGGAATAGCCGAACTTCGCGTTCGCTTCACGCTGAAGCAAGGTTAGATCATACAGCTTGAACGGATATTCCTTCGTCTCCTTGACTTCATACTTTGCAACTCTTCCGGTTTTCCCCTTCACCTTGCCTGCAATCTCATCGGCCTTCTCCTTCGAAGTCAGCCGCTCTCCCTGCCAGGTTCCTGCATACTCCAGTTCATCCTGCTGGAACAACGCCTTCACATCGTAAAAGGTCTGCGACTCAAACGCCTCAATCTCTTTCTCACGGTCATAGATCAGCGCCAGAACCGGAGTCTGCACCCGGCCCACGGACAGGAGCGTATGATGCTTGGTCGTAAACGCGCGGGATGCATTCATGCCGATCAGCCAATCCGCTTCGCTGCGCGCTCTTGCCGCTTGGGTCAGATATTCAAATTCCGCGCCATCTCTCAGCTCGGCAAAGCCTTTGGCAATGCTTTCGGCTGTCAGGTCGGAAATCCACAGTCTTTTGACCGGCTGGCTGAGCTTTAACTGCTGCTGGATTAAGGCAAAAATATACTGCCCCTCGCGCCCTGCATCACAGGCGTTGACAATGCTGCTGCAGCGTTTGGCCAGCTCGCCGATCACTTTCAGCTGATCCTTCGTTTTCGGGTTTGGCACGATCTTGAATCGCTCGGGAATGATCGGCAGATCGTTGAAATTCCATCTTTTATACTTCGAGTCATACGCCTCCGGTTCGGCCAAACCGACCAGATGACCGATCGCCCATGTGATGATGTACTGCTCCCCTTCCAGATACGTCCGATTGTTCTTGGCCCGGGGTTCAATCACGGCGGCAATATTGCGCCCCATATCCGGCTTTTCGGCAATGACCAGCGTCTTCAATTCGACTCTCCTCCTACTACCACACAGAAACTTATCTTAAGCCGTTTCATTGTCGATATTGGCAAGATTAAACATATCCTTGCCTCTAAAAAAGGACTTCGCCAGCGCGAAGTCCTTATCTGTATCTATTAATATATCATATTTTCGGATTGGATTAAACCAAAACCGTAGAGCCCATCAAATACTTGTCAACCTCGCGAGCCACCTCGCGGCCTTCGTTGATCGCCCATACAACCAGGCTTTGGCCCCGGCGCATATCCCCGGCAGCAAACACCTTGTCAACATTGGTGGTATATTTGCCGTAAGGCGCCTTCACGTTCGTGCGGCGGTCTGTCTCCAGCCCCAGCTGCTGAACCAGCGTTTGCTCTGGTCCGTCGAAGCCGATTGCGATCAGCGCCATCTGAGCCGGGAATACTTTTTCCGTGCCCGGAATCGGCTGATAGATTTTGCGGCCGGTTTCATCCACGATCCGCTCGATTTGAACCGTATGAAGCTCTTTCAGGTTGCCGTTCTCGTCGCCGACAAATTTGGTCGTCATGATCGAGAACTCACGCGGATCTTCGCCGAACAGCGCCTTCGCTTCCTCATGTGCATAATCGAGGGTATACACATTCGGGAATTGCGGCCACGGGTTGGCAATCGGATCGCGCTCCAGCGGTGGACGCTTGTGCGTACCGAACTGGGTGACACTCCGGCAGCCGTGACGAAGTGCGGTTGCCACACAGTCAGAGCCGGTGTCCCCGCCCCCGATGACGATAACGTCCTTGTCTTTAGCGGAAATATAATTTCCATCCTGAAGACCGGAGTCAAGGTAGCTCTTGATCGTGCCATTCAGGTAGTCCATCGCATAATGAACGCCTTTCAAATCGCTGCCTTCAATGTTGAATTCACGCGGCTTTGTTGCACCACCGCACAGAACGACCGCATCATACTCATCCACAAGCTGCTGTGCCGGGATGTCTTTGCCAATCTCGGTGTTCACCACGAACTCCACGCCTTCGGCCGCCAGCAGATCCACACGGCGCTGTACAACGCCCTTGTCCAGCTTCATCGACGGAATGCCGTACGTAAGCAGTCCGCCTACCCGGTCGGAACGCTCGAACACGGTCACAGAGTGGCCTGCTTTGTTCAGCTGGGCCGCTGCAGCCAGACCCGCAGGTCCGGAGCCAACGATGGCGATACGACGCCCTGTGCGCTTCTCAGGCGGCTCAGGAACGACCCAGCCCTCTTCGAAGCCCTTGTCAATAATCGCCTGCTCAATCGATTTGATCGTCACGGGCTGGCCGATCAATCCTACCGTACAGGAGCCTTCGCAAGGCGCAGGACACACGCGTCCGGTAAACTCAGGGAAGTTGTTGGTCTTGTGCAGACGCTCCAGCGCTTCTCTCCATAACCCGCGGTATACGAGGTTGTTCCATTCCGGAATCAAATTGTGAATCGGACACCCGGACGTTCCGCCAATCATGTCGATACCTGTGTGGCAGTATGGCGTACCACAGTCCATACAACGTGCTCCCTGGGTCTGAAGCTCTTCTTCTTCTAAATGTTTATGAAACTCTTCCCAGTCTTTAACGCGCTCTGCCGGATCCCGGTCTGCCGGTAGCTGACGCTGATATTCCATAAATCCTGTTGGTGTTGACATACTGCTTTTACCCCCATCCGTTCTATCACTGGTGAAATACATGTACAAAATATCATATCATAAATCAACAATAACCGATCGATTTATATCGAAGAAACCGTGAAGAAGCTGATACAACTTTTTTATTTATGCCAAGTAAAATTTTTATCAGTCTGCCGAAAGCTTGCGGTTCCTGGCTAAATAAACAACTTCATGTATAAACATTAGAGATATAGTAGCACTTCACTTTTTGCATGTTAAATGGATTATATGCATGATCATTTGTATTTTTCGACTATAAAAGTCTCTATCGGCGATAGTAATATCAGGGAGCAGGAATTTATGGCCTCTTATTTGCGAACCTTGCGCTCATAGGTGACAAAGCGATAGCGGTATGGATTGTTCTCGTCCGTGATGCCCGGCACCTCTTCTACCACCTGCCATTCCTCCCAGTTCACTTCCGGGAAGAAGGTGTCCCCTTCAAACGCATGGTCGATAAAAGTGACATAGAGCCGATCCGCTTTTGGCAGCATGAGCTCATAGATTTGCGCACCGCCGATGACCATCAGCTCCTGCTCGCCCTCATAAGCGAGCGCATCTTCCAGCTCATGGATGACGATACCTTCCTCCGGCTTCAGCTGAAAGCCCGGATCGCGCGTCAGCACAATGTTGGTCCGGTTCGGGAGCGGCTTGCTGCCGAACGATTCCCATGTTTTCCTGCCCATCAGGATTGGCTTGTTTAGCGTCATTCTTTTGAAATACGCCATATCTTTCGGCAAATGCCACGGCATGCCTCCATTTCGGCCAATCACCTGGTCTTTCCCCATTGCCCATATCATCGATATCGTCATAAACAACCTCCTTTCATCATTAACTGCGGGGTTCTCCTGCACGGGTCATGGATGCAAGATAAGTCTGATCCGCACGAAGCGTGTTTGTTTAGACGGCTACCTCTGCTTTGATCGTTGGATGATGCTGATAACCCTCAAACTCGAAATCTTCATATTGGTAATCGAAAATGCTATCTGGCTTGCGCTTGATGATCAGCTTCGGAAGCGCGTACGGCTCACGCGCAAGCTGGGTCTTCACCTGCTCCAGATGGTTGAGATAAATGTGTACATCCCCGCCGGACCAGATGAATTCACCTGGCTCAAGATCACATTGCTGGGCGACCATGTGGGTCAAGAGCGCATAGCTGGCGATGTTGAACGGAAGCCCGAGGAACGTATCCACCGAACGCATCGTCAGCATGCAGGAGAGTTTGCCTTCGGCTACATAGAACTGAAATACGAAATGGCATGGCGGCAGCTTCATATTGTCGATCTCCGCCACATTCCATGCGCTGACCATATGGCGTCTGGAGTCCGGGTTGTTCTTGATGGCTTCAATCACGTTTGCAATCTGATCGATTTTACGGCCGTCCGGGGCCTCCCAGGCGCGCCACTGCGAGCCGTACACCGGGCCCAAATCCCCGTTCGCATCCGCCCACTCGTCCCAGATGCGCACCCCGTTCTCCTTCAGATAATGGATGTTCGTGTCCCCTCTGAGGAACCAGAGCAGCTCATGCACCACAGACTTGATATGAATCCGCTTCGTTGTCACAAGGGGGAAGCCTTGGGATAGATCAAACCGGAGCTGACGCCCGAAAACCGACAATGTCCCGGTCCCGGTGCGGTCCTCTTTCTTCACGCCATTGTCCATAATATCCTGCAGCAGTTCCAAGTAATTTCTCATCCTACAACCTACCTTCTTCGTCCTGATGTCTTAGCTCATAGTTTATCATAACGCTACTTTTCAGTCACATACATTGATATAAAAAAAGACTGCCCAGGCCAGGTCATGACAACCCGGCCGAGGCAGCCTCCGTATAGAACACATGAGGTCCTTGATGAATCAGTCCTTACTTGCGCGGTGCTACCACGTGAATTGGATGGCCAAGAACAAGCTCGGCACTTTCCGCCACGATTTCACCAAGCGTTGGGTGAGCATGGATAGTCAATGCGATATCCTCAAGCGTTGCACCCATTTCGATTGCGAGACCAAGCTCAGCAATCAGGTTGGAAGCTTCGATACCTGCGATGTGAGCACCCAGAACAAGACCTGTTTCTTCGTCAGCAACGATTTTCACGAAACCGTCAGGGCTGTTCAAGGACAATGCGCGTCCGTTACCCGCAAACGGGAACTTCGCGGATTTCGCTTTGTAGCCTTGCTCTTTCGCTTGCGCTTCCGTCAGACCTACGCTGGAGCATTCTGGATCTGTGAAAGCCACTGCCGGTACGCATTTGTAGTCCACCACGGATGGCAGGCCTGCGATTGCTTCAGCAGCCACTTTACCTTCGTAGGAAGCTTTGTGTGCCAGAGCTGGTCCAGGAACAACGTCACCGATCGCAAAGATATGCGGATGGTTGGTGCGTCCTTGATGGTCAACTTTGATCAGACCGCGATCGGTCATTTCGATGTTGATCAGATCAAGACCGAGCTCTCCGTCCGTGTTAGGACGACGGCCGACAGTCACCAGCAGGTAGTCTGCGGTCACTTCTTTCGTTTCGCCGTTAACGGAGTACTTCACAGTCACGTCCTTGTCGGTTTGCTCTGCGCTTTCCGCTTTCGCGTTAGTTACGATTTCCACGCCGGTTTTTTGCATGTTCTTCGCAACCAGTTTGGTCATATCCGGATCGAATCCGTTCAGGATGGATTCCATACCTTCAATGATGGTTACTTTCGTGCCGAATTTGGAGAACATTTGACCCAGCTCAGCACCGATGTATCCACCGCCGATCACGATAAGGCTCTTCGGCAGTTCTTCAAGCTCAAGCGCTTCGGTGGAGGACAGAATCCGTCCGCCAAACGGGAATGCTTTCAGCTCGATTGGACGGGAACCTGTAGCGATGATGCAGTTTTTGAAGCGATAGCGCGGAGACTCGTTTTCATTAAACACACGCGCTTCGTTCTCGTTGATGAACATGCACTCGCCTTTGAAAATTTCAACCTTGTTGCCTTTCAGCAAGGAACCAACGCCGCCGGTCAGCTTTTTGACAACACTGTTCTTGAACTCCTGTGTTTTGCTGAAATCCACGCTTACGTTTTCAACGTTCACGCCGAACTGGCTTGCATGGCTAGCTTGCTCAAATTGATGAGCAGCCGAGATCAGCGCTTTGGAAGGAATACAGCCGCGGTTCAAGCACACGCCGCCAACCTCAGATTTATCCACGATCAGTACCTTTTGACCCAGCTGGGCGGCACGAATCGCCGCCACGTAACCTCCAGGTCCAGCACCAATGACTAGTGTATCGATATCAAGAGAAGCATCTCCTACTACCATTAGTTACACCTCCATAACAAGCAGCTCAGGGTTTGCGAGCAGCTCTTTAATATAGTTCATAAAGTTTTGTGCTGTTGCACCATCGATGATGCGGTGGTCGAAGCTCAGGGACAGCGCCATCACTGGAGCAGCCACAACTTCGCCGTTCTTCACAACGGCTTTCTCCGAGATACGTCCTGTTCCGAGAATCGCAACTTCTGGGAAGTTGATGATCGGAGTGAAGAACATACCGCCAGCGGAACCGATGTTAGTGATGGAAATGGTGCTGCCTTTCATTTCGTTCGGACCGAGTTTTCCTTCGCGTCCACGAGCAGCCAGATCACGGATGCTGTCAGCGATCATCCAGATGCTCTTACGGTCAGCATCCTTGATAACCGGCACGATCAGGCCGTTGTCTGTGTCAGTAGCGATACCGATGTGGTAGTACTTTTTGTATACGATCTCGTTCGCTTCTTCGTCGATCATCGCGTTGAGCGCAGGGAATTGACGGCAAGCCGCAACGAGCGCTTTAACGATGAATGGCAGATAGGTCACTTTCGTGCCTTTCTTCTCTGCGATTGGCTTCATGCGCGTACGGAACGCCACCAGCTCGGTTACATCCACTTCGTCCATAATCGTAACGTGCGGAGCGGTGTATGCCGATTTAACCATCGCATTGGAGATCGCTTTGCGGATGCCCTTGAACGGAACGCGTTCTTCTTCAGCACGTGCATCAACTGCTGGAGCTGCTGCTGCAGTACCGGAAGTCGCTTCTTGCGCAGGAGCTGCCGCTGCTGCTTGACCGCCGCCGTTCTTGAATGCTTCCACATCCTCGCGAGTCACTTTGCCGTTGTTGCCAGTGCCTTGCACTTGAGCAATGTCAACGCCTTGCTCGCGAGCAAACTTGCGAACGCTTGGCGTCGCCAACACTTCACGGTTAGGTGCAGCCGGTGCTGCTGCAGCGCCAGCTTCGCCCTGCTTCGCATCCGACGGAGCGTTTTGAGCAGGAGAAGAGGTAGTATCCGCACTGCCTTGAGCTGCGTCAGCTTCTTGAGCCGCTTGCTCGTCAGCATGACCGCCTTGATCCGGAATGTCACCTTCAGCATCGATAACAGCAACAACTTCACCGACACGGCACACTTGACCGTCCTTGGCAAAAACCTCCTGAACCGTACCGTTTACGGGACAAGGAACTTCCACGACTGCCTTGTCGTTCTGTACTTCCATGATGATGTCGTCGTCTGTTACTTTGTCGCCAGGCTTGATGTGCATTTTGATGATTTCACCTTCATGCAGCCCTTCACCCAGCTCTGGGAAACGATATTCAAATTTTGCCACTGTAAAACCTCCCTAGAAATTTGCTGCGATTAGAAATTCAAGACTTTGTTAACGGCCTCTACGATGCGTGCAGGAGTAGGCAGCCAGGCATCCTCAATTTGAGCGAATGGATATACAGTATCCGGCGGTGCAACGCGAAGCACTGGGGCTTCCAGATGCAGGATCGCCTTTTCGTTGATTTGTGCAATCACTTCGGCAGCGACGCCGGAAGATTTCTGCGCTTCCTGAACGACGATAGCGCGGTTTGTCTTCTTAACAGAAGCCACGATCGTGTCAATATCGATAGGAGAAACGGTACGCAGGTCGATAATCTCGGCTTTAATACCGTTCTTTTCAAGCTCTTCAGCTGCTTTGGCAGCGGTGTGTACCATCATGCCATAAGCGATAATGGTAACGTCGGAACCTTCGCGAACAACATTCGCCTTGCCGATCTCCACCGTGTAGTCACCTTCTGGAACTTCCGCACGGAAGGCATGGTACAGGTTCAAGTGCTCCATGAAAAATACCGGATCGTTGTCACGGATTGCCGAGATCAACAAGCCTTTGGCATCGTATGGGTTGGAAGGCACTACAACCTTAATACCCGGAGATTGTGCAAGCAAACCTTCAAGCGCATCGGTGTGCAGCTCAGCCGCTTTAACTCCGCCGCCGTATGGAGTACGGAATACGATTGGCGAGTTGTAACGGCCGCCGGAACGGTAACGCATGCGAGCTGCCTGTACGACCATCTGGTCCAGCGCCTCAAAAATAAATCCGACGAATTGAATCTCGGCAATCGGACGGAAGCCCTGAATACCAAGACCGACAGCCAAACCGCCGATTGCGGATTCAGCCAGCGGCGTATCGAATACGCGCTCTTCCCCGAATTCTTTTTGAAGCCCTTCGGTTACCCGGAAGACACCGCCGACATGACCAACGTCTTCACCGAAGACAACAACGTTAGGGTCGCGGCTCAATTCAACGCGAATCGCATCGCGAATCGCTTCTTTCATGTTCATTTGTGCCATTGCTTCATTTCCTCCTTAGACATTACAGTTCACATAAACTTTCGGAATGTGTGCTTTATATCGCTCGTCAGCCAGATCAACGCACTGGCATCAATATGCTACCAAAGGCTTCATACCGCGGCATGAAGCAGCAGCCGATTTTATTTAAAATCAGCTTTTTGCTCTTCAAGATCATGCGGTGTATGTTCGAACATGCTGTCAATCAGACCAGGGATGGTCATTTTCTCGGTTTGCTCAGCCTTTTTGATCTGTTCGTTCACTTTCGCTTTTGCTTCCTCTTTCACGCGAGCTGTATCCTCTTCGGTCCACAGGCCTTTCTTCTCCAGATACTTCGCAAGACGCGCGATTGGGTCCTTCTCGTTCCACTCGCCTTCTTCTTCCTTCGTACGATATTTCGTAGCGTCGTCAGACAGGGAATGCGGACGGAAACGATAAGTTACAGCTTCGATCAGCGTGGCGCCTTCGCCATTGCGAGCGCGCTCAGCAGCATCGCGAACCGCTTTGATAACAGCAAACACGTCCATACCGTCAACCTTCACGCCAGTAATACCGGCTGCAACAGCTTTGTGAGCGATCGAAAGCGCTGCTGTCTGCTTGGAGAAAGGAGTTGTAATGGCATAGCCGTTGTTTTGTACAAAGAAAATAACCGGCAGCTTGTAAACTCCTGCAAAGTTCAGACCCTCGTAGAAGTCGCCTTCGGAGGAACCGCCATCACCGGTGTATGTGATAACAACTTGCTTTTGCTTCTTCAATTTGTAGCCCATTGCAATCCCCATCGCGTGCAAAATTTGCGCACCGATGATGATTTGAGGCATAAGCACGTTCACGCCCTCAGGAATTTGTCCGCCATGCTGATGGCCGCGGGAATACAGGAATGCCTGATAAAGCGGAAGGCCGTGCCATACGATTTGCGGCATGTCGCGGTAGCCCGGGCATACGAAATCGTCTTTCTCTAGTGCGAATTCACTTCCGATCATCGTAGCTTCTTGACCGGATACAGGCGCATAAAAACCGAGACGACCTTGACGGCCGAGGTTAACGGCACGATCGTCCCAAGTACGGGTAAATACCATACGGTACATAATCTCTTTCAATTGATCATCGGATAGTTCTGGCAGAAGATCTTTGTTTACGATTTCGCCGTCCGGGGAAAGTACGGATAGAGTTTCCACTTCCTCGGTGTATACTTCATAAGGAACCTTGGTCATTTTTTTCACCTCAATAAATATTTGAATATCAAGTTCCGCTGTTATAGAATTATTATACACCTGTTTTATTGCTTTCGTCAAAGAAATACGGCGTTAAATTTAATATTTCTTGACTTTTGTATGTATAACAGGGCGTTGTTAATACTATAACAGTTGTAAAAACTACGGGTAACACAGCAGGGTGATCCTGCAACAGGCGCAGCTTGCGAACCAGGTACATTTTAGCTTATTGTATACAGCTTTTCAAAAACTAACCCAAAAGGTGATCACTCATGACGAATGAACGATTATTGAAACGAACCATTGTAAAGGAGGTCATCCACAGTCGCCATCTCCAGGAAGATCGGACCCTCCGCATCTACCTCCCGCCCGGCTACATTGAGGTGCTCAGCTATCCGGTCGTCTATTGCCAGGACGGCGAGGAATTTTTCAACTTTGGCCGCATTGCCACCTGGGCCAATCAATTGATTCTGGAAGAAGGCTATGAGCCCTTCATCATCGTGGGCGTGGAAGTGAACACCAAAGTCCGCACAGAGGAATACGCGCCGTTTGGCAGCCGCTTCGATGCGTATCTGTCATGCTTCGCCGAAGAGATTATTCCCTTTATAGAAGAAAAGTATCCGGTTCGCCGCGATGCATCTGAACGTGTGCTGGCCGGCGACTCGCTCGGCGGAAGCGTATCGGTCCATCTCGCACTGCAATATCCGGAGCTGTTTACGCGTGTGATCAGCCTCTCCGGCGCTTTTTACGAGAAATCCCAAAGCATGATCTCCATCCACAGCGACCTGTCCTGGCTCGATGTCTACATGATCGTTGGCTTGCAGGAGGACAGCTATGCAACGGACACGGGCGTGTATAACTTTGTCGAGTTAAACCGCACGACCAGGGATCTGTTTGAAGAGCGGGGTGCCACAGTATCCTACTCCGAGAAGGACGGCCGCCACATCTGGGGATTCTGGCAGAAGGAGCTGCCGGACGCCCTTCGTTACTTCCTGAAGGCCGAGTAACATACCTCGGCTTCGGCCAGCGGCCCTTTAGGGGCCGCATTTCTTTTCATAGCATGGATAAAAAAAGATGAACAAACGCGCATTAACGGGATAGAGAACCTGGACCGGCTTCAGCCGGGTGACCTCACTCTATAATCCCAAGAAAAGCCTGGTGCCCAAGTGTTCGCCCTTTCGGGTAGCCAGCCGCAACTTTTCTTTATGGAATGTGCATTGTTCATCTTTTTTTGACCCCCTGTCTCATACCTGACCGAGAAGCCTCCCATATGATCACAAGACTTGTCCGCTCCAATGGTTCGCCCCTATGGATAGAACTTGCCCCCTTCGGAAGAACCGCCAGCTACATAGGATAAGCGCTTACAATTTGCTGTGATGAAAAAAGCTTGTCCTCTGCTCCTGCATAGAGCAGCCCAGCTTTCTTCATACCCGATTCGGGGAACGAGTCCCTTTAAGCATACATCTTATATTCGAAACGATTATAGCTTTTCCGCAACGATTTTGTCCAGCAGGATGTCACATCCGGCATCAATCAGTCGATACACCTCATCAAAATTGCCGGTGAAATACGGATCGGGCACCTCGCGCAGCCGTTCCTCCGGAAGCAAATCCATGAATTTCATAATTTCCGCCTCCGCTCCGCCAGTCAGCTTGCGCAGGTTACTGATGTTGGAATCATCCATCCCGATAATATAGTCGAAATCGACCAAGTCCGACTCCTTCACTTTTCTGGCGACCATGCCTTCATAGCTGATTCCCCAGCGATCGAGCAGCTTTCGCGTACCCTCATGAGGCACATTGCCGATATGCCAATCGCCGGTCCCGGCCGAATCCACCTTCACCGCCCCCGACAGTCCCCGCTGTTCAATTTTGTGCCTCAACACCGCTTCAGCCATCGGCGACCGACATATATTCCCCAGACATACAAACAATACCGACACCAATTCCCTCTCTCCTTTCAGCATTACAGATTCAATTTACTGTTGGCGCTATCCGTCACGCTTCCCTGAGCCTGAAGGGACCGCCGCGGAAGCCTCCATTTATAATGAACCGACAGCATCCGAAACATAATGACCACGATAAAAAGCGTCAGCAGCTGCCATGTGGAGCTCGCGATGCCAAGTCCGATAACAGCGCCGCCGAGCATCGCCCATACCGCATAGATTTCATCCCGAAGCACCAGCGGTTTACGCCCAGCCAGCAGATCACGGACGATTCCCCCGCCGCTTCCCGTCAGGACAGCCGCCACAAGGACAGCGCTGAGCGGATGATTCATCTGGGCCGCATACAGCGCCCCCTGGATCGCAAACGCCGACAAGCCGATCGCGTCAAACAGCACCTCGGTTTTCTTCCAGTGCTGAATCCAGGCCAGCGGAAGGATAAAAGCAACCATAACAGAAACTAGCGCCAGCAGGATCAGATTCCCCTGACTCCATAAAGTTGTAACCGGAACGCCGATCAGCACATTGCGGATAATTCCTCCGCCAAAAGCGGTCACCATCCCGAGCACGATAACGCCCAGAATGTCATACTCTTCTTCCATGGCAACGAATGCCCCGGACATGGCAAACGCAATCGTGCCGATGATGCTGAAAAGGTCAAACACATGCAAGTCCAAAATTGATAGTTCCTTTCACTGCATAAAGATATACTTCTACCATTTTAGCCGCGCCTGCTGAAATTGTGCAAGCGTAGAATCTCTACTATACTATAGTACAATGGCAATTCCTACAACAAAGGAGGAATTCTAATCATGGACTGCACACGTGTTCTTATATTTACCGGTGGAGAATTGTCACCAACGTTTATTGATGAGATTAAACCCGATGATTACATCATCGGTGCCGACCGAGGCGCCCTGTTTCTTATTGAACACGGGGTGACGCCGCATCTGGCCGTCGGCGACTTTGATTCCATTACCCCCGAGCAGCTTGAGCTGGTCCGCAAGCAGAGCGGACAGGTGATCGAATGCGATCCGGTGGATAAAAACTCGTCCGATACGGAGATGGCCTTCGACCATGCGCTCGACCAATCTCCCGAATCGATTCTGATTCTGGGCGGGACAGGCTCAAGGCTCGATCATACCCTTGTCAACATTCATATGCTGATCCGAGGGCTTCAGCATCATGTGAAATGTTCCATATTGGACAGCTCCAATTATATTACCCTGACCGGCTCCAGCTGTATCGTGAAAGAGAGAGGCTATACTTATGTGTCGCTGCTGCCGCTCACACCCGAAGTGACCGGCATCGAACTGACCGGCTTTGAATACCCGCTGCACAACGCTACGCTGCGAATGGGACAGTCCCTTGGCGTCAGCAACCGGCTGCTCGGCGATGAAGGAACGGTTCAGATCGAAGGCGGATTGCTGCTCATTATTCAGAGTAAAGACAAGTAATCATTACTTTTTTGTCATCAAAAAATCCGCTCGTATCCACAGCTCTATTCATGACCAAAACCCTTGGCTCCCAAGGGTTTTTCTATTTTCATCAAATCTGAAAATGAACGAATTCTTAATATTTTGTAACTTTTAATGAGATTTTAATATTCCGCTTTCATTCCTTGCCGCCCAAGGGTTTGCGCGTTTTATCCAAATTATAGATGATTTCAAATCTGATATACTCGGTTCAGCGCAAAAGAAAACAACCAATATGGAGGTATTACATCATGACTCGACACAATTGGGCGAAGAAAGCTGTAGTCATCAGCCTGAGCGCAGCAATGGGATTCGGAGCCCTGCTGACCGTGGCTCCGGCAACCCCGGTAGAAGCCGCATCAACTAGCAAAGGAAGCCAAGTTGTTAACTTTGGCAAAAAATATATGGGAACGCCGTACAAATTCGGTGCGTCCACCAGCACAACCAAAGTGTTTGACTGCTCTTCATTCATGAAGCATATCTTTAAAAAATACGGTGTGGATCTACCCCGTACATCTGCGGCACAATCCAAAGTCGGCAAAGCCGTATCCAGAAGCAATCTTAGAACGGGCGACCTGGTGTTCTTCTCCAGCGGCAGCCGTTCAAACGGATCGAACGTCACACACGTGGCCGTATACATGGGCAATGGCAAAATTCTGCATACCTATGGCAAACCGGGCGTAACGATTTCCAACCTGAACTCGGGCACCTGGAACAAAACGTACGTGAAAGCACGCCGCGTACTGTAAGTCAAAGTCAGCAAAGACCGTCTTCCTGTTAGGAGGGCGGCCTTTTTCATGTTTCTTTCGATTATGTTCCGGCCTGCGCATCGGATGGCAGCGGTGTTTTCAACATATAACCCGCTCCGCGAACCGTGCTGAGCAGCTTCGTTTTATGACCTTTATCCAGCTTCTCCCGCAAATGCAAGATGTACACATCCACCACATTCGTTCCGGTATGAAAATCAAAATCCCACACATGCTTCAGTATTTCCTCCCGGGTGCAGACTTGATTCGCCCGCTTGGCCAAATAGAGCAGCAGCTTATATTCCCTCTGGGTCAGATGAATAAGCTCACCGCTCCGCACAACCTCGCGGCTTGACGGATCAATCCTTAAATCACCGATCTGGATCGTCCGCTCCTGTTCCTTCTGCCGCGCGTAAAAAAGCTTGAACACATTGGCAACCCGGGCCAGAAATTCGCGTTTATCCCCATGATCGGGAATATAATCATTGGCTCCCGCCTCCAAGGCATGGACCGCTTCGTCTGCGCCGTCATGACCGATGACGACGACCGGAAGCTGCTCCGCCCGGGCCTCCAGTCTGCGAACAAGGTCAAAATCGTTCATCCCCGGCAGGCCGCTGTCAATCAGCAGCAGCTCGGCCCCGCCGCTTTCGAGCAGCGTCAGCACCTCCGTCTGGTCGTAAGCCGTCACAACGCTGTATCCCGCTTCTGCCAATTCCTTGACATACCTGTCCGTTTTTTCACCTTGACCTGCAGCTACCATAATTCGTCTTTCCACAGGTCTTCGCCCCGCTTTCACCCTGATGTAGTACCGCTATAATACAGCTCTGGACTGTTTCATTGATCTAAGGTTGCACTTTTCTTGATTCCAACCCTTAGATTGCCGCAATACGAAAACATCCATTCCTCATAAATGAGAAATGGATGTGTTATACGGATGTGTACAGGCCCACCCTTTTGTCAGCTATCCTCCAATATACCGGTGGTAGATCGTGCGCGCCTCTGCGAGATCGGAAGTGCCGTGTATCAGCGCCCGGCCATCAGCAAAAACAACGATCCGCTTGTCTCCCAGTGAATACATGACCATGAACGGATTGGCGGCCGCCTTCCCTTCCCCCAGCGCGTTCAATCGTTCGGACAGCTGGCTCAGGTTCAGCGCTACCCGGCGTGCCGGGCGGATCTGCACCGTATCGCGTCCGCAGAGCACTTCGCTCTTCTCTGTATTGACCGCCATCAGGTATGGATGGCTCGGATTGTCACCACAAGTCGGGCAGTCCTCCTTCCTCGCTTGCTCCACCCCGAACACCAGGGTTTCATTCCGCCACAGATCGAATGATACCATCTTGCCTCGTAACGTTTCCGGATGACCAGACAACAGCTTCATCGCCTCCATCGTCTGGTGGGCGGCTACCATCTGTACCGCTTGCGGCAAAATGCCAGCCGTATCGCATGTGTCCCCCCCGAACGGGACAGCCCCCAGCAGACAGTTCAGACACGGGGTTGCTCCAGGGCGAAAGGTGAAACTCATGCCGGTGCTGCCGACACAGCCGCCGTAGATCCAGGGGATGCTCTGCTGATAGCAATAATCATTGATGATCAGCCGAGTGTCAAAATTATCGGTCGCATCCAGAATGACGTCCACACCACGAGCCAGCTCTGTCAGCTCTCCTGCCCGCACATCCAGCACCCTGGCTTCAACTGTAACCTCGGAGTTAATCATGCAAAGTCTGCGCTTCGCGGCAACCGCCTTCGGTAACCGCTCCCCGGCATCCTGTTCGGTGAACAGCTGCTGCCGCTGCAGATTGCTCCACTCCACATAATCCCGATCCGCCAGCGTCACCTTGCCTACCCCGGCCCGGACCAGCGTCTCTGCGATCGCGCTTCCGAGCGCTCCGGCGCCGACAATGAGCGCATGGCTCTGCTTTAACCGCTGCTGCCCCTCCTTGCCAAACGGAGCGAAGCGCTCTTGTCTGGAATAACGGTTCAAGCGCTCTTCATCGCTGGGACCATAGGCTCGCGAATATAGCATTTGCTGCTGTTCATCACCATTTGCAAAAGGTTTGCTTTCGTCACGGTTTTCGTCATGGCTTTCGATTTGCATTCGTTTCGTTCCCTTCTCCCAGGCTTCCTTATATCCTATTAGGATACCACAGTTGCAACAGCGGTCACACCGTGCTTGCGCATAGACATGAATTGCCCTCTCTGTCAGCACATCGCTAACGGAGAGGGCAATCTTCAGTTATTGCTTATGGGATGTAAGGTGCGTGTCCGGACGATTCCCCCCTGACCTTGCACCGGTTAACCCGTTACTCTGTTTTCACCTGTTTGCTCGTAGACCAGTCTTCCACATTCCAGGTTTTTGTCACCCAATCCTCATAAAAATCAGGTTCATGGGATACGAGCAAAATGGTGCCTTTGTATTCCTTAAGTGCCCGTTTCAGCTCTTCCTTGGCCACAACATCAAGGTGGTTGGTAGGCTCGTCAAACAGAATCCAGTTGCTTTCACGCATCAGCAGCTTGCACAGGCGCACCTTCGCCTGCTCACCACCGCTCAGCGCTTTAAGCGGACGGGTAATATGTTCGTTCTTCAAGCCGCAGCGGGCCAGATGAGCACGCACCTCATGCTGGTTCAGATGCGGGAACTCATTCCACACATCGTCAATCGGCGTAATATTTCCAGGTCTGACCTCCTGCTCGAAATAAGCAGGGAACAGGAAATCCCCTTGATACACCTTGCCGCTTATCGGCGGGATTTTGCCGAGAATCGTCTTCAGCAGCGTCGATTTACCCACACCGTTGCAGCCGACAATGGCAATCTTCTCGCCGCGCTCAATCGTCATGCTCATCTTCGGCAGAAGCGGCCGATCGTAACCAATCTCAAAGTCAATCCCTTCAAACACCGTCTTGCCGCTGGCACGGGATTCCTTGAAATTAAACACCGGCTTGGCTGCTTCTTCCGGACGATCGATCCGCTCCAGACGCTCAAGCTGCTTCTCGCGGCTTTTGGCCCGGCCGGAGGTGGAATAGCGCGCCTTGTTTCGCTGGATGAAATCCTCCTGCTTCTTGATGAACTCCTGCTGCTTCTCGTAAGCTTCGATATGCTGGTTCTTGTTGATATCGGCCATCTCCAGAAACTTCTCATAGTTGGCCGTATACCGGGTCAGCTTGGCAAACTCGAGGTGATAGATAATATCGACCACCTGATTCATAAACTCCGTATCATGGGAGATCAGAATGAACGCATACGGATAAGACTTCAAATATTGCGTCAGCCACTCGATATGCTCCACGTCCAAATAGTTCGTAGGCTCGTCAAGCAGCAGCACGTTCGGCTTCTCCAGCAGCAGCTTGGCCAGCAGCACCTTGGTCCGCTGTCCCCCGCTCAAGGTTGCAACATCCCGGTCAAGACCGATGACAGACAATCCGAGACCGTTGGCCATCTCTTCAACCTTCACGTCAATGAGATAGAAGTCACCGATCTCCAGCTGCTCCTGAATTTCACCCATCTGCTCCAGCAGCAGCTCCAGCTCTTCCGGAGAAGCATCGGCCATTTTCTCGGTAATCTCCATCATTTCCTTCTCCAGCTCCAGCAACGGCAGGAACGCATCTTTCAAGACGTCGCGCACCGTTTTACCAGGCGTCAGCTTGGTGTGCTGGTCCAGATAGCCGTAGCGGACCTTGGGCGTCCACTCCACCTTACCGCTGTCCTTCAGCTGCTGTCCGGTCAGAATATTCATCAATGTCGACTTGCCGACACCGTTTGCTCCGACCAGCCCGACATGCTCGCCAGCCAGAAGGCGGAAGGAAACATTCTTAAATAGAACGCGATCCCCGAAGTTATGGGATACGTTCTCTACTGTCAATAAACTCATGGCGTATGATAGCTCCTTATATAAAATAAACTCATGATGTATTCATGATGTTTCTGCTTGACACATACACATTCACACTCAAGAGTTTATTGTAGCATAGAAAGAACCGTCGCCGAAACTACCATTTTTCGAGTTATATCACCCCGGGATTCGAACAGCTTCTTTCCATGTAGCCTGCGGCAGCTGCCGCTTTCGGTCCCGGGAACACCTCCATCGCTTCGAACGTATATGGACAAAAGCTGCGATAGTAATATTTCAGCCCGCTGACCGGATCAACGCCGCCGACATAGACAGGCGACTTCACCAGCCTTCCGCCACCCAATGCATAGTTATTGTAGTGCTGTTCTCCTATCGGCAGCCCTTGGATGAAAGCCATCATCCCCACATCATCCACCGTATTCATCCACTCTTCCTGCGGTATGACAGGCAGCGCAAACCGGTACGAAACGCCGTTTCGCAGCGCCAGCTCATTATGGCGGCTAATATAGTACGCAAGGTCTTCCTGCACGGCATTTACAATCGCCCTTCTCCGCACCTGATCAAACCTATCCTTATCACCGAGCAGCGTAACAGATGTATCGTGTGCAAGCTCTGACCTGAAACCCGAAAGCCATCTTCCCGAGCCGGACTCGTACACCTCTACATATTCGTCCAGCGAAAAATGAACGCTGCTTCCCTCGCCATCCGTCCAGGCAAACGGGATTTTCGGTGTCCATTGATGCTGAAGCAGCGATTCCCCGCCGGGGCCCTCGTAATCCTGAAGCGCATAGACATAATACCCGTCATAATCGATAACCGCTACTGCCGGAATGTACCACCACAATGCTTCCTGGGCCACGGGATCCTCCCCGATGCCCATATTGTGATACAGCGTTCGAGAGAATGCCTCCAGCGCCTGTTCTTTATCAACTCTCGTGTATTTAAGCGAAGCATAGGCAGCCTCATACTGCTGCGCCTCGTTCACATTCAGCACCGCCGCCCCATCCTGGACAGCGGTTCTGAGTGCCGAGGTATACGTCATCTCCACGTACCGAACCTGCTCCAGACTGTCTGATCGCATGCCAAGAATGAGAAACACAGGGAAAAAAATCGCTGTAAACGCAATGGCCAGATCAGTAATCTTCATTGAGCACCAGCCCCCCATATGGAAAAACGATCGCTGCCTTGTCACCGGAATAGGAGCCTGTCAGAGCGTCCATAAAAATTTTGCCCGGCGTGCGATTGATGCTGCGGACCTGGATTTGAAACATATCGCCCGCCGTCAGATGGTACACCCTGCTGCTGTCATCCAGCGGCGCGGTGGATTCGGGAAACAGATAACGGATCAGGTCAGCATGATAGTAATGATCATACACCACCATATAGCTGTTCCGGAACGAGCCCGGATTGGCTGGATCATCATACACCGGATGATACTTCTTGTGCTGATGCTCCATCTCGATGTCATATACATTCCCCGTGGCTTCAAGCTCCCTTAGAAAGTCATTGTACATCGTCGGCGTAATATACCCCTTCGTGCGGACGCTGTCCACAAATTTGGTTGTCGACTGATACACCACCATTCGGGACAAATCATCCTGTCGCCTGGCCAGCTCTGCCGAGGGCACCACATACATCAGAAGCAGCGCCAAAAAAGCGGCGAACAGTTTCGATACGCTATTGGACATGCCTTTACCTCACTTTTTCGAAACGAATACTCTCGATAAGACCATCTGCTCCCAGCCTGTAGGCCGCACTGTACTCGGCAGCCATATCGATGATCGAGACGTCCGCAGTTTCCGGGTTGCTTCCGGCTGGAAACCGGACGCTCCCAACCTCGATATCGAAGTGCCCTTTCTCCACATCCCGAAGCGTGAACAATACTTCGCTTCCTCCGTAGATCATCGCTCTGCCGCGCTCCGCTCCGGGCACGGTGATGACTCCCGAATGCTGATCCTCGGTCAAGGCCAGACCTTTCTCTACACCCGAGCGGATACCCGACTGAATTTCGAGTGAGAACCAGCAGGCCGACAGGAACAGCATCGCCGAAACCGCGAACCCGATCATGCTTATCGTTTGTTCACGCATGGACATACTCCTTTACGATCAACGGTTCTACTGAACAAAGATGATGCCGCGGATCACGTTCGAATCATCCTTCACAATCGTCGCCTTGAATTTCCCGCTCGGATTGACATATTCCGGACTCTTCTCGTTCATCGTCATCGTAATATCACCCTGTCTGGAATCCGGATTGTTGACGCCGCCGCGGTCATTCAGCACGTTGCCATACCATTGTCCGTTCGGGTTTTTGCCTGTGCGGATGTAGATGCCAAACTGGTCCTTGTCTTTGTACTTCCTAAGCGCATTGGTTACCTGGGAACCGCTGATGGTTGTTCCGTCATACACCGTGAATGCAGCCTGGGAAAGCTCGGTTTGAATGTCCGAGAAATTGTTTTGTGCCGTCTTGGTCGCTTCCTGTGCCGAAATAAACAAAATAACAACAATCGTAATCAATGCAATCGTCAGAAAAATACCTGCTGCCACCTTTAATGCGGAAGATGCGTTATTCATGGATAAATGCCTCCTATACAATTCATTTGGTTATATGGGGAAATGATCTTATTTATAATCGCTGAATCTGCTCGTAATAAATGCTCATTTGCGTAAAACTCATGCCGATGAGCGGGATCACGAGGTACAGAAAAATCAATGCATACATCGGGGCGAACCCGATCATCCGACCCCACCCGGCCTTCGTGTCGATCAACGCTTCATATTCCTGCCTTCGCTGCTCAAAGCTGAACGCCATCTCGCCATCCAGATCCTCATCGAACACTTCCCGGATCGGCACTTTGTCCACCGCCAGCAGCAGCTTGTCCACCAGCCTCTGGAAGTCCGGGAACCAGACATCCTCCTTAAGCTCCGTCAAGGCCAGCTGCGCACCGTGTTCATAATGCAGCAGGCACTTCTGGATCGGCACCTTGAAGATGACGGCGAAACGGTTCAACCATTCGAGAATCCCCTCCACCGATATACGTTCCATGCCCCTTAGGATAGAGATCACCGTCATGAACTGATACACTTCATGCCGCATCTCCATGTTCCGTACCTTTCGGTGAAAATACAGCATCCACAACGGGAATGCATAGGCGATGAGACCGGCAGCGATCGCCAGCACGAGCTCCCACCATTTCAGATACTCCCCGTCAAACTGCCGCAGCTTCTCAAGGACGCGGTCGGCAGCAGCCTTAATCTGCTCTTGGGTCATCCCCTGAGCACCGTTCTCTTCAATCAGCTTCTCCGCTTGTCCTTGATCCACAGCAGGCGACATCCCCAGCTGCTCCATCCACTGCCGATCCTGTTCCGCCCGCCGCTTGGCAGCTTGAAGCTGGACTTCATTCATCTGACCGAAGAGGGACTGCTGCTCAGGTACCGGCGCGTAGAGCAGCTGATGTCTGGCCTGGACATGGAGGAACACCGCGGTCGATAGCGAAAGGGCAAATGCCAGCGTAAACAGCGTCAATCGCCGGACGACAAACCATTCCAGTTTCAAACGCGTATTGCTCTCCCTCAGCAAGCGGAGCAGTCTGGCAAATGCCGGCGTACCCTGCCGGGGAGCCATAATCAGCGCCAAATTGCGCACCATCGGAATCCGGCACAACCGCTCCTCCCATGACGGTTTGTCGAGGCCCGCCCGATAATCGGTCTCCCGATGCTGCTGCAATTTTTGAAGCAGGACGTAAGCCACGACAATGATGACATAGATGGATATTTTCGTAATGAAGCCGAGCTTGCTCGTATAAAACTGATCCATCGCCGGGAAATTCCCTCTCGCCCACCGTTCAATCGGCTTGGCAAAAAAGACCGGGGCAAGCGCAATGACATTCAAGCCCTTGAGCAAATAATCCAGCTTGTCCCTGCGCAATATCTCCAGCTGAATTTCTCTGGTGAGGCCGCTCAAACCAAGAAGATAAATGGAGCTTTTCTTTCGCGCGTAATCCCCGAATTCCATCACCAGCCTTGATATGCCGGCAAATGCCTTCAAATAGCGGTTCGGCGCCGATTCGTAATACTTCTCCAGTTCCTCCTCCGGGTCCTTGGAGACAAGCGCATGATAGATGCGGTGGGTATGAAGCGCAATTTCCGGACCGGCGGATTCCGCACCCTCATAGATCGCCTCGTCCACCATCCCGTGCTGTTGATAGTGATGTCTAACCTGAGAGAACAGTTCCACCGACTGGATCAGCAGTTTTCGTTCCAGCCGATTGACATACATCTCAATCAGCAGATCATGGATGACGATGCAGGCCAGCATAATCAGCAATATGAACCCGATGGTCGGATTGCTCCAGATCAACAGAAGCGCGGTGATCCCCATAGTTCCGGTAATGACCGCTGCCAGCTTCATCGTCTCCAGACGAAGCGATATTTCATCGTACGGGTGTACAACGGATATCCGCTGTCTAAGGCGCATAACATATCCTTTGACAAGCGGGACATGCAAGCAGAAACGATAGGCCAGCTGCAGCCATTGCCTGTATAAATTCCGGACTGACCTCCCTTCTCCCCGGCTAATGTCCTGAAGCGGAACATACACGCCCCGGCTTCGCCGGGTCAGCCACAGATGGACTGCATAGATCAGCGCGCAGGCAAGCAGGGAGAACAGCAGCACACCAAAGAGAATCTGTCGGGTTGTCATCCGGCTGTCCCCCACCCTGATGCCAGAAACGTCTGGAATTCCAGCGCGTCCTCCGGCTGCATCTGCTCGCTCATCTCCGCAATGCTCCGCTCCGACAACCGGTGCACCGTCACATAGGCGCCATCCCGGTATTCCACTACATTGCGCGAGATGAAGGAAGGTCTCTCTGCCGCGTCACGATCAGCCCATAGACCTGATCCATTCTCATCCGCTGCGTCTGGCAAACTCGCCTCCCCGGTGATCCGATGATCATCACAAGGAATACACTCGGTTATCCGTTCAATGAATCGATTGCCATAAGCGTCGCGCTTCAAATGAATATCAAAATTAATGACACTGACCACCTGCTGCTCGGCAATAAACTCCTGGCGAAACATGCCGCTCTTGAGCAAGGAATTGCGAAGGGATTGAATCAAGTCCTTGAATGTTTTGGCATGGTGGGTGAATACCGTGAACAAGCTGGCCACCTGCGACATCTGAATCATCCAGGATGCCACTTCGTCGCTGGCAACCTCGCCCAGAATGTTCACCGTGCCGTCCGTTTTCTTCTGCAAATCAAGGCCGGCCTGACCGCTAATAAACTCCGTCTCGCGAAAGCTGAGAATGTTTCTGCGGCTGTATATTTTCCGCAAATGCAGCTCAAACGCCATCTCCTGCACCCTGAGCGTATAGGATGCGTAAATGTACTCCACCATCGCCATCAGAAGCGTTGTCTTGCCCGAGCCTTGCGCGCCGGTAATAGCGGTAATCCGGCTGCCTCTCATCAAATATTTGAGCAGTTTAATGACAAGGTCTGCCCCGCTTCCGGTGATCAGCTGATTCAAGCTTGCATTCGGGAGGTCGAATTTGCGGACAAAGAATGCCCATGACTCCGCAAACGGCGGCCTGACCACCACGACCCGCGAACCGTCCTTCATCTCATTCACCTTGTAGCCGCTCGCCTCCGACAACTGTCCGGGATGATTGTATTTATAGATGTTCTGGCACACCCGCTTCAGCTCCAGCAGGCTGCCGAACGAGAGGAATTCCAGATGAAGCGATATCCCTTTGTAAAAAATCCAGACACTTTCACATCCCGAAGCGGGCCGGCTGTCGGACGACGACTCCGGCAGAAGCCAATCAGGCCCGGGGGCGGGGCGACCCGCATCATCAAGCACGCCGCTGACACCGCCGCTAACTCCGTCAATCCGCTGATCCCGGATCTCGTCAACGACGGAGAAGCCTTTATACTGCTGATATATTCGCTGCACGACAATATCGAGCTTCTCCTGAAACGCAAGCGGTCTCCACTCCGAATCAAACATGTGCTCAACATCCTCGGCCGTAACCGCATAGACAGCCCCCTGTCCGTAACGCGGCAGCACCCGCGGCTGTGCAAGATCATAGGTATCTATCATGGCTGACAATGCGTCCTGCCCGTATTTCTGCTTGTACGAATACAGCAAAATTTCAAATTTATCCTGAGCTGTTAACGCTTGCGGCTGCTCAAACGGGATGGCCGACTCGATATTGCCTTCATTCAAGCCCAGATCGTTTACGAGAAGCCCCTTCATAAAATCCTTCACATAATTCTTGTCCAGCACATCCCCAGATACACAGCCCTTCAAGGCGCGTCTCAGTTCGCTTCGTTTGTTCAGCCTTCGCCGGTACTCCTCTTCATGCAGGCCCAAATCGGAAAGCTGGCTGTGGGTCAGCTGATGTAGCGTCTCCTTCATATACTCCGTCATCGAAGACAAGGAATAGGGATCAGCTGCAGGCGGCTGGTCATACTTGGGCCTTCTCGAATCGATATAGCGAAGATAGCCAAGGAGAAAGGCCAGCAGTACGATAATAAGGATCCAAGCGCTGTTCATGAAGCTACCCGTAAACATACGCGCCCCTCGCTTTCACACTACCACCGCTCGGAAGACCGAGCCGCTCGGCCGCCAAATCCGCCATCTGGCGCAATGCCCGGTAGGCGGCGTTCTCCCGGCTGCGGTTCAGCCCGCCGCGGCTGCGCTGGACATAGGCCATGACGGAGCGCATATTCCAGGCATCCGCCAGAGATGAGCAGTAAGGAATGCCGTACATTTCGGACTTTAGCCGGAAACGTCGCTTGATGTTTTTCAACGTGCAGCTGATCTCCGGATCGTATCTGCCCAGCGCGTACACACAGTTTTTGTCCATCAGCATGTCCGGCATGCTGCTTCGCTCCCACACATCCTCCAAAGAACGGAGATTCTGATTCAAGGCGACGATGACCAGATCTGCAGTCCGGATCAGCTCCATGTCCGCTCCTTGCGGACGCCCGTTGCCTGCATCGGCAACGATGACGTCATAGCTTCGCTTCGCTGTATCGAGCACCTGACCCGCGAACTTCCCATATGCCACATCATCCAAGGCATGTCTGGCATCCCGGCTGCCTGTCAACAGGTCGAGCCTTTCCGAAAGGACCGGTATCGTGTAATCCCTGATCGTCTCCGGCAGCAATCTTCCGCTCCCGGCCATTCTCGCCAGTGCATCCATGCCATGATCCTGGAATGCCGCCATCGTATCGAGTGATTCATGCCTGAAAGTGAAAGCCTGCTCTATGCGCTCCCCGGCGTTTCCGCCATGGGTCAGCAGCGTTCTTACCCTGTATTCCATTGCCAGCACAACCGGAAGTGCAGATGCCAGCACGGTGGCGCCGCTGCCGCTTGGCAGCGGACTCCAAACTGCAATCAGCCTCATGCGTGTCTCCTTTCCGCCAATCGGAGCGCTCGACGGATGTGACGGCTCTCCAGCTCTGTCAGCCGGCGAATAAGCTCCATCAAGGAGCGTTTATAGTGTCTGGACAGCGGCTTTAACCGAAGGCGGCCAGCATGTTCATTCTCCACCTTGAGCGCATAGGCCAGCTCATCCCACGGCATCCGGATCGGCTCGTCCAGCCAGTGAACTCCGCTGTGATCCAGATAGCTTTCGATATAGGAATCATCCGTCAGATCCTCGATGACATTCATATAAATGCGATGAAATGAAGGCGGGGAATCTCCGAAAGCTTCCTCTGCGATACGCTTCAGCCATTCCGCGCCTTGAATGAGCCCCATAAGCTCGAAACCGCTCACCCATATCCGCGCGTCCGCACCATGCCAGTGTTCCGGCCTTAGATATTCGGGCTGCTCCACATCGAGAATCATATAGTCGTAGCTGGCGCCTTCCTGCTTCTCAATGTATTCCAGCAGCGAATCGTAATTCGCAAAGCGGGTCGCGATATCGAAGCCGCCAAACTCCGCCAGATTCAGCGAAGCATCCACTCTTGAGATATAATGCGTGTATTTAGCATGATGGGCGGCATCTGCAAGCAGCACTTTGCTGCCCCCGTTCGCCAATATTTTGCACAGGTACATCAGCAGATCGCTCTTGTCGCACATGCCTGCAAAGATCCAGGTTCTCAAGCTATACGCCTCCTTTTTTGTCCGTAATTCAGGTTATTTACTGGCACCTGTCCGTTTCCCTATCACGGCTGCGTGAAGATGAGCTCTGCATTCGCAGTCTCCGTATCCTCGCCTTCCATCAGCCGCTTATCACTGCTGCTTGGACCAAGAATTTGGTCAGCCTCGGAGCTTTGGTCCTGCCGAGCCGAGCTGCTCATGATCATTTCCGGCTCCAGAACGGTGCCGCTCGTTGATACGGAGCTCGGAGCTTCAACTGTGTACGGAGCGCTTGTATAGGATTCAGACCCGCTTGCATTGCCTGAAGTACTCGCTCCGAACGCACTCGCTCCAAACGTCGGACTTGCCTGATATTCGGATACATGCACCTGACCACCAGCCCTCCGTTTCCCCAAATCCTCCTCCAGCGTGCTGCGCAGGGTAATCTCCAGGTGCTTCTCCGCCTTGTTCACGATGTTCGGGTCGCGAGCGATGAGTTTAGCCACTTCTTCATTCGGCGGATAAGTCGGAACCGCCTTGTCCTGAAGCTCGGGCTCTACGTAGGTGAGCGCATACAGCGTCGCCTCATGCAGATAAGCATCCACGATCGCGCTTGAGAGCAACAGAATCTCCTTCTCATCCAGCGTGGTCCAGAATGCCGGACTTTCCAGCCTGTCAATCTTCTTCTTGGATAAGATGATGTAGTCCTGTCCTGTCGGGAACTGCACACGAATATCCACGACATCGTCCTTGCGCAGATTGCTAGGCAGCCATACCGATTTCATCTCCCGATGCCGGAGATCGGCGGGGGTTGGTTCTTCCTCGAACAGCATCGCCTGCGTGATCAGCGTTCCTTTGCGGACCTCGATCTTGGTTCCCATACCGGCGATCTGGTCTTTCCCGGGCAGATGATCCGGCGCGGCTTCCGCCGGCAGCTTCACCTCCTTGATGTCCTGTTCCCGAATGAAACTGCCCGAAGGGATGTCCCGGATCGGAACCCAGGCCGATTTCATCGCTTTCAATTCACGAATCCGCTCCTCTTCAACTTGGGCAATCCGCTCATCATACCGCTGCTGCTGCATGCTCAGCTGCTCCTTATGCCCCAGATGAATATAGAGGATCACCCCAGAGCAGATCAGCCCAACGATGCCTGCGCCTGCAAGTCCGGCATACATCAGCTTCCGGCTGCGGCTCTTGATTATCGGCATATCAACATCATCTCCTTTCTGATCATTAAATTCATTGTCTCAAGAATCTGAATCTTCGCTTGCGCGGCTCCGGCTCGGCAATGATATGCCGGAACATGTGCCGGAACGCCTGCTCGCTTGGCGAGGTCAGCTCAAAAGGGTCAAGCTGAAGCGGCAACGTATACACCTTATCGGTATCCAGCAGCTTACGCACCCGCTCCAGCGCATCCGGCCCCGCTAGCGGGAGGGCATACAGCCGGTGCGGCTGATGATGATCAGCCAGCAGCCGGGACAAGGCCAGCAGCTCGTGCTGGCGCCATTCCGCGCCCGAACCGACGATCAGCGGCACATCCGCCCTCAGAAACTCCTCCAGCCGCTCGCTGTTGCGATATACGCCCAGATCCAGCACAACTGCATCGTAGCTTCCGCCGAGCAGCGAGATCACTTCCGCCCGCCCGGTCTGACGCCAGAAGTGAATGCCGTCGATCTCAAATTTGCGGCCGCTCCCAGCCGAAGCCCGGCCCCCTTCTGCAATTTCCTGAATCCGGCTGAACGCAGAGGACTGCGAACCCATCTCCGCAACAGCCACCCTTCGGTAATGCTTGGCCAGGAAGTAGGCCAGGGCGATGCAGCTGTGCGTGGTTCCCACACCGGCGGATGCCCCTAGGGCAGCAGCTACGAGCGTTCCAGCCATCATCGACCGACTTGCAGACGGGGCCGGAAGTGCCGGCCTGGCCGCCTTGTCAACCGCCTGTCTGGCTTCCTTCGCCGACGGGTATCGATCCTCCGGCGCATACTGGAGCAGCTTGCGGATGATCGGGACCAGCCCTCGCGGCAAATCGCCGCGAATATGACGCTCCACACCGGGAATCCATTCGGTGAAGTTCCCTCCTGTGCATAAATACAAGAGCAGCGCCCCGAGACCATACAGATCGGACCTGGCATCGCTCTGCCTGCCCCCATACTGTTCCGGCGCGGCGAAACCGACCGTGCCCAGCTTGACGGTGTCCTCGCCCGACTCCTGCTTGAAACTGCGGGCGATGCCAAAATCGATCAGCCTGACCTCCAATTGCTCGGTGAGCATAATGTTCGAAGGCTTCAAATCCCTGAAGATGACCTGCGGGTCATGCTCATGCAGATAACCGAGCACCTCCAGCAGCTGATCGGCCAGCCTGACAATAAAATCAGCGCCGATCTTGGAGCGTGATGTCCTGAAATACCTCTCAAGGGTCATCCCTTCGATGTAGTCCATCACCAGATAGGTGTATCCATCCGGATCCGGCTTGAAAAAATCAACAATGCGCGGAAGACGGGGGTGGCTCAGCTTGATCAGCAGACTCGCTTCATCCTCCACCGTCCGGTGCATGCCCAGCTCCGATACGCTTTCCTTCACCGCCCATTTCTGACCCGGCAGCTTCAGGTCGCCGGCCAGATACACACAGCTCATGCCGCCTTCGCCAATTTTCCGCTCGATCACATACCGTCCTCCGAGCACGTCCCCGTATTCCATTTTGGAAGGGTGATTCATCCTGCTTCTACGCTCCTTATGTCTTCTTGCCACGACAAAAAAAGGGAAAGCCTTCCGCCTCACTGTACGACACAGTGATTGACGGGATGCTTTCCCTTTGTTATCGTTGGTTAATTTTGGAATCATTATAGAACAAGATGTGCTCTGTTGTAAAGCATTTTTTAATACTTAATCATATATAGCGTAATCTCGTCCCGGTTGTGGAACAGTTGCTTTGCACCCTGAACCTGCATTCGGGCCTCTTCAAACTGCGCGATGATCTCCTTGATCAGCGCCATCGGCTTTTTGGTGAGCAGCTTGACGGTAATGACCGCCGTCCCCCCGATTTGCAGGCTGTAGAGCAGCCCTGTCACCAGCTTGACCATCTGCTTGGGGCTCCAGCTCATATCACACACCAGCAGATCGAACTCCGACTCGCGGAAGGACACCTCTGCCGCATTTTTGCGTATGACCCGAAGTCCGGAATGGCCCGACAGCGACGGGTGCATCTTGGCCGGATCCACCGCCGTCACCTCAACCCCCCGCTCCAGCAAAAAGGAAGTCCAGCCGCCGGGAGCCGCACCGATATCGAGCGCTCTGCGATAAGAGGCAAACGGAATAGAGAACTGCTGCTCTGCTTCCAGCAGTTTGAACTTGGCCCGGGAGATTTGCCCCTCCTCCCGCTGGAACCGAATCGCACCGCCGTTCCAGTCGGACAGATTGTCCTCCGCTTTGGACACCCCTGCATACCAGATGTCATCCGTGGCGAACAGCGATATGATCCACTCCGGCTGCTGCACGGTGAACTCCAGCTCTAACGGCGCGAGATGCTGCTGCAACTGCTCGCGAAGCTCTCCAGGGCTGTGAGCCCAGGAGCTGTTGTCTGTTTTTCGAACATGAATAGCAGCCGATCTGGCTTCTTTGACTGCCTCCTGTTGAGCGAGCCATCCGGCAGCCTCGCGGATCGCCGCTTCTGCGTCAGCCCCAGCCATTTCCATCTGTACAGGGAATAGATGACGCAGAAAAATCGGAGGCTGCAAGCGGATCGCTTCCACCGCCTCTTCAGGTCCGGTCTGCAATGTCGCCACAAACACCTCACCTGGGATGAGCATCGTGCTTTTCACACTGCCGAACAGCCGCCGCAGCTCTTCCTGAGCGTAAGGGGCAAATCCGTGATTCGCGGTGCAGACCAATTTCGTATGAAGCTCCTCCCGGAGCTCTTCTTCTTTCGCTATTATCGCAATATCCAATGGGATTATCCTCCTGCCAATACTCTGATCCAGGGACGATCGTCATCCCATTTCAGTTCAACATCAATATGATAAGTCTGCTTGATAAGTTCGGGTGTAAGCACATCTTCTTTCCGTCCGGCAGCGACCAGCCGCCCCTCCCGGACAAGCGCGACGTGGGAAAACAGCGGCACAATCTCCTCGATATGATGCGTGACATACACAACCATTACATTCCGCCGCTTCAGCCGATCAACTTCGGCCAGCATCTTCTCCCGCTCATACAGATCCAGCCCGGCACATGGCTCATCCATAATGAGCAGCTTCGGATCGCCCATCAGGGCGCGGGCAAGCAGCACCTTCTTCCGCTCCCCCTGCGACACCGTTCCGAGCGGCTGCTCAGCCAGGTAATCCAGCTTCATCTCGGCCAGCAGGCTCAGCGCCCGGTCGCGGACATCCTCCGGAATCGCCTGGTAAAAGCGCAGAAAAGCGAAAGCGCCTGTAGCTACAACCTCCCACACCGGATCAATAAGCGACAATCGTTCTACCATGGATTGGCTGATATAGCCGATGCTCTTTCGAACTTCCCGGATATCGCATTGCCCGTATCGTTGACCTAGCACTTCCACTAGGCCGGAGCTTGGAAACATGTAGCCTGTCATCATCTCCAGCAGCGTTGTCTTCCCCGACCCGTTGCGGCCGAGTATGACCCAGTTTTCACCGGCGGACATGTCAAGCGAGATATCGTCCAAAATGCGCCGCTGCTCGCGTATCAGCGAAATATGCTGCATCGAGATCATGCCATCGCCCCTTTGATAAAAGATAGAATATCCTGCACCGATCCCATCCGATACAGAAATTGCGGCTGCTCCAGCCGCCCCGATACGGCCATCAGCCCGGGGACGCTGCGGACTCTGTACTTGTCCACCACATTCGGCATAAAATTGACATCCGCCTCCAGCACCGCCGTATCCGGCAACAGCTGCTCCACCACCTCCAGCATTCGGCGGGCAGCGCTGCATGTGCCGCACAGCGGCGTATACAGGAACACGATCAACGGCGAAGCCGCCTCCGAATCCCGTCCGGCCAGCCGCTCCTGCCATTCGATCCGCTCAAGCAGCTCCCTTTCCGTGACCGCAATCATCGATTTCCTGCAGCCACCTGATGCAGCACTTCCTCCGGCATAGGCCCGTTATGGACCTTGACGCCTTCCGGCATATGCGCATACAGCATTTCGTACATTTTTCTTCTCCCTGACGGGCTGGAGGTGTGAAGATAAATTTCTTTAGCCTGCAGCCGCTCAGCAACGATGGCCGCAACAACATCCCCGCCATTCATCTGACCATAACCGAGCTCGTAATCAAGCGATAATATGTCAACCTCACATTCGCGAAGCATCATCAGACACTCTTCCCCGTTTCGGGCTAGCGCGAAACCTTTCGGGCAAGCGCGCCAATCATCCAGATATAGATGAATCATCGATTTACTCTCCCTTGCTATCGGACCAGGACAGCACTTCGGCAATATCCTCCCGGTGTGTCCCGTCCTCTCCCTTTTCACTTTCCAGCACGAACATCTTCCCCGCCAATTCGGCTGACAGAACCAGGCTTCTAAGCCCTTCCTCGCCAATCATACCTTGACCGACGCGGGCATGTCGATCTTTTCTCGAACCGGCCCCATATTTGGAATCGTTCAGATGCACCGCCACGAGATGATCCCAGTATCCCAGCTCCTGCCCTTTCGCAAGCAGCTCATCGGTGCGTGCCGGATTCCAGCCACCGGCTGCATACAGATGACAAGTGTCCAGACAGAAACCGATGTGCTCCGGGTGCTCGGCCAGCTGCCTTACCTTCACGCATTCCTCCAGCGTCATTCCCATGCTGCCATGATCCCCGGCCTGATTCTCGATCAGCAGCTTGGCACTGCCCCTCCAGCCTGCCAGAACGTCGTTCAGGCACCGTATCACATTCTGATACCCCGCCAGCACATCCTCGCTTTTCAAATGTCCAAAATGAACCACGATGCCAAGCGACCCGCAAGCTTCAGCAATAACGAGATCATTAACGAGAGACTGGACGGTCAGCCGATAATGCTCATCTCCCCGTGATTGGCCGACTGCCATATTGCTCGGATACGGCGTATGGGCAATCGACTGAAGATCATGCTCCCGGCAAAAGGCAGCACACGCCTGAGCATCACGAATGTCCGGCTGCTTGATATGCAGGCTGCGCGGATTCTTCGGGAAATATTGAAAGCAGCTTCCCCCGATGTCGGCGGCGTGACGGGCAGCGGCTAGAAAACCGCCCCGGGTGCTGACATGGCTCCCGATTCGAATGTCACGCTTCATGCTGGCACTGCGGACAATAGAACAGCTTCCGTCCGGACAGCTCTGTTTTCACAATCGGTGTGCCGCAGCGAACGCAAGGCTCCCCTTCCCGATCATACACCTTGCATTCGTCATTATAAGCGCCCGTTAAGGTATCGCCTTGCCGGAACGGCAGCTCCATATACCCGCCGCCATCGGCCGCCTCTGTCAGCACCCGGATGGCGCTGTCATACAGTTGTCCCAGCTCCTCATCGGACAAATTCTGAAGTTTGGATGCCGGATGAATGCCAGCGTCAAACGCAATTTCATCCGCATAACAGTTGCCGATGCCGGCGATGACATGCTGGTTGACCAGCGTGCTTTTCAGCGAACCCCGGCGCTTGCGAAGGATGCCCACAAACCGCTCCCTGGACATTCTTCGATCCATCAGTTCCGGGCCGAGATCCTTCAGCACTTCATCTGTTTCTCTTGCTGACAACAGGTGAAGATACCCAAGTCTCAACCCGATGAAATAGAGCACATGCTCGCCAAACGTGATTTCGACCTGTGTCGATCGTGACGGCCGCGGCTCGTCGACATGCCCATAGTACAGCAAGCCGCCCAGCATCAGGTGAAGCAGCAGTCTGCCTCCGTTATGCAGATGGAAGACAAGGAATTTGCCCCTTCTCTCCACATAAATCACCCTGGCCCCTTTTAACGCCGCAGTAAATTGCTCCACAGGCACATTCACCGATTTCTCCCGGTTGACCGTTACGCCCGTCACCGGGACATCTATAATTTCGTTAGACAGCAGTTTCCTATAGTTCTCCATTTCCGGCATTTCCGGCATGATTCATCTACCCCTTCATCGATGCGTCTTATGTAATGGACAGAAGCTTCTGCCTCATAGACCCGCTGGCTCATCATCCGATGAACCGCACAGCAGATCGGCCGCCTCCATTAAATCGCGGCATACATAGTCGGGAGACACGCCTGCAGCTTCGATATGCGTCTGCATATTGTGCTCCGTTGTCACCCCGGTTAATACAAGCACTGTCCGGCATCCGGCATGGGCGCCTGCAGCGATGTCTGTCCTTATATTATCCCCGAGCACGATCGTTTCCTCCGGCGATTGTCCCAGCCGGTCTGTCGCAAACTTCATCAGGATTGAAGATGGTTTGCCGATCACAATCGGCTGTACGCCTGATGCTGCTTCAATCGCCGCCCCGATCGAGCCTGCCCCCGGCGTAAGCCCGGTATCGGAAGGCAGCTGCAAATCCGGGTTGGTCAGGACGGACTTCGCCCCGCCCTGAATCCAGCGCATCGAACGCGTCAGCGACTCATAATCAAAGGATCGATCAATGCCCTGTACAACATATTGAGGATCGTCCTCCACCAGAATCAGCCCTGCCGATTCAAGCGCATGGCGGAGCCCCTGCTCACCGATCATGGCGACGGCGGCTCCCGGCGCCTCTCCGGCGATATAATGGGCGGCCGCCAGTGAAGAGGTGCACACCTCCTCCGGCCTGGCCGGAATGCCCATCTGTTGCAAGTGATTCGCCACTTGCTCCGGTGTGCGGGATGAGTTATTCGTGACGAACAGATACGGAATCCCCTGCTTCTTCAAGCGTCCGATCAGCCTGTCCGCTCCTTCAATCCGAATGCTGCCATGGTACAACGTTCCGTCAAGATCAATCAAGATGCCTTTGGGCTGTTCCAAGTGAACACCTTCTTTGCAGTTATGTAGTTCATGTCATGAAATATTCATTATGATAAAAAAACATCGGCTTATCGCGCCGCTTGAAGGGACTGGCTGCTGACACGCAAGAAAGCTTCGTCACCACGATATATCCAGTGCGGTTCATCTGCAATGCCAGGGATGTGATGACGAGCCAAGCGCCAAGTGCCAAGCCGTGCCGGCTCATCAACAACAAGCCCTCGGGTTCCTTGAGCAGCCCTTCTATACACTCCATTCCATTGTAAAGAACAGGTCTGACACATGCAAGGAACCCGGTCACGACAGCTGCAACTCAGATGCGCCAGCTAAGCCTTATAACGCTTCGCATGCAGGGAATATAAGCATACGCCCTTCCGCTGTCGAATCACATCGAAGACTGTCCAACACTTTCTCTTCCTGATGCCTTCTTGTCATTTCCTGCGCTTTCCCGAGAAATAATTATGGATTGCCGCCTGCAGAGCATCTTCTCGGCACCGGATACAGTCCAAAATCCTCCGCCAGCTTCGTGTTCGGAAAGATCTGCTGGGCTTCCTCCAA
>NZ_NPBY01000011.1 GCF_002272015.1 Paenibacillus campinasensis | reverse complement strand
CCTTCGCCGCCTGCTCCGCCGTGCTGTGATAATATTCGTTAGCCAGCTCGGTCAGCTCCGCAGAGAAGGTTGCTTCGTGTACGAGCAGGTCCGCGCCCTTAGCCAGCTGATGGACGCCGGTACATGGGCGGGTATCCCCCAGGATCGTTACAACGCGGCCTTTCTTCGGTGTCAGCAGCACATCGGCCGGGTGGACCCATCCGCCCCCTTCCAGCTCCACGCTCTCCCCGCGCTTCAGCCTTCCGTAAAGCGGTCCCGGCTTCAGTCCATAGGTTTCCAGACGCTTCAGGTCCAAACTTCCCGGCAGATCCTTTTCGATCACTCGGTAGCCATAGCATTCGGCGCGATGTTCCAGTTTAGCCGCCTCCACGCGGAAGCCGTCATCCTCAAACACGACCCCGCCTGTATGCTCCACAATATTCAACTCATAAGGCACGCGCGACTGGCTCAGCTCCAGCGACGTCTGAATGAACGCCTGAATCCCTGGCGGACCGTACACGGTCAGCGGAGCTGTTATCCCCTGTGCGCCGCGGCTGGACAGCAGCCCGGGGAGTCCGAAGACGTGATCGCCATGCAGATGGGTTATGTAAATGTGTTCAAGCTTGGACAGCTTGAGCGATGATTTCAATATTTGATGCTGGGTGCCTTCGCCGCAATCGAACAGCCACAGGCTTCTGCGCTCTTCAAACAGCCGCAGCGCGACACTCGTTACGTTGCGATGCAGCGTCGGAATACCCGCATTCGTTCCTAGAAAATAGAGCTCCATACCTCTTCTCCCCTTTCGGGCGTGAAACCTGAGAAATCCTCCGAAGCATCGGAGGATTTCTGCCAGTTTGCCTACGCATGTATCATCATCAAGTTTTGTCTACATTGAAATAATGGGCTTCCGGATGACTGAACACCATCGCGGATACGGACGCCTCCGGCTCCATCATGAACCCTTCGGTCAGCTGAACGCCGATATCCTCCGGCTGCATGAGCTTGAACAGAGGTCCCTGGTCTTCCAGGTCCGGACACGCCGGATAGCCGAATGACACCCGGATGCCTTGATATCGCGCACCGAGCCGCTGCTTCATCGTCATATCAGCCGGATCCGGGAAGCCCCAGATGTCCCGCATCATATGGTGAACCCGTTCAGCCAGCCCTTCGGCCGTTTCCAGCGCCACAGCCTGCAGCGCATGGGAACGCAGATAGTCCCCTTTATCCTTCCACTCACTGGCCAGCCTGCTGACCCCATGGCCCGCTGTCACGACCAGGAAGCCAACGTAATCCATCACCCCGCTGTCTACGGATTTCAGGAAGTCCGCTAGACACAGATAAGGCTCCACCTGCTGCCTTGGGAAGGTGAAGGTGTGCAGCACCCTCGTGTGATCCTCAGGATCATAAATGATGATGTCATTCCCGTGCGATTGAGCCGGGAAGAACCGATACATCGCATGGGCCTGGATAGAACCGGTCTGAACAGCTTCCTCCAATATGCTATCCACCGTCTCCTTCAGCGATACCGCCTTGGGATCATTCGCCTTCAGCAGCTGCTCCACCGAGCCTTTCAAGCCGAGATGATGCCCAAGAAGCATTTGCATATTAATATACGGTAAAATATGCGAAATCGGATAGTTGCGCAGCACGTGACGATCCAGATCCGGCGGCAAGTACACCGGCGCATCCGGCGAAATGTTGGAGCGCACCGCCCGGGTCAGCTTGGGCATCGTTTTTTCCACTTTAGGCGCGGCTGCTTCCGCTTCCTGCTCCGCCAGAATCTCCTTGACGATCAGATCCCGCTGCACCGGATCGCTGATACGATTGGCCAGATCAAGGCCATCCATCGCGTCCTTGGCATACAGCACCATGCCGTCATATTCAGGGCGAATGCGGGTTTTCGTAAACTTCCGGGTCAGTGCCGCACCGCCGACAAGGATCGGAACGCTGATGCCGGCATTTTTCAAATCCTGAGCCGTCAACACCATCTGCTGCGCCGATTTGACGAGCAGGCCTGACAGGCCGATCGCATCCGGCTTCTCCCGCCGGTATGCCTCTATAATTTGCTCTGGTGGTACTTTTATACCCAGATTCACAATCTGATAACCATTGTTGGAGAGAATGATCTCCACCAGGTTTTTGCCGATATCATGCACGTCGCCCTTGACGGTGGCGAGCATGATTTTGCCCTTGACGGATGTTTCATTTTTCTCCATAAAAGGTTCCAGATAGGCAACCGAAGCTTTCATCACCTCGGCGCTCTGGAGCACTTCGGCCACAATCAGCTCATTGTTGTTGAACAGACGGCCCACCTCGGACATGCCCTCCATGAGCGGACCATTGATAATCTCCAGCGGACTGTAGATTTTGAGCGCTTCATCCAGATCGGGAATAAGTCCTTCCTTTGAGCCCTCAACAACATAGGAAGCAAGGCGCTCCTCCAGGCTCAGGTTGGAGATTTTCTCTTTCTTCTCCACCTTTTTGTTGCGGAAAGCCGCCACGAAGGCAGCAAGCGTCTCATCATTCGTATGATAGATGAGTTCCTCAGCAAGACGCCGCTCCTCTTCCGGAATGGATGCATAACGTTCCAGCTTCTCTGTGTTGACAATCGCGTAATCAAGCCCGGCCTTGGTGCATTCATACAGATATACCGAGTTCAGCACTTCACGCCCGGCCTCCGGCAGGCCGAATGATACGTTGCTGATTCCGAGAATGGTGTGCACCTTCGGCATCGCCTCTTTAATGAGCCGGATGCCTTCAATCGTTTCCTTGGCTGATCCGATATACTGTTCGTCCCCTGTTCCGACCGGGAATACAAGCGTATCAAAAATAATATCCTCCGGCGGAATGCCGTATTTGTTCACGAGCAAGTCATAGGAGCGCTTGGCCACCTTCAGCTTGTCGTCGCGGTGAATGGCCTGTCCGCTCTCGTCGATCGTACCCACCACGACAGCCGCACCGTACTTGTGAATGAGCGGGGTTACCTTTTCAAACTTCTCTTCCCCGTCTTCAAGGTTAATGGAGTTAATGATCGCCTTGCCCTGCGAATACTGCAGCGAAAGATCGATGACATTCGGATCCGTTGTATCGATCATGAGCGGCACTTTGACCTTTTTGACCACCAGCTCCAGAAACTGTCGCATATCCTCGGCTTCTTCACGGTCTGGGTCCTGTACGCACACATCGATAATATGGGCCCCGTTTTTCACCTGGGCTCTTGCAATTTCAGAGGCTTCTTCGTATTTGCCCTCGGCGATGAGGCGCTTGAATTTGCGCGATCCAAGAACATTCGTTCTCTCGCCGACCATGTACGGACGATTGGCCTGTTCGATATAGACCGGCTCAATCCCGGACAGGGCCGGAAGATGTGTGCCGGTGAGCGGCCGAGGCGCGAATTGCAACATCGCTTCCTTCAGCGCACGGATGTGCTCCGGCGTTGTGCCGCAGCAGCCGCCCGCGATATTCAGCCATCCCTTCTCGGCAAAGGCAGCCAGCTTCTGCGCGAGGGATTCCGGTGATTCATGATACTGCCCATTCTCATCCGGCAGTCCGGCATTCGGATAACAGCTGATTGCACAGCTGGACATTTCCGCCAGAGAGCGGATATGATCCCTCATAAATTCCGGGCCTGTCGCACAGTTCAAGCCAATCGAGATCGGATTCAAATGCTCCAATGATATATAGAAAGCCTCGATATTTTGCCCGGCCAGTGTCGTTCCCATCGG
This sequence comes from Paenibacillus campinasensis, assembly GCF_002272015.1. Classification (GTDB taxonomy): domain Bacteria; phylum Bacillota; class Bacilli; order Paenibacillales; family Paenibacillaceae; genus Paenibacillus_AQ; species Paenibacillus_AQ campinasensis. The sequence goes on along the minus strand of NZ_NPBY01000011.1, from coordinate 65,250 downwards.
TTCAATCGTACCGGAGATCATCAGAGGCAAGGTAATACCCGTTTTGTCAAAAGCTTGACGAATCCCGATGCTCCCCGCTTTCACGTTCAGCGTGTCCTGGGACGTTTCCAGAAGCAGTGCATCGACGCCGCCTTCAATCAAAGCAACCGCCTGCTCTTCATAGCTCGCTACCAGCTCCGCGAATGTCACCCCACCCGTGACGGATAACGTCTTCGTGGTCGGGCCCATCGCGCCGACAACATATCGGGGTTGCTCCGGAGTGCTGTACTTCTGTACGGCTGCACGAGCAAGCCGTGCCGCCTCCAGGTTAATCTCGCGCGCAAGCTCGGGTATATCATATTCGGCCAGAACAACCGACGTTGCGCCGAATGTATTCGTTTCGATAAGATCGGCACCCGCCTCCAGATATTTTTCATGAATGCTCTGGATGACATCGGGGCGATGAATGACCAATGTTTCATTACACCCTTCCAGCTCTTCCCCCCCGAAATCCTGGGGAGATAGATCCTCCTGCTGAATCATGGTGCCCATCGCACCGTCAAGGATTAATATTCGTTCTTTAAGCACATCTTGCAAGCTAGGCTTATTCAAGTTGCTGACCTCCCCGGAAAACGTTAAATCTTAGTGTAGCAGAATATTTTTCAATAGAAAAGAAGCCGGTTTCGCGTGATTAGCATCACGCAAGATTAAATTGCATTATAACAGATGACAAATCATGTGACGAGAGCTATAATACTTATTAATCCAACGGGAGAAAGAGGGATATGAACATGGCAGAGATTGTAATCCGAAATACGAACGAACGCATCACAGGTGAAGATAATGTCCGGGCATTCTTAAACAGCCAAGAGGTTGTCTACGAGCACTGGAACATGGAGAAACTCCCGGCAGATCTGCGTGAGAATTTTCAGCTGACGGATGAGGACAAGAACCGCATCTTAAGCATCTATGATGAAGAGATTAAAGATCTGGCTGCACGCCGCGGCTATAAAATTTGGGACGTTATCACATTGTCTGAATCCACACCGAACTTGGAAGAGCTGCTCAAGAAATTTGAGGAGATCCATACGCACTCCGAGGATGAAATCCGCGCGATCGTTGGTGGCAAAGGGATTTTCATCATTAAAGGCTCGGACGAGGTCGGCTACTTCAACGTCGAGCTTGAGCCTGGCGATGTCATTTCCGTTCCGGAGAACACACCGCACTTTTTCACATTGATGGACAACAAGAAGATCATTGCCGTTCGTCTCTTCATTGAAAAAGACGGCTGGGTAGCTACACCTGTAGCAGATCCACAGTTCAAATAAGTCGACATTCGGCTTTACTTCACCCTGTGTCCATGAATACGGGCATATGGAACAGAAGCGTTCGCAACGAGAAAGGCAGTGCCGCCCCGCCGATTAACGAAGGGTTCAGGCACTGCCTTTTGTCTATTCATCGGATGTCAATACGGTTAGCTCCTTGAGCGGCATCGAATGCTGGCCTCTGGCTGTTACATGCGAAATCACACGGTATGTACCGGGACGATCAAATGATTTGTCCATCTGGTACACCCCGTCTCCCGCATGCTGTACAGGTACGGTGACCTGCAGGCCGCCGCCCTGCATCGCAAACTCGAACTCTACCTTGTCCGCATCTTCAACCGGAGCTCCGCCATGCGTAACCTTGGCCTGAATTGCCACTGTCTCGCCGACCTGGATTGTATCCGGACTTAGGGTAAGATCAACGAGAATCGGCTCCAGCATCATCTCGTCATCGACGCCTTTGGCATCGCCATCACTGCAAGCCGAAAGCGCGACTGCCATCAACACCATCGCAGCAAATAAAGCCATCTTCTTCCTCGACATACACGTCCACCTCGTTATATCATCCGCCAAATCGTCGCCGACACCCCATGCCGACATCTTAGCGCTAATTTTACTTCGTTCTCCTTATTATATTGTAATCTCCTTTTTTTTCTATCTCATTCCCCTTACAATTGTGTGACGAACATCACAGAGCTATATAAAAAAGCCCGTAAAGCGGCTTTACAGCCGCTCCACGAGCTTCCCTATTTCCATTTCGGTGTTACATCATATCCCCGAGCCATCCATGCTATTCTATACTTCGGACAGAATCGCATACAGCTCGGTCAAATGTTTGATTTCATAATCAGGGGTAATCTCCGGATCATGAGGGCGGCCGGTTCGATTGATCCAGACCGTAGTCATTCCCGCTGCGTTCCCGCCTTTAATGTCGGTAGTCAGCTTGTCCCCGACCATCACAGCATCCTGGGGCTCAATCCCGAGCAGCCCTAAAGCGTGAGTGAAGATGGAAACATCCGGCTTCCCTTTGCCGAAGCTGCCCGAAATGACAATGTGATCAAAATAAGGGGAAAGCTCCGGCACGCCATCCAGCTTCTCTTGCTGCAAGTCCGGACTGCCGTTGGTCAACAGCAGCAGCTTCACTTTGCCTTGCAAATATTTCAGCACTTCATAGGTCTCCTCATATACATAAGGGCGTGCTCTACGCTCAGCGCCGAACTGGTCCGCCAAGGAAGCTGCCAATGTCTCGTCATCGATCCCGCAGCGCAGCAGCCCCCTGCGCCAGGACTCTTTCCGGTAGACCGGCGCCAATTGCTGAAGCTGCCGGAACTCCGGCTGTTCGCCAGCGGTGAAATTTGCCCACAGACCTTCAAACGGATTAATGCCGATCATTTTGGTAAATGCATAGGTATCGTATGACTCATATAACGCTCTGGCCTCTTCACGGACCGAAGCCAACAGTTCCGATGCATTCACACCGGTATGCTCGGCCGCTGTCCGGCAGGTCGCCTCAAACGCCTCTTCCACACTGCGCTCATCCCACAACAACGTATCGTCCAGATCAAACACTACCGCCAGTTTCCCCATTATCTCTCCCCCTCATTAACACCCTAGTAGCCTGTAACGGATATCAGCTGCGTTCAACCGGAATATGATGTACCTTGGCAAACTCCTCAAGTCTATCGCCCATCGCCTTCGTATCATATCGGTTAATCAAGCGAGAAAATACCCAGTTGCCTCCGCGTCCCTTGCCTTGAATAACCACGGAACCGTCAGCAATCAGAATTTTCTCAATTTCCGAGACGTTTAGACGACGCTCACGGTTGAATTTAAAGGTGGAAACTGCCGCTTTCTCAACCTTGAGATACGGCTTGCGCAGAAAGATCATAACAGCAAGCAGTATATACAAGCTGACGCCAACCCAGTTGAGCACGCTGTTGCTTTGGCCCTCTTCCGTTGTAAAAGTGCCGAGCAACGCATACAATGCGGCTAATGCCAGCAAGATGATCGGAAGCACATACTTGCGTCCTCTGAAAATATCCGCTGATCCTGCCGTACCCGAGCCTTGATAACCTGACAGCCCCTGCTTTTTCCGCTGCTTGTTAAGCTGCGCCATATTTTTGTTCACTTTTCTTTCCCACGACCGTGACATACATGACCTCCCAAAATAATGTCCAATGTTAAGCGATGATCATTCTTCAGGATTGTGACTGCCTCCTGAACAGGCATCTTCCATATAATAAAGAACCTAACCATCTCATGGTACCGCTGCTGTGCATATCGGGACCGGGATGGATCAGGCTGTATATAACATTTAATGCTTCAATCTAGGGCCACCTTTTTGGTCGTTGTCATCTACCCACTCGATGGACTCCAGCTGTTGCCTGAAGTTTTTGCGAATATTGTTCAGATAAATTTCCCGAAGCTCTGCTCTTTCCTTCAGCTCTTCTTCGGTCAAGCCCTCGTTTTTTTGTTTACGGGCTAAAACATTAATGCGTTCAACCAATGTATCGATATCCATAACTTCTCCTCCATTCCCAATATCATTATAACTTAAACATGACGAATAGAGCTTGTCAAGGCGCGCAGCCCGAACAAGCTCTGGAACAACATCATGGAGGAAAAGACGTGATGTCCGGTACAATATAGAAATCGCTCTGTATCAGCATATAATCATAAATTTAAGCATCATAAAAGGAATGACGCTTTAATTGAGCGATCAGCGTGTACTGATGAAGCGCCCCGTCTCGATCACAACAAGGATATCATCTCTCTAATCGACAAGGAGCAACCAAATAAAACAGGTCACGAGCCTTACCATACAGGCAGCTTCAACACTTCCCCTGCTTGAATCTCCGTCCCCTTCAGCCCATTGTAACGCCGTATATGTTCAAGATACACTCGTGTATCTGTATTCTTCGGTTTCTGACTAGAAGCGATGCTCCACAGTGAGTCTCCAGGTTGGACAATAAACTCGACCGCTTGAACCGGCTTGTCCGCGCCGCCCGCAAACACCGTATAAGCGCCTGTCCATCCCGATACAATAATAAGAAGAAGCAAAACGATCTTGATCGCCGGAATCGTCGACATATGCTGTCTTGCGCGCTTCATCCATCTCTCTGCTACGCTCTCCTGCTGTGCAGGAACCGTATCATAAATGCTCCGGTATGTACTGTATCTCAACATGAAAACATCATCTCCCCAAACAGGTGTTCTCTTATGCTCTTAATATAACACGAACACCTGTTTGATTCAATAGGTTCAAGGAACATTTGTTCTATTATTTTTTTTTAGAACTTATGTTTGTACGAACGGAGGTTCTATGTTATAATTTTACCAAACGTTACTAAGTGGGGTTGATACGGCATGTCGAAAATATCCAGCCGCCAACTGGCGATACTAGAGTTTATCCGCAATGAGGTTCGCAGCAAAGGTTACCCTCCATCCGTCCGGGAAATCGGGGAAGCTGTCGGACTGGCTTCCAGTTCTACCGTTCACGGGCATCTGGACCGCCTGGAGAAGAAGGGCTTAATCCGCCGTGACCCGACGAAACCAAGAGCAATCGAGCTGCTGGGGCAAGAGGAATCCGAGACCAGCCATATGTTCACCCATACGATCGCCAGAGTTCCTGTTGTCGGGAAAGTAACCGCAGGTGTGCCGATCACGGCTACCGAGAACATTGAAGACTACTTCCCTCTCCCTCAGCATTATGTAGGTGATGATAAAGTGTTCATGCTGTCGGTTGTCGGGGACAGTATGATTGATGCAGGCATCTATAATGGTGACTATGTCATCGTCCGGCAGCAGCAGACCGCTGATAACGGAGACATCGTCGTAGCGATGACCGAGGACGATGAAGCGACTGTTAAGACCTTCTACAAAGAAAAGGATCACATTCGCCTCCAACCGGAGAATCCAACCTATGAGCCGCTGCGCTTGAATCATGTTACCATTCTTGGCAAGGTCATTGGACTGTTCAGAGACGTACACTGATTTAATCGAAAGCCACTGAACATGAAATCGAGGCTGCTTCCCGCTAACCTGCGGGGAACAGCCTCGTTTTTTTGTACTGCTAAATAAAATTGTTCATCGCCAAGCCCCGGCATCCATTTCCCACGTTTCTTCCTTCTTAACTTTTCGTCCCTTTCTCTAGCATGCTTGTTTGGTTAGGAATTGGCCGGCCCTTGCCCCGTTTCAGCGACGACCCATCGGATACTGTCCGGCTCGCCAACCATTTGGCAATCCGTCTAGCCATACAAAAACCCCTTGCACCAGACGGCGCAAGGGGTTTGGGCACATGTTGAAATTAATACATCGTAATGTACTGATCGCGTTCCCATTGATGTACTTGGGTACGGTACATATCCCATTCAATCTCTTTCAGCTCATAGAAGTAAGCCAGTGCGTGATCGCCCAGCGCTTCAGAAATCACTTCGCTGCGGATCAGCTCGCTCAGCGCTTCCTTCAGGCTTGCAGGCAAGCTAGGGATGCCTTCTTCAATGCGCTCTTCTTCGGTCATCACATAGATGTTCCGGTCGATCGGAGCCGGAAGCGACAGCTCGCGCTTAATGCCGTCCAGTCCAGCTCTCAGCATAACAGCCAAAGCCAGGTAAGGGTTCGCAGCCGGATCTGGGTTGCGCACCTCAATCCGAGTGCTCAGGCCACGGGATGCCGGAATCCGGATCATCGGACTGCGGTTACTCGCGGACCAGGCAACGTAGCAAGGCGCTTCATATCCAGGAACCAGACGCTTGTAAGAGTTGACCGTCGGGTTCGTGATCGCTGCAAAAGCACGCGCATGCTTCAGAATTCCCGCCATGTAATAACGCGCTGTTGCACTCAGGCCGAGCGGATCATTCTCATCGACAAAGGCGTTCTGGTCGCCTTTAAATAGAGACAAGTTGCAGTGCATGCCCGATCCGTTCATTCCGAACAGCGGTTTAGGCATGAACGTTGCAATCAGACCATGCTTGCGAGCAATCGTCTTAACAACGAGTTTGAACGTTTGGATCTGGTCTGCCGCTTTGATGGCATCCGCATATTTAAAGTCAATTTCGTGTTGGCCAGGAGCTACCTCATGGTGGGACGCCTCGATCTCAAAGCCCATCTCTTCCAGTGTCAGCACGATATCGCGACGGCAGTTCTCGCCAAGGTCCGTAGGAGCCAGGTCGAAGTATCCGCCTTGGTCATTCAGCTCGGTGGTCGGATTGCCCTTCTCGTCGGTCTTGAACAGGAAGAATTCCGGTTCCGGTCCCACGTTCATCGAAGTGAAACCCATCTCCTCCGCTTCCTTCAGGCATCTCTTCAGAATTCCGCGAGGATCGCCTGCAAACGGCGTTCCGTCCGGCATGTACACGTCACAGATCAGACGCGCTACACGAACTTCCGACACCCAAGGGAAGATCATCCATGTATCCAGATCCGGATACAGGTACATATCCGATTCCTCGATCCGCACGTAGCCTTCGATGGACGAACCGTCAAACATCATTTTATTGTCAAGCGCTTTAGGCAGCTGGCTAATCGGAATCTCAACGTTCTTGATCGTTCCCAGCAAATCGGTAAATTGCAAACGGATAAACCGAACATTTTCCTCTTTGGCAATGCGCAAAATGTCCTCTTTAGTGTAGCTCACTGTATCCTCTCCCTTATAAAAATGACAATTTTACTACCCATAAGCATCGAATCCTTATTTATTAAAGAACCGGGATAGCTCACCTTGAATCAACGAAACCTGACCCGGCCGCTTGCCTGTAACCAATTCCTGCTTGAGCAAACGGCGTAGCTGGGACTCCGACATCTCACGGCGTTTATTCTCAGTATCTGCCGTAATGACCGTAGCCTCCTCCGACTCTTTCGTTACAGGATTCATCACCTGCTTGATCCCGGCGATATTGACACCCTTCTCGATTAAAGCCTTAATCTCCAGCAGGCGCTCAACATCATTAAAGGAAAACAGGCGTTGGTTGCCCGAAGTACGGGCAGGGACAATCAAGTTGTGCTGTTCATAATAACGAATTTGTCTGGCGGATAGATCCGTTAGCTTCATTACGATGCCGATTGGAAATAGCGCCATATTCCTGCGAATCTCATCACCCATATCTCATCAACCTTCCAAGTGGTCTATTCTGATCTTATTGTACATTTCCTAATCAGACACGTCAACCACATGTAAGCTTAACTCACAGAAGTTTATAATCTTTCATACTCTGAAGTGCCATAAGTACCCCATATTTAACATGGGAATACGTTAAACCTCCCTGCATATAGCCGATATACGGAGCTCTGATCGGGGCATCGGCAGACAGCTCGAGGCTTCCGCCCTGAATGAATGTTCCAGCTGCCATAATAACCGGATGCTCGTAACCCGGCATATCCCATGGTTCCGGAACGACATGACTGTCGACCGCAGCCGCCTTCTGAATGCCCTGGACAAATGAGATCAGCTGATCTGCACTGGCAAATGAGACAGCTTGAATCAGATCCGTCCGCGATTCCTGCCAGCTTGGCTTCGTCTGAAATCCCACCTCCTCAAACATCGCCGCAGCAAAAATACTTCCTTTAATAGCTTGTCCAACCGTGGACGGTGCCATAAACAACCCCTGATAGATGCCTCGGGTCGTCCCGAGCATCGCTCCAACCTCGCGCCCGATACCCGGCGCTGTCAGACGATAGGCCGCCTGATCCACATAACGCGCCTTGCCGCAAATATAACCGCCGGTCTCGGCCAGCCCGCCCCCCGGATTTTTAATAAGCGAGCCCGCCATCAGGTCAACACCGACTTGGGTAGGCTCCAATTCCTCGGTAAACTCCCCATAGCAATTGTCCACAAACACGATCAGATCGGAACGGATCGCCCGAATACGCTCTACCATTTCGCCGATCTGTTGAACGGTAAAGGAAGCCCGCCAGTCATATCCGCGAGAACGCTGAATCCCGATCACCTTCGTAGCCGGGCTGACCGCTGCCTCAACAGCCTCCCAATCCACTTCTCCATCCGCTGTTAGCGCAACTTCGCCATAACCGATGCCAAAGTCACGCAGCGATCCCGTTCCATCTCCAGGTTGTCCGATCACCTTGTGCAGGGTGTCGTAAGGACGCCCCGTAATGTAGATCAGCTCATCGCCGGGCCTTAGCACCCCGAACAGCGCGGTGGATATCGTATGCGTTCCCGACGCAAAATGAGGACGCACCAGAGCCGATTCGGCCCCGAATACGTCCGCGTATACTTCATCCAGCACTTCGCGGCCACGGTCATTATAAGCATAACCCGTGGAACCGGAAAAATGAAAATCGCTGACCTGACGGCGCTGAAACGCCTCGATCACCTTCCATTGATTCGTATCTACGATGTGATCGATCTCCCGCACTTTCCCTGCGATCTTCTCTTCTACAGTGCGGCCCAGTTGCAATAATTCCTCCGAAAATGTTGCCATAACCAGCTGTTCTCTCCCCCGTCAGCACGTGAAATAATAATGAATGCCGCCCTGCTCCTAAGCTTCCGCCAGCAGGGCGGCTTGATGCTTACAACAATCCCTTACTTATCGATAAAATCTTCAAGCAGATAACCGGATTTCTCGTAATCCGCTGTATTGATCCGCACTTCATAGATCAGGTCATTCTCGTCGAATGACTGTTCCAGCACGTCCCCGACACGATAGACGACAGCATGCAGGTCACCGCGGTCAGCCGGAATCCGGAACCTGACATTGCCTCCGGACAGCCGGTCCTGAATCACTTCCCGGACCGTATTCAGATCGGCTTCATCATAAGCGCTAATCTTCAAGTATCCATCCCCCGATGGCAACATCTCCAGCTGTTCAGGTTGACACGCATCCTTTTTGTTAAACAGAACGATCTGCGGCTTCTCGGCCGCGCCAAGATCCTCCAGAATCGACTGCACAACGTCCATTTGAGATTCCCGCATCGTCGAGGATGCATCCACCACATGCAGAATCAGATCCGCTTCATTAGCCTCCTCCAGCGTCGCCCGAAAAGCTGCGATCAGGTCATGCGGCAGATTTTGAATGAAACCGACGGTATCGGTCAGCACAACTTCTTTGCCGCTCGGCAGCTCAAGCACTCTCGATGTCGGATCAAGCGTCGCAAACAGCTGATTCTCCACATAAACGTCCGATGCGGTTAAGCGGTTGAGCAGTGTAGACTTGCCTGCATTCGTGTAACCGACGAGCGCGACCTGAATCGCACCGCTCTTTTTCCGGCGCTCCCGGTGCAGCTTGCGATGACGAGTCACCTCGTCAAGCTGACGCTTCAAATCGCTGATCCGGTCCCGGATATGCCGGCGATCGGTCTCCAGCTTGCTCTCACCAGGTCCCCGCGTCCCGATGCCTCCACCGAGACGTGATAGATTCTTCCCGTGACCTGACAGTCTTGGAAGCAAATAGGTGAGCTGTGCCAGCTCGACCTGGATAATCCCTTCCCGTGTTTTGGCCCGCTGTGCGAAAATATCCAAAATCAACTGCGTACGGTCGATTATCTTCACATCAAGCGCTTCCTCCAGGTTGCGGACCTGGGCGCCTGAGAGCTCCTGATCAAAGATCGCCGTGGATGCGCCCAGGCCGTCGATCGCCATGCGCAGCTCTTCCACTTTGCCTTTACCGATAAACCATTTGGAATCCGGGGTCTCCCGGTTTTGAGTAATCACATCAAGCACTTCCACGCCTGCCGTCTCGGCAAGCTGCACAAGCTCCTGAAGAGACTCCTCGGGATCAATGCCCGAACGCTTCACACTATCGGTCACCAAACTGACCAGAATTGCTTTATCCTCAAGCGCTGATACGGTGTCATGTGTCTTGTTTGCCATGTATCCTGCTCCTTTTTGCCTGTAAAGTCTCTTGTAACATACCAAACCGCGGGCGCGGTTATGAATCAGCTCTCTTCTCCCTTGCAAGCTTGCAAGAGAGCCGTTGTTGCACAGAGCGGCACGCGGTATGGCGGTAAGTTTATTATCAACGCTGAATGGTCATAAATCATGGTATTTTTCCGTTAAACCTGAAGTCTTCCGGCCTGAGTGTCATCAGTTCCAGCTTCCCCGGATTCCCGGTCACGTACTGATTCAGCAAGCGCACCGATTGATTTCGGATGGATTTCTCGATTAGATTGCGGACGTAGCGGGCATTGCTGAACGAATGACTCCCGTTCTCCCGTTCGTTCTGCAAATGTTCTTTCAGCTTGACGAGCGACTGCGGCATCAGAATATAATCCCGCTCCTTCGCCATCAGTTCTGAAATTTGGATCAGCTGGTCCAGATTGTAATCCGGAAAATCCATCTGAATCGGAAACCTGGAATGAAGCCCGGGGTTCGTGCTCATAAAAAAATCAATCTCTTCACTATACCCCGCCAAAATCAAAATAAATTGATTCTTATGGTCCTCCATCGCCTTTACAAGCGTGTCAATCGCTTCCTTGCCAAAATCTTTCTCCCCGCCTCTTGCCAGGCTGTAAGCCTCATCAATAAACAGGATTCCCCCCAGCGCCTTTTTTACCAAATCCCTTGTTTTTTGCGCTGTATGCCCGATATATTCGCCGACCAGATCGGCTCGTTCCACCTCGACCAGATGGCCCTTGCTGAGCACGCCCATCTTCTGAAACAGTTTGGCAACGATGCGCGCCACCGTTGTTTTGCCCGTGCCGGGATTCCCCTTGAAAATCATATGGAATACATGTCCGTCGCTGATGAGCCCGGCATCTGAGCGCATGCGGGCAATCTGAAGCAAAGCGTAAATTTCAAATACCAGCTCTTTAATCTGCTCCAGACCAACCAATTGGTCCAGTTCCTTCTGAATGTCCTGGAATAGACTGTGCTGTGAAACGGCGTTCGGGGAAGGAGCCGGTTCGCGCTCGGGAGCCGTGCTGCTGATCAGCGGCGGTTCGCTGCTGCGGAGCACGACATTGATCTGTCTCGATGGCCGTCCTTCAGACCGGCCGCCAGCGGCCGTTGCACGCCCGTTCATTGCTCTCACCTCTTTATCCAAAGGGCTGACTATCTATTCCAATGTATTCTATTGACAGCCTGCATATTAGAAGTTTCGCCTTATCGCCAGCCTAGCGCCAGAAGCGCTCTGTCCATCTTCCATTTGGTATAAGCAAGAACCTCTCTCGACTTATGCTTGGCCATCGGCAGGACGGTAGATTCCGTCAAGGATATCGTAGGCTCCTGATACCCCAGCACACGAGCAATCTCCATCGCCCTTGACCCGTGGTAGTCATGGGTCATAATCAGAGCTGTTACCCAGCCCTGCTCCTGCATGATCTGTTGGCTGAACAGCAGATTTTCATATGTGCTTGTCGCTTCATTTTCAAGATAGATCCGCTCTTCAGGCACCCCAGCCTGCACGAGATAGTTGCGCATCCCTTCCGCCTCCGTATACTTCATACCCGGGGCATCCAGACCGCCGCTGACGATGAAGCTCTCAAACCGCCCCTGGCGGTATTCCTCCAGAGCATGTTCCAGTCTCTCGCGCAAACCCGGGCTCGGCTCCTCTCCCCACATGGAAGCGCCCAGTATGATGCCGACATCGGCCTGCTCCGCTGGCGCACTAACCGCGCTTTCGATTTTCCATACGATGTAACCTGTCCACATGGCGCCCAGCAGCAGTAGGCCAATGCCGACGAATACAAGCCTGCGCCCAAGCCGGCTTCGTCCCTGGCGCCTCTTCCGCTTCTGCCCTTTCTGGATCGCGGCGGTCATGCGCCTCAGATACACATCCTGTTCCATCATTTCTGCCTCCTAAATTCCCCGTTATGAAACAGCCGATTGCGATGTTTCAGAGACATCATGAAATACGGGAATTCATGCGCATCAATCGCCCGCAGCAGCTTGCGCGCCGTCGCCTTCGCCAATTGATAATCGTCGCGGGTGATATCATTTCGCTGCAGCGCTTCCTCCAATTCATCTTCATCCAGCAGGAACACCTCGCCGTTGCTGACGACAACGACATCAAGGTACAGATCATCAAACCAGGGAACCCCTTGATCGGTCACGCCTTGTTTCTTGCATATATCGATGTACCACTGGATAATATTCCGTTTGTCATCAAACATGGCGGTCACAATATAATGACTGTCCTTCGGATAGTACTGAAGCCAGGAGTAACCTTTATCCGCTATGCGGTATGTATGGCTGCCGTAAGTTTTCCATAAAGGTTCCTTCAGTCCATATATGGTATATAAAGTGAGATATCCTGTGAATTGCTCACATTCCACATAACGGGAAGTGAAGTGCCGACGGGTGATTCGGCGCCAATTTGCCCGATCTCCGAATTTACGTTTCATGGAACTTTTCCTCCCCATATCGTATTCTCAGCTTACCACATTTGGATTGTACACTCAAAATCCGTCATTTACTCAACCGCATCAGGCCAACCGCAAGCCCTTTCTATAAATTCCTTCCTTCGCAGGCTCGCTATGAACCGAAAAAAACGCGAGCCAGAGGGGGGACACCCCGCTGCTCGCGCTTCATTCATGGATTGTCGGTCGGTTCGGTTGGCTGTTCCGGTGTCACTACCGTTCCGGGTACCGTCTCCACTTCCGGCTCCGATACGCTGTCACCAGTGTCTTCACCGGTATTGGAGTCGCCCCCGTTCTCAGAGCCGTCTGGGGATCCTCCGGCCCCGTCTCCGGCACCTGGACCATTGCTGCCGGGACCGTTCCCCTGACCTGGACCACTGCCATTGCCGCCGTTTCCATTGCCACGGCCCGGCCCTTGGTTCTGGTCCGGGCTGCCTCCTTGACCTTGGTCGCCCTGATTACCGGGATTATCGATCATGCCCGGATCTTCAATCCCGTCCGTCCCGTTATCCGGGATGTCAGGATCGATGATATCCTCTGAATCCGGCTCCTCCGGGCCCTCTGGCGGCAGCTCGCCGGCAGCGACAATCTGCACGATGTTGGAACGCTCGGACTCGGTATCTGTAGCTGGATCATAGGCCGTCACATAATACTCGTATGTCAGGCCTTCCAATGCGCTCATATCATCCATAGAGGTTCCGCTCACATCCAGAATCCGCCTGTATTCAGCCTCTGACGTTTCCTTGCGATAGACGCGGTACATAATACCGTTTCCTTCAACCGGGTTCCAGCTCAGCTTGACGCTGAGGCTCTGCTCATCATACGAGCCCGTCAGACCGGTTACTGCGGCGAGCTCATGGTTTTGCTCCGGTGGAGGCGTTTCGGCTTCCATGCTCGGGAATGATTTCGCTTCATAACCCTGCACCGCCTTCTCCATAATCTTACCCCACATCGCCGCGGACATCGAACTGCTTCGCTTCAGCAGATGCTGGCGATCGGGCTGATCATAACCCATCCATATTGCTGCCGTCAGCTCCGGCGTATATCCGACGAACCACACGTCACGGTTCGAGCTGATGCCTTCATAACCACTCTGCGTGGTGCCTGTTTTACCGGCTACCGGCCTGCTGATTCGGGCATTGCGTCCAGTACCGTCCTGAACGACGCGCTGCATCATTTCCGTCATCTGAATCGCTGTTGATTCGCTCATGACGCGTTCGGCGTTGCGTCCCTTGTTCTCGTAAATGATTTTGCCTTTGCTGTCTTTAATCTGCTTAATGGCAAACGCTTCGTTCAGCTGGCCTCCATTGGCAAACGCACTGAACGCCTGGGCCATCTCAAACGTATTGGTGCCTGTACTCATCCCGCCAAGGGCAAGCGACAGGTTCATATCCTTTTCGGTCATTTGAATGCCGAGCTTCTGAGCAAAATTAACGCCGGTTTTCACACCGATATGATTCAGCAGCCACACCGCCGGAATGTTCTCCGAGTTCTGGATCGCATCCGACATACTGATCGTCTCGGAATAACCGTGTAGGTTTCTCGGACAATAGTTGCCGAAGCACTGCTGCTTGTTGCTCAGCCTGGAATCCTTGCTGAACTCTCCGCTCTCCAGCGCTGGCGCGTAAGAAACGATCGGCTTCAGGGAAGAGCCAGGCTGACGGCGGCTGTCCGTCGCCCGGTTGAATCCGCCCCGCATATAGTCTCTGCCGCCGGAAATCGCCACAATGCCGCCGGTTTCCTGGTTGATGATAACCATGGAGCCCTGCACGGGCTGATCATCCGGGCTTTCCTCAAAGTTCGCCGGATTGTTGAACTCATCTTCGACCGCACGCTGTGCGTTCATATCCATCGTTGTATAGATTTGATAGCCGCCAACGTTCAGATCATCCTCGGTTAAGTTCAGCTTCTCCTCCGCTTCTTCCATCACATAATCGATAAAGGCGGTGTAATGCTGCTTGCTTTCAGGCGGCTTGTACGTATAGTCCACCTTCTTCGCTTCCTCCGCCTCTTCTTGCGAGATGTAGCCCTGCTGCGCCATCAGCGTCAGCACAACCGCACGCCGCTCCTTGGAAAGGTCCGGGTTTTTGAGCGGATTGTAGCGGGAAGGCCCCTTCGGCATAGCCGCCAGTGTCGCCATTTCCCATAGCTCCAGATCATCCAGATTGGATTTGCCAAAATAGCGAATGGAGGCCGCTTTAATGCCATAATACGGACCCCCGAAGTTGATCCGATTCAAATACATCTCCAAAATTTCTTCTTTGGTATGATTCCGCTCAAGCGCCAAGGCGATCGACATCTCCGTCGCTTTCCGGAAGAATGTCTTGTCACGCGTGAGGAATATGTTTTTCGCCAGCTGCTGGGTGATCGTGCTGCCGCCCTCGACCATCGAGCGGGCCATAATATCCTTTACGGCCGCCCGTCCGATCGCCCAGATGTCCACCCCGTTATGCTCATTGAAGCGTTTGTCCTCTGTTGCGATAAACGCCGCCACCAGCAATTCGGGAATATCTTCATATTTAACCGGGTCGCTCTTCTGAATGGACAGTTCGCCCATAAGGACACCGTTGCGGTCATATACTTTGGAAGTTCCGTAAGCCGTCAATTTATCCTGATTTTGCTCCAGCAGCTTCTCGCCGCTGATCATGATGAACAAATAGCCGGCCAGCGCACAAAATATTGCAAATACAGCTGTGAAGAACAAAGCCCATGCAATGCGCTTCCCTCTGCCTTTTTTCTTTTTGGCTGTTTTTTTGCCAGCTGCGGGTGTTGGTTTATTTTTCTTTACCCTGGACATCTCGTTATCTTTTCCAGCCATTTGTCCCCCTCCTTGCTCCCTTGCGGGATATACTAGAACCTGTTCGCATCAGATGACGTCGGAACGAAAAGAACAACCTTTTCAGGTTGCTCTCTGCACTCCTTATACAACTAAACGAATTATAGACGAAAAAGTTTCAAATGCTTTTGTAACCGTATGTTTCGGACCCAGGGAATCAATCAGCAGATCGGGTTTATTCTTCGCTGCTGTTATCCTGCATCAGGGAAACATTGCGCTGCGGCATGAACGTGGAGATGGCATGCTTGTACACCATTTGCTGACGGCCATCGCTGTCGATCACGATCGTAAAGTTATCAAATGCCTTGATCGTTCCACGGATTTGAAAACCGTTTGTCAGGTATACCGTGGCCGGAATGTTCTCTTTGCGCAGTTGGTTCAAGAACGTATCTTGGATGTTAATGGACTTGTTCATTAGCCGTACCCCCAATGGATCAATTAGATTGTTTTGAAGTATATTCAAGATTTGAGCCGAACTTTCCTGCTATTATAGCACGGATTTTTTCATAATTAGCCGAAAAATTTGCCGGGTTCGATACATCCACCCATTCGATGTCCTTCATATGCCTGAACCATGACAGCTGGCGTTTTGCAAATCGGCGCGTATCCCGCTTGAGCAGCTCGACCGCATCTTCATAGCTGCATTGTCCTTGAAGATACGAAACGATCTCCTTATATCCGAGTCCCTGCATGGACACGAGGCTCGGTCCAAAGCCTCTGCCAAGCAGGAACGCCACCTCGTCAACGAGTCCCTCGCCCAGCATCTGATCGATACGTTCTTCAATACGTTTATATAGCATTTGCCTATCCATTGTCAAACCGATAAGGCATAGTTGATAGGGAGATTCCTTCTTTTGGGACGCCAATTGGGCTGACAGCGGGACACCTGTCAAATGATATACTTCCAGCGCCCGCACGACCCGCCGCAAGTCATTCGGATGAAGCTTTCCGGCCATCTCCGGATCAATTTGATGCAGCCGCTGATGCAGCGCTTCGGCCCCGTGCTCCTCCGCATAGCGGAGCTGCTCCTGCCGGAACGCCTCGTCGGCGCCCCCTTCCGAGAACCGGAAGCCGTAGCAGACGGATTCAATGTACAGCCCGGTGCCGCCCACAATGAACGGCAGGCGTCCCCGGTCTCCTACTTCCTGGATGATGCGGGTCGCCTGCTCCTGAAATTCGGCCGCCGAATAGGCATGTTCCGGATCATGAATATCAATCAGATGGTGGGGGATCCCCTCCATCTCATCCGGCTTGATTTTGGCGGTTCCGATATCCATCCCCCGATACACCTGCATCGAATCTCCGGATATGATCTCGCAGCCGAATGCCTTGGCGATTTCGATGCTCATTCTCGTCTTTCCGACCGCTGTCGGGCCGATCAGCACGAGCAATTTCGGTTTACTGTCAACTGTCAATGGAAATCACTCCGTACGTTATTTTCGATGTTCCCCGCTCCGGGACCGCAAAGCCCAGCCGCTCAAACTCCCCGCTGAATCTCGATTCCTTCATCACCACGGATTTTCTCGCTACCCGGACCGCTTCCCTGACACTGTCAGCATCCAGCGGCTCCCCATTGGCGTACAGCCGGAGCGGATGGATCGCAGCGGAATCCGTGAGCGGCTCGCGAAACATCGGGTCAAAATAGACGATATCCACGCTGCGGTCTGGCAAAGCGCGCAAATAGTCGAGATGATGCCCGTGCCTGACCTCAATACGCCGCATCGCGTCATCGCTGGCCTCCAGCTGGCTCTCATAGCAGCGCAGCCCCTCCTTGAGCAGCGCATACAGCGGCAGGGAGCTTTCCAGCGCGACGACCCGGCCACGAGGCCCGCTCTTGACCGAGAATACAAGCGAGTCTGAGCCGAGACCGGCCGTACAATCGATGACCGAGTCGCCTTCCTCCATCCCTGCTGCTTCCAGCATCGGGTCCGGGATGCCTTTCAGCACCCGCTTCAGTCGAATAAACCCCATGCTGGGATGAAACTCCATCACCGCACCGTCCGGCCCGCTGAGCCGGACATTGCCGCTCAGCACGACCAGAACGGTATCGTCCCCGGCTTTGGCAGCCAGCTTACGAACCGACATGCCGCAGCGCCGGACGTACCGGCAACCGGTTTCCCTGGCGAGCTGCCGTGCGCGCTCCACAATGTCAGGCGCCTCGGCTTCTCCAGTAGTTATAATCATGATACTCCTCCTTGCCGTCTACATAACACGCTTGAACATTTTCTCCAGATCGTAGGCGGAAAAGGAGACGATAATCGGTCGCCCGTGCGGGCAGGTATACGGCTGACGGCAGGCAGCGAGCCGCTCGATCAGCTTCATTGCTTCCTGCTCGGTCAGCTTCTGATTGGCCTTGATCGACGCCTTGCAGGAGCAGAGAATGGACGATTTCTCCCGCAGCTTCGCAACATCAATATTGCGCTCGCTCAACACCCATTCCGCCATTTCCTCAATCAGCTCCTTCTCATCGCCTTGAGGGAACCAGAACGGATGGGATCTGACCAGAAACGTCTGCCCGCCAAAAAACTCCAGATAAACGCCCGCCTGTTCAAACCAGTGCAGCCGCTCCTTCAGCTTCTCCGCTTCAGCTGGCGTAAACTCCAGCGTTATCGGCAGCAGCAGCTCCTGCGAAGCATCCGCCGGATTGCCAAACTTCTCGTAATAAAACTCGTAGTTGATCCGTTCATGTGCGGCATGCTGATCGATCAGATACAGGCCGCTGTCATTTTGGGCCACGATATAGGTCCCGTGGTGCTGCCCGATATAGGATAGCTCGGGAAACGCCGGTATTTCCGGCGTCGGTCCGGCTGCGCTCTGCAGCCATTCCCGGGTCACAGCAGCCACATTAGGGCTGCCAGCGGATGCAGGAGCCTTCCGGTAATCCGACTGATAACTGGAGGCTGCTGCCGTCTCTCTCATTTGCGCAGACGAGGCGGATGACCCTTGCCCTGCACGATAGGCCTGCCCATCCTGTGGCGGCCTTGTCGCGGCGCCTTGGGCGCTGCCGGCGGCGAATCCGCCTCCCCACGGCTCCGAAGGGAGCGATGCAGCGTCCCGGTCTACCCGCGCAGACGCGTTCCCGGATGACGGCGGCGAGGCTGGTGCATCCATCTCCCTTGTGTCCCGCTCAGGGGAAGCAGAAGGCGATGTCTGTCCTGGCGCAAACCGCAGCTGTTCCTGAATATACCCGCCGTCTCCTTTGCCAATCTGCTGTTTGGCCGGTCGCGGAATCAGCACCTCCTGCTGGTGCGCTCCCCGGATCTCTTCCTCGACAAACGAGTACAGCTCCGGCTCCTTGCTGAACCGGACCTCCAGCTTCGATGGATGGACGTTGACATCCACCAGCGACGGATGCATCGTCAGCTGCAGGACGGCAAGCGGAAAGCGGTTGATCGGCAGCAAGGTGTGATACCCTCTCAGAATGGCCTGGAACAGGCCATAATTCCGGATGTACCTGCCGTTGACGATGAGCGACATCCCGTTGCGGTTGGCACGCGTAAAGTCCGGACGGCTGACGTAGCCGCTCAACGTGTAGTCCATATTCTCCGCTTGCACCGCAACCATCGCCTTGGCCGCCTGGGTACCGTACACCGCCGCGATGACCTGCAGCACATCGCCATTGCCCAGCGTCTGCAGCAATGTATTGCCATTATGGCGAAGCGTGAAGGCGATATCGGGCCTGGACAGTGCCAGCCGGTACATGTAATCCGAGATGTGACCCAGTTCGGTCTGGATGGTCTTCATATATTTAAGCCTTGCCGGGGTATTGTAAAACAATTCCCTAACCAGAAAATCCGTTCCTCTTGTTGCAGCCGTCTCCTCATTCACCCGCAGATGGCCGCCCTCGATCTCAATCTTTCGTCCTTGCCCATCGCCCGTGCTGGAAGTAATAAGGCGCACCTTCGATACGGCGGCGATGGACGGCAGCGCTTCGCCGCGAAATCCGAGGCTCGTGATCCGGAACAGATCGCGCCCTTCAACAATTTTGCTGGTGGCATGCCGGTAAAATGCCGTCTCGCAATCCTCCGGATCGATTCCCGAGCCGTTATCGGTGACACGTATGCTGGCAAGACCGCCTTCTTCCACCGCTACATCGATTCTCGTGCTGCCGGCGTCAATCGCATTTTCGACCAGCTCCTTCACGACCGATGCCGGCCGCTCCACCACTTCACCCGCAGCAATCTGGTTGGCGATATGCTCGTCCAGCACATGTATTTTTCCCATGGTTCCACCTCCGTTACGGTAACGATCATCTATGATTCTTATGAATAAACGGCAAATCCGTTTACAAGTCTCTGGCTTTCTGCTTCAGCTCATTCAGCAATTGCATCGCCTGAAGCGGAGTCATATTCATGACATCCGCTCCTTTTACCGCATCGATAATGCCCTTCACCTGAGGGTCGAATGCTGCGGCCTCGGCTGCGGCCGCTGTCTGTCGCCGGGCATCCGCATACTCTGCAGCCGCCGTATCCGCCTCGTCAAAAATCGACAGCTGGATCACCTCGCCCGGCGCTGGCCCGCGCTCTGCGGCAGCTTCAGCCGTCCCGCTAGCGATGGCGACCGCTTCATCAGCCTGCGCCTCTGGCTCGCTGCGCCGCAGCTCCTTCAGCGGGGCAGCCCCGCCAGTTTCATGCGGGCGCGGGCTGCCATCGCCAGGCAGCCCACCAGCAGCTGCGGCTGCTCCCTGACCGGCGCCAACAGCCAGCAGCGATACCTGCTCCAGTCCCTGCAGCAGCCCGTAGGCGCGCTCGATAATGCTGTGCGGAAGACCGGCCAGACGCGCACAGTAAATGCCGTAGCTGCTGTCTGCCGCGCCCGGAATAAGCTTGCGCAGAAAATGCACCTTATCCCCGCTCTCCTGCACCGCCATCGAGAAATTCCGCAGGCCAGACAAGCTCTCCTGCAGATGAGCCAGCTCGTGGAAATGCGTGGACACCAGCGCTTTGCAGCCAATATGGTCATGAACGTATTCGATGACCGCCTGGGCAATCGCCATCCCTTCGCTGGTCGACGTTCCCCGGCCCAGCTCGTCAATAATGATCAGACTGCGCGGCGTTGCCTTGTCTGTCATCACCTGAATGTCGGCCATCTCCACCATGAAGGTGCTCTGGCCGCCAATCAGGTCATCGGCTGCTCCGATCCGGGTAAAGATGCGGTCGACCATCGGGATGACCGCCCGCTCCGCCGGAACGAAGCAGCCGATCTGCGCCAGGATCGACAGCAGCGCCACCTGGCGCATATACGTGCTCTTCCCGGCCATATTCGGGCCGGTGATGAGCAGGATGGACGAGCCGTCCTTCCGCAGCTCCGTGCCGTTGGCGACGAAGGACGTGTCCTTCATGACCGCCTCCACCACCGGATGGCGGCCGCCCTCGACGATCAGATCGTACCCTTCGCTCAGCTCCGGCTTGACGAAGCGGTGCTCGGCGCTGACCGCAGCCAGCGATTGATACACATCAATTTCCGCGATTTTCTCAGCCAGCTTCTGCAGCCGGGATACTTGGGTGTTCAGCTTGTCCCGCAGTTCAGTGAACAGCGCATACTCGAGGTCCACCATCTTCTCCTGCGCCTCCAGAATCAGGCTCTCCTTCTCCTTCAGCTCCGGTGTGACGAAACGTTCCGCATTAGCCAGCGTTTGCTTGCGCTCATAGCGTCCCTCCGGCAGCGAGGACAGATTGGACTTGGTCACTTCAATGAAGTAGCCAAACACTTTGTTATAGCCGATCTTGAGCGATTTGATGCCCGTCTCCGCCCGCTCTCTGGCTTCCAGCTCCGCGATCCAGCGCTTGCCGTTCGTGCTGGCCTCGCGCAGCTCGTCAAGCCGTTCGTGGAAGCCCGGCTTGATAATGCCGCCATCGCGTACCGAGACCGGCGGATCATCGACAATGGCTTCCTCGATCAGCTCGCGCAGGTCCTCGCAGGCGTCCATCTCCGCCGCCAGGCGGCGGAGCGTCGCCGACCCGGCAGTGCCGCACATCTCCTTGATGCCCGGCACCTGTCCCAAGGACAGCTTCAACGCATTCATATCCCGGCCGTTGGCGCTGCCAAAGGCGATCCGCCCCACGAGGCGCTCCAGATCATATATCTCCTTGAGCGCCCCGCGCAGATCCTCGCGGAGTATGTACTGATGATACAAATATTCAACCGCCTCCAGCCGCTCCTCGATCCGGCTCTTGGACAGCAGCGGCTTGTCGATCCGGCGGCGCAGCAATCTCGCGCCCATCGAGGTTTCCGTCCGATCCAGCAGCCACAGCAGCGATCCTTTCTTGGAGCGCTCGCGAACCGTCTCCACCAGCTCCAGATTGCGTCTTGTGAACGGATCAAGCACCATGTATTGCCCCGGTTCATACGACGAAATCTCGGTCAACTGACCGAGCGAACGCTTCTGTGTCTCACTTAAATAAGAGATCAGCAGCGAGACGCAAATTCGGCGCTCCTCCTCCAGACGGGCCCAGGCAGCCTCGCCGAACTGGGATTTCACCAGCTCGTCCTCCCGGCGTTCCCAAGGCGTATACACCACAGCCCGGCCTCCCGGCGGCATCTGCCCGGAGATGACGTCCAGCAGGTCGGCATCGCCGATCATTTCAGACGGCTCATACAGATTGATCTCATCGCGCAGCCATTCCTCCGATGCCGGCACCGAGGTCACGTACAGCTCCCCGGTTGACAGGTCGCACGCGGCAAGCGAGTACAAGCCGCCAGTGCCGGTCACGCACACCATATAGTTGTTGGACCTGTCGCCAACCACCTTGCTGTCCATGATCGTGCCGGGTGTCACCACCCGGACGATTTCCCGTCGGACCATACCCTTGACAGCGGAGGCATCCTCCATCTGTTCGCAGATCGCCACCTTGTAGCCTTTTTCAATGAGACGTTGAATATAGCCCTCGGCGGAATGGTAAGGGACACCGCACATCGGGATGCGCTCATCCCCGCCCCCTTCCCGGCCGGTTAATGTAATTTCCAGCTCTTTCGAAGCCAGAATCGCATCATCAAAAAACATTTCATAAAAATCGCCCAAACGGAAAAAAAGAAACGCATCCTGCGCTTGTTCCTTTATCTTTAAATATTGTTCAATCATCGGCGTATATTTAGCCATGACGTACCTCCATACCTCTCAAGCTTGACCTCTATTATAACAGAAATTGTCGGCATGGACTTACGGCTTGACCGGAATGTTCCATAGCGGGCGAATATCCCGGCTCTCATTCCAAGTCCGGCTCTCCCGGATGAATGCCATCAGCCGCTCGATCTCCGATGCGTATTTCGGATATTCCGGCAAGGAAGACATATCCCGATGCCACCCCGGCATACACTCCTTTAATAAATCGACGTCACCTTCGTAAAAAGCCCGGTGGTACCGTTCCGTATTCAGCGGTCTGGCCTGCAGTCGGTCGCTGTAGCGGGCAACCAGATAGGCAATGGAGAGCGCAACCTTCGTCACAAACGGCGACACCAGAAAGCTTGGCAGCGTACGATATTCAAACCCGCCGTGGGGCTGCCTGCGAAAATCGCCGAGAAAGCCGTAACGAGGTCTTCGGCCCCTCGCCCGCGGGTCCTCCACAATCAGGAGCGGCAGCGCCAAATAATTGTCCAGCGCCTGCAGAAGATGCAGCGTTAACGGTACCCCGCTGAAATGGATATGGCCGCCAAGCGGATAATCCGGTACAGGCAGTCCTCCTGCTTTCCAGGCGAGCGAGCGGTCCGTCACAATTCGGGAGGCTTCCCGCAGCGCCTTGCGCATCTCCAGCAGCAGCGCCTCCGGGTCCGGCTGCGGATCTGGCCGCAGCTCTGCCAGCGGGTAGATCAGCTGATCCTGGTCGCGCACCGAATCGCATCCGACCGTTCCGACCCTGTCCATGAACTCGGACGCGAGCACAATCTGTCCATCCCGCACCAGCACAAACTCCGGATCCATCCCCATCAGCAATACGGCATCCTGCTGGCCCTCCATGTTTACAACTGCAGGAGACGAACCCTCGGTACGCACAGGCCCAGCGCTCATCACCGCTTTTCTGCTGCTCTCCTTCTGCCATACCTCATCCACCACGTAACCGCGTCCCGGCAGGACTGTCAGCTGCACCTCGCCTTCCTCTGCGCCGAGCGTGTAGAGCGTCCGCACCGCCGCTTTGCCTAACCGTCGATGCAGCCCGTCTGCGAACAGACCCGTATGCGGGTCCGGCTCATGCTGGAACGAGCTGCCTCCTTGCAGATGAAGCTGGATGAAGGCCGGCATCAGCTGCCTGACCCTTACCGTGTAGCTGGCGGTATAGCGATCCTGTGGCCGCTGCCGGGAAACGATTCGGGACGGAATGCCCGACCGTTCAAGCCGGGACTGGGAAGCCGATGCCGCCGCCTCGGCCACGCGGACATATTCATGACGGGATACGGGGTTGTCGAGCTGTCTAATCAATGTCAATCCACCTCCAAGAAAAAAATAAAAAAGAGGGCATCCGCCCTCCGCAAAGCTGCCCTCACCGCATATGCTGTAATACAACCGGTTCGGAGGAGAGCTTACAGTTCATCCTCCAGATTTTCAAACTCAAGGTCTTCATAATCCTCCACTTCTTCACCGAGCACGTAATCGAAATCTTTGTCTTCGTAGTCGCCGTGCTGATGCTCGCACACCTTCACCAGAACCTTCGTCTCCGCCACCAGTTCCACCGCATACTCCCGTTCTACCCGCAGAATGACACTGGTGCCATTCGAGGACACGGTAGCCTCCACGCAGCTCGGCTCCTGTGTCGCTTCTGCCGACACTTCAACCGTTGACGCACGATGCTTCGGATCCAGATAGGAAAGAGGCACGCGTTCTACATACGATACCGTTTCTTTTGCCACATCCGTCTGTGAATTTTTGTTATGCGAGTACCAGATGTTGAGATCGTAAGTACCTATAACTTCAATTCCGTCTCCGGCGGCAACCGCCTCGTATTGATGGTTTATAATCCAAGCCCCCAAAATACTGGTCGGATTATTAGGCGGAGTCACGGTATGTGTTACGGTAGAGAATTTACGACCTTTGCCACAGATCGCTTTTGTGATGATTTCTCTACATTGGTGTTTATGACTCAATGACATCTTCGAACCTCCTCCATACAATCATTCCATACATGTGTATGCAAGACATGGGCGAATGTTGAATGAAGTGGTCCAAATAAATTCATATGATGCCAAAAATATTAGAAAAAAGTTCGACCCTGCCGCATTTAATCTGCGTTTTCCGCTTTCTCCCGAGCTTTTTTCGACGTGGGCGCCTTGTATTTCTTCGAAATGTTCAGATAATACTCCAGCTCGCGGCACAGCTGCATAATCGCTGCCCGCAGTTCAAACTCCTCACGCGTCGTCGGCAGCTCCATCTCCCTGAATTTGGCCTGCAGCTCACTCAGCAGCACCTCGGTTTGGCCGGTGTACCCTTCGGATATGACATCCTTGCTCAGCTGCTCGAACAGCGCGGAGGCCAGCACCCCGTGCGGGAGCTTCTCGTAAATTTGCGAAATCTGATGCATCATGCTCTGGACGATCTCCATCTGCTCCTTGCGCATATAGAAATATATGTTCCAGCTGGCGCTCGGATGAATGATTTGATTCTCCATCGTCCGATTCGCCTCCTGGATGCCCCGCTCGATTTGGCGGCTTGCTTCAATTAGCTCGCGTCCGTCCCATACATGGGTCGGATCTTTTAATGTAAGTGAGAAATGCTTGAAGATGACCGAGAAGAGCCCGTCCACCTTGTGGCGAATTTCCGTCATGGAGCCTTGGCTGTTCGGCATGTAGATCAAATTGACCACCATCGCAGAACCGAGGCCGATGATCAGCAAGGCAATCTGGATCAGCAGGATGTCCAATCCGATCTCCTCACCGGAAAACACCCGGAACACAACGACCGAGCTGGTGATGATGCCTTCTTTGAAGTTCGCTTTGGCAATCGCCGGAAACGCCAGAAGAATATAGAGGGCCAGAACCCAATAATGAAATCCGAATGAATAGAATAAAATACTGGCCAGCAACAGTCCCAGAACAGATGCAAAAAAACGGGCGCTTACCGAGCGCACGCTCCGCTTCCGGGTGACGTCCACCCCCAGAATCGCTAATAGACCGGCGGACGTCGCGCCGGGGATGTTCAATGCGTCTGTAATTAGAATAGCCAGCAAAGATGCAACCGCTGATTTAATGACTCGAAATCCCATGTATGCCTCCGCTAGGATGATATGGTTCTCCTTCTCATCCTAGCGGATTTTCCTTCCATTCACAACTGCATCCATCACATTGGGCCGCCCTAGCGGTGGGCCAGCAGTTTTCTTTCAATATAAACTACGATTTGATACATCGCCGTCGCCACCACCGCAATAATGAGCAGACTGGAGAGCACCAGCGTGAAGTTGAACACCTGGAAGCCGTACATAATCAGGTACCCAAGTCCGGATTTCGCCACCAAAAACTCGCCGACAATGACGCCGACCCAGGCCATGCCGACATTCACCTTCAGCGTTGAGACGATCGCCGGGTAAGAAGCAGGCAGGATCACCCGCTGAAAGACCTGCGGCTTCGTTCCGCCAAAGGTGCGAACCACCTTGATCAGATTGGCATCGACTTCATTAAAGCTGTTGTAGACGACCAGCGTCGTTACGATGATGGTGATGGACAGCGTGGTGACCACAATGGCGTTGAAGCCGGCCCCGAACATGACGATGAAGATCGGACCGAGCGCCACCTTGGGCATGCTGTTGAACACAACCATGTACGGATCCAGCACCTTCGACAGGAATGGAGACCACCAGATGCATACCGCCAGCAAGGTGCCCAGCAGCGTTCCGAGCAAAAAGCCGACGACCGTCTCCCCGACGGTGATGGCCAAATGCCCCCACAGCTCACCGCTGATCATGTAATCCCATATATTCGCAAAAATACGGGTCGGATAACTGAATAGCAGCACATCAATCCATTTCCATCTGCCGGCCATTTCCCACCATACAAAAAACAGCAGCAGCAAACTGAGCTGTACTGTCAATACCCGGGCCTGCAAGCCACGCTTTTGCCTCATGTGCATCCGGTGGATGTGATCCAGCCACTCACTTGAAGATGAGCCTTGGGAAGAGGAACTTTGATCGGAAGGATTGCGATTGTTGTTCGCCATGTCAGTCCACTCCTTCACGGGTCGTCATTTGCATCTCTTGCCATATTTCCTGGAATAACTCATTGAAGCCCGGCTGGTTGCGTGCATGAAAAGGCTGTGCCTGACGAATATGGTCCGGTATGACAAACATGCGATGGATCCTGCCCGGATTCCGGTTCAGCAGCACCACCTTATCACTCATGGCAACCGCTTCGGACAAATCATGGGTGACCAGAATCGCCGTTTTCCCCCGCTCCTTGAGCGTTTGTACTATCAGGTCCTCCAGCTGCAGCTTGGTCTGGTAGTCCAATGCGGAGAATGGCTCATCCAGCAGCAGCAGCGCCGGGTCCGTAGCCAGTGTCCGCACGAGGGCAACCCGCTGCCTCATCCCGCCGGACAGCTGGGCGGGATACAGTGTTCCGCTGTTCCCCAGCCCCATCTCCTGCAATAGATTCTCAATCCGGCCCCTGCTGTCCGGCGTCAGCCTCCCGGTCAGCTCCAGGCCGATCATGGCATTCTCCATAATGGTCCGCCAAGGAAACAAATAGTCCTGCTGCAGCATATACCCCACCTCAGAGGTCGGCCCGTTCACCGGCTTTCCGTGAACGAGCACTTCACCCCGGGAGGGCTTTAACAGCCCGGCAATGACGGACAGAATAGTTGTTTTCCCGCATCCGCTCGGCCCGACCAGGCTGATGAACTCCCCTTTTCGAACCTGCATATCAATTCCTTCCACAGCCAGAGAGGCTTCCCGGTCGGTGACGTACACATGGGCGATGTTTTTCATTTCCACGACAGGTACCATGGCGCACTCTCCTTTCTGATATGGCTTAGAAGTACCTCTTACTTGCTTTCCATCGCTTTTTCGGCAAAGGAGTTATCCACGATGGCCTCCGGCGCGACCCGCTCCCTGAGCTCGCCTGCCTGGTCCATTACATCCAGCAGATTGTTCCATTCCTCTTCATCCAGAATCGGATCGGTTGCGTACGTTCCTTGTTCCTTGTAGCGCTTGACGGAGGATACGACAATGTCCCGGTCTGTATCTCTGAAATACGGCAGGATCGCGTCGGCGATCTCCTCCGGCGAATGGGAATCGACCCACTGCTGCGCTTTATAGAGCGCCGTCGTAAACCGCTGGACCGTATCTTCTTTTTGGCTGATATAGCTCTGTTTGGCCATGAATGCCGTGTACGGCAGCTTGCCGCTTTCAACCCCGAAGGAAGCAACGACCTTGCCGCGCCCTTCTTTCTCGAAGATGGAAGCTTGCGGTTCAAAGAGCTGTACGAATTCCCCCGTTCCGGAAGCGTAGGCCGAAGCGATGTTGGCAAAATCGATATTTTGAATCAGCTCCAGATCCGCATGGGGATCCACCCCTTTTTTGCGTAGCGCAAATTCTCCGGCCATCTGCGGCATGCCGCCTTTACGCTGGCCGAGGAAGACACTTCCCTTCAGCATCTCCCAGTCAAATTCAGTGTCGGTGTTTCGCGCCATCAGAAACGTTCCATCCGTCTGTGTCAGCTGGCCGAAATTAATCACCGGGTCGTCTGAGCCCTGCTGGTATACATATATGGAGGTTTCCGACCCGACCAGCGCTACATCGATCGCATCGGACAGCAGGGCCGTCATTGTCTTGTCTCCGCCCGGTGTCGTCTGCAGCTCTACATCAAGTCCTTCCGCCTCGAAAAAACCTTTTTCCAGCGCAACATATTGCGGAGCATAGAAGATCGACCGCGTAACTTCACCGATCCTCACTTTGGTCTTGTCACCGCTCCCGCCGCAGCCGGACAGTACTGTACCGCACAATAACAGCAAGGCCAGCGTCAGCCCAAGCCATGCGTGACCCTTCTTATGAAGCTTCATCGTACGTCCCCCTCCATTCCTTGACCCTGCATTTCTATCAGCATATGCACAGTCTCGGTCAAAGGTTAAACAGCCTGGATACCGCAAGGGCCCGATAGGCAAGGAGGGTGCGGATGAGACAAAAAAAACGCCGAAGACCGCAGCCATACATAGGCCGCAATCTTCAGCATTTTCGCAAATATTCCCTATTCCTCAATCCCGTCAAGCCGGAATAAAGATACGAACTACAGCTTGTAAATCTCCGTATATTTGGCTTCCAGATAGTCTGCCAGATAATCCGGGTTCAATTCCTCGCCGGTGACACGTTTAATAATCTCAGCCGGCTTCTCGCTTTTGCCGTACTTGTAGATTTTGTCGGTCAGCCATTCCTTGATCGGTGCCAGCTTGCCCTCTTCAATGAGATTATCCAGGTTCGGAATCTCTTGGCGCATCGTGTTCAGAATCTGGGCCGCATACATATTGCCCAGGGAGTACGAGGCAAAATAGCCGAAGTCTCCCCCGGACCAATGAACATCCTGAAGGACGCCGACGCCGTCATTCGGAGGTGTAAGCCCGAGGTAGTCCTGATACTTGGCGTTCCAGGTGGCCGGCAGCTCCTTGACGCTCAGCCCTTCGTTGAAAATCATCTTCTCGATTTCATAGCGGATAATGATGTGCAGATTATAAGTCAGCTCATCCGCTTCGATCCGGATCAAAGAATTCTCTACCCGATTGGCTGCCAGGAACAGCTGCTCAGCTGTAACGTCCTTCAGCTGTTCCGGGAAATGCTGCTGCAAATCGGTAAAATACCGGTTCCAGAACGGACGGCTGCGGCCGATCATATTTTCCCACAGGCGGGATTGGGACTCATGGATCCCCATGGACGTTCCGCCCGCAAGCGGCGTGCCTGCCAGCTCGATGTCCACATTTTGCTCATACAGGGCGTGCCCGCCTTCATGCAACGAGCTGTAGATGGCGCTAAGCACGTCGTCCTGATGGAACTTGGTTGTAATCCGCACATCGCGCGGATTCAGGCCTGTTGCGAACGGATGGACGCTCTCATCCAGACGCCCCGCTTCAAAGTCGTAGCCCATCTGCTCCAGCAGGAACAGGCTGAGCTTCTTCTGCTGCTCTTTCGGGAACAGCTGCTTCAGGAAGCCGGTCTCCGGCTCGAATGTGGATTTCTGGATGGCCTGTACCAGCGGAACGAGACGGGCTTTCAGCCGGTCAAAGATCGCGTCCAGCTTCTCCACCGTCATCTCCGGCTCATACATATCCAGCAAAGTATCGTACCGGGTATCCTTTACCCCCCAGTAATCAATAAATTCTTGCTTGAGGGCAACGATTCTGGACAGATACGGCTCGAATCCGGCAAAGTCGCTATTCTCCTTCGCTTCCTCCCATTTCACTTCCGACTGCGAAGACAGGATCGTGTACTCCTGGAATTTCTCCGGCGGGATGGATTGGCTCTGCTCATAGTTTTTGCGAACCTCGGCGACCATACGGCGGCTGCGTTCATCCAGCTGCTGTTCATTTTGTGGCTCGGCAAAAATCGCCAGCAGCTGTCCCATCTCCTCAGACACCTGCAGCTTAAAGCCTTCCGTTGACAAAATGCCGATCGTTTCCGAACGGATATCCGTCCCTTTGCGCGGTGCGCCTGTTCGCAGATCCCAATACAGCAAACCAAGGGCTTCGTTATAGCTTATAATTTTGCGAACGAGCTGCTGAAACTGCTCCCAATGTTTATGTAACTGTGCATCCATCCATATCACCTGCTTATACAATTTATAGGATTCGCCCCTACTCTATTGATGATACTTTTTACTAGGTATATAATCAACTTTCAGAAAGCATAAATTCATACTTACATACAAAGGAGTGTCATGGGCCCATGAAATTACAGTTAACCCCTTTAGCGGAACGAAGGTTGAAAGAGAAGATCGGGACCGCTGCCGGCGGCGTCAGGCTGGTCTATGACACCGATGGCTGCGGTTGTGCCGTCAATGGTGTTCCCGCACTGCAGATCATTCACAAGGCTTCCGAAGACGATATCGCTATGGAAACCGACAGCCCGATCCCGTTTTATATGAACAGCAGGCAGGCCGTCTTTTTCGAAGAACAAATGAGGCTTGAAGGCAACGAAAACACCTATTCTTTCCAGCTGGACAGCAGTTCGCAGAACTATGGCACCAACATTCGGATCGTTGATAACCGCGATTAATTCAAGTGACATTTCGAGGAGGAAACCTAAATGACAACGAAACATCTTCATAGCATTCTGGAACATAACCGCAGTTTTGTAGAGAACAAGGAATATGAATCTTACGTAACCGG
The DNA here is from genome assembly GCF_002272015.1 of Paenibacillus campinasensis. Classification (GTDB taxonomy): domain Bacteria; phylum Bacillota; class Bacilli; order Paenibacillales; family Paenibacillaceae; genus Paenibacillus_AQ; species Paenibacillus_AQ campinasensis. The sequence goes on along the minus strand of NZ_NPBY01000011.1, from coordinate 34,511 downwards.
CCGATTCCCGGACAAGAAAATGGTCGTTATCACATGCATGGATACCCGTCTTGTTGAGCTGCTGCCCAAAGCGATGAATTTCAAGAACGGTGATGTAAAAGTCATTAAAAATGCCGGGGCGATCATTTCCCAACCGTTCGGCAGTGTTATGCGCAGTGTGATGGTGGCCTTGTATGAGCTTCAGGCCGAGGAAGTGGTTGTCGTTGGCCATCATGAATGCGGCATGGCCTCCCTCAATGCTGAAGTGATGATTCAGCATATGCGGGATCGCGGCATTTCCGATGAGGTGCTTGCAACGCTTGAAAACTCGGGCATCCGGCTTAACAAATGGCTGCGCGGCTTCGATAACGTGGAGGACGGCGTGCGCAGTACGGTCAGCCTGATCAAGAATCACCCCCTCCTTCCACCGGATGTACCGGTTCATGGCATGGTCATTCATCCGACGACCGGGGCGCTTGATCTTGTTGTGGATGGGTACGAGAGCTAACTCGCGCCCTCCGGCCTCTGGTTCTATGCAGCGTTCTACGGATTGTGCATAACAGCCAAGGAGCGTGTTCTGTCAAGACTAACGATCTTGCAGAGCACCTCCTTTTTTTGTTTCATTAAAGCTGCTTTAGCCGGCGTAAAGCCCGTCACGCCTTTGCCCATTTTTGGTCACAAATTTTCCATATTATTTCACTCAAGGTCTACTTTCAGTTGTCAAACCATACAGTTTCAGTGTACACTTTGATCAAACGGACCAACAGGCGAATGACGCATCCTCGCCCGGGTCCACGATATGCGTTTCAAAGGGAGTTATGTCCATGAATACGTTGTCATACGGATTGCTAGGATTAGTGGCCAGAAAAGAATCATCCGGATATGATCTGATGCTAAGGATACAGCCGTTCTGGCAAGCCAAGCACAGTCAAATCTATCCTCTTCTCGCCAGCATGGAAGACAAGCAGCTGCTTTCTTCCTATTGGGTACAGCAGAATGACAAGCCTGACAAAAAAATATATGCCATCACGGAAAAAGGCCTGCAGAAGCTGCGTGAATGGATGTACCAGCCGATTGCCCCAGCGGTCACGAAGGATGAGCTCTCGCTTCGCACATTCTGTCTGTGGCTCGCCGAGATCGGTGTCGCCATCGATATATACGAAGATCGCAGAAGCATCTATACGGAGAAGAAGCGATTCTTCGAGAATATATTAGAGGGTATTCCGGAGGACAGCCGTGAATTCGGAAGCAAGACTTTCAGCAACTATATTCTGGCTACCAAAGGGCTCATGTTGGCTGAAACCGAGCTGAAATGGTGCGATTGGGTCCTCAGTTTGCTGAAACAGCATCAGTCATCCAGTTCAGGACAATCATGATCCTATTTATTTGAAACCATGTCGTGACTCGTCCGTATGTACTAGATGTACACTAAATTTTTTCTGGGAGGCTCAACAGAACGATATGAAAAAAGTACTGGCGATTCTAGTGGTATTTACACTTTTCTTTGTAACGCTGGCGCCTGATTCCGCAGATGCAAGACGAGGCGGCGGATTCAAGTCCGGAACAAAGTCTTACACCAATACGCCGAAGAAGAATGACAGCAACGTTCAGCAGAGCAATTCGTCCAACAACAACACGGGTGCAACTGCTGGCTCGACAGCGAACCGTACAGGCGGTGGCGGTCTTTTTGGCGGCGGCGGATTCATGAAAGGCATGATGATCGGTGGTCTTGCAGGACTTCTGTTCGGCGGCATGTTTGCTGGTATGGGCTTCATGGGTGAGCTTCTGGGTCTTCTGATTAACCTGGTCGCCATCTGGGCCATCATTATGGTCATTATGGCTATCGTGCGCACGATCCGAAATCGTCGCAAGCCAGCTGTAGAGCAACACAACAACAATCATCATAATAACAATCGGTATTAATCAATGATTCTCAGCATGGACGAAATCGTCAATGCCATTTGCCTGCATCAGGCAGAGCGCAAAGGCGTCAAACCGACAGATGTTACTGTGGAGCTCAGCTGGGATGAAGATACAGGGTATACTGCCGAGGTATGGGTTCACGGCCGCAGTCAATACTTGATTGAGTCTAACCTTACGGAGGCGATTCTTCGCTACCTGTATACCGAATACAATATCCGGGCCTACCGTGAACAGATCAGGCTGGAACTGGAAGACGAAATCGTTGCGATTGTACAGCAGTGACCGATTCCATCAAGATGCCCCGCAAGATGAACTTCTTGCGGGGCATCTTTTTTTTCGCTATCGTTGGATGGTAATAACATGGTATTGTAGTAGAGTTTGGTAGATTGATATAATGAAGCTATTATTAGGTTTGTTAGGGGGAACGAATGTGTCGAATCGTAATCACCCATCTACCATGAACGCCAGCCATGTGAAAGCATTAATCGAAGAAGAACAGGATTTCGGGTTTGCCCGTGTGTATGCGGCAGAGCTGATATACAAGAAGAAGCCCGTATTGGATCCGGAGACACTTCAGCGCAATATGGAGCGCTATACCGGGCAAGTCAGTGCCCCCGAGCCTGAGGGGCTCACTCCTTCTATTGAGTATCACGCGCAGAGGGAGAACATTCAGAAAGAGCAGCTGCTCCATTATTTCCACCTCGACTATATGGTGCAATATGCGGAAGGCGAGCTGCCTGCACAGACAAGCCTCATTCCGATCTCCCAACGTCCGATAAGCAAATATGAATCGTCAATCCAGCACAGCAGGCACTGGCCGGAGGCGGCAGCCGTGATGAAGGAAAGTTCCTATACATGGCTGCTCGTGGACCTGATGGCCTCCGGGCTAGAGCCAAAATCCAGGCTGCAGCTGTTTACCGATGCTCTGCTGGCAGTGCTAGAGACAGCGCCAGCAGACGCGATTTATTTCCGTGAGAGCGACAAGCTGGTAGAGCCCGCTGCATGGATCGCGGCGGTTCAGAAGGGGGATTTACTATACGGGGCGATGAATATTCGTTTCTTCCCGATGCAGCATGGCGAGCACGCGCGGAAGGAAATGCTCATGGATTCTATCGGCCTTGCCGCTCTGGGCATCCCTGATGTGCAATGCCATTTCTATGACCTGGATCCGGACGAGGTAGCCAGCCGCTTGACGAGCTTCGGTCACGATCTCTTCGAACACGGCAAGCTGATCTCCGTCCTGGGCGCCAGCTCCGTCCCTCCCCTACCTGGCGCAAGGCAGTGGCGGTATGAGCACCAATATGCGCTGGCCGCACCGCATCGTGTCGTCGTGGACCTAGACCCGGGAGATCCTTATTATGCCGGGCGGCGCAACCAGCCGCACGGGAACCGTTGAACTTGATTTTAGCCCTTAGCTTCATGCCACTGAACGCTTACATCTTGTAGCCGTTGGGTGCGGGAATAGGCACGGCCCGCGGCAGCCGCGTCGCAGTCTGTTATACATGCATGAAGAGCTCTTCCCTGCTCCACCGGACCGGGAAGAGCTGCTTTTTATATTGCACGCTTCCTTCCTGGTCCACCAAGCCAAAAAACACCACTTTCGTTGTATTGCATATTCATACAATAGCTGATAGGATAGCTTTTGGAATATGTACATAACGCGATACAGCGATCTCTATTACTTAGAAGCAGGTGAACACATTTTGAAACTGTTAAAGGAATTTAAGACCTTCGCCCTTAGAGGAAACGTACTGGACTTGGCGATCGGGGTCATCATTGGCGCTGCATTCGGGAGCATCGTATCCTCTCTGGTCAATGACATCATCACACCGCTGATTGGGCTTCTGCTAGGCGGAATCAACTTCTCCGGCTTGCAGGCTACCGTAGGAGATGCCGTCATAACCTATGGCGTGTTCCTCCAATCCGTCATTGACTTCCTGATCACGGCGTTTGCAATCTTTATGTTTATCCGGTTGATCAATCGTTTCAAGCATAAGGAAGAAGAGAAGGCCGAAGAGCCACCTGCCCCTTCGAAAGAGGAAGAGCTTCTCTCCGAAATTCGTGATCTGTTGAAACAGCAAAACAACAAGCCGTCCTAAAGGCAGCACATACAGACAAACCCGCCTCCCCGGAGTATTCTTTCCGAAGCTGGCGGGTCTTTTATTTCATGTTCCGGATGAATGATTCGGCATCAGCCTCTTCTTGCTCACGGCATCAGTCCTCGTCAAAAACGATGCGGGTTGCTTTCCCGTAGGCTCGCGGAAGTCTCGGCAGCACCCGGATATCGCAATCGATATGGAGCTTCTCCTTCATATGCTCCGAGACTTTGTCACTCAGCTCGCGATCTCCCATATCGGTTTGGTACGGCTCGATCTCGATGATCAGCTTCTGAGTCGCTGTAATTTTGAAGTGATACCAGAATCCGACCTCAGGCACCTGAAGCAGGTAATGCTCCAGCATGAATGGCGAGAACATCTCACGATCCAGCATAATCTGGTTCTCCTGACGTCCTCTTAAATGAATGATTTCCAGCGGATTTCCGCAGTTGCAGCGCGCTTGCTGAAGATAGCCAATCTCACCGCTGCGATAGCGGATCATCGGCATGCCTTCTCTCAGCAAGGTCGTCACCACGATCTCCCCAACCTCCCCGTCATCGAGCAAGCGGCCGGTGTTCGGTTCAACGATCTCCACGATGACATGACCTTGAGCGACATGGTAGCCGCTGTGCTCGCTGCATTCAATCCCGATCACTCCGCATTCGGAGGAACCATAGAAGAAGGAAACCTCACAGCCCCAAATATGCTCCAGCCGCTCCCGAAACGTCGGAGAACAGCCTTCGCCGGTCAGAATGATCCGTTTCAAGCCAATCTCTCTCCGCAAGTCCATTCCAAGCTTGTCCGCTTCCTCTGCGAGCATCACCGCATACGATGGCGTAGTGGCCATTACCGAGGCTCGGAATTCCTTCATCAATTCCAGGGATTGATCGACGGGCGCCATGTAGCTGCCCTTGCCGAGCGACAGCACCATACTTCCAAAAGCGAATTGATACAATCTTTGGAAACCGAGGCCGGGAAGCGCAAATTCATAAGGCAGGGCCACCGCCACGACATCCTGCTCATTCTCCGGGAACAGCTGCGTATACTTCGGCAGCAGTTCATACACATACTGATCGTTAAGGGTGAAGGAAGTATAAATCGGCCCGCCTGTCGAACCGAAATTAACATGAACCTGGCCAACCTCCCTCCGATCACAGCACAGCAGCTTGGATTTCTCCCCACGAATATCATCCTTGCTCAGAAACGGAATACGTGTCATTTCCCCCAGATCAGCAATTTCAGGCTTGCTTAACCCCGCCTGTATGAACGCATGGCGATAGAAATCATTGTGTTTCCAGGCATGGCGTAATGTGACGTTGAGTGCATGCAGTTGATACTCTCTGATCTGCTGGCTGCTAAGCATTTCGAAGCTCAACCCGCTGCGCTCCAGCTCGTCATAATAATCCAGCAGCGGCTGCAGCGCAGGCGCAGCATCGCCCACCTTGAGCAGTATCTTTCGGGACGGTTTCCTCTGAATCAGCACTCGCCAGATCCTCCTTCGCTTCTTCCATATTTTTATGAGATTGGCTTTCCTAAATCTTCAATCAGGATTATGAAGGACGACATCCGGTCCTGCCGGATGATTCATATTTACGAAAATAACGGTTCGGGGAACAGTAAGCCGTGTGAACGATAGCGGCTTCGGGGAATACGAATTTCGCTTAACAGGGGCATATTTCTAGTATTTATTCTATTTTTGGCTTGATTATATCATTGGCGTCTAGATTTGAGTATGGGGAGAAATTGTCGTAGCATCTCTGTTTCTGTCGAGTAGATCCATACCATCTATCTCCTGCTGGACAAAGATTGCCGCCGTCTATTCACGAGGTTATCCAAGTAGAAAAAGGAGTCTCCCCCAGACCATCCGGCCTTCGGGGAAACTCCGATCCTTTTTATCATCCGCTTGTCGATCCGTTTATCACTTGCATCATGGCTCTGTAACAGCGCAGAGTCCTGCTCACATCATCCGAATCTCTCTAGATGGATGGCCCGGCATTCAAGCCGCTTACCCGCAGCTGCGACCAATCCGGCTCTATTCCTTCCGGATGCCGGATCAGCACTTGACGGCTTTCTCCCGGCAATAAATCGAAATAGTTGTCGCTGAATCGCAAATTTCCGAGCGGCAGCTCCAGTTTTACGAACCGGACAAGGCCCTCCTTGGCGGTCACGGTTACCATCCCCTCATCCGGATGGACCGCAGCCTCAAGTCGCGCGTTAGGCAGAGAAACTTCCTTCGGATCACGGAGATAGTAGCGGCCGGCAGGCGCGGCGAATCCGGCAGCCGCAAGCTCAATCAGCACCTGCCCTGGCTCATGCCCGCTCAGCACCTCAACTTCGGATCGTTCACCGAGGAGCGCTGTACTCTGCCCCGGAACCCCCGCCTCAAATGCTGAACGATGAATGACCTCACCTGCAAAAGAATATACCGTCAGCGTCACCGTTCCTTGAAGAGATTCAAGCCTGTCGTTGACCAGCCACACCTTCAGCGATTCGCCTGGCTCATGCTCCAGCGACAGCAGCACAGGATGGAAGAACGTTCTCGCATAATAATACGAGGCCTTCGGCAGCAGCTCATAATCGATCATCGACCAGCTTGTCCCCGGCCAGCTGTCGTTCAACTGCCACACGAGCGCGCCGCGGTTGCGGTGATTGTTCCGCCTGAAATGCTCAATCCCGTATTTCAGCCCTTCTGCCTGCGTCAGCATGGAGAAATTCATATATTCCTCGATATGATGCGGAATGCCGGTATAACCCTGCATCAGCAGAATCCCCTTCTGATGATTGGTATCCTTGTTGCGGTGAGCCATCTCCGGACTGCCCCAATAGAACTGCCCTTGGGGGATGTTCTTCTCCAGCGTATAGCGGTTCGCCGAAGCATGCATCCCGAATTCACTGCTGAACAGCGCATCATCCTTTTTGTAATTTTTGAAGGTCACGCCTTCCACGCTGTAGTCAAGCAGCGGCGCTTCCCCATATTTTCGCGGATAGACGGAGCCGTGCCAGACCTGCCAATTATGACGATCTCCGCAGTCCGGATCATTGACATCGTTGTCCCCGCTTGCTCCATACGGCGAAGAAGGCCAGTATGGGCGATTCGGGTCCAGCTCCTCCAGCAACGACGGGATCAATTCATGATAGATGCTCTCTCCGAAGAACGGGCCGGTAATATCCCCTGCCGCCGATTTCATGTCATACAGCCAATCAATTTCATTGTTTCCGCACCATAGCGCCAGGGAGGCACGATTGCGCAGCCTTTTGACATTGTCGATCACTTCCGCGGTGACGTTGTTCATGAAATCCTGATTGAAGTCCGGGAACAGCGCATTGGCAAAAGCAAAATCCTGCCACACCAGCACGCCTTGACGATCGCATTCGTCATAGAAAATATCTTTCTCGTAAATGCCCCCGGCCCAGACGCGGAGCATGTTCATATGTACTTCCACAGCCAGCTCTACCAGTCCGCGATAGGTCGATTCCCGAATAGCGCCGATCAAGTGATCTGCCGGAATCCAGTTCGCTCCCTTCGCATATACCTTGACACCATTTAATACAAAGGTAAATGTGTCATTCCCGTCCGGATCCTGGAGCGCCAATTCGATGGTCCGGATTCCATAACGGGTCACGTAATGATCCACTTCCTGACCATCTACCAGCAGCTTGACCTCAAGCGTATATAAATAAGGCTCACCCAGGTCATGCGTCCACCATAGGCGGGGATGAGGTACAACCAGCTCACGCTCGGTCCTTCCCCGCTCCATATTCAGCTCTGTTGAGACCACCGCCTGTCCATCCGCGTCAATCAGACAGACAGAGACAGTTGCAGCAGCATGCTTCCTGTAGGCCTTCATCCCTGCTTCGAAGCGGATGGTCGCTTCCTCTGCGCTCGCCTTGATCGTGCTTGCATATACGCCCTCCAGCTTGGCCGCATGACGGCGCTTCAGGTGGACCTTGCCCCAGATCCCGACCGTCACCATCCGCGGCCCCCAGTCCCAGCCGAAATTCATCGCTGCCTTCCGTATCCAGGGCCGCTCCTTCGTATACGAGGACCACTCGAACTGCTCCTTGTCACGATGGTGAAGGAACAGCGGATCAAACCGGACGGCCAGCGAGTTCCAGCCAGCACGAACGATACGGGTAATATCAAACGTGTGAGACATCAGCATATTGGAGGCTGATCCGATCTCATGCCCATTTACATAAATTTTGGCGAAGGTGTCCAGCCCCTCGAACACGAGCTCAAACCGTTCGTCCTGATGAGCCGCTTCGTCCACGGTAAACGTCGTCCGATACCACCATTCCTTCTGCTCGATCCAGCGGCATTTGGCATCGTTATGGCCAAAGTACGGCGGATCAATGATTCCTCGCTCGATCAGGGCCGAATGTACATCGCCCGGCACCGCAGCGCCGATCCAGAAGCGGTCATCCAGTCCGGGTGCCGCAAGCTCAAGCGGATGCTTCTCTCCCACCTCATAATGCTGTATTTTCCAAGGACCTGTCAGTTCCATGCCTTAACCTCACTTCCTACCTGTGTCTCTTCCCGATATTCGCTCGGCGTTTTTCCGACATGCTTCTTAAACAGCCTGCTGAAATATTTCACATCTTCATAACCGATCAGCAGTGAAATTTCACTCACCTTGGCCGGCGACGCTGCCAGCAGCTCCATCGCTCGCTTCATGCGCAGCTCGGTCACATAATCCCCGAATGTCGTGCCGGTCACCTTCCGAAACAGCTCCCCCAGATGCCCAGGGTGAAGATGCAGATGCCCGGCCACCTGCTGCAAGCTGATCTCCCGTAATGATGAAGATTCCACAAACGCTTTGGCCCGCCTCACATGCGCCTCGCTACCATCGCCCAGATGAGTATGATAATGATCCATAATTTCATGCAAGTAACGGAACAGGGCGCCCCGAGGCAGCAGCCCCTCCCTTTCGGTTTGCAGCCATGGCTCCATGCGGAGCTCTTCCTCCCGCCCGGTCGTGCGCAGCGTTCTTTCCAGCCAGCGATAGCCTGCCACGGCCGCCGATTGCAGACAGGCCTCCGCGGATTCGAACGTGCTCTGCGGATCAGCGGACAGCGTCTCGTACAAGCCTTCCACCCACCTGTTCAATGCCACTGGATCGTTGTCCAGCAGCAGCGTGCCAAGCGCCGTTTCCTCCTCCTGGGAGAGCAGCATTTTCCCGCCCTGACGGCTGGCAATGACCCGGTAATCCAGCACCTTTGATGACAGCAGGTGAAAATAGCGGAAGACGGAAGCGGCAGCCGTATAGCTTTGATGCGCCTGCTCAACGCTCGTCACCGTTTCTCCGATCGCCAGCCGGATATTGCATTTCAGCAGGTTCTCTACCCTGCCGATCAGATGCAGCCATCCGTCTTGCGGCTCGGCACCAGCCGGCTCTCCGCCTGCGCCAACCGCCATCAGGCCGACCAGGCTATCCTTCTGGATTGCAAATGCACTGTATGGGAGCAGGTCCTGAAGCATGTTCTGGACAGCAAACAGCAGCAGCGAAGCGGAATAACCTGGCCCATTCCAGCCCTGCGCCTCCAAGATGAGCACCTGCCAATGATAAGCGCCGGGATCCTCTCCCGCTCGTGTAAACGATTCCCCGATAAAGGAAGGCAGCTCTCCGGGCACCGGCTCTCCTTGAATCACCCATTTGTAAAATTGCCGCTCCTTCTCATCGCGGGCCATGCGGTCCTCCCGGGTCTTGTCGGCCCAGCGCTCCTGGAGCCGCTGTTTCGCTTTCAGCACGGTCTGGATAATATCCTCCGGCGGGCTCGTTTTCAGCAGATAGTCCACCACGCCCTGCCGGATCGCCTTCTGCGCGTATGCAAAATCGTTATGGCCCGACAAAATAATAATCTCGACGTCCGGCAGCCGCTCTTTCGCTTCATCCGCCATCTCAAGCCCGGTTATGCCGCTCATCCGGATGTCTGTCAGAATAATATGCGGCTTATCAACGGGCAGCCGCTCCAGCGCTTCCTCGGCCGAAGAGGCCGGCGGCAGCAAGGTGAGCCCAAGCTCGCTCCATGAAATGACACTGGACAACCCTTCGCGAATGATTTCCTCATCATCAACGATCAAAACTTTCATGGCGCCCCCTCCAACATCGGAATCGTGAATGCAATCCGGGTACCTCCGCCCTCCCGGCTGTCCACCTCAAGCTGAGCATCCGGACCGTAATGCAGCATCAGACGCTCATTCACGTTGCGCAGGCCGTAGCCGCCTTCCTCAGCGGCCCCTTCCTGATCCAAATCATTGTGATCCAGCGGCTCGTGCAGGGATCGGCGAACCTCTTCAAGCCGCTCCCGGCTCATGCCGACACCGTCATCCAGAATCAGAAAGCTCATCATCCGCCCCTCCGGACGGATCATGATCAAGATCGTGCCCGGCCCGTCTTTCTTCTGCAGCCCGTGGATCATGGCGTTCTCCACCAACGGCTGCAGGAGCAGCTTCAGCATCATTTGGTCCTTCAGGGATGCATCCACCATATAATCGACCCGGAATTTGCCGGAGTAGCGAATGTTCTGCACCCGAGCATATTGGCGAATATGATCCACTTCCTGTTCCACCGGGCAATATTCCTTGCCTTGATTCAGACTCAGCCGCAAGAACTGGCTGAGACCCTCCACCATATCTGCAATCCGCGCCTCCTTGGCCATCAGCGCAATCCAGTGAATCGAGGACAAGGTGTTGTACAGGAAATGCGGGTTGATCTGCGCCTGAAGCGCACGCATATCCGCCTCCTTCTTCCGTGCCTCTCCTCGAATCACATCCTGCTTCAGCTCCTCAATATGAGCTCCAAGCAGATTGTAGCTTTCGCCAAGCTTGCCGATCTCATCATCCGTAGTCACCGCAAAATGCGGAAGCGGACGATGCGGATTAATTCGGGTCAAGTGGCGGGCCAGCAGCTGCAGCGGACGCGTCGTTCGGCGGACGGTGAACCAGACGAGCAATACGCTGACCGCTGCCGATATGCCGACCGCAATCCCGGTCAGTCCCAGAATATAACCGTTCTCAGCACGGTACTGATCGTAGGGGATAGTGCCGATCAGAATCCAATCGGTGAGCCCTTCACGATAATACAGCACCGTGCGTTTGCCCTCATCTTCTCCGTATACCGCAGATCCGCTTTCCGCCTGCGAGACAATGGAGAAGAGGCCTGGATCATATTCGTCCAGCCTCTTCCCGAGTCTCGATTTATCCGCCGATGACAGAATGATGCCATCGGCATTCACCAGTTCAATGCGCCCCTCGCCCCGCCCGAAATCCGGACGAATCAAACTGCGGGACAGCACCCTCTCGCTCAGGCTGATGGACATCCAGCCCAGGTGGGCATAATCATGGATACTGCGAATCGGCCTCATCAAGGTGATCACATGCTGCTCCCCCGAATAGTTTACAATCCGGTACACGTCGGACCAGAACTTGCCGGGCTTCCGCTCCTTCGCAAGGCCAGGGTTCGGCAGATCGGATTCATACCAGTTGCCCGTGGACAGCTGTGCATCAAACCGCTCGGGGTAAATCGAAATATTGGCGATATAGGGCTTGGAGGTAGCCAGATTGGTCATCCGGCCCACGATCTCTGTCCGCTCATCCTCCCGGTCCTCATGCCGGAGCAAATAACTTTGAATATCCCTTTCCCCAATCAGATAGATGGATATGTTCTCGATATCCACCAGCATAAAACGAAGGTTGGCATCCAGCTGCTTCAGCATATCGATGCCGGACAGCGTAGCCTTTTCTTCCGTAATTCGGGATGAGGTTACAAAAGCGAACAGTCCGAGCGCCACCAGTGGTATAACAACCGACCCGGCAACAAGCAGAGACAGCTTCCGCCGAAGTGATGAACGAAGCCAGCGTCGCAAGGCGGATCCCCCCTCCCTATGTACTCCCTTATCCTTTCACAGCCCCGGCCGTCATCCCTTTCATCATCTGCTCCTGGAATAGAAGATACAGCAGCACCGTCGGAATGACAGAGAGTGTCATCGCCGCGAGCGTCAGCCCGTAATCGGTCTGATATCCGTCGGCGAAGTTGGCAATGGCCAAAGGCAGCGTCTTGAGTTCTGTCTTGTTAATAAATACAAGGGCGAACGAAAAATCGTTCCATGCATGCAAAAAGCTGAGTATGGTGACCGTCGCCAGCGCCGGCAGCGACATGGGCAGCATGATCCGGAAGAACAGCCCCCACAGGCCGGTGCCGTCAATAAAGGATGCCTCCTCGATGTCCCGCGGTATGCTGGTCAAATAAGCGGTCAGCACAAAAATCGCGGTCGGAAGCGCAAATGCCGTATATGGCAATATCAGAGCCCAGTATGTATTGAGCAGGGACATCTGTTTCATCAGAATGAACAATGGAACGAGGGTGCTGTGGATCGGAATCAGCATTCCGACAACAAAGAAAGCAAACATCCACCCTTTCCATTTGAACTGGAATCTGGCAAGAATAAATGAGGCCAGCGCGGCGATAAACAAGGTCAATACCAGCGACCCCAGCGATACGATGATCGAATTGACGAAGGCGCTGCCGAGCCTTGAGCTGGCCCAGGCATGGCTGAAATTGTCCCATCTCCAGATTTCAGGCAAGCCAAACGGCCGGCTGTAAAAATCCTCATTCGTTTTAAACGCGCTTATCACGAGCCAAAAGAACGGATACAACGTTAAAATACCATAGATCGTAAGGATTAGCCAAAAGATACTTTGGCCCGCTCTGCGAACGATCGAGCCTGCTCCGGCTCCGGACGGTCCCGGCTTGGCTGCGGTTGTGGCTGTTTGCATAACTCCCGTCTCCTCCTCTCTCTATAACACCTCTATCTATCTGTTTACAGCGTACGTTCATCTCGGGGATAAACGCGGATCGGCCGATGATTACACCGCATCTTTCTTCCTGGAGGCCAGCCATTGACTCGTTCCGATCAGCAGCAAGCTGATGATCACAATCGTCGTTGAGATGGCACTGCCGAAGCCATAGCGGTAAGTCGTAAATGTGGAGTTGTACATATACGTAGCCAGCAGCTCCGTTGCGTGAGCCGGTCCGCCCTTGGTCATGATGAACACCAGGTCAAATGACTTCAAGCTTCCCGATATGCACAAAATGATGGCGACCTGAACCGTGTTTTTGATCATGGGCAGCGTGATACTGACCAGTTTTCTCAGACCCGATACACCGTCGATTTTGGCAGCGTCATGAATTTCGCTTGGAATGTTCTGCAGCGCCGACACGAAGATGATCAGATACAGCCCGACAAAACTCCAGATCAGCGGCGGCACCAAGGAATAAATGGCGATCACCGGATCGGACAGCCACTGCAGTCGCCAGCTATCCAGCCCCAGCGTGTTCAGCAGAAAGTTCAAGATGCCGATCTGCGGATGATAGATGTACTGCCAGATCATCCCGATCACAACGGTGGACAGCACCATCGGCAGAAACACAGCCGAACGGAGAAATCGGTGAAGCAGGCTGCTTTTATGCAGCAGCACAGCCAGTACTAGCGCAATCGGAATCTGTCCGAATACCGAGGCGAGAACGAATATAATGTTGTTTTTTAACGCTCGCCAGAATATCGGATCACGCCATATTTCAGCATAGTTTTGCAGCCCGATATAGCTGGCCTCGCCAATGCCGGACCAATCGAAGAATCCGTAATACGCCGACCATATTACCGGGACAAAAACGAACAGGGCGTAAAGAATCACCGCCGGCGCCAGCCCTGTCATAATAAAGCGGCGGTTTTGCAGTAGGTTCATCCAGCTCACACTCCCTTGAAATGAAATTCCCCCTCCCTCACCGGGAAGGGGGATCGCTTGACGTAAAGCTTACTTGCCTGCGGCCTGCGCCTGGGCATCCTGGAGTTTTTGAGCAACATCCTCGGCTTTTCCGTTCATCAGCAGATCTTGCAGGCCGTTGTTGATCACCTCTGTTGCCGCCGATCCCAGCTTGGAATCGTATACCGGTGTAATCTTCACATCCTGCATCAGCTCATACAGCTCCACAAACAACGGATGGGCCTTGCTTCTGTCCAGTTCAATGTTGTAGCTGACAAGCGTGCTGCTGTCCAGCGTAGCTTTCTGACCGTCAGGTCCAGCCAGCGCATAGAACAGCTTCATCGCTGCTTCCTTCCGCGCTCCTTCGAGCTTCTTGCTCACGCCAAGACCCGTTCCAACCACTCCGGAAGTGACGTTCGCCTCGCCTTTACCGCCGTCAATGGCCGGCAAAATTGTAATATGCGTGTTGTCCAGCACTTCTGCCGGCGCGTTGTTCACCAGGTTCGCAAGCGCCCAACCGCCGTTGATCACCATCGCGGCTTTGCCCTGGAAATACAGCTGCATCATCTGGGTTTCGTCAATGCTGTTAAACCCTTCCTGGAAAGCACCGGCCTCACCCAGGCTTTTCAGCACGTTCAGCGCTTCAATGAACTCAGGATCGGTAAATTTCGCGCCGTCCTGCTCCACTGCTTTCAGGAACCAATCGGTGCCGGTAATGCGGTCAGCCAGCGTGCTGAACAGGGTGGATTGAACGACCCAGTTGGCCTTGTTCCCAAGCGCAATCGGAATGACATCATTGTCATTAAAAGTCTGAATCGCCGTCTCCAGCTCTTCCCAGGTCGTTGGCACCTTGACACCATATTGGTTGAAGATCGCCTCGTTGTAATAAATAAAAGAAGTAGGTGCCAGGTTCATCGGCACGGAGTAGACTTTGCCATCCACGGTATAGCCATCCAGCGCATTCGGAATAAAGTTGTTCTTCCATTCCGGATTAGCTGCAAGCTCCTCATCGATTGGCTGAAGCAGATCGCCGTTCACGAACTCCTTCGTCATCGCATCCGGCCACATTACGAACAGATCCGGCATTTCGTCGGCGGCAGCCACCGTGCGCAGCCGTGTTCTCAACCCGTCCGTAGGCAAGCCTTCGTCAACAACCTCAATATTCGGATTGTCATTTTTGAAATCCTCGATAATCTGGCGCATCGCTGTCGCCTTGGCATCCTGCCCGGTCCAGTTATGCCAGATGCTGATGCGCACCTTTCCTTCACTGCTTCCGCTGCCGGTGCCGTTTCCTCCTCCGCATGCGGCAAGCAAGACAGATGTGATCAATGTGAAGCAAAGCACGGTTATCCATTTTTTCATCTCTAGTAAGCCCCCTTTCATTTGCTAGACTCATTGTAATGGTAGCGCTGTCTTTTGGTAAGGGGACGAATGGCGGTCACAGGGTAGAAAAATTACGGTCTTCCATGTCTTCCGTATATAGGCAGTCGCCATTGTGCCGCACCGCACATACAATAAACCAATGTTCGCGTGTAAGGGGGTTCGAAGATGAACACGATGTCCAATGCGCCTCAGAATGCTTTTGTCCATTATATCGGGCCGAGCCCGGTCACCAGCTTCCAGCCGAAGTCCATGTATCCTGCGATTGATCCAACCGCATTCGTGGGGCCGTTCAGCAGCGTCATCGGGGATGTGACGATCAAGCCGCATGTGTTTATTGCTCCGCATGCCAGCATCCGTGCCGATGAAGGCTCCCCTTTCTATATAGGAGAACGCGCCAGCCTGCAGGACGGCGTGATCCTGCATGGCCTGTACGATGAGCGGGTTGAGGTTAAAGGGCGCCATTATTCCATCTATATCGACCGTGATGTTAGTATAACGCACGGGGCGATCGTACACGGGCCGGCCTACATCGGGGAGCGTTCCTTTGTCGGTTTCCAATCGCTTGTGTTTCAGGCCATCGTCGGAAGTAATGTGTATATCTCCAGCAACGCTGTCGTCACCGGCCATATCGTTGTAGACAGCCATCGCTTCGTTCCGCCAGGGGCCGTCATTGATACCCAGCAGAAAGCCGATGAACTGCCTCCGATCCCGCGTAATGCCGATGAATTTGCCGCAGCCGTACGCGCAGTGAATCGCGAATTCACCTCCAGCTATACCTTGCTGTTTGGCAATCGCCGCTGTTCCTGCGGCCTGGCCTGCTCGTAATCTGTCTAATTTTTTCCGCTCTAAGCGAGAAGTTCAACATGATCCGGCTTATACGGAATATATATCTATTGAATTTATGTAGCTTGCGCTATCAATAAAGGGGGACTTTCGTTGCCTGATCATGTAACCACCTCCCGCTTCATCCTGCAATCGGATGCCCGGAGGGATCATCTGATCCACCCGTTGCCGCCGGTATGGTGGAGCCGACCGTATGAATATGCCTGGGCTTTGTCATTTGCTCGCGAGGACGATGTGCTGCTGGATGCAGCATGCGGGATATCTCATCCATTCAAGTTTGCGCTGGCTGAGGTCAGCCGGGAGGTTCATGCCTGCGATATCGACCCGCGAATCACATCCCGGCCGCAAATTCTGGAGGACATCGCGCGCGATTTTGGACTGGATGCTGCGCAGCGGCAAGCCAGCGATTGGCAGCATCGACTGCATCTTGCCCATGCCAATCTGGCGGATCTGCCTTATGACCGCGAGAAATTCGACAGGGTGTTCTGCATCTCGGTGCTGGAACACATGACGCCTGAGGACCAATCAGCAGCCATTGGGGAGTTTTACCGCACTCTCAAACCTGGCGGATTGCTGGTGCTTACTTTCGACTATCCAGCGGTTCATCTGGAGAACATCCAGCAGACACTGCAGCAGGCTGGCTTTGCCTTCGCGGGGGAGACCGATTTCAGGCTGCCGCCTGACGCGCTATATACCGAAATGTGGGGCGGGCTGCACTGCTTCCGGGCCGTGCTTCATAAACCTTCTGACGCCTGAAGCGGCAGCGGCAGCCGAGGATCATAGGTAATGAGCCGATATCGACACCAAAAAAATCCTTAGCTTCTGTATCGATATACAGACAGCTAAGGATTTTGGTTGTGTGCAATCAAGCGTCGGCCTTCGATTCGGCAGCTTGGTATTCGCGCTGGCCTCTACTCGGCCTATCCGTCTTCGTTACCCTTCCAGCGACTGCAAGTATTCTCTCACCTGGGTCGGCGTTTTCGCAAATTTGCTGTGCAGATGGGCTACTTTCTCTCCGTTTTTATAGACAAGCAGACTCGGGATGCCGCGCACCTCATTGGCTTCGGCAATCGGCTGGAACTGCTCCGCATCCATCGCATAAAATTCCTTATCTGCATTCTCCGCGATAATATCGCCGATAAAGCGGTCCAGATTTTTGCAATCCGGGCACCACGTCGTATCAAACTTCAACACCGTATATTGATCACGCTGAATCAATTGCTGAAACTGTTCTTCTGTTAGGATTCTGTCCACTTGCAGCCTCTCCTTTTAAACATCGTTGTCGTCGGTATATAGGTCACTATATAACAGTAAGTGAGAAAACACAACCTCTCGCCCAGTTACTCTCATATAGCCCCCTCCCCGTCAGCATACGATCCGCCGCCAGCCGGCAGCGCTTAACCACGCCATTACCCTGTAATCGCCTTGTACATTCTCGATTCGGGATGCTGGCGCTGCAGCTTATACAGCAGAATGCATATTGAGCCGTGCGTCCGCAAGTCTCGCCTGGTCAAGAAGCGGGTAATCGTATAGCATGCCTTCATATACGACGGTCAAGGCCGGATGAAGCATGAAATCATGCGGTGTCACCACCGTCGATGAACGATCCCAGAGCCGAACCCCGCTCTGCCGCAATGTTTCTGCTACGAACTGCGAACAGAAATAGCTCTTGTCCCTCGTAATATCCAGCCTCATCAGCAAGCCGAACAATCCGATCAAATTATAGCGATAATCGTCTTCTTCTTCCTTATAATGCCGAATGACCCGATTCACCTCGTCATACTGAAGCTGCGACAGTTCCAGACGGAGCAGGGCACATCTCGTGCTTGGAAAGTTACGAAACGTCCCTTCATATACATTCTCTTCTACAAAGCCGCCAATCCACGGATTGCCCGGACATTTGCGTCCAAAACTGTAGACCTCCGACAGCTTCTCGTCCAGTGCAATCGAGGCATGATTGTAAGGCGCAGCAGTGACCCTTTTGATCAGGCGTGTAAACATCGTCCCCGTATCCGTCAGCAGCACATAAATGTTTCGATTCCCGTTCATTTCCCGTTTCCCCCATACCTTAACGTTCGGTTTAACCTTTCGGTAAACATTGATTAACTTCATTGTATGAAAGGCAGACCCGGGACAACACCGACCCAGGCAGTGAATCTGACCTGGACCTTGGAGCGATGCAGCCCTGGACCAAAGTCTGGGAAGCTTAGGATGAACTTCTTATCCGTTACAAAAGGGCCGTGTGCTAACCGTTATACAATCGGCGGTAAGCCGACGGCGTCATCCCTTCATGCTCCATAAACTTCTTGTTAAAGTAACTGACGCTGGGATAGCCGGCATCCACGGCAATGGTGCCAATCGTGTCCTCCTTCCGCTCCACCAGCCACTGCTTAGCCATCTGCAGCCGGCAGCGGGTGATGAACTCCATCGGCGTCATCTCCATCACGCTGCGGAACAATTTGCAGAAATAATAGGTGCTCACCCCAATCCGCTCCGCCCATTTCTCCAGAATGAACGGCTGCACCGCTTCCTGCTGCATCATCGGCAGAATCTCCAAAATCCGATGTTCCGAAGTCCCCGACTTCGGGCCGGACAGCGGGGAAGCTTGCTCTACGAATTCTGTCAGCAGCGCATAAGTCAGTATCGATAATCGTCTCGGGTTCAGCATCCGGTGCTGTTCCGCCTCGTGCAACAGCTCTTCATGGGCCTGTTCAAAGGCAGCGCGCTGCCGGATGGTCCACAGCTGGCTTTTGTGGAAGCCTCGTTCAATGAGATAATGCCGCAAACCGCTGCCGTAAAAATGAAACCAGCGCACATCCCAAGGCTCGTCCTCGCTGCTGTAATAGCGCTGCTGCTGCATCGGAAAATAGAGCACCGCCTCCCCCGGTCCGAGCGGATAGACCTTATTGTCGAGCTCAACATAGCCCTTCCCTGAAGCGACGTAATGAATATTAAAGTTGTTGAGTGCCCCCGCAGAACGGGATACGCTATGATCAGGTTCATCCTGGTAGACGCCAACCGATTCCGGGAAGCAGAAGAAGGGCATTTGCGGAAGTGTGAGCAGCACGATTTGTCGTTTCATCCCGTCCCTCCATAGAACAATATTGTTATAATCGATTGCAAAATAATATTATATCAATTTTAATTTCTGTCTTTTATAATCGCAATATAATCTTAATCGTATCCGAGGAGTTGATTTCGAGCCATGAGCGCACCCAAGCTGAAGTGGGGAATTCTGGGCTGTGCCAGCATAGCCAAGCGTGCTGTCATTCCTGGTGTTGCCAATTCCCGTCTGAATGAAGTTGCAGCGATAGCAAGCCGCGACGAAGAGAAAGCGAAGAAGACGGCGGAGGAGTTGAATATTCCTACAGCCTACGGAAGTTATGAAGCACTGCTGGAGGATCCGTCCATCGATGTCATCTATGTTCCGCTCCCGAATCATTTGCACAAGGAATGGAGCATCCGGGCACTTGAAGCAGGCAAGCATGTGCTGTGCGAGAAGCCGCTGGCACTGACTGAAGCGGAAGCTGCCGAGATGGCAGATGCTGCTGAGCGGACAGGAATGCACCTGGCCGAAGCATTCATGTACCGCCATCATCCGCGTTACGACATGATCAAGAAGCTGATCGTTGAAGGAGCGATCGGCGAGGTTCGCGCCATCCACAGTGCCTTTACCTTCAACAGTGCCGGAAATCCGGGCAATGTTCGTTTCCGTAAAGATTGGGGCGGCGGCTCGATCTATGACATCGGCTGTTATCCGATTAATGCGGCCCGGCTGCTGCTTGGACAGGAACCACAAGCCGTCACCGTGCAAGCCCTCTTCTCGCCTGAGCATGATCATGTCGATATGATGGCTTCCGGATTAGTTGAATTTGAAGGCTCCGTCTCGCTTACCTTTGACTGCGGAATGTGGGCTGCCTTCCGTAATCCGCTTGAAATCATCGGGACAGAGGGCATCATTGAAGTGCCTCATGCCTACACATTCCCCGAAGGCGGCGGCCACTTCTTCCTCACGGCCAAGGGGGAGCGCCATCAGATGGATGTCCCCCATGTAAACGCATACAGTGAGCAGGCCGACGAGCTGGCGGAGGCGATCATATCCCGCAGGCCGCTTCGTTACCCTGTGGAAGATGCCGTGCACAATATGCGGGTGATTGATGCCTGCCTTCAATCCGCTCATGAGCGGACCAGAATCACATTAAATGCATATCCAGGAGAGGAGCTAAAAGCATGAAGTATATTTCAATCCAGGGATTAAACAAACCGGTCTCCGTACTAATGAAAGGCTCGGACTACTTCTATCATGATAACTATGAGAAGGCTGCGGCCAATCTCGACGCCTTCCTAGCCATTGGCGGCAATTCGATTGATACGGCACATATCTACTGCGGCGGACAAAGCGAAGAGGTGATCGGGCGCTACATGGAGGAAAGAGGTAACCGGGATCAGCTCGTCATTCTGACCAAAGGCGCTCATCATGATCAGAATGGGCCCCGGGTAAACCCGAAGGCGATTCAACAGGATATTCTTACAAGCTTTGAACGGCTTCGCACCGATTTCATTGATTTGTATGCCCTCCACCGTGACGATCCTTCGGTTCCGGCCGGCGAAATTGTGGAAGCGCTGAATACCTATATCAAATCCGGCCAGGTCGGCGCCATCGGTGTCTCCAACTGGACGTGGCAGCGCATTCAGGAAGCCAACACGTATGCCGCTGAGCATCAACTGGTCGGTTTCACATTCAGCAGCCCCAATCTGAGTCTGGCCAAGCCGAATGAGCCCTTCTGGACAGGCTGCGTGTCAGCAGACCAAGAGACTTGCGACTGGCATGAAGCCGAGCAGTTCCCGCTTCTGTCGTGGTCATCCCAGGCCCGCGGATTTTTCACCGGGCGCTTCACGCCTGAAGTGCGCGATAATGCGGATCTCGTTCGCGTCTTTTACAACGACGACAACTGGGAGCGTCTGGAACGGGCGAAGCAGCTGGCCAAAGACAAAGGCGTAACGCCGATTCAGATCGCGCTTGCCTATGTACTGAACCAGCCGTTTCCGACCTGTGCCCTGATTGGCGCCCAGACGCCAGAGGAACTGCGCTCCTGCGAGGAAGGCGCACAAATTGAGCTGACGCGCGAAGAGCTGAACTGGCTCGATCTGAGTGCAGACCGGTAACATCTAGGGGCTTATCAGCTTACCGCCCTAATTCGTATCAATCGCTATGCATACAAACGGCCCTTCTCACATCATGAGGAGGGTCGTTTGTACTTCTGTTTCATCGGCAGCCTCGTCCATCTCCCCACGAAAAAAAACCTGCGCTGTGCCGCAGGTCAAATCCACGATAGAAAGGTCACTTCTCCTATAAAAGGCTCACTGCCAGCAGATTAAAAAGGGCCAATGGAAGAATCACGTTGGAGTAGTACGGATTGGCAGGATACGGCGGGTATCCGCCATATGGAGGGTAAGGCGGTCTAGGCCGTGGCCCGTATGGGTACAGTCCCCTTGGATCATGCTCGATATGGATGTAGACATTTTTTGCATCCACATTGATAATGACCCCTTCAACGATCTCGTCATCCATCGTATGCACTCTTACCTTGTGATGAAGCGCCTTTTGCAGCGACTGGTACGCATGCTCTTTATGCTTCTTCATCGAATTGACCAGCTGGTGATCACACTGGAACAGCAGCTGTTGTCCCGGGTAGGTTGACATGGTACTCCTCCTTTTATATCATCTCACCGTAATGTATGCATTTGCCTTGACGAGGGTGTTCGCCTACCCGCTTCTTTTTCCGTTTAAATTCACCATCAGACGGGTAATACAAGCAAGAAACATATATTCAAGGAGAAAGTCTGGGGGATGTCGTATATTTACATAGAGCAAGTATTTCATTTCCGGGTTTGATCAAGCGCGATGGAGTTTTGGGCTGCCTTTGCCATGCATGCTATCGTTTCATTTCATCTTATTACAGTTCATGTAAGTGTAAGTTGACGGGGGTGAGCCTTTTGATATTTTTTTCATCACAGGAATGGGTTTGGGAACAGCTATATAACGAGTTACCGGTTGGTCTTGCGCTCCTGTCTCCGGAACAGGACGAATGGGTATGGGCCAATCGCAGCTTTTATCAATTTTTCGGGGGCAGCGAAACAGAATTTATGCAGACGAAGCGGAAGGAAATCCGCGAATTCTCTCCGACGTTCATTCACAGCGCATACGAGCAGCTTCGCACCGGGCACAAGCCAGTGGTTGAAACGGTTCTGGACATGCTCCGGCCCGATCACCGCTTAGACACCTTATCCTTGAAATATACACGCCTGCGAAGCCCCTCCGGCGACCAGGAGCTGCTTCTTATTACATGCCATCCCACCGGCGTGAACCAGCGGTTCCTCAAAAACCAGAACAAATACCGACAGATTATTGAAAACTCTCAAGACTTTATATCCAGGACGACCTTGGATAATGCCGTCTTCCTCTACTGCTCTCCCGCCTGCTATAAGCTGCTGGGATATCATCCGGAAGAGCTTCAGGGGAACAGCGCCTTTGACTATATATATCCGGAAGATGTCGCGCCGCTGAAGGAATACTTGCAATTCTGCCAGCACAGCGAACCGCCGAGGCCGATTACGTTTCGCTATATTCACAGGGATGGCAGGCACATCTGGTTTGAAGTCAACTGCAAGCCGATCATCGGCCGCGAGGAAGGCGAGCATACGGAAATGCTGTACATTGCCCGCGATATTTCCGAACGCAAGAGAATGGAGTTCAAACTGAAGGAAAGCGAGCAGCGTTACCGCTCCCTGTTTGAATACAATCCATCGGCCGTGTACTCCATGAACCTGGACGGCGAATACATGACCGCCAACCGCAATCTGCAGGAGCTGACCGGCTACACGCTGGACGAGCTTATCGGAATGTATTTCGGCCCGATTGTGGCCGAGAAGGATTTGCCCAAGACGCTGTATCATTTCAACATGGCGAAAGAGGGCAAGCCTCAAAGCTATGATCTGACGATCAAGCACAAAGACGGGCATCTGGTTGAAATCAACACGGTCAATATCCCAATTATCGTGGACGACGAAGTGGTGGGCGTATATGGCATTACGCGGGACATCACCGATCGCATTCGCTCCCTGGAAGAAAACAAGAAGCTCAGCCGCGAACTGACCCTTCTGCTCAATACCGTCTCCGAAGGAATTGTCGGTCTGGATCAGGAAGGTCGGGTAGCTTTTATTAATCCGGCAGGGGCCGCTATCTTCGGCATCGCGCCTGCATCCATCATCGGACTGAGCTGCTATCACCTTATCAGGGAAATGCGCCTGGACGGGAATTTCTATCAGGAGGATTCACCGATCGTGGAGGCTGTGAGAGGCGGCCGATCGCTGTCGCGCACCGAGATTGTGCTGTGGAGACAGGACGAAACCAGCTTTCTGGCAGACTATCAGGTCAATCCGATATGGGACCAGGGCGAGCTGAAAGGAGCGGTGCTTGTATTCCGCGATATTACGAGCGAGAAGGACATTATCCGCGCCAAAGAAACCGCCGAGCGTGCCGATCAGGCCAAGTCCGAGTTTCTGTCCATGATGAGCCATGAGCTGCGGACGCCCATGAACGGGATTATCGGCATGATCGATTTGCTGTTGAACACCAGTCTGGATGAGGAGCAGCAGACGTTTACGAAGATTCTGAAGGAAAGCAGCACCTCCCTTCTGCATACGCTAAATGAAATACTCGACTACAGCCGAATTGAAACCGGTAAAATGACGTTGAACAAGGAACCGATTGACCTGCGGGCCCTGATGCAGAGCGTGATTGATCTGTTCTCCGGCAAGGCCCGGGAAAAAGGGCTGCAACTCACTTGCAGCCTCGACGCCGAAACTGTCCCCAAAGTCGTCATCGGGGATCCGATCCGGCTGCGCCAGGTGCTTGTGAATCTGATCAGCAATGCCGTCAAGTTTACGGAACGCGGCAGTGTCTTCATGTCTGCCAAAGGAATGACCTGCTCCGGCAAGGAGGAGATTACCCTCGCTTTTGAAGTGAAGGATACAGGGATCGGCATTCCGATTGAACAGCAGCATCAGTTGTTTCTGTCCTTCTCCCAGCTCCACCCCTTCTTGAACCGAAAGTATGGCGGAACCGGCCTCGGCTTGGCCATCAGCAAAAAGCTTGTCGAGCTCATGGGCGGCGCCATTGGCGTAGACAGCCGTGAAAATGAAGGGTCCTGCTTCTATTTTACGGTTCCTTTGGAATTGTGGGATGAGCGCAGTCACACGGCTGAGAGGTCAGATCCCCCCTCGGTTCCGCATGATATGGGAAAACCTGCCGATGCTTAAACTGAAGCAACCCCAAGGGCCCTTCACAACGGGCCCTTGGGGTTGTTCTCCTATATATGTTGTTCGCTTAATGTCATGAATTCCGGATATGACTTACTCGTACAACGCTTCAAGCTCATCGATCAGGGAACCGACATACGCAACGGCGCGGGAGATCGGCTCGGATGTGGACATATCCACTCCGGCCAGCGCCATCAGCTTCAGCGGCTCCAGGCTGCCTCCTGCTTTCAGCACCTCAAGCCAGCGGTCCACCGCAGGCTGGCCTTCCTCGCGGATCACTTGGGCCGCCGCCGTCGAAGCGGTCAAGCCCGCAGCATACGTATACGGGTACAATCCCATATAATAATGCGGCTGTCTCATCCAGGTCAGCTTCGCCCCTTCATCCAGTTCAAGTGCGTCGCCCCAGAAATCAGAGAGCACCTGTCCCTTCAGCTCGGACAGCTTATCGGCTGTAATCGCATGATCCTCACTTGCCCAGCGGTACACTCTTCTTTGCAGTTCTGCTTCCAGCAGATGGGTCACATAGTTGTGATAGTAGGTGCTGAGAAGCTGCTGAATAATGAAGCGGCGCATCCGTTTGTCTTCCGCGTTCTTCATCAGATGATCAGCCAGCAACAGCTCATTCATCGTCGACGGAGCTTCAATGAAGTACATCGATGGACGGGCATTGGTGATGCGCTGATTGCGCCCTGCCAGCATCAGATGTCCGGCATGCCCGACTTCATGCGCCAGCGTGAAGGCGCTGCGCATGTTGTTCGCCCACGTCACAAGAATGTAGGAGTGCACACCATACGTTGAAGAGCAGAAGGCTCCTGTGGATTTTCCGATATTGTCGGCATAGTCAACCCAGCGCTTCGTAAAGGTGGAATCCACGATCTCCCCGTATTCCGGTCCGAGCACCGCAAGCGCACTGCGGATGGTCGAACATGCTTCCTCATAGGAAATGCTTGGATTGAAGTCCGGATCCAGCGGTGCTTTCAGATCACAGAACAGCATTTTGTCCAGGCCGAGCACCCGCTTTTTCAATTTCATCAGCCGACGCATATGTGGAGCCAATTCTGTCAGGATCGTATCATGAATGAGATCGTACATCTCGGTCGTAACCTGCTGCGGCTTCAGCAGCATCTCCGTTACGGAGGAGTATCCCCGCAGGCGGGACAGGATGACCTGCTTCTTCACTTCGGTTGCATAGGCTTCGGCAAACGTGTGGCGCGACCCTTGCAGCGACTTGCTGAAGGAAGCATAAGCCGCACGGCGCAGTTCGGTATCCTCGCTCATCTCATATGTATTCTCATAGAGGCGGAACGATACGGGCTGCTTCTCCTCGCCTTCGCCGATATCCTCAAAGGTCATATCCGACAGCTTGCCGCGTAAATAGATCCGGTAAGGTGCGCCAAGCACTTCGCCCAGTGAGGCCAGCACCTGCTCCGTTTCAGAGGTCAGACGATGCGGCTTCGTGTCAAGCAGCAGCTTAAGGCTGCGTTCGTACGAGGCCAGCCCCTTCTCTTCTTGTAGATACCTGTCAAGCCAGCCGTCTTCAAGCTCCAGCAGTTCGGATTCAACAAAGGTCAGCGATGACATAATTCTAGACATCACATCGCCGGACTTCGCCGAATTGGACAGATTCAGCGGATTGGTGCCGTCCTCGGATTGCCGAAGCCGGGCATAGGCAGCCGCTTTCCCCGCTTCCTCCAATAGCGCCTCCTGTTCGTTCAAGCATTCCAGCAGCACGGAGGCTCCTTCGCCAAGGCGCCCTTTGAATCGGGTAAGTGATTCTGCCTGCTTCAGAACAGCTTCCAAGCCTTTCTCAAATGCCTCTTGTGACGGAAATAAGTCGGTCAGGTCCCACGTCTCATGGACAGGAACCTCTGCGCGTGTCAGCATTTTCCCCATAAATACAGTTCCTCCTGTCTCTCCTCGTTAAAAAATCCCTAATGTTACTAATTCCAGCGTAACGCAATCTGAACGACAAAACAAGTTTGGAAGCAAATGAAACATTTTATGAGTCTGCCTATTGACTTCCGCATCCCCGCAGTTTTATAGTTAGGCCATACCCTTTCATATAAGGAGAGATTTTGATGTCGGTGAATGTTCTTAACTAACCAAATTTCATATGGATGGAGCTTGCCAGTTTTTATGTGCGTGTCCCGGATTTCGGGCATGTTTATTTTGCTGTGCCGATTCTGTCCGTTGAATTAGTTAAGAACTACGGATATCAATTGAAGCCCTTTTCGGGTTCACTCTGATAAGATACATTCGAGCCGTGCTGTAGTTCAGCACGGTTTTTTTGCCTTCTGCTTTCCCCGGTCAGCACCGCTCCGGTGCCCACCCCTGACCGAAGGCAAGGCTTGTTTCAAGTATCTTGTGAGCGTGTACCCTTCTTCCGGCGGCAAGTGAACCCTGTTCACTTGCCGCTTTTTTATATGGGCTCGATATTGTATGCAAGGGAACTTACCTATCAAAGGAGCGAGAAGCGATGAATAACCAAATAATGAATGAAGCGATGAGCAAACTGGAGTTTTCCAAAATTCGGGCGGAGCTGGAGCACTATGCGGTCACTTACCTCGGCCAGCGACATATCCAGCAGCTCGCCCCGTTAACGCAGCCGAAAGCGATCAGACACCGGCTGGGGGAAACCGAGGAAGCACGGAGGCTGCTTGAAGCAAGGGCCAGCGTCCCCCTACCTTCACTCGAGGGCATTGAGCTCGTGCTGGATTTGCTCGGTACCGGGTATGTGCTGACCGAGCGCGATTTAGGGCATATTGCCCAGTTTTTGCGGAGCTGCTGCCAGCTGATCAAGTATATGGCCGCCAAAGGCGAGCTCGCCCCCACCATTTCAAGCTATGCAGCCTCCATGCAAGAGCTGGACCAGCTGCTGAATGAAATTGAAACCAGCATTCACGGCGGCCGCATCGTCGATCATGCCAGCAAGGAGCTCGCCAAGATCCGCAAAAAAATCCAGGTGACCGAGGAGCGGATCAAACGAAAGCTGGACCAGCTGCTTAACCGTCATCAAAGCATCTTGATGGAGCATGTCATCAGCAAACGTGCCGGGCGCTACGTGCTCCCTGTCAAGAAAGAGTATCGCAAGCAGATCAAAGGGACCCTTCTTGACGAATCGGCCAGCGGCCAGACGGTATTTATCGAGCCTCAAGAGTTGCTTTCGCTCCAGATGGAACTGAGCCTGCTGCAAAGCGAGGAAGCCAAGGAGGAAACAAAAATATTAAGCGAGCTGACCGGTCTGACGGAGCGATATGAACAGGAGCTGAGAATCAATGTCGATACGGTTGGCATGTATGATTTTATACTCGCAAGGGGCAAGTATGCACTGGCCATCGGCGGGCGCAATGTAAGCCTGAATCAGGAGGGATACATCCATCTGATAGGAGCGGTTCATCCGCTGCTTGGCGCGGCCATGATTCCGCTGGATTTTCGGATTGGCCGGGGCTACAGAACTCTCATCATTACCGGTCCGAATACCGGCGGCAAAACATCGGCGCTCAAGACGATCGGGCTGATCACATTGATGGTGCAGTCCGGGCTGCTGGTGCCGGTTCAGGAGGGAAGCGAATGCGCCATCTTCGAGGAAGTGGCTGTCGACATCGGAGACGGTCAGAGCCTGGAGCATGCGCTCAGCACCTTCTCGGCCCATATCCGGAATATCAAAGATATATTGTTAACGGCCGGCACATCCACGCTTGTCCTGCTCGATGAAATGGCCTCCGGTACCGATCCGGGGGAGGGCGTTGGATTGTCCATCGCCATACTTGAGGAGCTCCACCGGCGTCAGGCAACCGTCGTGGTCACGACCCATTTTACCGAGATCAAAAATTTCGCCGCCCGTTCCCCGGGGTTTGAAAATGCCCGCATGGAATTTGATACCGAAACGCTGGAGCCGCTATACCGTCTGCGTATCGGCGAAGCCGGACACAGCTACGCCTTTGTCATCGCAGCCAGGCTGGGCATCCCGGAAGCGATCATCGCCAGATCCCGGGAAATTTCACAGCTCGGCCGTAGCGTCGATCTGTCTCTGGACCATGAGCCTGATCGCATCAGCGAACGCGGATCGGACCAGGACGCACAGGACGCATCCCTGGGCGAGACGGTCATAAGCAGCCAACCGGCGGTGCCAGATAGCGAGGAGACTGCACTTCCCTCCTTCCGGCAAGAGCCAGCGGTTACGGAAGCAGAACATGCCGCCAATGAAGCAGCGTCCCGGCCGAAATTTCGCTTGGGCGACAGGGTATATATCCCCTATTTGAAACGCAGCGGCACGGTGTATGACCTGCCCGACGGAAGAGGGAATGTCGGCGTCATGATCCAGAACGATAAGATACGGATCAATCACAAGCGGCTGAAGCCCTTTATCGGTGCGGAGGAGCTATATCCGGAGGAATACGATCTGGACATCGTATTTGAGAGTAAGGAAAACCGCAAAAAGCGAAATTTGATGAAACGCAAGCATGTCGAAGGGCTGACGATTGAAACGAAGCCGGAATCCCCATGATGCAAAGCAGAGGTTTCCGTATCTGCTTATGTTCGAACTTACGGATCTAGGCGGGCGGCTCTTTAGCCGCCTCCTTTCCATCCGGCTGAAACGAACACTCAGCTCCTCCCTGCTTGGTAGCATTTCGCGTACCATTTGGTGTACAATAAAATCCAAATGACGTTTAGAGGATGGTTATCAACATGTATGTAGCTCAAGATTGGCAAGATTACGAGGTCATTGATACCGGAGGCGGCGAGAAGCTGGAGCGCTGGGGCGATGTCATTCTTCGCCGGCCCGATCCGCAAATTATATGGCCGATCAAGCAAGAGGACGGATTATGGCGAAATGTGCACGGGCATTATCATCGCAGTTCGTCCGGAGGCGGACAGTGGGAGATGAAGAAGCAGATTCCCGAACGGTGGACGATTTCCTATGACCGGCTCAAATTTTATATTCGTCCGACCAGCTTCAAGCATACCGGGCTGTTCCCTGAACAGGCAGCCAACTGGCGCTGGATGATGGACAAGATTGCAGCCGCTGGACGGCCGATCCGGGTGCTCAACCTGTTTGCATATACGGGCGGGGCAACGGTAGCCGCCGCATCGGCGGGTGCGCAGGTCGTTCATGTCGATGCCGCGAAAGGCATGGTGCAATGGGCGAAGGAGAATGCCGCATTGTCCGGGCTGGCGGATCACCCGATCCGCTATATTACGGATGATGTGTTCAAGTTCGTACAGCGCGAGCAGCGCCGCGGCAATCGTTATGACGCCATCATTATGGATCCCCCATCTTACGGGCGCGGTCCCGGAGGCGAGACGTGGAAGCTGGAGCACAGTCTCTACCCGTTCCTGGAGAGCTGTCTTGAGATCATTTCCGATCAGCCGCTGTTCATGCTTATCAATTCCTACACAACAGGAATTTCCCCGTCCGTGCTGAACAATATGCTGACCATGACCATGAAGCCGAAATTCGGAGGGACGATTACCGCGGGTGAAATCGGGCTGCCGATTACCCGTTCAGGGTTAAACCTTCCATGCGGCATTCTCGGTCGCTGGGAGTCGTAAGCGATGAGCGGTGAACACCGCACAGTCTATCCGCACATCGACGTACTGTTCGAGGATAATCATGTGCTTGCCGTAAGCAAGCCGGTAAACATACCTTCCCAGGAAGATGCGACCGGCGACCCGGATATGCTGACGATTCTGAAACAGGATCTCAAGGAACGCTATAACAAGCCGGGCAATGTATACCTCGGACTTGTCCATCGCCTTGACCGACCAGTCGGCGGGGCTATGGTCTTCGCCAAAACGTCCAAGGCAGCCTCACGCCTGTCGGAAGCCGTCCGCAGCCGCAGCCTTCGCAAACGTTACGTTGCCGTCGTTCACGGCACTCCGTCCAAAGCGAACGGTCGTCTGGTGGATATGCTGTACAAGGATTCCAGAACCAATACGGTGTCCGTCGTCCCGAAAGGAACCGAGGGAGCCAAGGAAGCGGTGCTGGATTACACCGTACTGGCCACAAATGACAAACTGTCTTTGGTGCTTATCGAGCTTCATACCGGAAGGCCTCACCAGATTCGCGTTCAGTTAAGCCAACTGGGTCACCCGCTGTACGGGGACCAGAAATACGGCAGCCGCTTGAACAAGGCGGGCCAGCAGATTGCCTTATGGTCCGTGCAGCTCGGGTTCCCTCATCCGACCAGCAAGGAAGAGATTGTGATCCAGGCCATGCCGCCTGCGGCGCATCCATGGAGCCTGTTCCAGCCGAAGCTGATCCAGCGTGCACTGCAGCTGCGAGACTGACCCATTCAATTATAAGAGCCCCTGGTGCTTGAAGATGGAATAGCATCCTATTCCCTTCCTGCATCAGGGGCTCTATGTCTGTTAAGCCTCCACCAGCGCTTCCTGGGGCGCTGTGCTGATCTTGCCGAGCAAATAGATAAGCAGCTGCTGATTATGCGACGATATCCGGCTTAACACCTGTGACAAATACTCGTCGCGGACTTCCAGGCCCCGCTTGTACTCTTCCTTCCCTTTATATGAGATCGTGACCCACACAATGCGTCGATCCTCTTCATCCCGCTCTCGCAAAATAAGGCCGTTCTTCTCCATCCGGTCCAGGAGCATCGTGACTGCCGCAGGGCTGGTGGCCAGATAAGGAATAAAATCCGAGGGCTTCATGCGCTGCTGCTCCTCCAGCACCTCAAGTACGGTTAACTGCGCTTCCGTTAACGAGGGCGCGAGCCCCCCCTCCATATGCAGCTTGTAATCCTTGGCCAGCTTGGACCATACCTTGGCAAACTCGGCTGTATACATCGTTATCCCGTCCTTTCCGGTTGCGCACCCGCTTGGGATACACCCCGTCTTCCTATTGATGTAATGGCATACATAGTTCCTGTTTATTTATAGGATTAACTTTCGCGCTTGCTCTTCCATATTCCTGCTTTTTTCGTAAAAAAATATAATTTCCAACAATACGACATTTCCTGATATCCCTTGTCATTCAAGGCATCTCATGTTTCCATTTAATTCGACACATAGTTACTTATGTAGTATAGTGCAAACTAAATTCGCGGAGGTAACCTGCGATGAATCTGCACTCGCACACACAAAAATCCCCTGAAAATGCCATTGGATTTACCAATGAATTTCCAGGGGATGGTTCATAACAACCGATCAGGCTTACAAAATTGCGACAATCGTCCCCGCCGTCAGCCTTCCTTGTTCTGCTCCGGCTTCGGATGCACGACCAGATCCTGCACAATACCGTTCTTGCCAACATCCACCAGCAGCTTGCCGACAGATTTGCGTTCGGCAATCGGAACTTTCTCCGAATGAATCAGATAAGGCTGCCCATGCTGATCATACGCCGTAATATCCATCGGTTCACGGCAGTAGAACGCACCGACAATAACATTTCCGTTCGGTTTGACGCGCTTGCCTTCCTTGAATTCGAAGGTGACGATGCCTTTGCCTCCCCGGCTTTGCGCCGCATAATCGATGAGCAGACTGCGCTTGCCGTAGCCGAGATCCGTTATCGTGAGCACTTCGCCTTCATCTTCTTCAACCCAAAGCGAAGCCACGACTTCATCGTCATCCCGAAGCTGAATGCCGCGTACGCCGCCGGACACGCGTCCCATGCTGTTCACCTCCGACTCACGGAAGCGAATGCTCATGCCACCCTTCGTTACCAGCATCATTTCCTTGGTGCCATCACTCATCGTTACGCTCAAGACCTGATCATCTGCAGCCAGCTTCACCGCCGCTACCGCGCCGGTCCGCTTCGTGGCATAATCCTTCAGCTCTGTCCGCTTGACCTGTCCCTTGCGGGTAACAAACACCAGGGTTTTGCCAGCCTCATCAAGATTGGACACCGGAATCACAGAGACGATGGAATCTTCCTTCGGCAGCTGGATAACATTCACGATCGCCGTTCCCGCATCCTTCCATTTGTACTCCGGAATTTGGTGAACAGGCAGCAGGAAATACTGTCCGCGATCGGTGAAGATCAGCAAGCTATCCAGCGTGTTCACTTCGAACAGACGTGTAATATAATCGCCTTCCTTCACGCCCGAGCTCTCAAGCTCACCGCCGGAGCGGGTGAAGGACAGCATGCTGGTCCGCTTGATGTAACCATCCTTGGACAGTGTCACAAGCACATCCTCCGCGTTAACGAGCACTTCAAGATTCACCTTGATCTCTTCCACTTCATCCTGAATGTCGGAACGGCGGTCGACGCCGTACTTCTCCCGGATTTCAAGCAGCTCCTTGCGAATCACGCCGATCAGCTTCTTGTCATTGTCCAGAATGGAGCGTAAATTGTCGATCTTCTTCTTCAGCTCATCCAGTTCCTTCTGAAGCTGATGAATTTCAAGATTGGTCAGGCGGTACAGCTGCAATGTCAGAATCGAATCTGCCTGCCGCTCCGTAAAACCAAACATCCATTCCAAATTCTTCTGCGCGTCCTGGCGGTTCTTGGAGGCTTTAATCGCATTGATGACCTCATCCAAAATGTTCAAGGCCTTCACAAGCCCTTCAAGCACATGCGCACGGTCTTCTGCACGCTCCAGCTCATACTGGGTACGATGGGTCACCACTTCGCGCTGATGGGCGATGTAGGCTTCCAGCATCGCCTTCAATCCGAGCTGCTGCGGCGTTTTGTTCACAATCGCCACCATGTTGAAGTTATAGTTGACCTGAAGATCCGTCTTCTTGAGCAGGTACGCGAGAATCCCGTTCGCATCCGCATCCTTCTTCAGCTCAACGACGATCCGCTGGCCGTCGCGGCCGCTCTCATCCCGAACTTCAGCGATGCCTTCAACCTTCTTCTCCAGACGGATGTTCTCCATCGCAGTCACCAGTCTCGACTTGACCACCTGATACGGAATCTCGGTAATGACGATTTGCTGCTTGCCGCCGCGAAGCGATTCAATCTCGGTCTTCGCCCGGATGTATATGCGTCCCTTGCCGGTGCGATAGGCATCGAGGATGCCTTCCCGCCCCATGATGATGCCGCCGGTTGGAAAATCCGGCCCTTTGATAAAGGTCATAATGTCAGCCAGCTCAATATCTGGCTTCTGCATGACCGCGATACACGCATCGATCACCTCACGCAAATTATGCGGCGGAATTTCCGTGGCGAATCCGGCGGAAATGCCGCTCGCTCCGTTCACCAGCAAGTTCGGATAACGCGAAGGAAGCACGACCGGCTCCTTCGCCGTGTTATCAAAATTATCCTTGAACAATACGGTGCGCTTCTCAATGTCGCGCAGCAGCTCCATCGCAATCGGAGACAGGCGCGCTTCCGTGTAACGCATAGCCGCCGCCGGGTCATCATCCACAGAGCCCCAGTTCCCGTGACCCTGCACAAGCACATGCCCCATCTTCCACGGCTGGGCCATCCGCACCATGCCTTCATAGATCGCGCTGTCGCCGTGCGGATGATAGTTCCCCATCACGTCTCCGACCGTCTTGGCCGATTTGCGATATGGCTTGTCCGGGGTATTCCCGGAATCATACATCGCATACAGAATGCGGCGCTGAACCGGCTTCAGGCCATCGCGAACATCGGGAATCGCCCGGTCCTGAATAATATATTTCGAGTACCGTCCAAAACGGTCACCGACAACCTCTTCCAAATACGCGGGTAAAAACTGCTCGGATAAACTCATTCATTCACCTTCTATTCCTCAGACTCGGCAAAATCGACGTTCTCCACGATCCAGCGCTTGCGCGGATCGACCTTGTCTCCCATTAGCGTCGATACGCGCCGTTCCGCTTTGGCCGCATCTTCAATCTGGACCTGCAGCAGCGTCCGTGTCTCCGGATTCATGGTCGTTTCCCACAGCTGATCCGGGTTCATCTCGCCGAGCCCCTTATAGCGCTGCAGCTCATAATTTTTGAATTCCTTCAGATAGTTAGCCAGCTGCTCCTCCGTCCACGCATATCGCACCGTTTCCAGCTTGCCTGAACGGCTGGCGATTTTGTAGAGCGGCGGCTGGGCTATATAGACCCTGCCCTCATCAATGAGGGGCTTCATGTACCGATAGAAGAACGTGAGCAGCAGCACCTGAATATGTGCGCCGTCGGTGTCCGCATCGGTCATGATAATGATCTTGGAATAATTGCTGTCCGACGAGGAAAATTCGGTGCCGATTCCAGCTCCAATCGCCGATACAATCGCCCGGTACTCCTCGTTTTTCAAAATATCAGCC
>NZ_NPBY01000010.1 GCF_002272015.1 Paenibacillus campinasensis | reverse complement strand
ATACAATCGCCCGGTACTCCTCGTTTTTCAAAATATCAGCCAGCTTCGACTTCTCCGGGTTCATCGGCTTGCCCTTCAGCGGCAGAATCGCCTGGATTTTCGAATCCCGGCCCTGCTTCGCCGAGCCGCCAGCGGAATCGCCTTCCACGATGAACAGCTCCGTCCGTGTGAAATCCTTCGATTGAGCCGGCGTCAGCTTGCCGCCCAGATTGGAGCTCTCGCTGCGCTTCTTGCCGCTGCGCATCTCGTCTCTGGCTTTGCGGGCCGCTTCGCGGGCTTTGGAAGCCTGGATCGCTTTCTTCAGCAGCGTTTGCGCAACTTGCGGATTCTCCTCCAGGAAAATCTGCATCTTCTCGGTTACGATACTATCGACCGCACTGCGGGCGGAGGCGCTGCCAAGCTGATCCTTCGTCTGGCCGACGAATTCCACCTCCGACATTTTGACGCTGATGACCGCCATCATCCCTTCCCGCAGATCGTTGCCCTCCAGGTTCTTGTCCTTCTCCTTCAGAAGGCTGTTCTTCCGGGCATAATCGTTCATCACACGCGTGTATGCCGTCTTAAAGCCGGTCTCATGCGTTCCTCCGCCCCGGGTCGGGATGGAGTTGACGAAGGATGCCAGCGTCTCCGTATAACCGGCATTGTATTGCAGCGCGATCTCCACTTCGATATCATCCTTCTCGGCATAGAAATGGATGACATCGTGAAGCACATCCTTGCCTTCATTCAGAAACTGAACGAACTGGCTCGCTCCGCCTTCGTAGAAGAACTCTTCGCCATTGCCGCTTCGCTCATCCTTGAGCACGATGCGCAAGCCCGAGTTAAGAAACGCGATCTCCTGAAGCCGCTCGGCCAACGTGTCGTAGTTGAGATTGGTGCTGGCCGTGAAGACGCGTGCATCTGGCTTAAACGTAATCTTGGTCCCGGTCTTGTTCGTATTGCCAAGCACCTCAAGCCCGGTCACCGGCTCACCTACATGCTCCTTGCCGTCCTTGTCCTTCCAGTACTCGAAGCGCTGACGATGAATTTTGCCATCGCGATAGATCTCCACTACGAGCCATTCGGACAGCGCGTTAGTCACCGATGCACCAACCCCGTGCAATCCGCCCGATTTCTTATATCCCGACCCGCCGAATTTACCGCCAGCATGCAGAATCGTAAAGACCACCTGTGGAGTAGGGATGCCTGTCTTGTGCATGCCGGTCGGAATTCCGCGCCCGTTATCATAGACGGTCACCGAACCGTCTTGATGCAATGTAATTTCAATTCTCGTGCAGTACTTGGCCAAATGCTCGTCAACGGCATTATCCACGATCTCCCACACCAGATGATGCAAGCCGGACGTGCTGGTGCTGCCTATGTACATGCCTGGCCGTTTGCGTACCGCAACCAAGCCTTCGAGCACTTGAATGTCGTCAGCATCGTATCCTGAACGGCTGTTACCGCCATTCTGTGATGACTCTGCAAACAAATCGATCTGTTCGACCATTCATGCTCCTCCTTCAATTCTCATATCAAATCATTCAATAACGATACTTTGGGAATCATACCCTAGAAAAAATGCAAACAGATGTTTCATGCTTTGTCCATTTTAATTCAATATATCCCTTCTCGTAAAGACGCTGAATGAAACTAGGATGGCCAAAGCCGCCCAAACCGCCAGTACAATCAGGGAAAAATTGAGTGTCATGCCTTCAATTGGAGGCAGATTGCCGGCCAAATAGTCGGTCAGGTTCAAATTCACCATGAACAGATATTTGGCACTGTTCCAAGCGGAGGCCATGTTCGTCAAAATATTGCCTGCAATGAGAGCCGCCATCATAATGACGATGCTGGCCGCCGTGCTTCGTACAAGCACGGACACCATAAAGGCCAGCATGCCGACACAGACACCGACATACCAGACGAGACCGCCTTGCATCAGCAAATACTTCCACTGCGGCACCGCTTGAACCGTGGACATGTCGACCTCCGAGCCTACGATCGTAAAGCCCGTGAATATCGGCAGATTAAACCCGGCGTAGCCGAAGGCCAATCCGGACACAAGATAAGCGATAATATATGCCGACACCACGATGAGCGAGATAAACATCAACAGTGCGACCAGCTTGCTGAGCAGCACTTTCCATCGCTTGACCGGGCGCGTAAGCAGCATCTTGATCGTCCCCGTCGTCCGCTCCCCGGACACAATATCGGAGGCGATCGCCATAATCATGAGCGGGATGAACAAGGAGATGGAATTATTCATGAACTCACGGGTAAATGTGACGCCATTCGGTTCATTAGGATTTACATCATGCTCCAAATAATACCGCATTTGCTGAATAAAAATCATCCGGTATCGCTTCCATTCATCCGGAATCCGGTCGCTGCTGAGCGAAGACTCGTTATCCGTGATCCGCTGCTGCAGCTCCAGCCGCCAGTCGCTGTTAAACTTGTCGCGGCTTCGCTCAGCCGATTTCATCTGTGCATATGTAAACATCGGCACCAGAACGAGCAGCACAAGCAATATGACATAAAATCGCTTGCGTTTGACAATTTTTATCGTTTCATTCTGGATCAAAGGCCACAAGCTACTCAATATTCTCACCCTCCGTCATCTGGAGGAACAGCTGCTCCAGTGTAGGATTGATCCGGTGAACCGCCCGAATCTCGATACCTTCGCGAACGAGCCGCTCGACCGTCCGGGAGGTGGCATGCTCTTGCATTCGCGTCACAATTGCATCCGAGGACATCCCGGCTAATATTCCATCATCCAGCTCTTCTTCCGGATGCTCCACTACCTGGCAAGCCTCCAGCTGCTCCAATATCTGCTTGCCCTTCGCAGCCGGCTGAAGATCCCATATCACCAGATCGCTGCTGCCGGATATCAATTCCTCCACTTCGCCGACAGCCAGAATCCGGCCGCTGCTAATAATGGCCACCCGGTCACACAGCAGCTGAATTTCACTGAGCAGATGACTGGATACAAATACCGCCAGCCCCTCGGCCGCTAAGCGCTGAATGAACTGCCTCATCTCCTTGATTCCCTTCGGATCCAGGCCGTTAGTCGGCTCATCGAGGATGAGCAGCTTTGGGCGGCCAAGCAGCGCCTGAGCGATGCCCAGCCGCTGTCTCATGCCAAGGGAATAGGTGCTGACCTTGTCGTGAATTCTTCGGTTCATCCCGACCAGATCAACCACCTCGGTGATTCTGGCCTGATCAACTCCCTTTTGCATCCGCGCAAAATGTTCGAGATTTTCCCAGCCGGTCAGAAACGAATACATCTCGGGATTTTCCACGATCGAGCCGACATAACGAAGCGCCTGCTCCTGCTGACGATTGACATCATAACCGCTGACCTTGATCATACCGGAGGTCGGCTTGATCAAATCGACCAGCATCCGGATCGTCGTCGTTTTGCCGGCTCCGTTCGGGCCGAGAAAGCCGAAGATTTCGCCCGCTCTCACATCAAAGGTCACGTCGTGTATAATCCATTTTCGACCAATCTTTTTCTTAACATGCTCGACTGACAATACAACTTCCGAAGATTTTCCGTTCAACGCTTAAGCCTCCTCCGCTATCTTCATGCTCGCGGCTTTACGCCAGGCGGGCGTCCCGCCTGTCACAACAAGCCTTTCACGATTCGTTCCGCTATCGCCTGATATCCCTCGCCGTTCGGATGGAAATGATCCGAGGATAAATACACATCCAGCTTGTGCTGGAACAGGTCAAACGTTGGAACTAGCGTCATATTGGCATCCCGGCTGATCATTTCCATCGCGGCCTGATTCCAGGCGGATACCACGATATTTCCGGGGATGAGCAGCTCCGGCAAATCCGCAAACGGATGATACAGCCCTACGTAGACAATGCGGGCATGAGGGTTAATCTCCCGCAAGGTTCCCAGGATGCGCTGCAATCGCTCGGTTGCCTGCGGGAGCGCCTCCATCAGCAGTTCCGGATCCAGCTCCAGCTCGGCAGCGCCCGAGTTTACAGAAGATAACAGACCGCTGCCTTGAAACAAGTCATTGCCGCCGATGGTCAGCAAGATCAAATCAGCCTGCTCCAGTGAATATCGGACCCCTCGTTCACCAAGCTTCGGCAGCAGCTGCTCAGTGGTTTGCCCGTTGACGGCCAGGTTATTCAGCATCTCCGTTTCCCGGCCCTCCGCATTCAGCAAATCGATGGTGCGCCGCACATACCCGCCTCCGGCATCTCCGGTTCCCCTTGTCAGCGAGTCGCCGATGGCCGCCACCTTAATGGTCTCCGGAAGCGCAGGCAGCCCCTGTGGCTCCGCGGTCACTGGCGGCACGGATTCGATCTCGGTTTCGCCTGGTTGCTCAGTGATTAACTGTCCCTGGGGATAGTTAATATCCCGAAACGCATATACAAAGCCGGCAATGAGCAGAACCGTAGCTACGATCGAGGCTGTAGCGGCGATTCGCCATATCCAGGCAGTTGATTTCATAAGCTCCTCTCCCTCCTGTGAAGTTGGCACACCGGTTAGTCATGATCGATCCTGAAATCATCTGATTCGTCATCATTGATTCTGAAATCACCAGGCTCGTCCACTGCATGAATCGTTCGTCCGGCAACCATTATGTACATTACCTTAAAACTTCCGGGATTCATTTGCAATATGACATGGCGTTTCAAGCTTCCATCATAAGCGTTGGCGAAGCTGCTCATCCAGCAGACGAAACGCTTCTTGCAGCTTAAGTTTCGGCACGCCT
Source organism: Paenibacillus campinasensis (assembly GCF_002272015.1). GTDB lineage: Bacteria > Bacillota > Bacilli > Paenibacillales > Paenibacillaceae > Paenibacillus_AQ > Paenibacillus_AQ campinasensis. The sequence continues at coordinate 160,515 of NZ_NPBY01000010.1, read as the reverse complement.
ACGTAACGATCACCGATCGTTACTTCATAACGGCATGAAACGTCATCATCGCTGCTCAAATAACTGGTCAGGCCGACCCCTGTTGTTTCACAGATGTCAATCATAACAGCCTCCAGTTGGTCCTTCGGCAGAGGCACAAGCACATGAAACATGTTCGATACCGGCACGTTCGGAAGAACCGTAACTCCGTAACAAGCATGATAGAAGCTCGCCAGTTCCTTGGCCCCCTCGTAATATTGCGCCATGCGGGACTCACGCTGATCAAAATAATAATCGGCGCTTAGAATATAGGGATACAGGCTGATCAGATCGCCGCCGTGCCGCCTTTTCCACACTTTGGATGTATGAATGAAATCGGCATCCCCGGCCAGCACCGCGCCCGCAATCCCGCCGATGCCTTTATATAACGAGATGAACACACTGTCAAACAGGCTGCTGATTTCAGCCGCGGACCGTTCATAATACGGCGTTATTTCTAACAAGCGCGCTCCATCCATATGCAGCTTGATGCCGCGTTTACGGCAGTAGGCCGAGATCGCCTCCAGCTCCTCGTATTCAGGCAGCTGGCCCCCGATCTCCCGCTGCGGCAGCTCTAATAGCAGGCACGCAATCTCGCCTTCAATCTGCCGCACATCCTCCAGCCGGATGACTCGATTGTTGTCCGCAATAAGCACCGTTTCGATATGATGAAGCTCCTTCAAGCCATCCTCTTCGTGGATCTCCAGATGGCATAGCGGATGATAAGCCACCCTCTTCAGCTGCTGCCGGTCACACCAAATGCGCAGTGCGATCTGCTGCGCCATCGTTCCGCTCGGGAAAAAGACAGCTGCTTCCTTTCCCAAATAGTCGGCCATCCGGTTTTGAAACTCCTCGATGATTTTCCCGCCGCCGTAGTGGTCGCCCTGCATCGTGCCATCCGCAGCGTCAAGCGCATCTTTAAGCATTTGCACATTGCGTTTGCCATGACCCGTTACCGGATAAGCAGCCCCGATGAATGCTTCAATCAGTGTCTTGTTCTCTGTCATCCGCCTCGTTCTCCCCTTTAAACATATTGTCACTATGCCTAAAGATATCATATCGGCGTTTGTTGCCGCAAAATAAACCTTCGGACGTCGCCCGCCAGCGGCGCAATAAAAAGCCGTTTCATTCCGTAAAAAGAATGAAACGGCTATCGAAGCTCCTGGGGATATCGTGGACATCACCCGATTATTGGCTAATAAATTCTTGAACCCAGTATCCGTTATAATATCCGACACCAATCATCGTAAAGTTCGGAGACAGGATGTTCTCGCGGTGACCTTGGCTGTTCATCCATGCGTTCATCACTTCCTCTGCAGAACGCTGACCCATCGCGATGTTCTCACCAGCATAGCGGTACGAAATGCCGTATGCCTTCATCATATCAAATGGGGAGCCATGGGTAGGCGAGGTGTGGCTGAAGTAATTGTTGTCGCTCATATCCTTCGCTTTATCTACCGCCATGGTCGTCAGTCTGTCATGAACCGTGAGCGGGCTCAGACCTGCCTTCGCACGCTCCTCATTCACCAGTTTCACAACTTGGGCAGCAAAGCTGGATTGATCCGTTGTGCCTGCAGGCTGTGCTGGAGCAGACGGTCTGCTCGGCGCTGCGTTATTTCCGGATCCCGGTTGGCTGCTCTCGGGCTGACTTGCTGACGGCTTCTCTGCAACCGGTGCCTTTGGCTTATCCGGCTGGCTTGTCGAAGGTTGATCTGTCGATGGCTTGCTTGGTGCCGGCTTCTCGGCCGACGGCTTGTTCGCTGCTGGCTTGTCTTCAGCAGGCACCTCAGCCGATGGCTTGTCCACCGCTTGACCCTTGCCCGGTACGGACGGAAGATCCACTTGATACTGGATCAGCCACTTACCCCACCACTGGCCTTCGAGCAATTTCTGAACCGCTTGCTGATAGTTCTGAATCGGCTCGCTCTTGGCCGGTGCGGCCGATGCGGTTTGCGGAAGCAGCATGCCTACAGCAAGGACCGCTGCGATACCGGTCGTGCCGGCGATTTTCTTGAAATTATGTTTGCTCATGAATAAGTCATCTCCTTATTAACCAATGGAATGATTCCGGCGCCTGATCGCATAGATGTTCAGTCTGGGTGTTGTTTCTTAAGTATTGCTGCGATCAGACAATGGTTACATTTTTGTAATTAACTTACGACCACATTGTAACATATCTAAAATTCACAACAAGCCCACAAAAAATGGCAGGCTGATCCGGCCTGAACAACAAAACCGCCCCGGCATACCGGGACGGTTCAAATCAAAAGAAAAATACCCATCACATCCGTGATGGGTTCATGAAAGCAAGAAGACTACAGCTTCTTGCTAAACTGATAACAGTTCTTCTCAAATCCGATATGTTCATAAAACGCATGTTCCGGGGCAAGTTCTTCCCGGTTGCCGCTCACGAGAAACAAGAGGTTGCTACCCTGCTGCTTACCCCATGCTTCTGCTGCCCGGATTAATCGTTTGCCGATTCCTTGGCCGCGGCAGTTTGAGGTTACAATTACCGAAGTAATTTGAGTGACCTGCTCGGTCTTAACGAAGGATTTGACTTGTCGAAGCATGATCATTCCTACAACCTTGCCATCCAGTTCTGCAACCATATTGCAGTGCAGCGGATCGGCAGACATTGCCTCCATCCGTTCACGCATCACATTCAGCGTGGTCGGATAATTCAATTCTCGCATTAGGGAGGTGACAGCTTCCAAATCTTTCTGCTCAAAGTTTCGAATCAGCAGTGCAGGCGCAGACACAACGCTTTCGATGCTCATTATAACCTCATGCTTCCCTTCTTCTATGAAATTGTAAAACTACTATCTCTATTTTGTTAGTTTATGAAGAAGATTGCAAGAGCGATACGACATTTTTTTTACATTTGTGTCGGATTTGTTAAACCTTTGTTAATCCAATTTTACAAAAAACGGTATTGTGCCTCAATCAATCCGTAATAGGTACCTTTTTCCTTCATCAATGCCTGATGATTTCCTTCTTCAATGATCCGGCCATGATCGAGAACAACGATATGATCTGCATGCCGAATCGTGGACAATCGGTGGGCAACGATAAAGGAGGTGCGGCCTTTAAGCAGCAGTTTGAGCGCTTCTTGAATTTTCAACTCGGTTTCGGTATCGATGCTGGCCGTTGCCTCGTCAAGAATGAGAATGCGCGGGTCAGCAAGCAAGGCTCTGGCAAACGACAGCAGCTGACGCTGCCCCATGGACAGCATGTTGCCGCGTTCCTCTACCTCGGTGTCATAACCATTCGGCATTTGAACGATGAACTCGTGCGCGCCGACAGCCTTGGCAACCTCTTCAATCTCCTCGTTGGTCGCATCGAGACGTCCGAAGCGAATGTTGTCGCGAATGGTCCCCGAGAAAATAAACGTATCCTGGAGCACGATGCCAATCTGATGGCGAAGGCTCTCCACCTCGACATCCCGGATGTCGTAACCGTCAATCGTCAGCTTGCCATCTGAAATATCATAGAATCGGCTGAGCAGATTGATGATTGTACTTTTACCGGAACCGGTGTGCCCTACAAGTGCAATGGATTGCCCGGCCTTGACATCCAGATTGATCCCCTTCAGCGCCTGACGTCCCTTCTCGTATTCAAACACAACGTTCTCCAGCTTGATGTCACCTTTAATCTGCGGGAGCTTGGTTGCGTTCGGCTTGCTCTTGATGTTCGGATCCTCGTCGATGAATTCAAAAATCCGTTCAGAGGACGCCATCGCCACGAGGAGCTGGTTGTACATTTGACCCAGGCGGTTAATCGGCTCCCAGAAGTTGCCGACATACTGGGCGAACGCGACCAGAAGGCCGATCGTCAGCTGTCCTTGCTGGATGAGGGTAGCCCCCAGCCAGAACAGAATCAGCGATCCGAAGCCGCCGGTAATCTCAATCAGCGGGCCGAACCCTTGGTTCATCGCAGATGCTTTATCCCAGGACTTTTTGCTGTCCTTGTTCATATGGTCGAAGAACTTCATGTTCTCCTCTTCTTGCGTGTAGGCTTGCGTCACCCGAATTCCTTGAATCGACTCGTTCAAGTGAGAGTTGATCCGCGAGTTCTTCGTCCGCACTTCCTGCCAGGCTCTGCGAATCCGAATGCGAAGCTTGGTCGAGATGAAGAACATGATTGGCACGGTCACGATGACCGCCAGCCCCAGCTTCCAGTTAATCAGAAGGAGGATAATGACGATCCCGAACAACTGGACGCAGTCAATGATCAGGTTGACGACCCCGTTTGTGAACAGATCCTGAAGCGAGTTGACATCGTTCGTAACCCGGACAAGTACGGAGCCTGCTGGGCGCTTGTCAAAAAAGTTGAATGACAGCCGCTGAATGTGGCGGAACAGATCGGCCCGAAGATCGTAAATGACCCGCTGTCCAATAATGTTCGTATACTTGATCCGGAAAATGCCGGTAATCCACTGAATGATGTACAGGACGAGCACGATGATCGTAATCTGATACAGCATCGTCAAGCTTGGAGTGCCAACGCTCGGATCAGGATCAATCGCCTTGTCAATCGCCATACTTGTCAGAAACGGAACAGCTAGCTTGGTCGCTGTACCGATGATCATCATCAGGGCGATCAGCGGTAAAATCTGTTTTGCATAAGGCCTCATATACGAGATGAGCCGGGTTAACTGCTTCCAGTTAAACGGCTTTTCAATCGCATCATCATCCTTGTACACAAAACGCTCGTTCATCTGTCCTTCCGGCTTGTTGTCCCCGGAGGACGTGCGCCTGTGCCGGGGCTCTGTATTTACATTTGTGCTCATACTTGCACCTGCCCTTGCGCCTTGCCAAGACCCTCTTGCGATTGTCTGGCAATAAGATCCGCATATTGTATTTTGTATACATCCTGATAAGGACCAGGAACCGCAATTAGGTCATTATGCTTGCCTCGCTGCACAATTTTCCCTTCATCCAGCACAAGGATCTCGTCAGCATGTCTTAATGAAGAAATTCGATGCGCAATAATAAAGGTGGTTCTTCCGCGCATCACTTCCTGGAACCCGGCCTGGATTTCATGCTCGGTTTCCATATCGACGGCGCTCGTCGCATCGTCCAGAATGAGGATTTTCGGATCCTTCAGCAAAGCGCGCGCAATCGCGATCCGCTGCTTCTGGCCGCCGGAGAGGCCCATTCCCCGTTCGCCGACGATGGTGTCGTAGCCGTCTTTCATTTCCATAATGAAATCATGCGCTTTGGCCAGCTTGGCAACGCGGATAATTTCATCCATCGATACATCCTTCATCCCGTAAGCAATGTTGTTCTTAATGCTGGAGGAGAACAAGAATGTCTCTTGAAACACGGTGGCAATCTGACTGCGAAGGCTTCTCACCTTAATATCATTGATGTTCACGCCATCCAGCTTGATCGTGCCCTGATTCACGTTATAGGCATGCATCAACAGCTGAATAATGGTGGACTTCCCGGAGCCGGTGCCCCCAAGCAGACCAATGACCGTTCCCGGAGGGGCATCGATATTGATATCCTTGACTGCCGCCATTTTGTTGCCGTAGGCAAAAGTGACGCCATCGAATACGACATGACCTTTGACCTCACTAGGCACCAGATCTACAGCATTCTCCCTGTCCTTGACGTCAATCGGCTGATTCAGCAGCTCCAGCACCCGTTCACCGGACGCTTTGGACTGCGTGTAGTTGTTGATATGGAAGCCAATGCCCCACAGCGGTCCGATGATGTACCAAATCAAGCTGAAAAAGGCAACCAGCTGGCCGAGCGTAATCGACTCGTTAATAACCATCGTGCCGCCGACCACGAGCAGAATGACCACGCTGATGTTGGCAAAGAGCTCCATAAGCGGAAAATAACGCGCCCAGATGCCGGAAGCAAAAATTTGGTTCGATTTGTAGCGTTCGTTCCGACCGGAAAACTTCTCCACCTCGTGCGGCTCGCGGGCGAAGGACTTAACGGTACGAACCCCGGTGATGTTCTCCTGGACCGCGGTTGTCAGCGAGCTGAGCGCCAGCCGCATCTCCTGGAAAGCCGGATGGATTTTGGACTCGAATTTAAGCGCTGCCACGACGAGAAACGGCATTGCCACCAGTGTGACCAGCGTCAGCTGCCAGCTGATGGTCAACATCATGATGGCGCCGAAGGTCACCATCAGCAGCATGTTAAGAAGCTGAGCGAAGCCGAAGCCGATAAACATCCGGATCGCTTCCAGGTCGCCCGTCAGACGGGACATCAGATCGCCCGTTCGAGCCGTGTCATAATAACGGAATGATAAAAATTGCAGCTTTTCATAGCAGGCATTTCTCAGCTTGTAAGCGAGAAAGTTTCCCAGTCGGCCACCAAAAAAGCCATGCAGAAACTGCATTGAGGCTTTCAGAATGACAACGCCAAGCACGGTAAGGGCCAGCTGCGGCACAATCCCAAAGTTCTGTTGCTTGATGGCATCATCAATCAGCACTTGCAGCAGATAAGGGTAGACAAGCCCTAATCCGGTTGCAATGGCCAGACACAGGATGGAAAGAAAGAGGTAACTTCGTTTCTCCCAAAAGAAGCCCTGCAGTTGCCTGAGAACATTCATGTTTTTCCTCCTTTGGATTTTCGTTCGGTTATGTAGCATTAATGAAGTTTATCACCGACCTCACCCCTCGGCAAAGAGAATAAATCGCCGTATATTCGCCTTTACCTCCCCATCCCGGCAAATTGGGGAACTTATCGTCGGTTCATGATTAAATAATCGTTAATTCTCATAAATACTGGGGCATGTTATCTCAATTCTTGTACCTTGGGCTTCCCGGAATTCAAGGCCTTATCGCAGCCTGAAAAATAAGCAATAAAAAGCCCCAGGCCCGCAGTGGGGCCAAGGGCTGGAAGCGCCATTAAATGTCATTTTTCACGCAATTTTCTACTCATCCGACCGCTGAGGCCGACGCTGAAGCTGCATATCCAATTCATGAGCCAGCTGCCGCCATACTTCCGGAGACTGCCCATCCTGAAGTGAGCTGACAAGAGCGTCCACCGCTTCGTCGAGCTGGGTCTTCAGCTGGCTAGCCTGAAGCTGCAGCGAATGGGCCAGCTGCTGTTCATAATGAGCAAGCAGCTGCGCCTCGCGAGCCTTCAAGGCAGCCGCGATCGCTTCCTTCACCTTAGGCTCCAGCGCTTCCCGGAGCTTTTGGCTGCCACTGCCTTCGAAGAAGGCTTTCGGGTTTTTGAAGTAAGGCCAGTAGGTAGACCAGTCCTCCCCGAGCTGCAGCTCGGTTTCCTGCAGCTCCGGAGCTGCCCAGTCCTTCTCCCGGCGAAGGGTGAGCGTACAGCCGGCCCAGCCGGAAATGTCCGACACCGCCTCATGCGCCGCCTGCTCCACCCATGTTCGGCCGGCCTTCTCCAGCCTCAGCGTGGTCGCCCACAGCTCCTGATCAAGCTCCAGCGACAGGGTGCGCATCAGATCGCGCCCGCAAGCGGCAAAAGCCGACTTCAGCTGCCCCGCTTCTTCGCGAAGCACCGATGGATGGAACGACTCCTGGAAGAAGCGGCCCAACGCATATTCCAGCCGCTGCCGGACATGGAACAGCAGCTCGCTGCACTCCCGGCCCATATCCTTCGCCAGATCCTGCCCGGCGAGCACAGACAGCCTCGCCAATCCTTGCTCCCGCGCCTCCTTCAGGCCGGCGATTCTCGCCGCCCGGGCATGCTCATCCTGGGCAGCCATATCCGCCCAGGACAGGACGCGGTCCCGGACCACAGCCATCTCATCATAGCCTGCGCGAAGCGACAGCCCCGGCAGTTCTTCTACCGCAAAGTGACCGAGCGCCGTCTCAAAGGCCGGAAAACCGGATTGGCCCAGCTGCTCCTCATCGCCCGCCCGCTTTCCTTCCAGCGCCAGCATGCTGGACACCGGAAAAATATGCGGGCTGCCTACACCGCTCCGCGTCAAATTGCCGCGGACATGCTTCACGACCTCTTCCAGCTCTTCTTCTGTGGACGCGAGATCGGCGGCGTTGACAATAAAAAACATTTTATCAAGCGCAAAGCTGTCCTTCACCCGGCCGAGCTGGGACAGAAACTGTCGGTCGGCCTTGGAGAACGCATGATTATAATACGTGACATACACAATCGCGTCCGCATTCTTAATGAAATTGAAGGTTACACCTGTATGGCGGGCATGAAGCGAATCCGCTCCCGGCGTATCCACCAGCACGATGCCCTGCTCGGTCAGCGGACAGCTGTAGTACAGATCAATGCCGTCAACGAAGCAGGATCTGGTCTCGTCTGCAACGTAGCTCCGGTACAGATCCAGCTGCACGTTCTCGGTCGTGCCGAGCTTGCTGCTCATCATCTCCCACCCGGCGGCCGCCGCTTTAAGAAATCCGTAATGCGGCAGACCGGCCGGATGAAGCCCTTCCGGGGTAAGCCGCTCGGCCGCTTGACGCCAGCTGCTCTCCGCCGGCGGCTCAAGGCCGAGCACACTGAAGGAGTATTTCAGATCCTCCCACCACATCTCGTAGGTTTTCATGCGGACGGCAGCCGTCCCATGCGGCATCGCATCGGTCGGCGCCATAATCCGGTTGACGGCAGCCGTTGTCGGATGCGGCGACACCGGCAGCACCGCTTCGCCGAGCAGCGCGTTGGCGAAGGAGGACTTGCCGGCGCTGAACGCCCCGAACAGCGCCAGCGTAAATGAGCCGCCCGCGAGCGCATCCGCGCGGGCGGTCAGATCCCGCGCGGCCGACGCCAGCGCGGGATGCGGCGCCAGCCGCTCGGCGGCAGCGCGCAGCTCCGCTGCCGCCGCCTCAAGGCGCTGGCGCCGCAGCAGCGCCGCGCCGCCAGGCGCGCCGGCGCGCGGCGCCGTGCGCCCGTGCCCCTCCGGCGCAGCCGGGGCACGGCCCGGGCCGCCCGCGGCCTGCTGCGCAGGCGCCGCGGCGGGCTCCCTCACCTCCGGCAGGAGGCCGGGGGTGAGGGCAGGCGGCGGCGGGAGCAGCTGTGCCAGCTCCGCCGCCCGGGCGGCTTCCGCCTGCTGCAGCGCAGCATAGCGGGCGGAAGCCGCCGATTGCGCCAGCAGCTCGGCGCGCTGGCGCTCCAGCTCCTGCAGACGGACGGCAGCGTCGTCCGTCATGGCAGCGCGCAGCCGGTCGGCCAGAGCCGATACGGCGCGCCGGTAGCTGGCCTTGATGTCCTCGGCCAGCTCCCGGCAGTAGTTCAGCACATACTCCCCGGACAGCATCACGTCCGGGTTCGCCTTCCGCAGCAGCTGCTCCGAAGTAACTGCCGGAAGCTCATTATCCAGCGCCGATTCCCAGTCCGGGGTCCACTGTGCATGCTCGCTGACCACGTCCCGGACCAACTTGCGGACATGCCAGTCCAGCTGCGCCTCGGCCTGCTCCTGAAGCCGGGACAGAAAAGCATCCAGCCGGCGCTTGCGCTCCTCTTCCGTCTTACCGGCGGAGAACAGGAAGCCGACCTTGAACCCGCTCCGGCGGCTGTCCAGAAAGGCCGCCCCCAGCTCCCGCACATCGGCCGGCGTCACATTCGCATTCGCGATGATCGAATCGGCGTCCTGGCGCAGCTGCGCCTTGACCTGATCCGGAAGCCCGCCGATGACACGCTTCTGCTCCTCCAGGCCGTCTAGGCGGCTTGCCAGGGCAGCTGCGGCCTCCTCACCGCCCATTTCCGCCAGCAGCGCTTCCTTCTCCTCCTGCTGACTTCGCACCAAAGCTTCCAGATGCTGATCGCCGACATGACGAACCGAGCGGGCAATGCTGTATGCCAGCAGCGGCTCCCGCTGCTTAAGCAGGCCGGAGATAACCCCCTTCAGCGTCTCCCACTGATTATACGGATGATCCGCGCTTTTCAGCGATGTGCATAACAGCCCTTTATACGTAACCTTCCACTGGGCAAAAGCCTTCTTCACATCGTTTAAATACGATTCCAGCGTCAGCTCGCTGTCCCGATGCTTGTCGATCTGGTTCACGATCAAGTACAGCGGCTTGCCCCAATCCGACAGGCTCTTGGCAAACATCAGATTGCTCTCGGATTGAACATGGTTATAATCCATAACATAAAACACAATATCGGCCATATGCAGTGCCGAATGCGTAGCCATCCGGTGCCCGTCATCGGTGGAATCGACACCTGGCGTATCCATCAGCACGCCATGTGTGCCAAGCAGCGGCACCTCATCCCATACTTCAATCGCCGCATATTCCCCGCCTTCCCGGCAATAGGCGCCCAGCTCCTCCGGTGTCGCCAGCAGCGGCGGAGCATCCGGAGATGACGAGCGGTGGATCAGCGCACGCGGCTCGCCATGACGTATCGTCACCACATTTGCGCTGGTCGGCACCGGACCGGACGGCAGCACCTTTTTCCCGCACAGCGCATTGATCATACTCGACTTCCCGGCAGAGAAATGACCACAAAACGCCAGCGTCAGCTCCCCGGCATTTCCTTTTCGTATCAAATCATCGGCCAGAGCAGCCGAAGCTTCATCGCCCCACTTCACAAATTGCTCCCGGACCTTCGTTAATCCGGACATGCTGGTTCCGCTTTCATATTCAGTAATCAGCTTCACGTCCATCGTTCTCCTGAGATTGTATTTGTTCATATCTCCATTATTCTAACACTGCCCGGGCCGTAAAGGAATCCATTATGTTGGAACTCCTGCCCAGAGAGTCAGCCCCCTAACCGTTTTCGACCTCCTCATTGATCGGACGCCTTTCACCGTTATCCCTTTTGATCAGGCAGAGGTATCAACTGCCGGGCATGGCTTGACCGACCCTATCATCGTGCTAACCCCCACGCCCCGGGAGCTGCACAAGGTGGGAAAAGAGGAGATGACGATGATAAGGACACAATAGCAATAATAGGTTTAGCTGAGAAGAAGTAGAAGTAGAAGTAGCAATAGCAGTAGCAGTAGCAATAGCAATAGCAGTAGCAATAGCAGTGACAGTAGCATTTGCATTTGTTTCTCTGTTTCTTGCATATTTCTCGGGTATTTCTTGCCTATCTCTTGCTTCGTCTCGCCTCTAGTTCTTTCTATTTCTTGCTTCTATCATTTTTTTCTTCTTACATATTTCTTGCTCCTTACATATTTCTGGCTTACTTCATATTTCTTGCTTACTTCATATTTCTTGCCGCCTGTTCCTTGCCTGCTTTTTTGTCCGCTCCCCCCGCCTCCAGCCTGGCTGCAGCTCTCCCTGAACAAAAGGGATAATAGTCAAAGGGGAACACGGAAGGATAACGACAGGAGCATCGACACACCACTTCGACATCACCCGTTCGACAACCAGTGGACATAACAAAAAAAGCCGGGAGGAAAAACATAACGTTTTTCCTTCCAGCTTTAAATGATGCGGGCGGCTTATGGAGCTGCCTATCTTGATCTTTGCACCGCCATAGATGGCATAGCGCTCCGGATCCCGCTTCGGCACCCGCGGCTTTCATTAAGAGAGCAAGCTGCTCTCTTCGGTTGGAATCAGAATTTCAAATACGGAGCCATGCTGCAAAATGGTCAGGCCCCGGGACTTGTCCTTCATGACAACCACTTCCGGTTTTTGAACCATGCGCTCCAAATAATGCTCAGGCGCGTCCCCGGAGTGAGTGAATGTCACACCTTCGACTTCCTGTTCTTCGTTCTCACTCAGCTTGCTTTGGCTCTCCACTACAAATTCAAAAATATCCGAAAACAAAGCAAAATTATCCGTATAAACCGAGATGCATTTCATGAATTTATCCCATCCTCTTTTTCTTGTCTATTTCTGGCCAGCTTTAGGCTGTTCCTTATTCTTCCTGACTGCCCCTGTTTTCATACGTTTCTTGCCTTCGCGGCAAACATCGAGCAGCGGGCATACCTGGCACAAAGGATTTTGGGCTTTGCAGTGATATCTGCCAAAGAATATGAGACGGTGGTGCGTGATCGTCCATTCTTCACGCGGCACGCGCTTCATCAGCTTCTTCTCCACTTCCAGCACGCTGTCCTTCCAGGCAGCAAGTCCAAGGCGTTTGGAAACACGCTCTACATGGGTATCGACAGCGATCGCGGGCACGCCGAAGGCGTTAGAGACGACGACGTTGGCTGTTTTTCGTCCGACGCCAGGAAGCTTGACCAACTCGTCATGGGCTTCCGGCACCTCACCACCGTACTGTTCTATGAGAAGTCTGCACAGATTCTGAATATGCTTTGCTTTGTTTCGATACAACCCGATGCGCCGAATATCCTGCTCCAGCTCTTCGATTGGTACGGAAATATAGTCCATGGGCGTTTTATATTTCTGAAACAGATCCTTTGTCACTTTATTGACCGTCTCGTCCGTGCACTGCGCAGACAACAACACTGCAATCGTCAGCTCAAACGCATTGCTGTGGTTTAATTCGCAATGTGCATCGGGAAACATCGTTTCGATGGTATCCAGTATATGCCGTACGGTGGCCGCATTCATATCCATTCCCTCCCGCAAAAAAAAGTCTTGATGCGAAAAATCCCCGCATCAAGACGGTGTTTCTCGTGTAATCCCCAATGATCGCTTACTGTTTCACAATCTCAACCACAACACCGTGGTTCAGGTACAGTACAATATTATCATTATCTTGCAGGGATTGCACGGACAAAGTCGTGTCACCTTGATGAACAAATACTTTGTCAGCATAAGGGAAGCGATACTGGTCATTCACTGATCTGCGCTTTACATGCAGTTCGGCGTTGTCCAAACGCCAGAACGAGCGCTCCAGCTTGTCCATGACATGGATGATGGTTACGCCTTGAATGTCCTTGCGAATTTCAACCCGGTCCCCAGGAGACAGCGTGCTGAGATTCGGAGCTGTCGAGCCGTTTCTCGTTACTCTGACACCTGCGCTAACGTTGACGCTTTGGCTCACGCCCGAATAATCCTTCACCATCAGGTTCGTGCCGGAAGCGTCAAGGGCGGTCACCTCGCCGAGCGTCAGCTTGACTTCAGCAATTCGAACGGCCGTCGTGCCCTGGAGATCTACATTCACCAGCGTGCCCGGACGCAGATCGGCAAGCACAATCGCTTGTCCGCTTTCGCCGACCAAGGTAGCTTTATCGGTGAAAATATCGCTCGTCGTTCCGTTAGCTTTGACGCGCATCCGGTTTTTGGATGGCTCGGTAAAGACCACTTCGAATTGAGCGGAGGAATTGAGCTTCAAGCTGTGCAGGTAATCCTGATTAACCGACAGCTGCGCGGTTACGGAATCCCCTACGCGGACATCCGACAGCGTCGCATTGGACTTGCCGAACAGTTCCACCAACAGATTGTTGTTGTATGGGATCTCCTCCACTTTTCCTCCCGCTGTCAATATGGAAATGACCCGGTTCCCGGTATGGATGGCGCTGATCGTGCCTTCTACCTTGTACACAACCTCGAGCGACAAGGCCCGGGTTCCGACCAGCGTCACGCTGACTTTGCGTCCTGCGCCAAGCAGCGGCTCGACGCGGTCCAGCGTTGTGCCCATGCTTGATTCCAGCTTCGTTTTGTCATCCAGGATGATCACCCGCGGCTGGTTGTTCGTATCGCGCACGGTCAGCCAGCGCGTCTTGGCGTCATAGCTCACAATCGTAGCCGCATCCAGCTGTTCCATCTGACGACCCGTCACTTCAATCTTCGTTACGCGCTCTTCGCCGTCAATGGTCAGAATAACCTGATCGCCGGATACATCATCTGCAAGCAAATCGGAAAGCGCAGGATTTACAACCCCGCTCAGTACAATCTCTGGCTTGTTCGCCAAAAACTTCGTTTCCAGCTGCGTGCTGCCATTGCGCTTGTACGTGATGGTTCTCCCGTTCGCTTCCACCGAATAGAGCATTCCTTGTACGGTGCGATCTACGTTCTGCGTCACTTCAACCGATTGGAGGATGCTGTTCTGAACGGAATAATTGACAGCAGAACCGGCCTTCAGCTCAGCAGGTGACAGAAGCTGGTTTTGGTAACGGAGCACGGTCGCATCGTCCCATTTGAAGGTTTCTTCATAACCGGTGCTGTCCTTGAGGGTCATCGTTTTGTTGACCGTATCCACGCTCTGAAGAACACCTGAAGCCGTTTTGTTGACCAGCCCGCTTTTCACCCGAATCGAAACAATTCGCTTCTGCGGACTGAACGTTTCACGCTCAATCACGAGCAGGCTGCCCTCCACCAGTGCACTCGCCTCAATCTGACGGCCGTTCTGGTCGAGGAAAATCGTATTGGCATCATAAGTCAGCTCTTCGAATGTGTTGTTCACATCGAGCCAGATAACATAGTTCGGCGACAGACGGGCATACGTGCGCTCCAGGCGCTCGACATGCTCGGTCTGATCCGTAATTTCCACATAAGCGGCCGTACCGTTGCTTTCAACAACGATCGCCTTCGTATATGGCTTCACATCGGCAAGCGAAATTCTTGCCTCCGAATCGGAAGTAAAATATGGGGTTGCCCCGTTAAGCTTGTACGTATTTACCTTGCCGTCTACATAGAGCTGCAGGCTTTCGTTGTCCACAGACATAATGACGCCTTCATGCTGATTGGCGTAATTGGTGTCGATGTAGGCTTGCGCACGGCTCAGGAATGTAGCCAGTTGAGCGCGTGTCACCGCCCCTTGGGGATCAAATCGGTTGCCGTTCACACCCTGGGTCAGTCCAAGGTCTATCGCAACCTTGACAAACCCGAGCCGATCCGGAGAAATTTGGGCGTTGTCTGCAAAGCTTGTCGCCTGATTGCCGGCTGCTTCCGCATCCGCCGTCCGTCCAATCGACCGGATCAGCACCTCGGTGATCCATTCCCGGGTCGCTTTTTTAGCTCCCCAGATCTGTTGGCTGTCCGCTTGAGATGCTTCCTTCTCGCTGTCCAGCAAATTGCGCTGCAGCGCCAAAGCTACATACGGTTTAAAGTATGTATTCGTTTCGATGTTTGTCGGTAATGTCGCAGCGCCGCTGCTTAATTGATCCTGCATGCTTAAAAAACGGATCGCCATCGTAACGGCTTCCTCCTGCGTCACCGGATCATTCGGGCGAAACTTGCCGTTATTCCCGGTTACGATTCCCTGTGCCGCAAGCTTGTAAATATACTTTTCTCCCCAGTAACCTGTATTTACATCGCTAAAACCGCTCGCTACCGATTGGGTAGCGGCGACTGTGGTTTCGTCTGCGGAAACGACGGAGGCTCCTCCAAACGCCAACAGTCCGGCCATGACGGCGGAGACCACTTTCTTGGAATGAACATGCTTGCTGTGTCTAAGTACCATTTTCTTTCCCCTCTCATAACTACTGCTTCATCATTTACTAATATTCGACAGCAATTTGTGATCTCCTTCTCCGTTTCATCACCGGGTCATTGGATATTCCAAAGTCACATGACCCATCAGCGATTCTGCCTGTTGTCCGTCGATGAGAATCTGAATCGCGTTCACTTCTTCAAATTGGAAGAACGTATTCTTCAAAGCGTCGATGGCAAAGGCTTCGCCCCCGGCCCCAAGGTTGGCTTCCGCCGGAATATGCACGTCCAGCGTCAAGGTCCCGTCTGCTAAAGCGACGGAAATCAAATCAATCTTCTCCCAAAGCGGAATCAGTTCCTCGCTCTCGCTCGTTTGCAACGCTTCATAGGCAGCCTTATACTTCTCCTCTGGCGTTTCATACGAAATTTCGGCCACACCTTCCCGAAGCTCCATCAGATCGGGATCGGTATAATATGCCTTAATGCTCTCGCTCTGAACCTCCGGCTGCACAGCTCCGTTATCGCCACCAGCCCCCTGGCCTGTCTGTCCGCCCGGTGCGGGCTCGTTATGCCCCGGCGCGCTGCCCGGCTCAGTTCCGTTATTTTGACCACAGCCTGCGCCAAGAAGCATGACAGCTGCCAGAAAACCTGCTGACCATATTTTTTTGTTCAACATTCTTTCACCTCCCGGTTACTCTTCTTCTCACTTACCATCATGATGATCCTAGTTCACCTGCAGATAGTTTTTGAGGCCTCTTACGATGGCCGCTGCAACCCGATCCTGTGTCGCCGGGTCAAACAGCTTGCTCTCATCGTTACTGTTGCTCAAAAAGCCAACTTCAAGCAGCGCTCCCGGCATGTTCGTCTCGCGAATGACATGGAAGTTACCATACTTCACTCCGCGGTCACGAAGGCCGATCGCTTGCACAATTTCCTTATGCAGAGCATTGGCAAGCGCCTTGTCGGACTCATGATAGTAGTACGTCTCGGTGCCGCTGGCGGAGGAAGGTCCGCTGTTGGCATGAATCGATATAAATACATCCGCCTTCAGATCATTTGCGATTTTAGCGCGCTCTCTCAGTTCGAGGAAGGTATCGGTGCTTCTTGTCATCACGACATCAATATTCGGCTCCTGCTGCAGCAGCCGCTGGACTTTCAGAGCCATCTGCAGATTGAAATCCTTCTCTCTTTTCCCTGTGACTCCGATCGCGCCAGGATCATGATCGCCGTGACCGGCATCGATCACTACCAGCTTCTTCCCGCCCGTTCCCGGGTTCGGCGCTGAAGCTGTATTCAGATCGACAGTAAGAATGCCCGATCCGTTCTCAAGACCTGAAACGGTATAATTTTTCGCATAATTAAGATCCACCACGATTCGAACCGTCATCGGATTTTCGTTAAACAACGAATATCGTACCGACTTGACGTCCGGATAACCGCTGACCGTAAATTGCCCGCTTTGGCTGACACTGTTGAAATTGTTGTTGCTGCCAAAGCCATCCGAAAATCGGGTGTTTGTCAGATCAATGACGATACGGTCAGGGTTGCTTAGCGTGGACACGTTCGCTCTCGCATTGCCGGATACGGCAACCATCAGCTTGTTTTCGTTGAAGCTCAAGCCGTCTACGGTTGCTGCTGTCCCGGAACCATTCCCGCTTCCTGGAGCTTCGCCGCCGCTGCCAGTGGATTGAAGATAAACCGCCTTCTGCTGATTATCCCATCTCACCTGAAGTCCCATCTGCTCACTGACGAAGCGAAGAGGGACCAGCGTCGTTCCTCCGCGGAGGACAGGCGCTTTTGTCATCTGGACGCGCTGCCCGTCGATCGTCGCATACGAGCTTCCGATCACCATGCTCACGTTTTTCACGCTGTTTTGGACAGTGACCGTTTGCGTAGCCTTCGTCCAGGACACACGGAATCCGAGCTGTTCGGACACCACCCGAATCGGAACCATGACCGTACCGTTCTGATTCTCAACCACCACGCCAGATGATAGATTCAGCTCCTGACCATCCAGATAAATCTTTGCACTGTACGAACTTGCATCCGCCATTCTAGGAAACGCAATCATCATGACAACTAGAAACAATAAAAAACCAACCTTCTTCATCCTTCACCCCTACCATCCTAAAATTTTGCCATTGATTGGCGTTTCAGACTCGGCCTGTCCGACATTACCTGACAACGATTTAGACGCACCTACACCTTAAAAGTTGCGGGAAACTTGCCGTTTTACGACAAAAAAATCCTACTCTCATAACGAGAATAGGACTTTAGATTTATATATTTTCTTCCATTTTGAGTTCGAAGTCTCATTTCATGTGCCGAGCAAAAACGGAAGAGATGAACGTTAAGGATTTCGCTTCATCGGATGCTCAAGCTCCACATGTCCCATTAACGACTCAACTTTCTCTCCTTCAAGCAACAACTCAATCGCCTGCACCTCTTCAAACTGGAAGAAGGTCTGCTGTAGTGCGTCGAGAGCGTACATTTCCCCGCCGGCTCCCAGATTAGCTTCCGCCGGCTTGCTGATGTCAATCGTCAATTCACCGCCGTCTAAACCGATCGACCGAAGCGTAATGGCTTCAGACCAAAGCGGCTTCAAGTCGGCGTCATCGCTCTGTTGCAGCGCCTCAAACGTCTTCTTGTATTTATCCTGTTCGTCGGTGTACGTGATTTCACGACTGGACTGCTTCACGTCCAGCATCTCAGGATCTGTATAGTAGAGCGTAACATTCGCTTTATGGCTGTCTGCTGGCGTCGAAGTCACGTCTTCACTCCCCGTTTCCGGTGAATTATCCCCGCCGGCTCCACTGTTGACATTCGTCGCACTGGTATCCGGGCTGTTCTGCTCCGATGGTTCATTTGTATCGTTCGGCGTTTCCGGCTGCTCCTGCGGCTCCTCCGGCAGCATGGCCGCCGTCTCCTGGCTTGGCTCCGTTTCGCTCGGGGCCGCTGCCGGCTTCTCACCGCAGCCTGCGCTGAATACCAGCAACAGTGCAAGCATTCCCGTCATCCAATATTTTTTGTTCATTGTGTGTGTCCCCCTCTCAGATCAGCTTGATGCTTCCCGTCTATCGTATGCCAAGATATTCTTTAATACCCTCCACAATCCCTTGTGCAACACGATTCTGGAAATCTTCTCGTAACAGCTGGGCTTCATCACCCTGGTTGGTCATAAAACCAATCTCGAGCAGGACGGCAGGCATCTTCGTCTCCCGAGTGACAAGGATATTCTGGTATTTCACACCTCGATCCCGCAAGCCTGTAGCCTGCATAAGATGCTTGTGCATTACGCTCGCGAGCAGCTTGCTTTCATCCCGGGTATATAGGGTTTCGGTACCGTTAGCACTGCTGGCAGTGCTGCCGTTGCCGTGAATGGACACAAAGATATCAGCTTTCACATTGTTGGCAAGTTGCGCGCGTTCCTTCAGCGTGGGATACGAATCATCGCTTCGGCTCATGACGAGATGAATGTCCTTCTCCTCTTCCAGTAACGCTGAAACCTTAAGGGCTACCGCTAGGTTAAAGTCGCTTTCCTTAACCCCTGAGACGCTGGTTACCCCCGGGTCGGTACCGCCATGTCCGGGATCTATCACAACCGTTTTCTTGCCATCGCCTACCGGAGGAAGTGCCGGCAGTGTGCCTCCCGAATCCTCAGCTGCGTTAAGATCAATGATGATAAATCCGGAATCATCATTGATCACAGTATAATTTTTAGCGGTGGTCAGGTCAATGACGATCCGCAAGGTGGACGGGTTGTCGCTGAACATCGCATACCGGACTTTTGCCACATCCGGATTGTCCGTTACGATCAGTTCACCGCTTCTCTTGCTGTCGCTGAAGCCGTGCTCAGCCATGAACCGCTCGGAGAAATTCGTTTGTGGCAAATCAATGACAATCCGCTCCGGCGCATTCATCCGGAACACGCTTGGCGCAATCTTTCCTTCGGTTTCAAGCATCAGCCTGTTGTCCGCAAATGTCATCCCGGTGAGCGTTACCCCTGCCTGACTGCCGCCTGCTGGCGGCTGGGCTGTCCCGGTGCCTGCATCCGTGCCAGGCACTGTCTCCGCTCCCGTGTCCGGCGAAATCAGATATACCGCCTTCGCCTGGTTGTCCCATTTAACATCAAGTCCCATCTGCTCACTGACAAACCGCAGCGGCACGTAAGTGGTCTGCTTGTCGAGCATTGGCGGAATCGCCAGTTCAACAGCAGCCCCATTGATCTCGGCCTGATGCTGATTGAGCGTCATCTTCACGAGTGTATCGGCATTCTCAACGGTAACCGACTGCTCGGCCTTGTTCCATTTCACGTTAAAGCCAAGGTTTTCGGACACAATCCGGATCGGGATCATAACCGTCCCCTTCTGATTTACGACTTGAACATCCGAGGTCAGGCTCAATGGCTCCCCGTCCAAAAAAATGTGTGCGTTGGCAGCATCTGCCGCCACAGGCTTCGGTACAGTCAGCAAAAATACGAACAACATTAGTAGAAATCCCAGCTTTTTCATGAATCCTCCTCGACCATCCCATGTATAGATTGTTACCGCAAAATATGTACATCAGCTTCTGTCATGCCGTGACAGACTCCGACAACAAAACCGAAATCAGCCTATCGTCTTCCTCTTTCCGAGGATATGTTTTGCATATTTATACCATCATACCAAAAAAAACTTCCATTTCCTACACAGGAAACGGAAGTTTTATAATCTTGTAATTTTTAATAGGAAACCACGCGAATGATGGCAAGTTTATCCGAACAGGCGTTCCGCATGTTTCTTCTCATAAGCATCAATTGAGTCCGCATGCTGGAGTGTCAAGCCGATGTCATCCAGCCCTTGCAGCAGAAACTGGCGGCGATGCTCATCCAGATCGAAATCATAGTGCAGCCCTTGGTTGTCCGTGATTGTTTTGTTCTCCAGATCCACATTGAGCTGGTAACCGACATTTGCTTCCGTCCGCTTGAACAACTCATCCACCTGCTCCTCGGAGAGCTTAATCGGAAGAATGCCGTTCTTGAAACAGTTGTTATAGAAGATGTCGGCAAATGACGGCGCAATGATGACGCGGAACCCGTAGTCCAAAATGGCCCATGGCGCATGCTCGCGTGAGGAGCCGCAGCCGAAGTTAGCTCGGGAAATCAGAACGGAGGACCCTTCGTATCTCGACTG
Source organism: Paenibacillus campinasensis (assembly GCF_002272015.1). Classification (GTDB taxonomy): domain Bacteria; phylum Bacillota; class Bacilli; order Paenibacillales; family Paenibacillaceae; genus Paenibacillus_AQ; species Paenibacillus_AQ campinasensis. Next base: position 140,139 of record NZ_NPBY01000010.1, on the reverse strand, counting down.
ATTGAGCGAGAAGCTCTCAATCGTGCCGCCCTGCTCGTCAAAACGCCATTCGTAGAACAAAAACTGTCCGAAGCCTGTGCGCTCAATGCGCTTCAAAAATTGCTTAGGTATGATGGCATCTGTATCTACATTCACCCGGTCAACGGGTGCAACAATTCCGGTTAATTTCGTAAATGCTTGCATATGCTTTCTCCTCCGTCCTTTAGCTCACAACTTCTTCGGCAATAAAGTTCCAGTCACGCACATCGACAAATCTTCCTTGGATGGCAGCTGCCGCAGCCATCGCAGGCGATACGAGATGCGTTCTGCCGCCGCGTCCTTGGCGTCCCTCGAAGTTCCGGTTCGATGTAGACGCGCAGCGTTGTCCAGGCTGGAGAACGTCAGGGTTCATCGCAAGGCACATGCTGCATCCGGCTTCACGCCATTCAAAGCCCGCTTCGATGAAGATCTTGTCGAGCCCTTCCTTCTCGGCCTGAATCTTCACACGGCCAGAGCCCGGCACAACGATCGCCGTTACCTTATCAGACACTTTATGACCTTTCGCTACCGCCGCAGCTGCGCGAAGATCCTCAATCCGTCCGTTCGTGCAGGAGCCGATGAAGACATAATCAATCGGAATTTCCGACATCGGAGTTCCCGGCTCAAGTCCCATATACTCCAGCGCCTTTTCCGCAGCTTTGCGCTCGTTCTCGGTTGCAAAATCAGCCGGATTCGGCACGCTAGAAGTAATGTCTGTGCCCATGCCCGGGCTCGTGCCCCAGGTCACTTGAGGAATCAGTGTCTCAACGTCAAATTCAACCACCTTGTCAAATTCCGCGCCTTCATCGGTAACGAGCTTCTTCCATTCCGCCACAGCGGCATCGAAAGCCTCGCCTTGCGGCACATACTGACGTCCACGCAAATATTCAAACGTCGTCTCGTCCGGAGCGATCATCCCTGCTCTTGCTCCGCCTTCGATCGACATGTTACATACAGTCATGCGCTCTTCCATCGACAGCTCGCGGATGGCTTCGCCTGTATATTCGATAACATAACCGGTAGCAAAGTCTGTGCCGTACTTGGCGATAACGCCGAGGATCATATCCTTCGCGGTAACGCCAGGCTTGCGCTTCCCGACAAAGCGAACCTCCATCGTCTTCGCCTTGGCCTGCTGCAGACATTGCGTCGCGAGCACATGCTCAACCTCGCTCGTTCCGATCCCGAACGCAAGCGCTCCGAATGCGCCATGCGTGGAGGTGTGGCTGTCGCCGCATACAATCGTCTTGCCCGGGTGCGTGAGTCCAAGCTCAGGCCCCATAACATGGACAACCCCCTGGTCGATCGTGTCCAGGTCGAACAGCGTTACGCCAAAATCCTGACAGTTCTTCGTCAGCGTATCGATCTGCTGCTTCGAAATCGGGTCGGTAATGTTAAAGCGATCCTTGGTCGGCACATTGTGGTCCATCGTAGCAAACGTCAGCTCCGGACGGCGCACCTTGCGGCCGCTTAGACGCAAACCTTCAAACGCCTGCGGCGAAGTAACCTCATGCACCAGATGCAAGTCGATGTACAGAATGCTCGGCTTGCCTTCTTCCTGATGAATGACATGATTATCCCAGATTTTCTCGAACATTGTCTTTTTACTCATCAATATCACCCCATTGTTCTTTACGTCCATAAACAGGCTCCAATACGTTCATGAGAGATGCGATTCTGGTGCTCTGACTGCTCCAGCAGTCATTGTAACGAATCAGCATCTTTACGATGATAGTAATATAACATTTCCTTCTTCATTGTTCCAAGATATAATAACTATAGATGTAATAGGATTCAGCTATAACGGAGTGATACGATATGGAATTAAGACAATTGCAATATACGCTGCAGATCGCAGCTGACAAGAACTTTTCGCGCGCCGCAGAGAAGCTTCATATCGCCCAGCCTTCCCTGAGCCAGCAGCTGTCGAAACTGGAGAAGGAGCTCGGTGTACGACTGTTTCAGCGCAATACGAGCACAGTCGAGCTGACGCATGCAGGCGCAAGCTTTGTCGAGCATGCGCAGAAAATTATGGATGCAGTGGAGCAGCTGAAGCAGGAAATGTCGGATATTTCCCAGCTTCGTAAAGGAAAAGTGGTGGTCGGAAGCATGCCGATTACCGGCTCTCACCTGCTGCCGCGCGTCCTCCCGGCATTCAAACAAAGTTATCCCGATATCGAAATTACGCTGCTTGAGGATTCGTCCATGAATCTGGAGAAGCTGACGGCCAGCGGAAAGGCAGATCTCAGCCTGCTGGCGCTGCCGCTGTCCGAGCCTTCGCTGTCCTGGGTGCCGATCGGCGAGGAAATGATCGATCTGGCCGTGCCGCCGCAGCATCCGCTTGCGGAACGGGCAGCCGCTGACCCGGTTCGGCCCATTACGATTGACGAGATCCGGAATGAAGCGTTTGTGGTGCTCAAAAAAGGGCAGGGCTTCCGGAAGCTGACGTTTGATATATGTCGGGATGCCGGTTTTGAACCGAACGTCGTATTTGAGAGCAACAACATCGAGACGCTCCAGTCTCTCGTCGCTACCGGCATGGGGATCACGCTGGTGCCACGCTTTATCGCCCGGGCCAAGCGCAGCGAGTTCATTCCGGTGTATCTCCCGCTTGCGGAGCCGTCGCCGAGCCGGACGCTGGTTGTCGCCTATCGGAACGGAAGATACTTGTCGAAGGCAGCCGAAGCTTTTATTGATACATTCAAGCAGGTGCTCGACAAGCTGGTCGTGGAAGACATCCAGGATCCGCCCCGCATGTAATCCATACCTATACAAACCGAAAGGCAGGCCCCAATAATCGCAATCGATTCTTGGGACCTGCCTTTTAAATTCAGCTATATTTATGGTGTGCAGCACCAGGCTGCCCTTCTACAAGCCGATCCCGGCCGGATCATTATTTGCGCAGATTATGCTGGTCAATCAGCCGGTTCTGTTCATCCGCAGTGCGCGACTGCTCTTGAATGGCGGCATCGTCCTGGTTGTTCCCGCCGCCCGCTGCTTCCTCAACAAAGCTGCGAAACTGTTCCTTCTGCTGTTCTTTCTTCTCGATTTCACGGCTGCCTGTCGGGTTGTTGTCTGCCATTCTTCATACCTCCTCTCGAGCGGATTATCCATAGTATACCCGCCCTGCCAGAGATAGAAACTGAAGATATGACCGACCGCCAAGCTAGAAGTATAGCCGGGGACGCCGGTCCTCGAATACCGGGATGCGCTGTCTCACTTCTCCCGGCAGCGCGCGGTCGATCTTGCCGGTCAGAATCACCTCTTCCTCGCCGCCCTCGGCAACGATCTCGCCCCACGGATCGATGATCATGGAATGACCGAAGAAGTCCGTATCGCCGCTCGTTCCGACGCGATTGCAGGCCACAACGTACATCTGGTTCTCAATCGCCCGGGCCATGAGCAGCGTGCGCCAATGATGTAGGCGCGGATGCGGCCATTGAGCCGGTACGAACAGCACCTGTGCCCCTGCCAGCGCAAGCGTGCGCGACAGCTCCGGAAAGCGGATATCATAACAGATGGAAGCTCCGGCGGTGATGCCTTCCAGCTCGAAGCTGACGACCTGCTCTCCCGCCTGAAGATGCTTCTCTTCGTCCATTAGCCGAAACAGATGGATTTTCGAGTATTTCGCCAGCTGCTCCCCATTCCGGCCAAACACATACATGCTGTTATAAATCTGTCCGCCGATATTCTCCGCAATCGAGCCGCCGACAACCTGAATGCCGTGGCTACGGGCAAATGCGGACAACTGCTCCGGCAGGCGGCGCCCTTCCGGATCGGCAATATCCCGGATGCGATCAAGCGCATACCCTGTGTTCCACATTTCCGGAAGCACGATGACATCCGGCTTCTCCTCTGCCGATGCCGCCTTCTCCATCAGGTCCAGCATGCGCTTCAGATTGGCGTCCGGATCACCGAGCTCCACATAAGCCTGCACCACAGCGATATTCATTTCCGATTTCACTTGTTCTCCCATCACGTTTCCTCCTGCCGTATATGCTAACCTTTGAGCACGAAAGAGCCATATCCAGACAACCTTCGCGCGAATAAGTATTCGGATCATGAAAATGTAAAGCCATGCTGTTATCATAGCCTTCAGCGCAGCCCGACTGCAAGAGCCGATCCCTATTCCCTCTATACAGCCCTGATAAATCGTGATAAATTATTTCTAATTGCTTGCTATTGTGCACAAATTACTTTGTGCGATGTCTGATTTCTTACTTCTTGTTTGTACTGTATTTGTAACGTATGTGTATTTCGATAACCGGAGTGATGAAGAAACAATGAGCCAACATTTGAATCCTTTTACGATAGAACCCGCCGAGCTGATGTCTCAGCTGCCGACCCAGTTTTTTGCGACGCTGGTAGCCAACGTCAACCGTCAGATCGCCCAGGGGCATGATGTCATTAATTTGGGCCAGGGGAACCCGGATCAGCCGACCCCCGCTCACATTGTCGACAGTTTGAAGGAAGCTGCCGGGCAGCCGCAGTTTCATAAATATTCGCCCTTTACCGGCTTTTCCTTCCTGAAGGAAGCGATTGCCACCCGCTACAAAGCTGATTACAACGTCGATCTTGATCCAGAAACCGAGGTCGCGATTCTGTTCGGCGGAAAGACAGGCCTGGTTCAGCTGCCACAGGTGCTGCTCAATCCCGGCGATGTGTGCCTCGTACCCGATCCGGGCTATCCGGATTACTGGTCAGGCGTAGCGCTTGCCCGGGCTGAGATGAAATTCATGCCGCTAACCGCTCAGAACGGCTTTCTGCCTGATTATGATGCGATTACCCCAGCGGATCGCGACAAGGCGAAGCTGATGTTTCTTAATTATCCGAACAATCCGACATCCGCGACGGCGCCGCTGTCTTTTTACGAAGATACCGTTGCGTTTGCAGCCAAGCACGGCATCGTGGTGGCCAGTGATTTTGCATACGGTGCGATCGGGTTTGACGGCAGCCGTCCGGTCAGCTTCCTGCAAGCGGAAGGAGCCAAGGAGGTCGGCGTGGAATTTTATACGCTGTCCAAAACGTACAATATGGCTGGATGGCGTGTCGGTTTTGCGCTCGGCAATGCGAAGATCATATCGCTGATCAATGCGCTTCAGGACCACATCTATGTCAGCCTGTTTGGAGGTATCCAGGCAGCGGCCGCAACGGCGCTCACCTCCTCCCAGCAGTGTGTGGAGGATCTGGTATCCCGGTACCAGTCCCGGCGGGATGCGTTCTATGACGCTTTGGCGGACATCGGCTGGCAGGCCGACAAGCCGAAGGGCTCCTTCTTCTGCTGGCTGCCTGTGCCGAAGGGGTACACCTCCGTCTCCTTTGCCGATCTGCTGCTGGAAGAAGCCAAGGTAGCGGTTGCGCCAGGCGTCGGATTCGGCACCCACGGCGAAGGCTATGTCCGCATCGGCCTGCTCAGCGACGAGCAGCGTTTGCGTGAGGCTGTGCACAGAATTCGCGCTTTGAACCTGTTCTAGTCAGGCTTTTTCCTTTTGAAAAATAAAGTACAGTGTGGTATTCTGGCATTAACGAAACACATACTTGATGAAACGCGTTGAAGGGACCAGTAAGAGAGCCAGGCGCGATTGTAGAGAGCGGATTCCATGGGCTGAAAGAATCTGCCGCGACCCCTTTCCGAATCCTACCCCCGAGCGGCCTGCGTGCAGCAGGACAGTTCCCTGCTGTTACAAGGATCAAGCCGGGTGAGCTGTGCTCATCAATAAAGGTGGTACCGCGGAAGCACAAACTTTCGTCCTTTGCATAAGGACGGAAGTTTTTTTGTATTCAATTCGGAGAAATGACAATACGTGTAAGGAAGTGATTGCGATGCGCCCACGCATCGTCGTAAAGATTGGAAGCAGTTCGCTTACGAGCAGCGAAGGCGGACTTAACATGGAAGCGGTCGGCTTTTATGCCGGCGAGCTGGCGTCGCTGCGATCCGCCGGCTATGATGTGCTGCTGGTCACATCCGGAGCCGTCGCTGCCGGATTTCGAAAGATTGGCTATGCCTCAAGGCCGAGCCAGCTGCATGAGAAGCAAGCGGCGGCAGCTGTCGGGCAGGCGCTGCTTATGCGAGCTTACCAGAACGCCTTTGCCGGGCACGGCCTTACGTCTGCCCAGATCCTGCTGACCCGGACCGACTTTGCCAGCCGCAAGCGGATGAACAACGCCAGCATGACCATTGACGAGCTGCTCAAGCAAGGGGTCATCCCTGTTATTAACGAGAACGACACCGTCTCCATTGACGAGCTTAAATTCGGAGACAATGATACGTTGTCCGCCCTGGTTGCCAATCTTGTCCGTGCACAGCAGCTGCTCATCCTGACCGATATGGACGGTTTGTATACAGCCGACCCGCGTAAATCGGCAGATGCGAAGCGGCTGGATGAAATCGAGGAAATCACCGCCGAAATTTACAGCGCGGCAGGCGGCGCCGGATCGAGCGTTGGTACAGGCGGCATGCGCTCCAAAATCGATGCCGCCAAAATCGCCACCCGCGGCGGTGTACCCGTATTCATCGGGCAGGTCAAGGAGGAAGGCGATTTGCTCAAGGCGCTGGAACACCGGGGCAAGGGCACCTATTTTGCCACCCAGCTCGCCTCCCTTCCGGTGAAGAAGCAATGGCTGGGCTTTACGTCCTCGCCGCTGGGTCAGATTATCGTTGACGCAGGTGCCGAGAAGGCGCTGCTGCATGGCGGGCACAGCCTGCTTCCTGTCGGAGTGAAGCGGGTGGAAGGACATTTTCATGCCGGAGATGTGGTGGAAGTGCGGAATGCGCACGACGAATGCATCGGGCGCGGAATCGTCAATTATGATGAGGAGCAGCTTCAAGCTGTACTCGGACTGCCAACCGGCGAGGTCGTTGCCAAGCTGGGCGAAGTTCACAGGCTGGAAGTGATTCACCGCGACGAATGGATTACCCTGAAATAGATACGATCATGCTTGTTATAGAATTTCTAATATCAATCTGTCAGGAGGAATGAATCATGAGTGAGGTATACAACAAAGCACAGCTGGCCAAAAGCGTAACCGGGCAGCTCGCTAAACGGAGCAGCGCCCAGAAGAACGAGGCGCTGCTCGCGATGGCCGATGCGCTCGTTCGGCAAGCCGAGGACATCATTGCCGCGAATGCGGAAGACCTTCTCCGCGGGAAAGAACTGGGCACCTCTTCTTCCCTGCTGGATCGCCTCGCACTGAATGAGGCTCGCATCGAAGGCATCGCCGAAGGATTAAGACAGATTGCAGCCCTTCCGGATCCGGTCGGTGACACGCTGGAGCAATTCGAGCGTCCGAACGGGCTGAGCATCGTCAAAAAACGCGTGCCTATCGGCCTGATCGGCATCATCTATGAGGCGCGTCCGAACGTCACGGTCGATGCCGCAGGTCTGTGCCTCAAGACAGGCAACGCCGTCGTCCTGCGCGGCGGCTCCGCGGCGCTGTCCTCCAATCGCAAAATCATCGAGGTGCTGCACCAGGCCATGGAGCAAACGGCGCTGCCAAAAGAGGCGCTTCAGCTCGTGGAGGACCCGGACCGTGCGTCAGTCGACGAAATGCTGAAGATGAACGGCGTGCTGGATGTCATCATCCCTCGGGGCGGCAGCTCGCTCATCCAGAACGTCGTGATGAATGCCACCGTGCCGGTTATCGAAACCGGGGCAGGCATTTGCCATACTTACATCGACGAAACGGCCCGCCCCGACATGGCCGGCGCCATCGCACTGAACGCCAAAGTGCAGCGCCCATCGGTCTGCAACTCGATGGAAACGATGATCGTCCACCGCGCATATGCAGAGGCGCATCTGGCGGAGCTGGCAGAACAGTTCCGCAGCCGCAATGTCGAGCTCCGCGGCTGTGAGCGAACGCTGCATTACATCCCTTGGGCGGTGAAAGCCACGGCCGAGGATTATGCGACGGAGTATAACGATTATATTTTGAACGTGAAGATCGTCAATGATCTAGATGAGGCTATCGACCATATTACAACATACGGTACGAAACATTCAGAATGCATCGTGACTGAGACGCCGGAACATGCGGAGCGCTTCCTCGAGGAAGTGGACGCCGCAGCCGTCTATCACAATGCGTCCACCCGCTTCACCGACGGATTTGAATTCGGATTTGGCGCCGAAATCGGCATCAGCACCCAGAAGCTGCATGCACGGGGTCCTATGGGACTTCCCGCGCTTACTTCCACCAAATATGTTATTATCGGTAGTGGCCAAATACGCAATTAAATCTAACCATCCATGAAGGAGGAAACAACCATGTGCCAATCCCCGCAGAACCGGCCTTTAATAGATGACACCATCACCTTCTACGGCGCCGGCTCCATGGCTGAGGCGATCGTTCGCGGCCTCGTCAGCCGCGCCGTCGTGCTTCCCGAGAAAGTGTTCATGCTGAACCGGAGCAATGCGAGCCGCCTGAACGAGCTGAGCGACCGTTACGGTATTCAATTCGCAACAGATGAAGCTGAAAAAACAAACATATTGAGCCGTTCATCCGTCATCGTACTGGCAATGAAACCGAAGGACGCCGCCAAGGCAATCAAAGACCTCGGCCCTCTGCTGTCCCCTGACCAGCTGATCATCTCTGTCATCGCGGGACTGTCCATCCAGACGATTCAGAGCTTGCTGGGGCGGCCGCAGCCGGTGGCCCGCACGATGCCGAATACATCAACGTCCATCGGCCTTGGTTCCACAGGCATTTCCTTCTCTAAAGGGATGGCTGAGGAACAACGCCAGCTTGTGCTGAACCTATTCGAAGCGGTCGGCAGCGTCACCATTATTGAAGAAGAGAAAATGGACATTCTGACCGGAATTTCCGGAAGCGGACCTGCCTACTTCTATTACATGATGGAGGCGATGACCGCAGCCGGCATCCGCGGCGGACTGACCCCCGAGCAGAGCAGCGAGCTGACGCTGCAAACGATTCTCGGAGCGGCGCGCATGGTGCAGCAGACTGGCGAAGATCCTTCCGCATTGCGGGCCAAGATCACCTCGCCTAACGGCTCCACCCAAGCCGCGCTCGAGACACTGGACAAAGGAGATTTCTTTGAAACGGTCATTGCGGCCGTACATCGCTGCGCAGAGCGCTCCAAGGAGATGGGCGCGCTGCTGAAGGAGCAATTGTCATGAGTCAATGTATCGCAACGTATCGAATTTATGACGACCAGGCGGATTTTCACAAAAAAGCGACGTCGATTGCGGTCGGCATGACCGTCGGCAGCTGGACCGAGCTGCCCCAGGCGAAACGGGACGCCATGCAGAAGCATCTGGGCGAAGTGGTCTCCGTAGAGGTCCATGAAGGCTGGGAGCCGGGCAGCCGCTATGCGGACGTCCGCATCGGATATCCGGACATCAATTTCAGCCGGGATATCCCTGCCCTGCTGGTGACGGTCTTTGGCAAAATCTCGATGGACGGGCGCATCAAGCTGACCGGGCTGGAGCTGTCCCCCGAGTTCATGAGCGGATTTCCAGGACCGAAGTTCGGCATCGACGGCATCCGTGACCTGCTCGGTGTGCACAACCGTCCGCTGCTGATGAGCATCTTCAAGTCGGTCATCGGCCTGAACGCCGATGAGCTGAGAGATCAGTTCATTCGCCAAGCGCTTGGCGGCGTGGATCTGATCAAGGACGATGAAATTCTGTTCGAGAACGAGCTTACACCGATTGAAAAAAGGGTCAAGCTGTGCATCGAAGCTGCCCGAGAAACCGAGCAGACAACCGGCAGAAAGCTGCTGTATGCCGCGAACCTGACCGGCAGAACGTCCGGGCTGCGCGAGCGCGCCCTGCGGGCCATCGATGCAGGCGCGAACGCGCTCTTGTTCAATGTGCTGGCCTATGGATATGACGTCCTGCACGAGCTCGCCTCCGATCCGGACATTCAAGTGCCGATCATGGCACATCCGTCGATGGCGGGCGCCTTCTACCAAGCGCAGCATTACGGGATCGCTGCCCCGGTTCTGCTCGGTCAGCTGATGCGGATCGCCGGCGCGGATCTGGTGCTCTTCCCATCTCCTTACGGATCTGTAACGATGCCGCGTGAAGAGAATCTCGCCATCCGCAACGAGCTGCACAGTGCCAAGCTGGACGTCAAGCGCAGCATGCCTGTGCCTTCGGCGGGCATTCACCCGGGGCTTGTGCCGCGGATCCTTCGCGACTTCGGCAGCGATGTCGTCGTGAACGCAGGCGGAGGCATCCACGGACATCCGATGGGCACCGAGGCAGGTGGACGAGCTTTCGTTCAAGCGATTGATGCCGCAATGAAGTCCATCCCTCTGACCGAGTATGCCGAGCAGCATCAGGAGCTGAAAGCCGCACTCGACATCTGGGGAGGAGAAGTATGACATCAGGAAGAAAACCGGTCGTCTTTTGCGACTTTGACGGAACCATTACGAACAACGACAATATCGTGGCCATTATGAAGCATTTCAAGCCTGAAGGCTATGAGCCGATTATGAAGGATACGGTAGAACGGAGGATTTCGATCCGCGAGGGCGTGGGCCGCATGTTTGCCCTCTTCCCTTCGTCCATGAAGGAAGAAATCACAAGCTTTGTGCTGGAGAATGCAGGCATTCGGGAAGGCTTTGCAGCATTTCTCGATTATTTGAAATCCGAACAGATTGAATTTTATGTCACAAGCGGCGGCATCGACTTCTTTGTCGATCCTCTGCTGAAGCCCTTTGGCATCCCGGCAGATCATATTTATTGCAACGGTTCGAACTTCGATAGTGAGCGCATCGAGATTACGTGGCCTCATCCGTGCAAGGGGTCTTGCCATAACGATTGCGGCATGTGCAAGGTGACCGTGATGGACCAGTTCCCGACCGAGCAGTATTACCGGATTCTGATTGGGGACAGCCTCACCGATTTCGAAGGCGCCAAACAAGCCGATCTGGTGTATTCCCGCTCCACGCTTACTGAACAGTGCAAGAAGCTTGGCGTGTTTCATGTGCCTTTCGAAACATTTACCGACATTCAGAACGACATGAGAAACAAGTTTAAACAGGAGGTGCTGTAAGTGGCATTTTCAGATATCCGGCTTGAACAGAAACAGGCTGCCCTGCAGGATCTTAAGGGGATTAAGGAACTGTTCGCTTCGCGAAACTGGTTCCCCGGCACCAGCGGCAATCTGTCGGTCCGCGTGGGTGATTTCAACCCGGAACAGTTTTATTTTGCCGTGACAGCCAGTGGAAAGGATAAGTCGGTACATACGCCTGAAGATTATCTCTTCGTGGATCAGAACGGGGTGCCGTGTGAAGCAACCGGTTTAAAACCGAGTGCCGAAACGTTAATTCACTGTGAGATTTATCGCAAAACAGGGTGCGGCGCCATCTTCCATGTGCACACCATCGATAACAATCTGATCAGCGACTGGTATGGTGAACAAGGGTATGTCCCTGCCCAGGGAATCGAGCTGATCAAAGCGTTTAACATTTGGGAGGAGGATGCGGCGATTCGCATTCCGATCCTGCCGAACTATGCGGAAATCCCGCGCATTGCCGAACTTGTACCGGATGCGATCGACCCGGCAGTGCCCGGCATTTTGCTGCGCAACCACGGCATTTATGCCTGGGGCAACAACGCGTTCGAAGCAAAGAAACATCTGGAGGCGTTTGAGTTTATATTCGAATACTCCTACCGTCGTCTGCTTTTGAATGCCGCCCGCCTGCACAGCGCGCAATAAACACAGAATCAGATGAAGAGGCAGGGACCCGCGCATATCGTATTTAAGGGTGAACATGAGTGAGGGAGTGACTTGGCCAAGCTGCAAGCTTACCTTGACAGCTCCCTTCCAGTGTGACGTCATTGCAGCCAAGACGGTACCGTTCCCAGCCGAAATGATGAAAGAGGTGTTCTTTTGGATCCAAGTTTATCGCTCGGAATCATCTTTCTTCTATACGGGGCTCTGATGGTGGTGATCCCGCCCAAAACCCATAAAAACTTCTATGCCTACAAAACGGCAGCTTCACTGAAAAATCCGCGAAACTTTAAAGTGGCGAACCGACTGGTGGGCCTTCTTCTTCTCATCAGCGGAGCTGTGCTGCTTGCTCTGGCTCTTGTAACCAGAAGCTTCTTGGTTACTGCGATCATTGCTGCGGTGGCATATATCGTCATTTATACGCTTGTTGAGATAAGACTAAAAAACCTGTAAACGACTTTTCGCGTTTACAGGTTTTTATCTTGTTTAATCACTTGCCCAATTCCCTGCCGGATTCAAAAGACGGCGGCTCCGGTGCAAGCGGCTCAGGCGGCATAACCTTCTGCCTGCTCCCGGTCATCAGCTTGATACCTCCACCAATCAGGATAGCCGCGACAATCCCCGTTTTCAGGTAGGTGCGGGCCTGGTAGTCCAGGTGCCAGTCAGGAAGAAGCGTATGGATCAGCGGCAATACCATCGTCGAGAATACGAAATAAATGCCGAGGGTGATCAGCCCGATACCCAGCCAGCGCCGCTGCGCTTCCCCCCCTTTAATAAGCGGGCGGTCCTCCAGCGGCTCCCTGCCATATCGGCTCGCTTGCTGGAGGCCGTCGAACAGGGCATAACACCAGATGAGCGGAATCAGGAACAAAAACAAGGATAACCGGAACTCATCCAATATATAAATGCTGCCCAAAAACAGAATCATGAGCTGCATGCCTCGCTGCTGCAGGCCAAGATACATCTGTCCCGCTCCGGGAAACACCGACAACAGAGTCGCAAACATCTTGCTTCTTCGTCCGTGCTCACGACCGATCTCCAATTCCTCGAACAAGCTGCGATCAAACAGCAGCTCTCCCTCATGCTTGCGATTAACCAGCTTCACCACATCAAACATGCAATACAGCCAAATGATCGGCAGCACGCCTAAAAACATCAGAAAGGCCGACTCATTCGTAAAGACCGAAATAAACACCAGAAATGTGCCCAGCCCGAAAAAGGCAATCAGAAATGACAGTCCACGCTGCATTAAGCCTAGCTGAAAGTGACCAAGACCAGGGATGAAAGAAAGCAGAATCGTATAGAATCGCTCGGTCTCTTCTCTAACGTCCCCGCGCGTCTGCATCGGGCGGCCGTATTCATCGTATACCGTGGCCATCCGGGGCTCGCGGAGCAGCGCAATAAACAGGTCCAGCATGCTGATCCCCCAGAAAAATACCGCAGCGAGTACACCGAGCACAAACAGCCCTTCAGACGCTGTCATGACGCCCAGGACAAATCCTCCGCAGAGGCTGCCGAAGAACAGCAGCGGATACAGCAAGGAGCGAACCCTTCGTCCCCAATAGTAATGTCCGAGACCGGGGAGCATATTCAACACAAGCGCAACCATTTTGCTTCGCGGTGTTGTCATGTTAACATCATCCTCTCACGTAAATCTATCTGGTCAAGAGCTGGTCAATCCAGCCCGTCGTTGTATCCACCCATCGCTCGCTGTAGGAAGGCATCGTGGAATCGGCAGCAGGCACAAGGCCATCCTCGGCTGGAAGAAGCCGCTCATATGCGCCCGAGAACATAAACAGCATTGTGATGGAAGCTGCGATGGTATAATGGAACAGCGGCCGCTCATACCATCGTTTCGGCCTGTCCTTATCGGACTCCGGCACCGCTGACCGGTAAGGCACGATCTTCTCATGCGCAATCAGCCGCTCGGCAAATTGATCGGGCGCTTCCAGTGTCGGCAGCTCCGCTTCGATATCAGCCAGCGCCTCCATATAGAGCGCAAGAGCCGAATCGTCCGAAGTAATGCAAGCTTCAAACCAGGCGGCTTCATCATCCGAGACTTCGCCCCGAATATATGCCTCCGCCACACTTCTGAGCTGGTGATGAGGCTGTTTCATCTCCATTCCTCCTTCTTCCATCGTTTGCGAATCCATTGCCTTGCACGGTACAGCTTGGATTCCACTGTTTTGACCGTGGTGTTCAGTTCGGCGGCAATCTGCTCATAATTTTTCTCATCCAGATAAAAAGCCGTTACCACTTCCCTGTGGTTATCAGGGAGAACACCCAACTTATTCTGAAGTTCTTCCCTCTTCTCCTTGCGAATCAGGAGGGCAACCACATCCTCATCTTGGGAGGGCAGCTTGTCCAGCTCCTGCATACCTTCGGCTGCCTGCTCATGCACCTTGCGAGACAGCTTGCGCTTGATATCGATCGCCTTGTTTAAGGTAATGCGGGTGATCCAGGTTTTAAATCCTTCAGACCGGTATTGGGGGAGAGCCCGGTACACTTGAAGAAACACTTCCTGTGATGCATCCTCCGCTTCCTTGACATCTCGCAGCACCGAGTATGCCGTATGAAACACATGTTGGCTGTACTGTTCAACCAGCTCGCGAAAAGCCTCCTGATCGCCCTGGAGGATGCGTGTGACTAATTGTTCTGCTTCAATGGCTCTCCCCTCCTTCCCATAAGCAATAGACGCGATTAGGGTGGACTCCCCCTGCACTTTTTGATAAAAAAATAAAAAAGCGCCCCATAGAGACGCTTCATTCACACTGGCTGAATATGTATTCCGCGATCAATTCTCCAATATTTTGGCCATGTAATATTCATCAATATAGGCACCGTTTAGGATCAGCGAATGCTTCTTGGTCCCCTCTATTTCAAACCCCATCGCCGTGTATAGCTTCACCGCTGGCTCGTTATGAGCCATCACCGTCAGCTCCATACGGTGAATGCCGTGCGCCCTCGCCCATGCCTCGAGCTCCCGGAACAGCTTCTTGCCAATGCCCTGGCCAGAATATTGCTGAAGGATGCCGATCACGATATACAGCGAATGACGGACTCGTTTAAGCGAGGAGCCATTGCCGGCAATAAATCCGACCAGCTGTTCCTGGTCAAAAGCACCAATAAACGTGGAATGCTCCGATTCGTGGATGGCGGTTAACCTGCTCCGCTGCTGTTCAACCGTTGTTTTACGCTCACCAGGCTCATACAGCATATAAGCGGTCTCCTGATCGAGCCGCAAGCTTAAACGGAGAAGCTCCTCTGCGTCATCCGGCGTTAATGTCCGTATTGTAATTTCCATGAAAGTTCACTCCTGTAACATCATTGATTTTGTTTGGTACAACCTAGTCTAGCCATATATCATATGAACCTATGAACCTATGTAGCTGTCAGATAATCATCCCACTCATCACAAACCACAGATTCATCACAGCATGCATCACAATCACTGGACCGAGCCCCTGAGAGCGGATCGCCACAGCTCCCATCATCATCCCGAACAAGGAGAACAGCAGACAGATCGTCCAGGGAAAACCAAGATGAAGATGATAGAAACCAAACGCTGTGCCCCCGATGACGAGCCCCTTGATATCACCGTAATCCTCGGTCAGCTGGCTTAGGACATACCCGCGCCATAACAACTCTTCCAGAACGGCATTGATGAGCGCAAACAGCAGGGCATAGAACGCCAGCTGCGCCAAATCATCCCGGCTCCAATCCACGACGAAAGCAAATGCAGCGGCTGAAACCGCAGCAAAGATAAGCATGAATCGCCAGACCGGATCTCGCCGAAAACCGGTAATAATCCATGGAAAATAAAGCGCCCGCCCCCATTGTCCTGCAGTCATGAGCCGCGGCCTGCCTTGCCCCAAGCTACATGAGGCCGCAGCCAGCGGCAATATAAAGACCATTAATCCCAGACGTGATAACACAATGGCCAGATCGCCCGTATCGGCCAATCCGTGACGGATCCATGCGCTAAAAGCCTCGTACAGAACGTAACCAAGCAGCAGAGCGGTTGCCATAATAGTTGTGTTGAAGATCGCTTGTGAACGTTTGCGGAGCAGTATCCCGCTCACAATCAATCCAATTCCCCACACCCATATCATATAAGCGGATCCTGTCTGCGCAATGATAATCGTTACAACCATGAATAACAGGCTTGCTGTGAAGCTGCTTGAATCTTCTCTAGTAAGCAAACTGGCGTCTCCCCATCCTTGAAACGATATTCCTTCATGATACGCTTGAACCCGTCCTGTTTCAATAGCATTCAACTAAACCACACCAGAAAGAAAAAACACGCCCCGAAGGGCGTGCTTTGTCCGTCATTATGATCTGCCTCTGAATTTTTGCGTATACGCTTTGGCATCCTGGACGGTGCGTACGCGATTACGGCTCCATTCCAGCAGAATTCTATCAATATAACGAAAATGAAGCTTTCCGGCAAATACCGCTTCCTTCAAAGCAAGCAGAATAAGCTCGTCCGGATAACGATCCTCATCGACCCAGCCGGAGATTGTCTCCAGCTCCATCGGGGATAACGGCCGGCCGAATTCTTTCTCAAAAATCGTAAACAGATTCCGCTCTTCCTTCACCGGAGCCGCGAGGGAAGCAGCCGTTTCCCGCAATTCATTCCGGGACCTGGCCGATGGAGCAGAACGAACCTTGCCGCGGCCTGATGGCCCCTCAGCTTCCTCCGACAGGCGTGCCGCTAGCTTCTCGTATAACTGGTTCAGGTTGTAGCGCTCATAGTGAATCCCCTGCTCTTCGTCCACATACTCGTCGATGCCGAGCAGCCCTTCCTTGATCAATCGCTGCAAGCTTGCCGCGATCGTCTCCGGCGAAACGCCAGTGACCTGCTGCAGCTCTTCAATCGAAGGAAATTCGTTGTATTCCACCTGTTGATATCCGATCAGGTGGATGAGCAGCATCGCTTCACGATCGCTGATCCCGAGAGAGCGATAATGTCGGAGAAAAGCGTATGGCAGCACAGCCATTCGCTGGCTCATGCCGGCAGCCATTCCTGCCGCCAAGTCGCTGCGGTCCATAGACTCACCTCTCACGGTTACGGGTACAACCGGTACAGCATCCGCGGGAACGGAATCGTTTCGCGCACATGCTCCAAGCCGCAAATCCAGGCTACGGTACGCTCAAGTCCGAGCCCGAAGCCGGAATGCGGAACAGAGCCGTATCTGCGAATGTCCATATACCACTGATAGGTATCCATAGACAGCTCATGCTCCTTGAACCGCTCCTCCAGCAGCTCAGGATCATCGATCCGCTGCGATCCTCCGATAATCTCCCCGTAGCCCTCTGGCGCGATCATATCGGCGCACAGTACGACCTCCGGACGATTCGGATCCGGCTTCATATAGAATGCTTTGATGCTAGCCGGATAATGGGTAATGAATACCGGCTTGTCATAATTTTCAGCAATCGCCGTCTCATGCGGAGCACCAAAGTCCTCGCCCCATGGAACGTCAAAGCCTTTCGAGTTCAGGAACTCAATCGCTTCGTCATACGTAATCCGCGGGAACGGAGCCGAAATCGCCTCCAGCTTGGAAATATCGCGACCGATGGTCTCCAGCTCCTGACGGCAGTTTTTAACGACCGATTGAACGACATGCGTAATAAACTGCTCCTGCACCTGAAGGCTCTCCTCATGGTCTGTGAAGGCCATCTCCGGCTCAATCATCCAGAACTCGATCAGGTGGCGGCGAGTTTTGGACTTTTCAGCCCGGAACGTCGGACCGAAGGAATACACTTTACCGAGCGCCATGGCTGCAGCCTCAAGGTACAGCTGGCCGCTCTGGGTCAGATAGGCATCCTCTTCAAAATATTTGGTGTGGAACAGATTCGTCGTGCCCTCCGCGGACGTTGGCGTCAGAATCGGCGGGTCAACCAGCGTGAAGCCGTTCGTATCGAAATATTCCTGCACTGCGCGAATGATTTCCGCACGGATCACCATAATCGCCCGCTGCTTCTGCGAACGGAGCCACAGATGACGATGGTCCATCAGAAAATCAACACCGTGCTCCTTCGGCGTAATCGGGTAGTTCTCTGTAAGATGAATAATTTCAATTCCGGTCACGGTCATTTCATACCCGGATTGGCTGCGCGGTTCCTCACGTATGACGCCGGTCACATACAAAGAGCTCTCCTGGGTCAAGCTTTTGGCATCATTCCATACCTGCTCGGGCACTTCACTTTTGACCACTACGCCCTGGATGTATCCCGTTCCGTCCCGCAGCTGCAAAAATTGAATTTTTCCGCTGGAACGTTTGTTGTTGATCCAGGCGCCGATGGTTACGCTCTGACCGACGTGCTGGCTCACGTGACGAATCACACTTTTGGTCGCCATGCTATAATCTCTCCCTTATATCACTACTTTTCAAGCTGTGAAGCTTGTACGATGCGATGCGTATCCCTTGCAATGACCAACTCTTCGTTTGTCGGGATCACCAGCACCTCCACTTTGGAGTTCGCTGTGGAAATACGGCGCGGATCGCCGGAGCGAATTTTGTTCAATTCCTCATCCAATTCTACGCCAAGATAGGTAAGCTGCTCCAGCACGCGCTGACGCAGCACAATCGAGTTCTCGCCTACGCCGGCGGTGAACACGATCACATCCACGCCGTTCATGGCTGCTGCATAGGAGCCAATGTATTTCCGGAGGCGGTATTCGTACATATCGAATGCCAAAGTCGAATTCGGCTCACCCTTCTCCATGCCCTCCGTAATTTCGCGCATATCGCTGCTGACACCGGAAATGGCGAGAAGACCGCTATGCTTGTTCAGCATCGAGTTCACCTCGTTGACCGTCAGCTCTTCCTTGTTCATCACGTATGGCACGATCGCCGGATCCAGATCACCGCTGCGCGTTCCCATCATCAGGCCTTCAAGCGGCGTCATACCCATCGATGTGTCCACCGATTTTCCGCCCTGTACCGCAGTAAGCGAAGCGCCGTTGCCGATATGGCAGGTGATAATTTTCAAATCCTCGATCGGACGGTTCAGAAACTCTGCAGCCGCCTGACTGACATAAGCATGGGAGGTGCCGTGAGCGCCATAGCGACGCACCTTATACTTATTATAAAGAACTCTAGGAATAGCGTACAGATAAGATTTTTCAGGCATCGTCTGATGGAACGCCGTATCAAAGACAACGACCTGCGGAATGCCTGGCATGTTGGTCTCTGCCGCTTGAATCCCCATCATCGAAGCCGGGTTATGCAGTGGCGCAAGATCGAACAGACGACGAATTTCCGACTTGGCCTCACTGTTCACAAGCGCCGATTCCTTAAAGGATTCGCCCCCGTGCACGACGCGGTGTCCTACTGCCTGAATGTCATGAATTGTGCTGATGACGCCATGCTCTGCATCTGTAAGCATGCCAAGAACCTTACGGATCGCCGTAGTGTGCTCCAAAATTTCGCTGACTTCGGTTACTTCCTGCTTGCCAGTCGGTTTATGCGTAAGAATGGAGGAGTCCATACCGATGCGTTCTACAAGTCCTTTGGCCAATACGGATTCATCGCTCATATTATACAGCTGGTATTTCAGCGACGAGCTGCCGGCATTAATTACGAGAATGTTCATATGCGGTCACCATCCTTGTCGTACTTGAAAAAGCCCTCTCCCGTCTTCACGCCGAGCTGTCCCGCGCGCACCATCTTCTTGAGCACGATGGACGGACGGTATTTCAGCTCCCCGTACTCGCGGAACATGCGTTCCAGCGCTGCGAGAATGGAATCCAGACCGAAGCGGTCTGCCATTTCGAGCGGGCCGTGCTGGAAGTTGTAACCGATTCTCATGGCATCATCGATATCCTCGGCCGAAGCTACGCCCTCCTGAAGCAGATGCATCGCTTCATTGATCAAGAGCGTGATCATTCTCGTTGTGACAAAGCCTGGGGATTCGTATACCATAATCCCTTTTTTATTTGTAATTTCTTCAACGAAATGCTTCGTTTCTGTAAATGTATGATCTGAAGTTTTAAGACCCCGAATAATTTCAACCAAATCTACTTTGGATACAGGGTGAATAAAGTGCATGCCAATGACACGCTCCGGATACTTGGTCGAGCTTGCAAGCTCGGTCAAGCTGAGCGTGGAGGTGTTGCTGGCGAGTATAATATGGCTCGGGCATACTTCATCCAGCTTCTCGAATACTTTCTTCTTCGCATCCAGATCCTCGATGATCGTTTCGATGACCATATCACAGGAGCTGAGCTCTGCAAAATGTGTCACCTTCTGGATGCGGCTAAGAATAAGCTTCTTCTCCGCCTGTGTAATTCCCCACTTCTCGAGCTGCTTATCGAGGCTGGTTTCGATCATGCTATACGAATAGTCCAGTCTCTCCGGTGTTTTCTCCACCAGCAGCACGTCAAGCCCCTTGGCAGCTAACATTTCGGCAATTCCTTGCCCCATGGTTCCGCCGCCGATGACGCCGATTTTTTTGAAATGCATGGTTGTTCTCTCCATCCTTTCTGTATCTCTTGCTCTATTGTACCCCTATTTGTCGAAAAATACATACTATTAGACGACAAACTATAATAATATCTTAGCACGAGAAAAAAGTAAAAAAAAATAACCAGCATAACATTTTATGCTGGTAAAATTGTATTTTCACGAAATTGACAACGGAATTGTTCCCCGGAGAGAAGTTCCTCCTTCATCAGGATATCAAGTGAGTTGTCGAAAATCGGCCGATTTTGTTCTAGCATCTGTTTCGTGCGGCCCATCAACGCTTCCAAAATCTTATTGTTCTCTCTCATGAGCTCCTCAGTCGTCACCATATTCATATTGATAATGCCGAGCGAAGTGAGGCCCGATTTCATCATCGTCTCCACGATGTTCAGCGACTGTTCAAAGTCATTGCTAGAGCCGGTACTGCGCCCGCCGTAATAGATTTCTTCGGCAGCTGCCCCGCCAAGCGCAATCATGATCTGCTCTTCCAGGAATGTCCTGGTATACAAGTACTGCTCCTGCTGCGGATTGTGCCGCACATAGCCGAGCGCCTTGCCGCGCGGGCTGAGCGCAACCTGCTTCACGCTTCCCGGACGAACCAGCTCTGCCATGATGGCATGTCCAAGCTCATGGATAGCCACCCGCCGCTTCTCTTCGGTATTCGACTCCCGGTCAGAGCGCTCGCCCATCATCACTTTATCAATGGACATGGACAGATGGCGCTGTGTGATCATGCTGGCTTCCTCACGCATCGTATAGATCGCCGCTTCATTCATGACGCTTTCGAGCTGTGCGCCGGAGAATCCGTACGTTTCCTCCGCGATTTTGTCCAGATCGACATCCGGTGCGAGCGGCTTGTTATCCGCATGCAGCCTCAAAATATGCGCTCTGCCCTTTTTGTCCGGGAGGTCCACCTGGATTAGTCGGTCGAACCTGCCGGGACGAAGAAGCGCGCTATCGAGCATTTCTTTCCGGTTCGTCGCTGCAATGACAAGAATCCGCGGGGTGTCCTGGGAATAGA
Organism: Paenibacillus campinasensis; assembly: GCF_002272015.1. Classification (GTDB taxonomy): domain Bacteria; phylum Bacillota; class Bacilli; order Paenibacillales; family Paenibacillaceae; genus Paenibacillus_AQ; species Paenibacillus_AQ campinasensis. Next base: position 118,935 of record NZ_NPBY01000010.1, on the reverse strand, counting down.
TACCGTCCATCTCGGTCAACAGCTGGTTCAGCGTCTGGTCATATTCACGCTGCTGTCCGCCTTCACGCTTGCCGCCGATCACATCAATTTCGTCGATGAAGATGATCGCGTTCTGCTTGTTTTCTTTTGCCGCTCGGTTACGAGCATCCTTGAACAAATCCCGGATTCGCCCGGCACCTACACCGACATACATTTCAACAAACTCACTGCCTGATGCTGCTACAAACACGGAGTTGGTATAATGCGCCGCCGCCTTGGCCATCAGCGTTTTTCCTGTTCCCGGAGGCCCTGTCAGCAAAATGCCCTTCAAGGGGCGAATGCCGAATTTCTTAATATCTTCATGCCGAATCAGAAAATCGAGCGCCTCGCGCAGCTCCTGCTTGGCATTGTCCTGCCCGCCGATCTCTTCAAAGGTCAGCTTGGCCGGCCCGCTTTTCTTCCGTTTGCGCTCCTGACCAGCGCCCACAGCGATGCCGCCTTTCAGCTTGGCCACCAGCAGCAGCCCTCCGATCAGCGCGCCTGCAATAAGCAGCGGAACGATGTTCACGCCGATATAAGCCAGAAACACAATAAGGACGGGGATAAACCCGATGACAATTTCCTTAGCTAGCTTAGACATGGTTCCACACCCCCATCTGACCGCCCTGTCTTGGAAGGATAATAAATTTGGCCGACTTGCCGTCGGACAGACTTACATATACATTCTTATCATCAATGGAAGCCTTCGCCTGCAAATGCGGCGAAGCCTGGGCGAGCTGTTCCAGCGAAGTCTGGATTCCCGTATACTGCCTGTTATCCATCGCCTCCGCGACCGAAAGCATCGCACGATCCCACCATTCATTCAGTTCCTCGGAGGAATGATCCTCCACGTCGATCTTTAATTCTTTACTCCCGATCACGGATGTTCCTTCTTGCTGGATTTTCTGAACGAGGCCTTGAAGATTCGTGTCCGGCTCCAAATCCAGTTTCAAGTTCACCGTATCCTGTTTAATATCAATATGAGCGCTCTTCACGCCATCATACGTAGAGACAATTTGGTGAAGCGGGCTTTGAACCGCCAACTTCTGATATAGAAACCAACCGCCAAAGAGGACCACTGACGACAGAACAACCGTCAATGCAATAGGAACAATACGTAGTTTCATGAAGTTCCTCCTTCTATCTTTCTATATAAAATGTGATATCTTTCAATATATACGAGAGCACAAAACAACGAAATATCAACAATATACTTTTAAGTACAGATTAGAGTATATCACATTTTATATACTTTTTCATATAAACCTGTGAATATATTATAAACTTCTGCAGAAATTCGTACACAATGCCAATACAAAAAGGTCGAAAACAGCGTGAGCGCACTGTTTTCGACCTTTTTATGTTGTAAAAAATACCGGATAACGTTACACCCGCGATCTTACATCGGCGCAGATCTTTCATATTCATCCGATTTCACTGCCATTTGTGTTACTGGTTCGGCAAAATAATGTCGTTTCCGATCTGATTGCCGTCCTGAAAGCGATAGAATCGGTAGCCGATCTGGCCGCTATTCTCATACAACAGCTGCCAGGCGTACTCCCCTTCATACATGCCGGGCACCAATCGTTTAATGACGGCATTCGGCATTTCCTGGAGGATTTGCGCCCGCATCTGCTCTTCGGACAACCCGCTGCTCAAAGGCTCGGCATGAACACCCTCCGCACCTTCCACAGGCACATTATCCTCGGTGAATTTGACCCAGACGATCAGCTCCTGCTGATCCGGCCCCTGACCGGTAACAACCCAGTATGTATTATCTTCGCCCCATACCGACTTGTATGATTTGTCCGCCGTCACCAGGTTCCCATACTGTCTGGCCGCACCAATGGCCAGTCTTTCCTCATTCCATGAATCTGTCATCACATAAGAATAATAGATTTGAATGCCTAACAGCAGCAGCAATACGCCGGATACACTCAGCCATATCCACTTGGTTCGTTTTTTCAATCCGCCATCCCCGCTCCCACGTCAATATGCTTACTGCGCCGTCAGACGCTCGAACGTGCGCTGGGCTTCACGGCGAATGCGCTCCTCATCCACGGTGAGGCATTCCCCGTTCTTAACCAGCTGTTTGCCGTCCACCCATACATGCTCAACATCTTTAGCGCTTGCCGAATAAACGACATGCGAGATGAAATCAGTATGGGGCAGGAAATGGGCCTGATCCGTGTTCAGAGCGATCATGTCAGCCTTTATGCCTACTTCAAGTCTGCCCACCTCATTCAAGAAGGCGGACTTCGCGCCATATTCCGTACCCATGCGCAGCGCTTCCGATGCCGGTACAGCTGTCGGGTCACCGCTCACCCCTTTATGAATGAGGGCAGCCAGCCGCATTTCTTCGAACATGTCCAGATTGTTGTTGCTCGCCGGGCCATCCGTGCCGAGAGAGACGGTGACGCCCGCCTTGAGCAGTTCAGGGACACGCGCGACGCCGCTTGCCAGCTTCAGGTTGCTTCCCGGATTATGCGAGATCGCGACGTTGTGCTTGGCAAGAATGTCAATCTCCTCATCTGTCAGATGAACTGCATGCGCCAGCAGTGTCGGTCGGGAGAATACTCCGAGCCGCTCCAGATGCGCGACCGGGCGGAGCCCGTAATCATCCACATTTTGCTGAACTTCGGCTTTTGTCTCCGACATATGCGTATGCAGCGGCAAATCTAGATCCTCAGAAGCCTGCACAAACATCTCGATCAGCTCCGGTGGACATGTATACGGTGCATGCGGCGACATCATCGATGTGATGCGGCCATCGGCCTTCCCATGCCACGCCTTCGCAAACGCAATCGCTTCATTCAGCTTCTGACGCTGCTCTTCAGGGGGACAGAGGCCGATCACGCCGCGCATTAGCACGCCGCGCATTCCCGACTGGTCTACAATCGAAGCGACTTGATCCATATGATCGTACATATCAACGAAAGCCGTCGTTCCGCCCTTCAGCATTTCGACTACTGACAGGGAAGCTCCCCAATAAATGTCCTCTGCCTTCATCTTGGCTTCCATCGGCCACATCTTCTCCTGCAGCCATACCTGCAGGGCCAGATCATCGCCGTAGCCCCGGAGCAGTGACATCGCCGCATGGCCGTGCGTATTCACCAGTCCCGGCAGGAACAGCAGATGGGTTCCGTCAATGATCTCGATCGGCTCCTCGATCTGCGGTTTTTGTTCCCCTATATACGTAATCCGGTCATCCTCAACCACCATATAGCCCTTGATAACCGACTGGTTGCCTTCTAACACAGCAAAGGTGCCGTTCTCAACCATCCACTTGTGTTTCTTCATGAGCCGATTCCTCCTTCCCGTTATCCAAATAGTAGGCCAGACTTTGCAGGTCTGTCGTAAAGTCTGCCGTATGGATTCGGATATGTGCCGGTGCTTTCAAAATAATAGGCGCAAAATTCAATATGGCCTCAATGCCGGCGGAAATCAGCTGGTTCGCCACATTCTGGGCCTCAAAATCCGGAACGGTAATGATCCCGATCCGGATCGCATTGTCGCGCACGGTACGCTCAAGCTCTTCCATCGGCTGCACCGTCAAATTGTTGATGCTAGTTCCGATTTTCGCCGGATGCGCATCGAAGACGGCTACGATTTTCATATTATCCTTAAGAAATGCATTGTAATTGGATAGCGCATGTCCGAGATTACCTGCCCCGACCAGCGCGACATTAATTCTCTGGTCCAGCTTCAGAATCTGGCGAATCTTCTCAATCAGATAAGAAACATCATAACCGATGCCCTTGCGGCCAAAATCGCCGAAATACGCCAGATCCTTACGGATCTGCGCCGGGTTCAAGTCGAGCTTCTGCCCCAGCTCTTGGGAGGATACCGTTGTAACCTCCCGTTTGTGAAGCTCATTCAAGTATCGCAGATATACTGGCAATCTGCGAACGACAGCCTCTGAAATTTTATCCGATTTCATGCATGCTCCCCCTATTAACAGGCTATTAAATGTTGCGGCTTGCTCCTATTGTAATAACGATTCGTCATTGGTGATTTCATTCTTCTTGTTATGATTCAGCCACTCGGCAATTCTCGGCACCATCTGATCGGTCGGCATATGCTCCATCTTCGGGCCCGGCAGCGAGTACAAGAAATATTTCCCGTAGTAGGATTCGATCACACGCGTGTCAAAGACGATCACGATTCCCTTGTCCTGCGCGGTCCGTACGAGCCGGCCGAAGCCCTGCTTAAAGCGGATGACCGCCTGCGGCACAGACAGCTTCATAAAAGGGTTCTTCTTCTGCTGCTGAAGCAGTTCGCTCTTGGCTTCCACCAGCGGATGGCTCGGCGGCTGAAACGGCAAACGTACGATCGCAAGGCAGGTCAAGGCTTCGCCCGGAACATCGACCCCTTCCCAGAACGAGCTTGTGCCAAGCAGCACAGATGCACTGCTGTCCTGAAAGCGGCGAATCAGCTTGGTCCGGCTTCCCCCGTCAACCCCTTGTCCCAGCACAGCGATCTCGCTTGAGGAGAGCGCCTCCTTCAAGGGCTCGTACACTTGACGCAGCATGCGGTAAGAAGTGAACAGCACCAGCATCCGCCCTTTCGTCGCCTCTGCCGTTTGCGCCAGCGATTGAACGAGCGTATCCACAAATTTCGGATCGCCCACCGTCCCCTTCACGCTTGGGAAATCCCGCGGAATCACAAGCAGCGCCTGCTCCCGGTAGTTAAACGGCGAAGGCAGTTGAACCGTATGCAGCTGCCCTTCTTCAGCTGCTTCCTGAAGACCGAGGCTGTCGATCATGAATTGAAACGATTTATCTACCGACAGCGTGGCCGAGGTCAGAATGACACTCCGCTTTTTATCAAAAAACAGCTCTTTCAGCTGCGCGCTGACATCCACCGGAACGGCATACATCTGAAGCGACTTGCTCTTGAAATTCGAGCTTGCCTCCATCCAGTATACGATACCTTCATTATCCAAAGCCATAAACTGGTGCAGCCCTTCACGGTGAGAAGCGAGATCCTTGAATAAGCCGGTGATGTCGGTAATGAGACTGTCCGCGCCATAGTCGTCCAGCTCTTCCTTGATTTCAGCTGCAAGCTGCTCGCCTTTGCGAATACATTCGCCCAGCGTGACATAAATCTGACGCTCAATCTCGGCCAAACTATCCCAATCCTTGGGCTTTTTGACAGGGGAAAGGCGCATGGTTAGCTGCCCCGACTCGCCTGAATCCCCCCGGTCCGGAATCAGTCCGAACAGCAGCTCGTTCAGCCGGTCCCAGTTCTCTTTCACCGTAATCAGATCCGGATACAAGCGGTCGATGACGCCAATCCATTGGGTCGCTTTCTCCTCGGCCGAGGCCGAGAGCATCTGGCGCAGAGCCGGCAGCTGCCCGTTGCGGCTGTCCTTGTACAAGCGGGTGAGGGTGTGCGTGACGGTAAAATACTTCATCGACAAGCCCAGATGCTTACCGGCCACATCCTCCAGATGATGCGCCTCGTCGATAACCAGACGATCATAGGACGGGAGCAGCTGATGATTCGCTTTCACATCCGTGAACAGCTTGGAGTGATTCGTGATGACGACATCTGCCAGCCCGGCTTCATGCTTCGCCCGGTGGTAGAAGCATTTCCTGAACCACGGGCAGGCGCGTCCGAGACAAGAGTCCGAATCGCTGGCCACCGTATCCCAGAAATCTCCCCCGCGTCCTCCCAGATTAAGCTCTTCATCGTCGCCGCTTTCCGTTTGCGTCAGCCAGACGATCATCTGTGCGGCGGTGATGACATCCTCCTTCGGCGTATGGAAGTCTCTTCTATTTATTTTATGTTCAAATTTTCTCAAACACAAATAATGCCCCCTGCCCTTAAAGACAGCAGCCTTGAACGGGAAGGGAACAGCCTTGGTCAACAGTGGGATGTCACGCTCTCTTAACTGCTCCTGCAGGTTGATCGTATGCGTGCTCACCATCACCCTCTGCTCCTGCTTGACGCTCTGATAGATGGAGGGCAGCAAATATCCGAGCGACTTGCCCGTTCCTGTTCCTGCCTCGATCAGCAGGTGCTTGTCCTCGTCCAGCGCTTTCACCACTTCACCAATCATGATATCCTGCGCTTCCCGGGTTTCGTACTGTGGCAAAATGTCCCGCAGACGCCCGCGCACCTGCTCCATATATTCATCAAAGCTGACACTGGCGAGCGGATTCGGTTCCTCTTCATTCCGCACTGGCGCGATCTCCGTCCAGTCATCCACAGCAAGTGCGAACTGCCTGAAATAGGTATACGTATCCAGGTCCTGAATCGACTGATGCTCCCGCTCCGTACGGATGCCGTCAAAAAACCAGGCCAGATCGCTGTCCTCATCGGCAAACAAATCGCTCAGCCGCTGGATCGTCAGCAGCGGAAGATCATCGATCTCCTCCAGGCATTTCAGCAGCACCTGCGCGGTCGCAAGTGCATCGCTGTCCGCCTGATGCGGCCGGTCATGCTCCAGGCCGAAATGCGAGGCCACCATCCCGAGCTGATACGAAGGCAACGACGGAAAGCAAATTTTCAAGAAATGCATCGTATCCAGAATGCGTCCGCTATACGGCAAATATCCGCAGCGGTCCAGCGCATTTTGCAAAAAGTTGAAATCGAATGCCACGTTATGGCCGACCAGCACGACATCGTCCAGCATCGGCACCAGCTCCATCATCATATCCTCCAGCTCTGGAGCATCGGCAACGTCGCTGTCCGTGATGCCTGTCAAACTGGTAATAAAAGGCGGGATCGGAATCCCGGGATTGACGTACGTGCCGTACACGCGGGATATGCTTCGATCTTCTTCTATGATGGCCAGCCCTACCTGAATGATCTCATCGGCAGACTGGTTGCCCGTAGTTTCAAAATCCAATACGGCAAATTTCATGTTCGTATAAATCCCTTTCTTCCAGACTAATATTCAGCATAACAGAAGTTTGGGTTTTTGAACATTCCACGGATATGAAAAACGATGCCAAAGGCATGGCTTCCATGTCTCCTTGGCATCGCTTCCTTGTGCAGAATATGGGGTTACAGCAGCGAAATCAGCTGACTTCCGTACTGCAGCTCGCCGCCCTTCTTGTGGCATACCTCCAGGTTGATCAGCGGATCCGGCAGGGTCGGATCGCTGTGGATCGCCAGCGCAAAGCATTCTTCCGCTTTGTCTGTACAACCATTCAGGGCCTGGACGCAGCCGAGAGCGTTGTAAATCATCGCTTTCAGACGCTTGTCGTCGGCAAGGGGCAACAGCGACTTGAGCCCCTCGAACGCCCTGGACGTGTCGCCCAGATGAAGATAGGACATGGCGATGTAGAGCCGGATCAGGAGACTGTCCGGATAAATCGCGGCAGCCAGCTCAAATTGTGCAATGGCCGGACGAAACATCAGCAGCTTGTAATAACCTTGACCGCGGACGAATTCGTCCAGCTGGAGCTCCGGCGCTTCGGTCGACGGAAAAACAGGAGGCGAGATCGCACTTTCGCGAAAAATGGCCATCTTTTCTTCAAAATGCAGCCATTCTTCAATGATGCCTTCGCTCATGTTTTTCAGCATGTTCCAGTTTTGGATCAGCGCCTGCTTTTGGGGACCATTGGCAGAAGGGTAATGCTTCACAATTTCATCTAACATGTTGTTCATTTCAGCGAATACATGTTGAAACATAGCGTGCATCCCACCCTTAGCGTAAAAAATGAGATCAGTGCGACGACCTGATCTCATTTTCTGTAGAACCCGTGCTTTTCATCCGTTTGGCCATCCGTTACATTTTGGCTCTTTAGAGAACCGTTGCGTGCACCTCGTGGTAATCAGCGGTCACCGGCTTGTTATCAGCATCCACAATCACGACTGTAGGCTTGTGGTTGGTATATTCTTCCTTGGACATCATGGCATAAGATATGATGATGACATTATCGCCAGGCTGAACGAGGCGGGCCGCGGCTCCGTTCAGGCAGATGACGCCGCTGCCGCGCTCGCCTTTAATCACATAAGTCTCCAGACGGGCACCGTTGTTATTATTTACGATCTGGACTTTTTCATTCTCCAGCAGATCAGCCGCATCCATCAAATCTTCATCAATAGTGATGCTGCCGACATAATTCAGGTTCGCTTCCGTGACCGTTGCGCGATGAATTTTCGATTTCATCATCGTTCTAAACATAACTCTATCCACCCCTTTTCGCTCAGATCAGCGTATTATCAATCAATCGTGTTCTGCCGAACCGGACAGCCAGCGCAAGCAGCACCCGTCCCTCGGCGTCACTTATTTTGTCTTCGTCCTGCAGTGGATCAAGCTCCGGAAATACCGCAGCTTCCACATAATCGATATCGGCCAGCGGAGCTTCGGAAATCGTATCCCGAAGGAGCTGCCGGATCTGCCCGGCCGTTTCCGCCTGGCCGCTTGCAATCGCCTCACGCGCCTTCTGAAGCGAGCGGGACAGTACAAGCGCCTGTCTTCTTTCCTCGGGCTTCAGATAAACGTTGCGGGAGCTAAGCGCCAAACCGTCCGCCTCGCGGACGATCGGACAAGGAACAATGGTAATGTCCATGCTTAGATCCCTGACCATCTGTTCAATGACCGCCACCTGCTGCGCATCCTTCATCCCGAAGAAGGCGTAATCCGGCTTGACGATATGAAACAGCTTGCTTACGACGGTCGTCACACCGTCAAAATGCCCCGGGCGGGATGCGCCGCACAGCAGCGATGTAATGTCAGCCACGCTTACCTTCGTTTTGATCGGCTGGGGATACATCACCTCTACGGATGGAATGAAGACGATGTCCACCCCCTCAGCACGAGCCAGCTCAAGATCCCTGGCTTCATCACGCGGATAGGTCTCATAGTCCTCGCCCGGCCCGAATTGGATCGGATTGACAAAAATGCTGAGAACGACCGTCTGCGTCATTTCACGGGCTTTGCGCATCAGGCTCGCATGACCTTCGTGCAAATATCCCATCGTCGGGACGAGCCCGACCGGCTCGTGTCCGGAATGTGTGCGTTCGCGAAGCTCGGAACGCAGCTCCTCTATTGTGCGTATCACTTTCATGAATCTGACACCTTTTCCTTCCCGCTGCCATATACAGGGCCGGCAGCAGCCGTTTTTTGAGCAGTAGTGAAGATATGCTCCTCTGCCGGGAACGCGCGCTCCTTCACTTCCTTCACGTACTGGGCAATGCCCTCCCGAACGGCTGTGCCTATATCGGCATAGGTTTTCACAAAGCGCTTCTCCCGGTAAGGAGAGGCGTATTTCAAAATATCATGGTATACAAGTACCTGACCATCACAGTAGCGGCCAGCGCCGATACCGATTGTAGGGATGCTGAGCGCCTGCGTAATCTCAGCCGCACTCTCCTCCGTTACCAGCTCCAGCACGACAGCGAACGCCCCTGCCTCTTCAAGCGCCTTCGCATCCCTTATCAGTCGATCGGCGTCCGCCTGATCCTTGCCCTGAACCCGGTAGCCGCCGATCTGATTAACCGACTGCGGTGTCAATCCAATATGACCGAGCACCGGCACGCCCGCCTGCACGATCCGTCTGACCGTGTCGGCGATCTCCGCGCCTCCCTCCAGCTTCACGGCATGTGCGTGGCCTTCCTGCATGAGGCGGCGCACGCCTTTGAGACTCTCGTCCACACTGCCGTGGTATGTCATAAACGGCATATCTGCCACAATAAACGTATGCTCAGCCCCGCGCGCGACGGAGCGGGTGTGATATACCATATCATCCAGGGTCACCGGGATGGTGGAGTCGTAACCGAGCACCACGTTGCCGAGTGAATCCCCGACCAGAATCATGTCGATATCCGCCTCTTCGGCCAACCGGGCCGAAGGATAATCATAGGCAGTCAGCATGCTGATCGGCACGCCATCCTGCTTCATTTTTTTCATTTTCACAATATTAAGCGGCTGTTTGCCTGCCATGTGACATGAGCTCCTTTCATCGTTTTGTCAGCACAACAAAAAAACCTTCTAGCATTACAGCTAAAAAGGTCCGAAAGGCAAAAAAGAGTCACTTGCGATCGTCCCTTCTGTCTCGGTCCTTTCGGCTCAGAGCAGAATCCAACGTAACCGGCATAACAGTTATGAAGGTGTTCCACATGTTGTATCCCTCGCTGTCACAGATCAGAGTGCAGCTCGATTGCATCCTCGATACCGCCTCTGTCTGTAGTATATCAAAGTTCCCTCATTTTTTCACTATGATCCATTTACCTCGTATGGAACTCCACGTCACCGGAATAGACCGGAACGATGTCGCCGTCAACCTTGACCAGCAGCGCGCCTGACGGATTCAGGCCGATGGCCACTCCGGTTACGACACCCCGCTGCGATTGAACCTTCACCTCGCGCTGGATCGTGCCGGACAATGCCTCCCACAGCGAAGCAATCGCCTGGAAGCCCTGCTCGTTGTACAGCTTGTAGAGCACTTCCATCTCATACATAATATGCTGGATCAGCACCGTGCGGTTAAGGGCTTGTCCGCCCGCAAGCCTCAGCGAGGTTGCAATCGGCCTCAGCTCTTCCGGGAAATCCTCTTCCTTCAGATTGACGCTGATGCCAATTCCGGCAATGCAATAGCGCACCCGGTCGTCCTCTGCTGCCGATTCCAGCAGAATGCCGCACACCTTTTTCCCGGATAAAAGCAGGTCGTTCGGCCATTTAATATCCGTCTGGATACCCGTTGCCTTCTGGATCCCCCGGCATACCGCCACCCCGGTCAGCAATGTCAGCTGCTGGGTCAGATGAAGGGGCTGCTCCGGGCGAAGGATGAGGCTCATCCATATGCCCTTACCGCGCGGCGAGTGGAACTTGCGCCCCATACGGCCGCGGCCCCCGGTCTGCTCCTCCGAGATGACCAGCGTGCCTTCGGCGGCGCCTTGTTCGGCCAGTAGGCGCGCTTCCTCCTGGGTCGATGTCGTGCTCTCGAGGATCACGACGTTCCTGCCGAATTGTTCACTCGATAGACCCGCTATGAGCTCCTCCGCCCTCAGCTGGTCCGGGGCATCGGTCATCCGATAGCCCATCCGGGGTACAGCTTCAAAATCATAGCCTGCCTGACGGAGCTTGTTGATTTGTTTCCATACCGCCGTACGGCTGATGGACAGCCTCCGGCTGATCTCTTCCCCGGATAGAAATTGGCCCGGGTTCTCCAGAAACATGTCCAGCAGCGTATAATCTTTCTCATCATCCTTCTTCATGTATTACCACCCGTCTCGCCTCATCAATCAAGGCGCTCTTGTCATTGGGCACGATGCCGGCGGCAACCTGCATCAGCAACTGATTCAGCAGCTCGCCAAGCCATGGCCCGCCGCGCTTCTCCAGGGCGCTCAGAAGCTCATTGCCCGTAACATTCAGCTCCTTCAAGCTGTATACCACCATCTGCTGCAGCCAGTCGTCCAGTTTAGCGGTATCGGCAGTTTCCTCCGCTCCCGCAGCTGTGAGCGCATGCTGCATCGTCAGCCAGGACGCCGCAACGCCGCCGCCGAAGTCTAGGACGAGCCTGATCCAGGCCAAGCGATCCTGACTGCGCCCCTCATCCTTCAGCCGCAACCAGAACTCCTGGAACCGCAGGATGGCACTTATGGCCTCCCGGTCCTTGTTCGAGAACGTCCAGGCCCGCAGCAGCGGATCCGCCGCTGCGGATGCAAGTCCGCAGCCGAGCAGCAGCAGCGCCCATCGAACATCAAGGCGCCACGAATCCACATGGTCGATGGCACGCATCCAGGCTTCTTCATGACCCGTATAAGGAAATGGAACCTTCATATGGTCATAAAGCCCGCTGCGTACGAACAGAACCAGTCCTCGCCGCGGATGCGGACCGGCCATCACCTTGTCCATTTCGATGCGAATCCGCTCCATCGCAATCCAGCGCAGCGTCTTCTGCTCGGACTTAATCGCTCTCCAGGTGCCGGGGGCAATCGCAAAGCCCAGCACAGAGGCGAAGCGGATGCAGCGAACCATTCGCAGCCCGTCCTCCTGAAACCGAAGCCTCGGATCGCCCACACACCGAATGCGCCGCGCTTCAATATCCCTACGTCCCCCGTAGGGGTCTACCCAGGCTCCGTCGAGACCGCGGGCCATTGCATTCATCGTGAAATCCCGGCGCTGCAAATCCTCTTCAATATCTGTCACAAAGGTGACTTCCGATGGACGGCGATGATCATCGTATCCCGTTTCGGTCCGATAGGTCGTCACTTCGAAGGCTTCGCCCTCATGCATCACCGTTACCGTTCCGTGCTGCATCCCGGTCGGGATGACCTTCGGGAATAACGCGGCGGTGATCTCCGGACGCGCCGAAGTGGCAATGTCCATATCGTGGACCGGCCTCCCCATATATTCATCCCGCACGCATCCGCCTACCCAGTAAGCTTCATGCCCATGACGAAGCAGCGTACGAATGACTTCGCCGCTTCGTCTGGCCATATCGGGATGCGCATGGCGCCACGCCACCGTATGTTCATGGTTGTTGCCCATTCTAAATACCGTTCCTTTTATACTGACATAACAGACAGCAGAGCCAGCCTCATCCGCACACCGGATTCAGCTCGCCAACCTCCTGCCCTAGCACGCGATAATAGATCTGTTCATATTCTTTACGAATCCGGTCGTTGGAAAACATCGTTGTTGCCCGCTCAAGACAGGCTTTGCGCAGGTTGTCTCTCAGCCCGTCATCCTTCAATATCCGAATCGCATATTCAGCCATCGCATCGGTGTCCCCGATCGGCGCCAGAAAACCGGTCTCGCCGTGGGCTACCAGCTCTGGAATTCCGCCGGCCTCCGAGCCGACGGTCGGGACGCCGCATCCCATCGCTTCCAATGCGACGAGTCCGAAGCTTTCCTTCTCCGACGGCAGCAGCAGCACATCGGCCATCGAGATGACGTGGGCGATTTCATCCTTCTTGCCCAGGAAGAACACGCGGTCGTTCAAGCCAAGCTCCTGAATGCGGCACTGGATCTTCGGCAGATCCGGGCCTTCTCCGACCAGCAGCAGCTTCGACGGCACTTCCTCATTTACCCGTGCAAAAATCTCAAGGACGTCACCGACACGTTTGACCGGCCGGAAATTGGAGATGTGCATCAATATTTTCTCGCCCGGCTGTGCATAATCGAGACGAAGGGCGTCCACATCGCGCGGATAATACACCCGCGGATCCACAAAGTTATATGTTAAATCGATATCTCGCGTAATATCGAGCAGCTCACGTGTTTCTGAGATCAAATCCTGGGATACCGCCGTCACCGCATCACTCTCATTAATCGCCAGCCGGATCAGATCCTTCAGCGATTCATCCTGTGCCAGAACGGTAATGTCGGTCCCGTGGAGCGTTGTGACGACTTTCAATTGATCGCCGACCATTTTTTTGGCCAGGAACGCGCACACCGCATGCGGAACCGCATAATGGACATGCAGCACGTCCAGCTGCTGCATGTTGGCGACCTGCGCCATTTTGCTGGCCAGCGACAGATCGTAAGGCGGGTAGCGGAACACATAATAATCGTTCACTTCTACTTCATGATAGCAAATATTTTTATGAAATGATCCGAGCCGAAACGGAATGCTATGTGCAATAAAGTGAACCTGGTGACCCTGCTCTGCCAGAAGCTTGCCAAGCTCCGTCGCCACCACACCGGACCCCCCCAATGATGGATAGCAGGTGATCCCGATTTTTAACGGTCGTTGATTCAATGGTAAGGCCTCCTTTATGTTCACTTCTGTCTATATTATGCCGGTTAGAAGCCAAATAGATGAACCTCATACGGACTTTTCGTTGCAAAGCCTTCGGCGTACGGAATAAGCTTCCGTCCGCCAAGAAGGGCGTCTCTGGCCCGAACGCGCTCGATGTATCCTTCCGTTAACGGTGTAGACACCGCATCGTCGGCTGATTTCTCGAACTGCGAGCGATAGCAGGAGAGCGCCTGCTCCTTGATATCATAGACGTCCGTAACGTCCACGATCAGATCTGCTTGTCCCATATCATTAATATAATAAAAATAGAGCCCGTCCACCTTCACTGCCGGTTGGTCCGGCATATAACGGCGCAGCTTCGCATTGAACACCGCCTCTTCCACGAGCCGGCTGCATGCAACATGGTCAGGATGGCGATCCTCCCAATAAGGCGCGAACACGATCGATGGCGCATGCTTGCGAATGACTTCTGTAACCCGCTCCACATGCTCGGGCGTGACAAACAATCCGCGGTCCGGGAGACCCAGATTGGTGCGGACGGTCAAATTCAGCACTTCGGCTGCCGCCGCCGCTTCCTCCTTGCGTAGGGACACCGTCCCATTGGAGGATAGCTCGGCCTGCGTCAGATCGCATATGCCTACGGACAAACCGGCGGCCGTATGCTTGGCAATGGTTCCGGCCATGCCGATTTCAGCGTCATCCGCATGAGCGCCGAATATTAAAATATCCAGCTTCTCACTCATCCAAGATCAACGCCCGGTTTATATTTATGTACCAGCTCTCTCCAGGCAAAATCGCCGCGATCCAGCGCTTTGACCAGAATTTCAGCAGTGGCGATATTCGTTGCCAGCGGAATGCCCTGCACATCGCACAGACGAAGAAGAGCGTTGATGTCCGGCTCATGCGGCTGCGCCATCAGTGGATCTCTGAGGAATATGATCAGGTCCATTTCATTCTGAGCCACCAGCGCGCCAATCTGCTGGTCGCCGCCAAGGGGGCCCGATTCAAACCGATGAATGTTCAGGTTCGTATTTTCCATAATCCGCGTGCCAGTCGTTCCTGTTGAGAACAATTTATGCTCTTTAAACACCGGTTCATAAGCAGTTACAAAATTGACCATCTCGTCTTTTTTACGATCATGCGCGATAAATGCAATATTCATCATGTGTTAACCCCCAGGCTCTTAGTCTATAAAATGATCAAACCCATAAATCATCCCTGTATATCCCATTACCTTTTCAATCGCCATTTTCACACCTGGCATGTAACCAGCCCGCTCGTAAGAATCATGCCGGATCTTCAGGCTTTGACCATACCCGCCGAAAATAACCTCCTGCTGGGCAAACACCCCTGGAAGACGTACGCTATGAATGCGGAAACCGTTGTAGTAGCCGCCGCGCGCCCCTTCAATCACCTCTTCCTCCTTCGGATTTCCCTGGCGGATTTCCTCACGGTTGGCTGCGATCATCTCCGCCGTTTTGATCGAGGTGCCGGAAGGCGCGTCAAGCTTCTGGTCTCCATGCGTTTCAATAATCTCGACATGCGGCAAGTATTTGGCAGCCTGCGCGGCAAATTTCATCATTAGAATCGCGCCGATGGAGAAGTTCGGAGCAATCAGACCGCCGATCCCGCGCTCGGTGCACAGCTTGTCCAGCTCTTCAATTTGCTCCGGGGTGAAGCCCGTTGTCCCCATGATTGGACGAACTCCATGCTTAATGGCCGTTGCCGTGTTGGCATAAGCAAATTGCGGAGTCGTAAAATCGACCATGACGTCGGGCTTCGTTTCCACCAGCGCCATTTCAAGATCCGAGGTAACTTCGATTCCGCAGGCAGGCAGACCTACCATCGTCCCCGCATCTTTGCCGGCATCGCTGAGCCCTACAGCTGCAGCCAGCTGTAGCTCACTGTCGCCCAGCACCAATTTGACTACTTCTCGGCCCATACGGCCCCCGGCACCTACAACTGCTACTGAAATTGGATTTGTCATATCTAATACCCTCGCTTTCACTCCGATGATGGTTCGTTTGATTCGTACAGATAGGATTTCAATCGCTGCTTCAATTCCTCCATAATGTGTTGAAGGCCGCTTTCCTGCGGATAGAGCCCAATCGCTTTCTTAAGCGTTGAGATCGCGAGTGAATGCTCGTTAAGCTCGCTATACACCAGTGCCAGCCATACATATGCCTGGGGATAGAGCGGGTCCATGGCGATCGCCGACTTCAGCAGAGCAACAGCTTCATACAGCTTTGCCGGCGTGATATCGCTTCTGCCTTCCACCATTGCCCGCACCTGCTGGACAAGCACAATCGCTTTAATATGCTGGAGATGGAGGCGATACTCAGGTTTGTCCGGCTGCAGCCTGACCGCTTCCTCCGCATGGTCAATGGCCATATCCAGCTTGTCGCTTCTGCCATAGGTGATCGAGCATCGATAATGCACCTCCGCATCACCGGGATTGGCTGCAATCGCAGCTTCAAACCAGCGAATCGCTTCTTCAAAATCATTTTGGAGGATGCATTGATATGCGTTTTGAATGTATTCTTCCGACTTCACGGGCTGTCCCTCCCCTGCAGCGGGTTATGGTACAGCATATGAAGCTCGGGATCAATCGGTGTCCTTTTTCGTCCAGCGGTCGGCATCCCGCGTAGCAAACTTGTGCATCACCTTGTTATGCGCCTCCGTCAGATCAATACCGAGTGAATTGGCAAAGCAAATCGTAATAAACAATATATCTCCAAGCTCCATCTCGATGGAGTTCTCCGCTTCGTCAGCCTTCTTCGGCTTCTCGCCATAGCGGTGATTCACTTCCCTGGCCAGCTCGCCGACTTCCTCGGACATGCGGGCCATCATCGACAGCGGGCTGAAATAGCCTTCTTTAAATTGAGATATGTATTGATCCACTTCCTGCTGCATGTCAGCCAATGATTTACTCACACGTCAAGACTCCTTTCACACAAACGCAGCATGCTGTTGAATATATGAGCGTGTTTTACACCTATGTTATCGTAAAGCGGTTTTGAAAACAAATAATTTTTTATTCAATCCCGATATCGGTATATACTAAGAAAGTCAGCGCCAGATGATGGACAACAAATTGTTATTTATTCGAAAATGCGAGGGGTACTATGAAAACGTCACTTTGGTTCAAACAGATTCAAACGATTGTTCCGATTTTGGTCGGCACCGCAATTTATGCATTCGGCCTGCTCTACTTCATTATTCCGAATCATCTCATGGAAGGCGGCGTAACCGGGATTACGGTACTGCTGAACTACGCGTTTGAGATTTCGCCGTCCATCTCGACGCTCGTGCTGAACATTCCGTTGTTCCTGGTCGGATTTAAAATTCTGGGAGCCAGGCAGTCCATCTATACCGGGATCGGGATCGCTGCTCTGACCCTGTTTTTGTGGCTGTTTGAGACTTTGATCGACCGGGGCTGGATCATTCCGTTTCAAACCGAGCACGACTACATCCTGGCCTCCTTATATGCGGGTGTCACGCTGGGAGCCGGACTTGGCATCGTATTCCGCTTCGGAGGAACGACCGGAGGCTCCGACATCATCGCCCGCATTTTGAACCGGAAATTCGGATTCAGCATGGGACAGATCATTCTGACACTCGATGTGATCATTATCGGGCTGTCGCTGATCTACATTGAGCTGGAACAGATTCTATATACGCTGGTTGCCGTCTTTATCGCAGCGCGGGTGATTGACTTTATCCAGGAAGGGGCGTACGCTGCCAAGGCCTTCACCATCATTAGCGATCACGCGCCGGAAATCGCCGACCGGATCACGGTGGAGATGGAGCGCGGGGTAACCCTTATTCCCGCCATCGGCGTATACTCGAAGCGAGCCAAGCATATGGCTTACTGCGTGGTCTCCAGACATGAAATTCGCCGGTTGACCGGCATCGCCAAATCGGTCGATCCGAGAGCGTTCATTATTATTAATGATGTCAATGATGTGCACGGCGAAGGATTTAGAGAAGAATAACGCAACAAAGAGAGCCATCTGCCGGTAGAAGCCGGACTGGATGGCTCTTCTTGTTACATTTTACGAGGAAAAATCGGCTTCGAGGTATATTGCTGCCCCCGGTATTTGCGGTAGCCTACAAACGTGAGTGCAGCAACAATGAATGCGGCCAGCACGAGCTGCCAGGCCCAGGGGTCCTTGGCTTCGCTGAGCGGAGCCAGAGCTGGCTCATCCTTCTTCTTGCCGAACAGCATATTGATCAGCTCCTCCCCTTGCGGAACGATCTTCCGTACCTGCTCCAAATCCGAGGAGGCAGTGACACCGCCAGCATACGATAACCAGGAATCCAGCATGTTCACTTCCTCCGGCTTGCGCTGGATTACCATCGCCGGCCGGATCAGCTCATGGCGCTGCTTTAAATTTTCATAAGCGGTTTTCACGGACCGGGCATCGCCCTTAGCGGCATGCTGATCCATCAACTGCAAATCTTCGCGAATTAATTTAAAATATTGCAGCCACAGCGCATCGTGCGTATGGACAAGGCTGTCCGCCGCCAACCGCAGCTTGCCTGCGGCCAGCATCCAATGCTGCGGCTCCGCCGAGGCTCTAGCTGTCGCTTCCTTCATCTCAATAATGCACTCTGCCAATATATGAATGCCCTCCACCCCGGTCAGCCCCTCAAAGGAAGAAGCTTCGAACAAGCTGGATATCCGGCGCAGATCCTCCTGAACGGCCTGCATATGGCCGTCCTGCACATGGCGGTACATTTGCTCCACCTGTTTGTTGAACGCGTCAGCCTGGATGGCTGATGCGTCAGACGGCACCGACTTCCCCATTGCTGATGAAATTGACAGCTCGGCGGTTGGGAAGACCAGGCATAACATCAGCAGCAGTGCTGCTCCCATTTTGAATGTGATACCAACTCGAACCACAGGACATCCCTCCTACCGTATTGTATGGCAGAAGGGATGCCGATAGAACAAGCATAGCGGGCGGATCAGCGCAGCGCATGGCCCTTGCGGGCGAATCGCCAGGCGATCCAGGCCAGCAGGCCGCTGAATAGCGTAAGCGAGAAGGTGAAGATTTCAACCGCGCCCAGATCGTCCTGAAGGACGGATGGCAACCAAGGGTATAACCCAAACGTATAATCCACCGTATCGTTGATCAGCGTCCAGGCGATGGCCACCGCCAGAGCCGCTCTGCGGAAATGGAACAGCCGCACATACAGCAGCGCCTCCACCGCCATGGCCGTATGCGAGACGACCAGCATCCAGTCCTGCCATACGAGCACATCCCCCTGCCACTGTCCGGCAAAGATGATCGCAACCGCCCAGATCCCGTACTTGACAGAGGTGACGACCGCAAGCGCTTCAATCAGCTGCTGGGCCAGCATCCCAAGCATTCTTCTAGGCGGGTACAGCAGCAGAAGCAGCGCAATCGTAAAGAACAGACTCGCTGTCGGACTATCCGGTACAAAGATAAGCTGCCATATGAGGCCTTCCTGCCAGGTATATTTCAACTGATTGCCATACCATATGTAACCGTAAACGGTGCCTAACAGGTTCGTGATGAACAATAACCATAATATGTAGCGATTGCCTAGAAATTTGCGACTCCAAAGTTGTTTGATGGACAAGCAAAAGCCTCCCGTTCTCATGATTTCGGAAATGCAAGTCTTATTTTACCACGCCGGGTCGGCTATGCAAAAGTTTGGATATCCAGACCAGGCACAAAAGTCAGCGGCCCTGCCAGCTGTATGCGCCCTATCGCGGCATGCTCTACCCAGCCATGTCTTGCACGGACCTGATGGGATGAAGCTTCTATTACAATAGAAGAAACCTGACCGCTAACTGCGATCAGGTTTCTTAGGGATGTTCATCCTATTACTCAGTATTGGATTTCTGGCTTGCCAGCCATTCTGCCAGCTGATCAAGCTGTTCCTCTGTTACGCCAGCAGCTTCCGCAGCCTGCGTCATCGGAGGCATGTTGCCCTGACCATTATGAATAATCGCCAGAATTTCTTCCTTCGAGTGCGTATCACCGACACCGCGCAAGGAAGGAGCGCCTTGCCCTTTCAGATCTGCAGCGTGGCAGTTGATGCAGGTAGCTTTCTTATAAATTTCCATAGCCGGATTATCCGGATCCACAATGGCAACCTCTTGCTCTTGCGGCTGCTTCGCATTCGAGGTCGGCAGACCAGCAGCATGCCGTTCATGCGCTTCTTCTTCCCGCTGGATATGCTCCGGCTTCTGACCGCTAGCTTCCAGCTCATGAACATAGTGAGTCCATGCAGAGTTGGTCAGATACACGATCGCCAGAAGCGACAGAATCATCAGCGAGGAAGTGATCGGCCGCTTATAGAAACGGCGCTCCTTCCCTGTATCCAGGAAAGGCACGAGCAGCAGCGCACCAAATGCGATACCCGTTACGCCGATCGTTCCGAGCACGACATAGTCCCCGGATGCATACGGCAGCTTCAGATACTCGTACAGGAACAAGAAGTACCAGTCCGGCATCGGGATAACCGTAGCGCCCGGATCAGCTGGATAACCGAGTGGAGCAGGCTCCGAGATCGTCAGCACCAAAAAGCCGACAAGCACAACTACACCAACCATCCATTCCTTGAGCAAGAAGTTAGGAATGAACGCTTCTGACTTGCCTGGATATGCCGTGTAATCCGGTGGCACAACCCAGCCGTTGCCCTTTTTCACACGCGAATCGCCAACGTATACTACTTTTTCATCAGATTTATGACCGTGTGCCATAAAGATGCGCCTCCCTTCTTCTTATAGTGGTCCCGAAATACCTTGTCTGCGGATCATAATAAAGTGCGCAACCAATAAGGCAAGAAGGACCGCTGGAAGGAAGAATACGTGAATGGCGAAGAAACGGGTTAGCGTTTCGGCACCTACAATCGTACCGCCTTGCAGCAACTCTTTAATTACCGGTCCGGCCCATGGTACGGAGTTCGCAATTTCCAGTGTTACCTTTGTTGCAAAGTAAGCTTTGTTATCCCATGGAAGCAGGTAGCCTGTCAGGCCAAGGCCCAGCATAACAAAGAAAATCAGCATGCCGACAACCCAGTTCATTTCACGCGGCGCTTTGTAAGAGCCTGTGAAGAACACGCGCATCGTATGCAGGAACATCATTACGATAACCAGACTCGCTCCCCAGTGGTGCATCCCGCGAACAATTTGTCCGAAGGCAACCTGGGTCTGCAAATATTCAACACTGTTATATGCGTTAATGATATCCGGAACGTAATACATCGTCAGGAACATCCCTGACAAGATCTGGATGACTGTGATGAAAAACGTCAACCCGCCGAAACAGTACACAAATGCGGAGAAATGATGCGCTGGGTTCACGTGCTCCGGAACCTCGTGATCCGCAACGTCTCTCCAGATCGGCGTGATATCAAGACGTTCGTCAATCCAGTTGTAGACATTCTTCAACATCCGAATCTACGCCTCCTATTCTACTACAGTATTAGGTACAATTTCGCCGAGGTATATCCAGCCGTTATCGATCTTGGTCATATACTCGTCCAGCGGCTTCGGTGCAACCGCCAGGTTCTTGCCGTCTGCCGTATATCTTGCACCGTGGCAAGGGCAGTAGTACTCATTTGCGAAGTTTTGGTTGTTGTTCCAACCAACAAGACATCCCAAATGCTTACAAATCGGTGAAAGCGCTACTATTTTACCCTCGTCGTTTTTACGAATCCACGCAGTCAGCGTAGCTGTACTGTTGTACCATCCGTCCTGCTGCTGGAGTTCAAAATGGAATTCCTGTGGCTCACTCGTAATTTTGCTCTCCTCAACGACCTTAACGAATGATCCATCTTCCCTATTCTGAAGAATCGGATCCACGGCGAAGCGAAGCATCGGCAAAACTACGCCCGCTGCCATATAAGCCGTGGCACCGCCCAATGTGTATGTAAGAAATTGTCTGCGGGACATCTCTTTCAGACGGGGTGGATTGTGCGACTCTTCATGCTCGTCAATGTGGTTGCTGCTCATTCTGTGTTCAACCCCCTTTGTCAACCGTTCTCATGTGTTCTCAATGATCTAAATCACACGACTTACTAGGACATAATAATAATATATTAGGCACCCCAGACCGTCAAGAATTTGAAGCCCAAAATTGGGTTCGCTTCCAATAGTCCATCAATAAATTGTTGAATTTTCGTCACATTTAGCTTTGGGCTGCCCCCATCCACATCTCGCTGATTTTTTGGGATACAACCGCCGCAAGCGGCTTGCCCTCTGGAATGTCAATGCTGCGCCGGGACAGGACGAGTGCGCTTTCAGGCACATCCTCTTCCGAGATCGCCACATCTGCCGACACAACCACCACATATTTAAAACCGCCGGATTTGACATTTCGACAAACCTCGTTAAGCAGCTTCATATCATTAGGATTGCCATATTGTACGGCAGGATATGTAACAATTCTTCCTTTAAAGGGGATTTCAACAAGATCCATGAAATCTCGGAGCCGCTCCAGTGCAGCTGTGACCTCCCAAGGGCTCTCTCCGCCTGACAGCCCGGTATACGGGATCAGACACGTATCAAAATAGAGGGCCAGCCCTGGCCATGACGCTTCTTCCACTTCGCTGAATTTCACTGCTGATGCATCCTTTCTATAACCTGCAATATTTTCTTACATTATAAGAGTAGATGATCTATAGTGCAAAAAAAGAAAAAAAGAAATGCCGATCGGCATTTCTTCGGTTTTACAAACTTCGCCTCTGTCCGCACCTGTGACAAAACATATAGACAGACCCAGTTGATCACCTTGCTCTATCTATTGCGGCCGCCATCCTAGCGCTCCCCTTTTGTATGCAAAAATCCTTAGTTCAAAGTCTTCAGTTCATCCGTCAGGGTTCGGAAAGCCACTTCGTCGCCGGAAGCCAGGGCTGCGTCTATTTCCTTATACAGCTCCTCGCTCCGATGCTTGCGCAAAGCTTCGTCCCATACCATCTCAGCAGCCAGACTTAACATAACTTCGTAAGTAACCTTCATCTTATCCATTAGGATGCACCTCCAAACTGAATTTTACAATGTCTTGTATTCCTTCCCTTTGATCACATAGCTTTCCATCGTGACCTTCATCCTTTGCAGATCCGCGTCGGTCAGCTCCCGCACCACTCTGGCCGGTGTGCCAAGGCTTAATGTATACGGGGGAATCCTGGTGTTCTCCGTGACGACAGAACCTGCGCCGATCAAGGCATATTCACCGAGCTCCGCTCCGTTCAGCAGGATGGCGCCCATCCCGATCAGCGAGCCTTTGCCGATGGTGCAGCCGTGAATAATCGCCGAATGTCCAACCGATACTTCATCTTCGAGCAGGAGCGGTTGTCCTGCATTGACATGTCCGACAACGCCATCCTGTATGTTGCAGCGTTCGCCGATGGTGATAGGTGCCAGATCGCCCCGCAGCACCGCGTTAAACCAGATGCTCGAATCAGCCCCGATCCGAACATTACCGATCAGTTTGACACCTTCAGCGACAAATACCGACGAGTGAACCGAAGGGAAAGCCCCCGAATACCCGATCTCCATTACCGATCACTCCTTTAATTTGGTGGGAGTGATTGTAGCAATGCGCACCTTGTTCTGTCAATGGATAAAATCTTTGGAATCCCCGATGTGCAGGCTCGCTTCTGCCGCTTTCATCCCAAGGGCTGTCATTCGGATCACCGTTCCGTCCCGCTCGCTCTCTCCGATTCTCAGCATGCCCAGATGCATCAGCATCCGGATAACACGCAGCTGCAAAATGTTATGCGGCGAATCGTAATAGAAGGGACGGATTAACCAGCAGAGCGATTTCTGCATCGACTCCGCCGTCACCCACTCTTGTGCACACTGGCTGATCCAGTATACGAGCGAGGTAATGTTGGGGACAGCCCCTTTATAGAGTCTTAACCAAAAGCGGAATATCTGCAACACGCTAACTTGATTTCCTTCATCCAGGACAGCCTTCCCGCGATCGGTGAGCACCAGCCTTGCGCCTTGCTCCCGAACCCACTGACGTGCGTATGCATAGTCGTACAGCAGCGAGAACCGGTCCGGGTATTCGATGCAGGAACGCCCGTACCCAAAGCGCCACGCCCCCTTCGTGATGAGCGGCTCCGGTATATGCAAGGCTGCCATCAGCTGCTGCTGATGCCGCCGGTACATAAAGCCTTCCTGATTGAGCTCAATATCATGCCGCTCGACGAACCGGAGGAAGAGCAGCATGTCCTCGGCCGCAAGCCCTTGCTCGTCACGGTAAGCCTCCGGCTCCTGCGCTGCATATTCGAGATCCTCCAGCAGCTTTTCCCGGAGCACCTCCCGGAAGCGTTCCTTTAAATCGGCCGGCACCTGAAACAAGTATTTGGTCGAATGCGTGAAGCCGTTAAATAACCAGCCGCTGCGGCGGTACCTGGCAACAGCTTCCCGGGGACTTTCCTCTCCGGCAGCCTTCGGTTCATCCTCAACGGAAGAATGACGTATGGCTGCAATCAGCTCTTCCAGGCTGTATCCGCTGCGGGCGTCAAACACAAGATTGTTCAGAAAGCGCAAATCCTTTGCCGATAACACACGTACCTGCTCCTCGACAAAATCCCTGCGTCCAAGCTTGGACAAAATGCTCTGAATCAGTTCATGCTTCGAGTTTCTTTTGGCATCACACTGATAGTGGTTGGCAATATTGCTCAATTGTCCGATGTCGGCATACGTCAGCATATCCGCTAGATTCATCTACCATCGCCTCGCCGTTATCCATCCCGGATTCCAGGTATGGTTTTAATTCCATTATGGGATGGATTGAATGTTTTGATACCTGACCGGTCTTGAATAAATCAAGCTGGCAGCCTCCGGCACCCTACTCTTTCAACTCTCGCTGTCCTGATTCCCATTTTTAACGAAAATGGCGCCGTATAAACATTCACGCTAAATTTTTCAGGGAGGCTATAACATATCGCATCGTTCGGTAGAATGTTAGCGGGACAACCCTTCTGTTACCAGCTTATGTCAAACTCTCGTCTATCATGATTCATCCGAAGGATCATCTACAATTTCTACTAAAACAAAAAAAAGAAGGCAATCCGCCAGGCAGCACTGCCTGTGGATATACCTTCTCCCTAATCTTCTCCGTGTCGGAAAAAAACTCAAGACTGGCTCGTTATTAAATGGCGGGTACAGTTGTACAGAATCGGCGACCAGTTCTCTCCCTTGCTTTCCATAATCGTCAGGGACAGATTCCCAATTCGCTCATGCTGCAAATCGCTGCATATCACCTTGTACAGCTGAGCCAGAAAGCCGCCATGACTCACAACCAGAATGTGAGCATCAGGGTGCTCATCCTGCATATCCTTCAAGAAGGAAAGCCCTCTCTCCTGCAGCGCGGCGTCCGATTCCTGCCCGACATCCCGGCGGCTCCAGTCCGGACCGAAGCGCTCTTCCCGCTGCTCTGCCGTCAAGCCTTCGGCCTGGCCGTAGGAGCGCTCGCGCAATCGGGCGTCCGGAGCGTGCAGCGGCACGTCGATGAAGGATGAAATGATCTGCGCCGTCTCTTCGGCCCGCGATAATCCGCTGCTGACGATGAAGTCCCAGGAATGCGGCTCCTGCTGAAGCCGCTGGCCCAGAAGACGCGCCTGGTTGCGTCCTTCATCATTGAGAGGAATATCCGTCTGTCCCTGAATTTTGCCCTGTGCGTTCCAATCTGTCAGTCCATGGCGAACAAATCCAATCAGCATAGCGGCCTCACTCCTTTTCCACCTATTCTATATCTATCGTCGTACCCGGTTCAACCTCCGTAAGAAGATCAAGGCCAACCCGACACCGAGTATGGAAAGAACCATCCAGTATTCCGGCTCGGTCGGTTTCATCCCGGCGACAAACGGATCGATAATCCCACTGTTCGTTTTCGGAATGTTATAGCTTCCGTAGTTGCTCCCGGCCACGCCTGTAGGAATAATGCCCGTCGGGGCAGCCTCCGGCTGTGGCTCACTGCTGCTGCCGGTTAGGGCGAAGTACAACAGGCTGGACACGAACAGCGCCAGGAAGCCGGCAATCCATATGATCAGACGCTTTCGAAACACCCGGCTGATGGCACTGCTCTTCGAAGTTTCCTCAACGAGCCACGGGAAATCGCGATAGATTCGATCCATCACGTTTCGGTTCACGTTCTCTGCCTCGATATCGGACACCTCATGCTTCAGCGAATGAACCATTTCCATGCTCTCGACCCACATTTCGTACTCAGCCGCACATGACCGGCAGCCCTGGAGATGATCCTGCAGCCGTCTTCGCCGCAGATCATGCTCAGGCAAATCCCAGACAATCTCCATCAGCTGCTGGGCTTCTTCGCAAGTCATCTGCTTTTCATCCCTTTCAGCTCCTCGAAATCCGGCTCATAGAAATACGGTTCAAGCTGAATTTTCACACTGCCCCGCGCACGAAACAGCAGCGACTTGACAGAGCTGACGCTTTGCCCGAGAATGTCGGCAATTTCCTGATAATCCAATTGATCATACTCCCGCAGGATCAAGGCTGATCTCTGCTTTTCCGGGAGTTTCTTAATCGCTTCTCTAACCATATGTACACGTTCACTGCGCAGGATCGCCTGCTCTGGCGCCCCTTCGTTAGGCGCGATCGGTACAACGCCGCTCTCCTCAAGCGATAGCGTGCCGCTGCGCTGCTTGCGCAGCTCGCTCAGCACCGTATTGCGTGCGATGGTATAAAGCCATGTCGAGAAGGAGGCATCCACCTCCCGAAAGGAGCTCAGGCTGCGAAAAGCTTTGTAGAACGTTTCCGAACACAAGTCCTCAGCCATAACCTCCATCCCGGAGCTCTTCAACATATGATAAACAAACGCTAAAATTTTCCTCTGATAACGACGCATCAATTCCGAATATAATTCCACATTGCCTTGTTTGATCTCTTGAATCAGCTGGGAATCCGTCATATGATTTTGTGTTCCTCCTCACCCCAAGCGGTGCTGACCTCCGTAAACCATATATAATTACGCCTCTTGGTGACTGACTATTCTATGTATTTGGCATTTTCCCCAAATCTTCAACACTAGCACTCTAGCATTATAGCACAATATGGAGAAAAGTTCAGGTTTATGCCAGTGAAATATCCGGGAATCCCCAATACAACAAAAAAAATCCGCCTTCCTCATGGAAGGCGGTCGCACAAAGTGCAATGTTTGGATAGGAGTGGAGAGAAACCATACTGTACTTTTATTATATGTATACGTTTTCATTTTGTCAACATGAAAACGCAATTATTTCCGCTTATTTTTTATTAGTGGGAATTTTAATGATATACAGCGTGTCCCAGCGAGGTAAGCAGCTGCTGTGCCCGCTCCTGCTCCCGCTCGTTCCGGAAAGACAGTCGCATGACACCAGGCACCTCTTCCCGGCTCTCAATGATCTGCACATTGCTCAAGTTGATGCCCTGGGCGCCAAGCTCTGTGGCAATGCTGCCGATAATACCCGGATGGTCAGGCACATCAATATACAGATCATACTGGGATATAATGCTGCCCTTGCGTCTCTCCGGCAGCTCGCTGCGGAATTCACCTGCTCTGCGGAACGCTTCCTCAATCCCCGGGCCGCTGTTGTTCTCGAGCATTGCAATAAAGCCCTGAATCTCCTCGTTCCAGTCCCGCAACAGCGGCAGCAGCACGTCCCGGTTATTCAATAAAATATCGCGCCACACCAGCGGATCGCTTGAGGCGATGCGCGTAATGTCGCGAAACCCGCCGGCAGCGAGCATCCGGTAGAGCGGGTTGTCGTCATTGTAGGTGCGGATTTGGTTCACAAGCGCAACCGCGATAATATGCGGCAGATGACTGATCGCTCCGACGATCTGATCATGCAGCCGCGGCTCAACCTGGACGATATGCGCTCTCGTATGCGCTAGAAGGTCGATCAGCTTCTGCAGCTTATCATCCGGAACGTCATCCGGCGGTGTCAGCACATAATATGCATTTTCAAATAACAGCGAGGATGCCGCTCCAACGCCAGAACGTTCGGACCCTGCCATCGGATGACCTCCGATGAAGCAGGCGTCCTTAAGTGCAAGCGCAGAAGCACATGCTGTAATGCTGGCCTTCGTACTGCCCACGTCTGTAATAATGCAGCCGGGCTTTAAGGTCATCTCGCTTAACAACTGGATGTAGCTTTCCAGGCTGCCCACCGGGACGCATAAAAAGATAACATCCGCATCCTGCGCAGCCTCTGCCGCCGACAAAGTAACATGATCGACGACGCCTTTGGCGATGACCTGTGCGGCGTACTCCTCCGTATGCGCATATCCGGTTACAGTGATGCCCGGCTTGCCTTTGAAGCATAAAGCGAGCGATCCGCCAATCAGGCCGACGCCAAATATGGATATATGAATAGACATGTATACTCACTCGTTTCAAGCTGCATTTAGTAGTAGTGATAATCAGAAATTACACAGGGGCGACTACGTCTCCCAGCGCTTTTTCAAGAAAGCCGATGAAGGTCCGGTTCTGCTCCGGCGTGCCGACGCTGACGCGGATGCAATCCGGATACCGGCTGAATCCAGGACGAACGATAACCCCTTGTCTGAGCAAGGACTGGAACACTTCCTGTCCCGGTCTTTGGACGTTAACCAGAATAAAATTGCCGTGTGCCGGAAAATAAGAGAGGCCCAGGCGATCAAATTCCTGCTGCAAATAAGCGATCCCCTCGGCGTTCAAACGGCGGCAGTTCGCCACAAATTCCTGATCCTGGAGCGCGGCCTTGGCGGCTGCCTGTGCCAACCGGCTCGTGTTGAACGGCTCTCTCACCTGGTTGATCAGCTTCACCACTTCCGGCTCACCAAGGCCATAGCCGATTCGCAGCGAGGCCAACCCGTAAATCTTCGAGAACGTGCGAAGCACGACCAGATTCGGGTACTTCTGCATCAGCTTGATGCTGTCGGGATAAGCTGCATCGGTCACGAATTCGTAGTAGGCCTCGTCCAGCACCACCATGACATGGGAAGGGACGGCATCCAGAAACTTCACAAGCTCGGATTCGGATACAATCGTGCCCGTCGGGTTGTTCGGATTGCATACCCAGACGATCTTCGTCCGGTCATTCACCGCCGCCAGCATGCCGTTCAGATCATGAGTGCCGTCCACGAGCGGCACCTCAATGCTGACTGCTCCCTCAATGTCCGCATTGCTCTTGTAGACCGAGAACGTCTGATCGGCCATAATCGTCTCATCGCCAGGCTGTAGAAATGCCCGGGCAATCAAGGCGATCACCTCATCTGAGCCGCATCCAAAAATGATCTGATCGCTGTTGATGCCAAGGAAATCCGCGAGCTCGCTGCTCAGTTCTGCTGCTGCCCCGTCCGGATAGACGCTGGCTTCATTCAATTCAGCCAGAATCGCTTCCTTAGCCTTGGGTGAGCAGCCGTATGGATTTTCATTGGAGGCCAGCTTGATCACTTCATCCAGCCCGTACTCCTTCTTCACCTCTTCTATCGGTTTACCCGGCTGGTACACCGGGAGGTTCACGATATGCGCTTTCGGTTTCATCCGCTCATTCGCCTCGCTTTTCATATACTAGTAAACTTGAATCCTATGCGGAATCTGATGTTCCTTTTAATTGTGCCACAAACTTGCGGATTTGCAAAAGCCCCTCTTCCCGGCTCTCCTGCTTCTCCAGCAGCGGAATGTTGGATTCGATCTGGCGCACGATCGCGCTGCCGACCACAACCCCATCACAGATTGAAGAGAATCGCGCCACCTGCTCACGCGAGGAGATGCCAAATCCGATGGCAATCGGGACATTGCTGTAGGTTTTGACCGTATTCAAAAAATCCTCGATGCCCGCAAAAAAATCGGCTCGCTCCCCGGTTACGCCAAGCGAGGATACGCAATAAATAAAGCCTGTCGCATCCTTCACGATGCTGGCGATCCGCTCATGGGAGGTCGGAGCGACCAGCGGAATCAGATGGACGTCTGCCTGCCGCGCGCGCTGCCTGATCTCGGCCGCCTCTTCAATCGGCAGGTCAGGGATAATCAAGCCGCTGATCCCATGGGCCACAACCTCTTCAAAGAACGGGTCCAGCCCCATTTGAAGGACGGGATTGTAATACGTAAACAAGATGAACGGAAGCCGGCTTCCCCGCTCCCGCGCCGCAAGGGCAACTTGCATGCACGAGCGGATCGTCACCTTGCCCTTCAAGGCACGCTCCGAAGCGCGCTGGATAACGGGACCGTCGGCCAGCGGATCGGAATATGGGACGCCAAGCTCAACGATGTCCGCCTCCGCTGCTTCCAGCTGGTCAATAATATCCAGCGTCGTCTCCAGATCCGGGTCACCGACTGTAAGGAAAGGGATGAGCGCCGTCTCGTTCTGCTGCTTCAAACGTTCAAATACTGCATCCATCCGGTTCATAGCGTCTTCCCTCCCGTGTAGGCCATAATCGACTCCACATCTTTATCCCCGCGTCCGGACAGGCAGATCACTACGATGCTGTCCTCGCTCCAGGAAGGCGCAAGCTTGACGGCCTGGGCAACCGCATGCGCGGATTCCAGCGCCGGAATAATGCCCTCGGTCCGGCACAGAAGCTGCAATGCCTCCAGCGCTTCCCGATCGGTAATCGGCATGTATTGGACCCGCTCGATATCCTTCAGGTAGGAATGCTCGGGTCCGACGCCCGGATAGTCCAGACCGGCCGAGATGGAGTGCGCCTCCTTGACCTGCCCGTATTCATCCTGAAGCAGATAGCTCATGGAGCCTTGGAATACGCCGTGGGTTCCTTTGGTCATCGTAGCCGCATGATACTCGGTTTCCACACCTTTGCCGGCCGCTTCAACACCGACAAGCTGAACCTCGGTGTCTTCCAGGAACGGGTAGAACATGCCGATTGCATTGCTGCCACCGCCCACCGGCGCCAGAATCGTATCCGGCAGGCGTCCTTCGCTCTCCAATATTTGCCTGCGCGTCTCATCCCCGATAATGCGCTGGAAGTTGCGGACCATCATCGGGTACGGATGAGGACCTACCGCCGATCCGAGAACGTAGAAGGTATCCTCCACGTTGCTTACCCAGTAGCGCAGCGCTTCATTCCCGGCATCCTTTAGCGTACGGCTGCCGGACGTAACCGGGATCACCTCCGCACCGAGCATTTTCATGCGGAAAACGTTAAGCTGCTGGCGCTTGGTATCCTCTTCGCCCATGAACACCTTGCATTCAAGTCCGAGCAGGGCAGCGACCGTAGCCGTTGCCACCCCGTGCTGTCCCGCTCCGGTCTCGGCGATCACCTTCTCCTTGCCCATGCGCTTGGCCAGCACGCCCTGAGCAATGGCATTGTTGATCTTGTGAGCGCCTGTATGGTTCAAATCCTCACGCTTGAGGTATATTTTGGCCTTGCCGAGATGTTGGCTTAGCCGCTCCGCGTAATAGAGCGGGGTCTCCCGGCCGGAGTATTGTTTCAGTAAATAGGCAATTTCCGCCTTGAATTCAGGATCCTCCGCATACCGGTTGTATTCCTGTTCAAGCTCGATTAGCGCATTCATCAGCGTTTCGGGTACGAAGCGCCCGCCAAAAGCGCCAAAACGTCCGTTATTGTCTGGAAGCTGCTGTATCATATCCCTTCACCCTTTCTACGAATGCTTGTACCTTCTGTATATCCTTCACGCCCGGCTCCCGCTCCACACCGCTCGATACATCCACGCCGTCCGGCGCATAACGCGCGATCAGCTCTTTCACATTGCCCGGCTCCAGGCCGCCCGCAATAAACAGCGGGATGCCCTGCGACTCCGCCCAGGCCATATAAGGGGGGATCAGCTCCCAGGCAAACGTTAAGCCGGAGCCTCCGCCATAGACCGGATCATACGTATCGAGCAGCAATCCGTCGATGCAGCCGGCATACGAATCCAGCTGCGCCAGACGCTCCTCCCGGGACATCTCCCCGCGGACCGACAGCGCCTTAAATACGGAAGCCGGGAAGCTCGCTTTCACTTCCCGGCATAATGACGGCGATTCCTGACCGTGCAGCTGCAGCACTTGAAGCGGCACGGTGCGCATAAGCTCTCCAATCGACGACATATCAGGGTTCACGAGCACGCCGACCGCAGCAGGAGGCGGCCCAGCCTCCCAATCCTGCAAGACAGCTGCCAGTTCGGCAGCCTGTGCCGGCGTCACTTGACGGCGGCTCTTGGCAAATACGAATCCGATATAATCCACAGGTAAGTTTATCATTGATTTTAGCACTTCAACGCTTTGAAGTCCACAAATTTTTACTGCGGTTGTACTCATGATCCCACCCCATTAATATCTTGCTCCTGGCGAACGGGAGCAGGCCCCATCAGCTCCGACACCGCCCGGAAAATATCCGCCTGGCGCATGAAATGCTCCCCGACCAGCACCCCCTGTGCGCCGGCATAATGCAGATAGGACAGATCCGCCGCGCTGGTAATCCCGCTTTCGCTGATCAGCGTCACCCCGTCCGGTACGAATGCAGCCAGCTCGGCCGTGGTCTGAAGCGACGTTTCGAATGTGCGAAGATTGCGATTGTTAATTCCGATCAGATTCGCTCCCTCAAGCTCCAGCACAAGGTTCAGCTCATCCCGGTCGTGCACCTCGATCAGGCAATCCAGATCCAGCGCTGCGGCCAGAGACATGAACTCCGACATTTGCTGAGTTGTCAGAATGCTGGCAATGAGCAAAATCGCATCCGCACCCAATAGTCTCGCTTCATAGATTTGATAAGCATCAATGATGAAATCTTTGCGCAGAAGCGGAAGCTTCACCGCTTCCCGAACAGCCGTCAAGTATTCTCCGCTTCCCTGAAAATATTGAACATCCGTCAGTACCGACAGGCAGTCGGCATCCGCCGCCTCGTAGGCTATCGCAATCTGAACCGGGTCAAAATCGGGACGGATCAGCCCTTTGGAAGGCGATGCCTTCTTCACCTCGGCGATCAGCCCCATGCTGCGTTTTCTTCCCTTCGCCAGCGCGCGTTCAAATCCTTTGGTTGGCGGCATATCCGCGATTCTTCTCTCGGCTTCCGGAATGCGCAAAGTTTCGTGCAGCCGGGCTACTTCCGTTCGTTTCGTGTCCACAATCCGATCAAGATACATAGCTAAGTTCCCCCGTCCTCGTAATCAATTGCTTCAGCTTGGCTTCCGCCAATCCTGTATCCACAGCCTCTGCCGCCATTCGCACACCCTCGGCGATGCTGTCCGCAAGACCGGATACGTAGATACAGGCTCCGCTGTTCGCGAGCACAATATCCCGATACGCGCTGCGTTCTCCCTGCAGCACGGAACGAATAATCGCGGCATTCTCCTTCGCGTCTCCACCAAGTATGGCTTCAACGGGATGAACCTTGAGTCCGAGATCCGCCGGATGAATATCATAGGTCCGCACCTCACCGCCTCGCAGCTCGGAAATTCGGGTCAGGCCGGAGATGCTGATTTCGTCCAGCCCGTCATGGCCAGATACAACGAGCGCCCGCTTCAGTCCCAATTCGCTTAGCACCTGGGCGATCGTTTCGGTCTTGCTTTTATCATAAAGGCCGAGCATCTGGCGATCCGCACCGGCCGGGTTGGTGAGCGGCCCGAGCATATTGAACACCGTACGAATACCCAGCTCCTTCCGGGGAGCGGCCGCATGCTTCATTGACGGATGATAGATTTGGGCGAACAAGAAACATATGCCGATGTCCTCCAGACATGCCTTCGCCTGCTCTGCCGTCAGATGAATATTCACCCCGAGCGCCTCTAGTACATCCGCGCTGCCCGCACGGCCCGATGCCGAACGATTGCCGTGTTTGGCGACGCGCACCGATACCGAGGAGGAGATGATCGCCGAAGCGGTGGAGATGTTGATTTTGTGAATGCCGGACCCGCCGGTTCCACATGTGTCCAGCAGCCGGCTTCTTTCTGTCAGCACGCGCCCGCCGGCCGCTCTCATCGCCTCGGCAAAGCCTGTAATCTCCTGCACGGTTTCGCCTTTCATGCGCAGGGCGGTCAGCAGCGAGCCGATCTGTGAATGCGTTGCCTGCCCTTCCATCATGCACTGCATCACCTGCCGGGCCTCCTCACGGTTCAGATCGCGCCCATCGATCAGCCTGGTTATGGCGGATTGCACCTGTTCCATTCCGTTCATCCTGATTCCTCCTCCAGTTTAAGGTGTGTATTCGTACAGATAATCCTGATTGATCGTGTCGCCTGTATCCTGCACAGCAGGGAACATCGCTTCCGCGACCCGAATCGCCTTGAGCATGCCCTTCGCTTTATTTACCGTCTCCTCATATTCCTTCTCCGGCACCGAATCCCATACGATGCCCGCCCCGGCCTGAACATACGCTTTGCCGCCCCGGAAAATAATCGTCCGGATCGTAATGCAGGAGTCCATATTGCCGGTAAAACCGAGATAGCCGATCGCCCCGGCATAGGCTCCGCGGGCCTCGCGCTCCAGCTCCGCGATAATTTCCATCGCCCGAAGCTTCGGCGCCCCCGATACGGTGCCTGCCGGAAGGCAGGACAGAAATGCGTCAAAGAAATCCTTGTTCTCGCCCAGCGTTCCCGAGACGCCGGACACCATGTGCATCACATGCGAATATTTTTCAATCTCCATAAAGCTGTCGCACTTGACCGAACCGAATTCCGATACCCGGCCCAGATCGTTGCGTCCGAGATCCACAAGCATCAGATGCTCTGCCCGCTCCTTCTCGTCCTGCAGCAGATCCTCAGCCAGCGCCTTGTCCTCGGCTTCGTCGGCTCCCCGCGGCCTCGTTCCTGCAATCGGCCTCGTCTCCACCCGCCGTCCGTCTACCTTGACCAGCGCCTCTGGCGAGGTGCCAACAATGATGTCATCATCCATCTTCAGATAATACATGTACGGCGAAGGATTCATCGCTCTCAGCACACGATACACATGCAGCGGGGAGACTTCGGTTTCGATGTGGAACCGCTGGGACAGCACCACCTGAAAAATATCCCCGGCCCGAATATATTCCTTGGCCTGTTCTACGTTGGCGATATACCGCTCTTTGCTCATGTTGGACTGAATATCCCCGAGTTCGACATCTGCCGGAATCCCCCGTGAGTTCACATTCTCACTTGGCCCCTGGTCCTGAAGCCGCTCTGCCGTCTGTTCCAGCTTGGCGCATACGTTCCGGTATTCACAGCGAATGTCCTCATCGGTAGCTCCCGGCTTCACATGAACATTGCCGACCAGCAGAATGTGCTGCTTCACATGGTCGAACACGATGATCTGATCACAGAACATGAAGCGGATATCGTCCATGCCGAGATCATCCATTGCGTGTGCCGGCAGCTTCTCGTAATATTGCAGCAGATCATAGCCGAAAAATCCGATCGCCCCGCCCGTAAACGGCGGCATCTCTTTGAGCTGCGGGCTTTTGTAACGGCGAAGCAGCGCCTTGAGCTCTTCCACCGGCTTGCCTTCAAGCTTGCTTCGCTTGCCCTCCATCTCTACCTCGATATGCCCCTTCTTTCCCGAGATCATAAGGAAGGGATCGGTTCCGATAAAGGAGTAGCGAGCCCACCTTACGCCGCCCTCAACACTTTCCAGTAAAAATGCCCGCTTCCGCTCCGCATAACGTTGGAAAATGCGAATCGGGGTTTCCATATCGGCCAGCAGCCGGATCGCTACCGGAATCAGATTGTATGTGCCCGCCATAGAAACCACTTGCTCCATTGATGGACTAGCCATAATAATCCCTCCCTGAACATGATTTAAATGCAAAAAAACCTCTACTGACGTAGAGGTTTGTAAAAGACCAGATAAGTATATGCCTGAAGAGAGCAAGGTTCAACGCGAACACAGCATAACACAAACAAGCCTGTGCACATGCCTGCCGATACCTCGAAAGCCGCCTGTTGCGTCTTCCTCCGGGCACAGCCTCTCACTCAATCACACTTCCACAGGAAAAAGGTTATACGAATGGTACAACTAACCTACCCGCATGAGCATGTATGAGCAGACGATCGCCCGCAGCATCGGATTCTGAACCTGTTATGAACGTAATTCTTCTCAACTCAGCTCTTCTAAACTCAACTCATCTAAATACGAAACTCTACTCAGCTATTCTGTATCCACTATACAAGAAAAATACGATGGCACGCAACCCCAAATATTTACGGCTGCACACCCGATTCCGACAAGTCGGGCCGAAGCCGCTTGGCTTCGTTCAAATACACATGCTTGATTTCACTCTGGGACTTCTCTGTATTCACCTGCACCATAAAACGAATACAGCGCGGCAGGCTGCCCTTAACCGGAATTTCCACCGAGCACATCAGCGGCACCAGATCCCATCCCTCAAGCTGGCGGATCGCTTTGGCCGGAAATGCCGCATCGAGATCCTGCGTCATCGTAATCCAAATGTTGCTGATATATTCCGGATGAAGGTCATTGCGCTTGACCATCTCTTCGAGCAGACGAAGCGTCTCCTGCATAATCTCCTGTTCATCGTTCCGGGTCACTGTTGTTGCTCCCCGGATGCCACGGTTCATCATACGCTCTCCCCCTTCAACATTTCAACGACGCAACGAACCGCATCTACCGGCACATCCTTCACAATGCTGACGGCGCCGATGGCCTCTGGCACGATAAATACCATCCGCCCCTCCGTAAACTTCTTGTCATGCTGCATCGCAGCCATGATATCATCGACCGACACGTCGGGCGGTAGCGTCACCGGCAAGTTCAGCGCCTTCAGCATGCTGACCGTCTCCTCATAGATCCCCTTGTCCCGTCCAAGCTTCTCGGCCAGCATCGCCGAGCCGGCCATGCCGATCGAGATCGCTTCGCCGTGCAGAAATCTACCGTAGTCGCCAACAGCTTCAATCGCATGCCCGATCGTGTGGCCGAGATTAAGAATAGCCCTCAGGCCACCCTCACGCTCATCTTTGGAGACAACATCGGCCTTGATCGCACATCCGCGCTCCAGCCCATAGCTCAGCGCCTCCGGATCAAGACGCAGCAGATCTGCGGCATGATCCCGGCACCAGTATGCAAAGTCACGGTCAAGAATGAGCCCGTGCTTCACCATCTCGGACAGGCCGGCCGATATATCGCGCGGCGGCAATGTCAGCAGCGTATTGACATCGTACAGCACCATCACCGGCTGATGGAAGGCGCCGATCATGTTTTTTGCCAGCGGGTGATTGACAGCTACCTTACCCCCGACGCTGCTGTCATGCGCCAGAATGGTCGTCGGAATCTGCACGAAGGTTACGCCGCGCATATATGTAGCTGCAACGAATCCGGCTAAATCGCCAACCACGCCGCCACCGAGAGCGAACACGGCTGAGCTGCGGTCCAGCCCCCCTTGAATCGCCGTTGTCATCACTTCCTCGAACGTCTGCAGCGACTTGGAGGATTCCCCGGCAGGAACGATATGGGAGATGACCGAATAGCCCGCAGCGGCCAGTGTCTCCTCGGCCTGCTGCAAATAATGCGGCGCCACCTTGTCATCGGTCACGATCAGATGTGTGCTGTTACGGTTAATGCCCCGGGCGATGCTCAGCTCTCCGAGCCGCTCCAGCAGCCCTGACCCGATGTAGATCGGGTAAGAGCGCTCGCCGAGCTCTACATGCAGCGTCCTCATCTTAATAATTCTCCAGCTGGGACAGGTAGTTTTCGTAGTTGGCGCGAATTTCCTCCATGGAATCTCCGCCGAATTTCTCAAGAAATGCCTTGGCCACTTCCCAGGTCACGACATGCTCCATCACCACGCTTGCCGCTGGAACCGCGCAGGCATCCGAACGCTCTACCTGGGCCGTGAACGACTCTTTCGTATCAATATCTACGCTTTGCAGCGGCTTGTACAGTGTCGGAATCGGCTTCATGACACCGCGCACGACAATCGGCATGCCGTTGGTCATTCCGCCTTCAAAGCCGCCGAGACGATTCGTGGCACGGTGGTATCCGCGCTCTTTGTTGTACATGATCTCATCATGCACCTGGGAGCCGCGAAGCCGTCCCGCTTCAAAACCGATGCCGACTTCCACCCCTTTGAAGGCGTTGATCGACATCACCCCTTGTGCAATGCGCCCGTCCAGCTTGCGGTCGTACTGGACATGGCTGCCGAGGCCGACGGGCAAGCCTTCAATAATGCATTCCACGATGCCGCCGATGGAGTCGCCTTCCTTTTTAATCTGATCGATATAAGCCTCCATTTTCTTCTCCGTTTCCGGATCGACCACACGGACCGAGGACGCTTCTGTCCGCTCAATCAGCTCATCGATCGGGAGGTTATGGGGCGGGGCTTCGATTTCTCCAATACGGATGACCTGCCCTGCAATTTTGATGCCGAACTGCTCCAGGAACTGTCTCGCGATGGCTCCGCATGCTACCCGCACCGCTGTTTCCCTTGCGCTCGAACGCTCCAGAACATTGCGCAGGTCCTTCAAGTTATATTTCAGGCCGCCGTTCAGATCCGCATGCCCCGGACGAGGGCGAAATACCCGCCGCTTCTCTTCGTCACTGCCCTCAATCGGCTCGACATTCATAATATTGCGCCAATGGGTGAAATCCTTGTTCTCCACCACCAAGGCCACCGGTGCTCCTGTCGTATATCCGTGGCGCACGCCGCCCACAATCTGGGCCGTATCCTTCTCGATCTGCATCCGGCGTCCACGGCCGTAGCCCTTCTGTCTCCGGTGTAATTGAAAATTAAGCGCCTCGAAATCAATGCGCATATTGCTGGGAAGTCCTTCAATAATCGCAGTCAGTTGCGGTCCATGCGTTTCTCCTGCCGTCAAATAGCGTAGGCTCATGATGCTTTTCCCCCTTTAAACTTTTAAGCGTTAAAACGCTAAAATCCGTAAATATCTCCTGATATTATAGTATACGTCGTAAGCTTTGACAAGAAACCTCAGTCTAAATCAAAAGCGCCTCCCATCCGACGGATTGAAAAGCGCTTCTCGTTATTCTAACTTCAAAATCCATGTGCAAAAAGCCGCCGCTTCTTCATGTTCAATCAACATTCTATGTATGATGCCATCGCCAGCACGAGGCTCGCTTCCAACCTATGAAGCCGCGATCGTTTTCTGGTAGAAGAACGTCTCGCTGCTCTCCAAACCGTACTGGATCGAATTGAAAATTTGCTCCGTGCTTCCGACGAACAAAAAGCCCCCCGGCTTCAAGCTCGCTGCAAATTTTGTATACAGCTTGTGCTTAGCCTCTTCCGTAAAATAAATCATTACATTCCGGCAAACGATCAGATCAAAGCCGGAGTCAAAACGGTCTGTCAGCAAATTTTGCTTCTGGAAGTTGACTTCCTTCTTCAGACTGTCACTGAAGCGGTACAGATGACCCTCCTCGGTAAAATAGCGTGAAGCTACAGCCGGCGGCACATCCTTGAGCGATCTTTCCAGATACATGCCTTCCTTCGCTTTGCTCAGCGCCCCGTCATCGATGTCGGTCGCAAGAATGCTCGTCCTGGCGAGCAACCCCTTCTCCGCCAAAATCATCGCCAGCGTATAAGGCTCTTCCCCGGTGGAGCAAGCAGCGCTCCACACTTTCAGCTGCCCGCTGTTGCGGCTCGTTAGTGCCGGCAATATTTTGTCCTGAAGCACTTCCCACCGATTCGGATTGCGCCAAAACTCCGATACGTTGATGGTCATCCGGTC
The DNA here is from genome assembly GCF_002272015.1 of Paenibacillus campinasensis. Classification (GTDB taxonomy): domain Bacteria; phylum Bacillota; class Bacilli; order Paenibacillales; family Paenibacillaceae; genus Paenibacillus_AQ; species Paenibacillus_AQ campinasensis. Next base: position 79,646 of record NZ_NPBY01000010.1, on the reverse strand, counting down.
CAGAAACTCATGGAACAACGCCTTGTCCTTCATCATCGCCTCGTAAAAGACGGTAAAGGAATCAAAGCCTTTCTTCATCCGCAGCGTAGTCAGTCTGCGCTTCATCTGCGCTTCCTTGTATTCAGCGAGATTAATGCCCGTGCTGCGCTCGATATTATGGACAAAATCGATATAATCCTTATCTTCTGGTAATGTCACCTGTTCCGTCATCCTATCATTCCCGTGCTTTCATATATTGTTCTATACATGGTCAACGCCGCCTCTTACAGCCACGGAGCCAGCGTCTTCTCATAACGGACCAGCTCATGGGCTTCGAAGAAATTGGCGATTTCCTTCTCCGCGCTCTCCGGCGAATCGGAGCCATGAATGAGATTGTGGGGCGTGTGAGCCGCAAAGTCACCGCGGATCGTGCCCGGCAGCGCTTCCTTCACATTGGTTTTGCCAATGACTTGTCTGGACAGCGCGATGATATCATCGCCTTCCCACACCATCGCAAATACCGGCCCGGACGTTATAAAATCCACCAGGTTGCGATAGAAATCCTTGCCTTCGTGCTCCGCATAATGCCTTCTTGCCTGTTCATCCGAGATTTGCAAAAACTTGCCTGCCACCAGCTTGAAACCCTTGTCCTCCAAACGGCTGATAATGCGCCCCATAAGGCCGCGCTGTACACCGTCAGGCTTTACCATTAGAAAAGTACGTTCCATAGACCTGTCACTCTTCCTCTCTCAATACAGGATCATCTTGTCAGCTGCTTTTGCGATCTATCATGACATGTTGTAACCGTATTTTAACAGAAAGCTTGGTTCGGGTTAAGCCTAATATGAACGTTTTGTTATAAAATGGGCAATCTCTCTCAAATGTTTTTTCGTTTTAATATCAGGCAGCGTATCCAGCGCATCCAGCGCTTTGCGGATATAGCGGTCTGCCAGCGCCTCCGATTTGGCAATGCCAGAACTCGCTCTCACCAGCTGAACTGCCTCCGATACGTCGCATTGGCCGTTCATCGCCTGAATGCGATCCAGCTCTTGCCGCAGCGGCTCGCTCACATGGTGATCGCCAAGGGCGAATATGACCGGAAGGGTGATGTTGCCCTGCCGCATATCGCTTCCCGGTGGTTTGCCGATCTGCTTCTCCGTGCCGCACAGATCCAGCAGGTCATCCTGAATCTGAAAAGCCATGCCGACGTTATAGCCGAAACGGTATAGCCCGCTTGCTACCCGTCGGTCAGCATTGGCAGCCAGCGCGCCCAGCTGGCAGCTGATCGCAATCAGCAGGGAGGTTTTGCGGCGGATCCGCAGCAGGTAGCGGCGGATATTCTGCTCGGTGTTGAAGAAATCCCGAATCTGCTCCATCTCGCCAATCGCCATCTCGACCATCGCCTTGGCCAAAATACGGTGAATTTCAGGCGCCTCCAGCTTCGTTGTCAGCTCGAGCGCCCGGCCGTAAATATAGTCCCCGGTATACATCGCGACCCGGTTGTCCCATTTGGCCTTCACCGTCGGCTTGCCGCGCCGGGTCTCCGCATCGTCAATGACATCGTCATGCACCAGGGAAGCACTGTGAATCAGCTCAAGCGGAACCGCCACAAGCTTCAGCCGCTCGATATCATAGCTCCCGAACTTCCCGCCCATCAGCACGAACACGGGGCGAAGCCGCTTGCCTCCGGCGCGCAGCAGATGAAGAGAGGTCTCGGTCAGCTCGGGGCTGTCTCCTTCCACGCTCAGGTACAGCTCTTTCTCAATAACGTCCATATCCTTCTTGAGTGTTCCGAAAATGTCAAATCGTTTCATTTCTTCACCCGCAAACTCAATTTCTCGTTCCATAGCTCTGGCGTCACTTCATGCTGCAAGAGCCCCAGCTCATGCGCATATTTCAAATATAAACGCAGCCCTTCCTGATGCCGCGCATTAAAATCATAGCACAGGTTCGTAAAGTAATTCGACCAATAGGCGGCTGTCCCTCCGATCCGGTCCACCGCTTCCGCGATAATGGGCGACAGATCCTGCAGGCTTCGCTGCTTGCTGTCCTCGAACATCGCCGCAATCTCCGCCATCCCTTCGGCGTTCCGCTCCACCGCTTCCCGGTTGACGGCCCATACCGCAAAGGTCATGCTGCAGCCGGTCAGCTCCTTCCACCATTGCCCCAGGTCGGTCACATAATAGTCCTTGCTGTCCCAGGATGCCCGGATGGCGTTGTCGCCAATCAGCAAGGCCGCATCCGCGACCTCCAGCATATCCTCAAGCACCGGCTCGGTTGTCATATAGGTGTGCGAACCGCCGTTTAAGGCCATCAAAATCTTCAGCAGATTCACCGAAGTGGCCGAGGTGTTGGTCATGGCAATGGTCGCGTTTGTCAGTTCGTGCAGCGGCTGTCTGGAAAACAGCAGGATCGACTTGACCGGCCCGTCGGCGCTGACAGACAAATCCGGCAGCAGCAGCAGCTTGTCCGCTGCCTCTGCGTAAGCGAAGGAGGACAGCGCGCCGATCTGAATCTCTCCCCGGCTCATCCCCCGGTTAAGCTCGGCGGGAACCTTCGTGACCATCTCCGCTTCCGTGGCCAGAAGCTCCGGGTTCACGTAATGAAAAATCGGCCATGCATTGGTGTAGCTGATTTTGCCAATGACGGTTGTTTTGTTCGTCCCCGGCATGTTACTCACCCCATCTTCTATACAATTGATGCTCGATTCTCAAGCTGTCGAGAACTTTGCCCACGAGGAAATGAACCAGATCATCCAAGCTTTGCGGATGAAAATAAAAGGCCGGCATAGCCGGAATAATCTTGACCCCCAGCCTGGCCAGCTTCAGCATGTTCTCCAAATGAATGGCATGGAGCGGCGTTTCCCTCGGAACAAGCACGAGCGGCCGCCCTTCCTTCATCATGACGTCCGCCGCTCTCCCCATCAGGTTGTCCGAAGTGCCGTGCGCGACAGAGGACAGCGTGCCCATCGAGCAAGGCATGATGATCATGCCTTCCACCCGATAGGAGCCGCTGGCAATCGTCGCTCCAATATCACCGATCGGATGATAGGTCAGCGCGTCTTCGTATCCGGCGAACTTCTCGTGCAGGACGGCCTCGCGCTGCGAAGCTCCCCATCCCAGTTCCTCAGACAATACACGCCATCCGGCGTTCGTAATGATCAAATCGACATGGTAGCCAAGCGACAGCAGCGTTTCGACCAGTCGCACGCCGTAGATGCTGCCGCTAGCCCCCGTAATACCGACTACCCAGCTTTTTGCGCGAATGTCTTCCATCAGCGATAACGCACCACCAAATCAATCAGAGTAAAAACAAACAGAACGATGCTAAGCGTGCTGTTCATCGTGAAGAACGCGGTCTGCAGCCGGCTCATATCATTCGGCGACAGAATGTAATGCTGATAGAACAGAATGCCGCATGCAATCAGCATACCGATCAAATACCACCAGTTCAGCGGCGTCACAAAAAATAAAACAATGAAGCCAATTGCGGTGATGACGTGGAATCCGCGTGCGAACCAGAGCGCTTTATGAAGACCGAATCGGGACGGGATGGAGTACAGCCCTTCCTTCTTGTCAAAGTCCTGATCCTGACAGGCATAGATTACATCGAAGCCCGCCGTCCAGAAGGCCAGTGCCACGTAGAACAGCAGCGCCTTCCAGTCCACCTGACCGGTAACGGCTACCCAGCCACCGAGCGGGGCCAGCGCGGTCGTGAAACCAAGCACAACATGGCACAGCCAGGTGAAGCGTTTCGTAAACGAATAGATGATCAGCATGAATATCGCAATCGGCAGCAGCCGGAACGCAAACGGGTCCAGCATGTAGGTGGCCCAGAAAAATACAGCGAATGATGCAATAATAAATAATATGACTTCATTAGGCTTGAGCAGGCCTGCCGGAATCGCCCGTTTGGCGGTTCGTGGGTTTTTGGCGTCTATTTTCTTGTCGGTGATCCGGTTCAGACCGAAGGCGGCGCTTCTTGCGCCAAACATGGCCAGGAAGATCCATCCGATATCCCCCCAAGACGGAAGGTGGTCGAACACAACTGCAGAGCCAAGGATGGCTCCCATAAATGCGAAAGGCAGAGCAAACAGGGTATGCTCCACTTTGATCATTTCAAGATAAGTTCGTATTTTCTTAAACATCCAGATTCTCCTTGATCCCAATATGTAATGCCGCGATGCCACCGGTCAAGGAAAAGGCCTGAACTTCTTGAAGCCCGGTCTGACGGAAAGCTTCGGCAAGCTCCTCCCTTCCGGGAAACAGCTTGAGCGACTCGGGCAGCCATTTATACTGTTCGTACCGCTTGGCAAACATCTTTCCCAGAAGAGGAAGCAGTTTTTCGAAATAAAAATAATACAGGAATTTAAAAGGCTGCCAGGTTGGCTTGGACAATTCCAGACATACTACCATCCCGCCCGGCTTCACAACCCGCTTCATCTCGCGCAGCACCTGCATGTAGTCCGGCACGTTGCGTAGCCCGAAGCCGATCGTGGCGTAATCGAATTGATTGTCGGCAAACGGAAGGCTCATCGCATTCCCCTGGACCAGTCGGATATGATCCTGCAGCCCTTCCTTGGCCACCTTGCCACGGCCAACCTCCAGCATGCCCTCGCTAAAATCAAGGCCGACGATTTCGCCGGTTCCGCTTGCCTTGGCCATGCTGATCGTCCAGTCACAAGTGCCGCAGCACAGGTCGATGGCCGTATCGCCTTGACGCATGTTCATTCGGTTCATGGTGAACTTGCGCCAGGCTTTATGCCTTCTGAAGCTTAAAATATCGTTCATCATATCGTATTTTCCGGCAATGCTCTCGAATACGGAGTGAACGTATTTCTCCTTCGGGCTTCGCCCGTCATGCTTCACATTAGAAATCTCGTTGTCCACTTGCGTTCCCCCTACCCTTCACTAACGACGGTGCGATATGTGCCGAGACGCTTTAGGAACGGCTCCAGCATAAGTTCAAATTGACCTTCCGGATGACGACCCGGGATCAGCTGCCTCGCCGCCTGGACAGACTCCCTCAGCTTGTCCAGCAGCCGCTCCATCACCTTATGCTTCAGCACCAGCTTTCTCCAGTCCTTGGCATCGCTTTTGTCACCCGTCAGAAGCCTTCGCTCTTCATCGTTGACCTGCTCCAGCAAATACCAGTAGCCATACCCTTGCCTGCCGGTCTCCGGAGAACTGCAGCGATCCATTTCGCGAATGAGGGTCTCGCATTGGCTCACTTGGGTCAGCAAGGCCTTGAAATTATCCTGCACCGCTTCTTCCAGCAGGGATGCAAAAGAAAGGAACAGCTGCATATTCAGCTGCACCATGTGCTTCAAGTATTCCTCTGCCGTCAGCTTCATTTCTCTCATCTTGCTGTACAGATTCATCTTCATCACATTGACATCGCTCACCGCTCTGCCCAGCAGCGAGATGACAGAAATGCTTCCGCTTTGTGCCAGCAGCTGATAGAAGCGACCGCTGAAATAATCGCCTGCCAGCACTTTCAGCTGCAAGGAGCGCATCTGGCTCTCCCCCCGGCTGCCCGTCGTCGCATCGATGCTCTCGTGCGTATCCAGCCCCAGCTGAACCAATGATGTTACGAGGGCATACAACTCCTCCTGATCCGCTGTATTCCGCCCGGAGTTCTTCAAAAATATGTATAGCAAATGAACGCGCGCATCCGGAAAGCTCGGAAGCTGCGTATGATTTTGAATCATATCATAATTCATATATTTCTCTGCCAGTTGGGGTACGCGATACGGTTTCATGCTCAGCCTCCGTGCAACTTGATGTTCTATTATCCGATTAAGCTCTCAATCCAATCTATTATAACACATCATGCAGGCACGTACATGCCTGTTCCTGTACTAATTTACCCGTTTCAGCGGCCTATGAATTGCTTTTCCCACAGATTGGTGACCGTAAGATGCAGCGATGACAAGACCGGCTCCGGAATCCTGCCATCTTCCAAATTCAGCAGCGCCTCCTCGTAAGAGGTCTGCCACTCCGATCTTCTCATGTCCGAGGCCAGCAGCAAATACCGCTTGCCGCCCCAGCGGTCGACGGCCATGACGCGAAGGAAGAGCTGTTCGACATTGTCGGTGCCCTCAAAGCTATAAGAGAACAGGCTGGTGACATCCTCATAGATATCCCGGACAGCAACATTGCGTTCAGGCATCTGCAAATCGACCATCAGCGCCCCGCCATCCCAGTCAGCACGACTGATCTTCAAATGGAGCGGCACGCTCGATAATGCGTCCACCAGAATCTCATCGCTCATATTGCGGACATGACGCGGGAAGAAAGCGGGCGCAGCCCCGGAGTCGGCACGCACGGATGTAAACAGTCCCAGTAATAGTATCAGCAGCAGCATCGCAGCTGAGGCCGGCAGCACAACAGCCTGAACGGACTTCCAATATTTCATGAAACTCCCTCCTCTGCTTTAGTTTCCTCAAGCCTGGCAAGCTCCATACCTCATTGTACAATTAAAAAAAGCAGGCTATGCCTGCTTTTTACGCAAGTTCCATCCGTATTCAGTTCAGAACAATGTGGGGGATGTCCAGGCCACGGTGACCGCCAGCGCGACAATCCTCGCCACATTCATAAACACAAAGTTTTGCACCGCGATCACAAATGTCCTCTTCTTGGAGGGATCGGCCGTGAATATGGCGCTTTTCTTGTATACCGGGGCGAGGGTGATCAACACCAGCATAATTAACACGGGATGCACCTTCATCAGAAGAAGGGCTGCAAGGTCCAGATAGGCAAGGAAATACAGCAGCCGGAACAGCTTCAATGACGGCCGGAACCCGATATATACAGGCAGTGTATACCGCTTGTTCTCCAGATCCTCCTCCATATCGCATATGTTGTTGGCCAGCATGATGTTGGCAATCCCGAGGATGGCCGGCATCGAGACAACGAGCAGCAGCAGCACCTCCGGAAGATTTACCTGAAGGGACAGCACGCCGCCATGCAGCGCCAGTACTGCGAGGTGGCTGTCCGCCACATGAATCCAGGTCGAAATAAAGATGATGACAAATCCCATAAACAGCCCGGAGAACAGTTCGCCAAGCGGCATGCGCGAGATCGGGATAGGCCCGAACGAATACAATATCCCAACGGCAAAAGACATTCCGCCCAGCAGCAGGATCAGCCAGCCCGTGGACAAGAAAAGGAGAAGTCCCGCCCCGACAGCGGTCAGGATCAGCACGAGGATAACGGACACGACCGCCGGCTCCTTCATGTTATAACGGACGATGGCATTGTGTTCTTCGTAACCGAAGCCATGCTTTTTAATCGCCTTTTTGTAATCGTAATAGTTGTTCAGCGCGGTTGTTGCCATATCAAACGACAGCAGTGAGACAAGCATCAGTGCAAAATGGTATCCGTCGAACTCTTGAAACCGAAACAGGGCGTACAACGTTCCGAACAGAAATGGTATCATGCTGGCAACCTTCGTCGGTATCTCCACCAGTTTGATAAAAGCCCGGATTCCCATACCCATCATCCTTTATCCCTTTGATCTGATTTCAGATTACAGGATTTCAGGGCCGTCGTCTGTTCGAATTGTACTTGACAAATCCGTTTGTAAAAGTGATGAATGTTACTTTTAGAGTGAGAACAGCCTTATTCAGCAGTACCTAAGAGCCTCTTCTGCGGCTCCAAGGCGTACCCAACAGCGGCAGCGCCCAGCGGTCGAGTCCATACCACCCTGCTACTTTCCAGGCCAGGACCAGCCATGTAGCCAATATAAACAGTAATGGATTGGTGCTTACCGTACCTGCGAATAAAAAGCTGGCATTCATTAAGCCGCCGAAAAATGCGGCAATCCCGGTCAGCAATCCAAGAATAAGCCCGAGTCCGACCAGCACCTCGCCGTAGACGACCATATACGAAAAGAGCTTGGCATTCGGAAGCACAAATCCTTCGAGAAAGGAAGCATACCATCCGGTAACGTCCTTCCCTTCTTCCGCCTTCGCCAGCGCGCCCCCGACAAATCCCCGGATCGCCGCGCCAGCTTCGCTTCCCGTCCAGGCATCTGCCGTCAGTTTGCCTAGGCCTGACGACAGCCAGGCGTAACCGAGATACAGTCTTACAAGGAGCCAGATCCAAGCGGAACGCGTGCTGCTGAACAGAAACAGCGATACCGGATTTTCGGGGACAACAACATACTGGCCTTCTCTGAATGGTTTTGCCATGATATGATCAAACATCCTCTCGTATTTTTATTCATTTGTGCTAGTATAGACAACACCTGTCAATCCATCAAGAGTACCTTTAACAAAGGGTTAACACCTATTCCTACTGTAGAAACACTGTAACGCAAAAAAAGCCCCGCCAATCCGGCGGGACTTGAAACGCAATATGGAAATCAGGAGCCGGATTCAATCTTGCCGTGCTTCGTTACAATTTCGGCTTTGCCGCGTATTTTGACCGCGGACGTATGATCCGTGAACTGGGCGATGATGACCTCGCCTTTGTCCAGCTTCTCCGTATGATGAAAGCGGGTATCCTGACCGCGCGTAAGGCCGATGACCTGCACGCCATGATCCAGCGCTTTGACGATAAAATATTCCCCGTTCTGCACATTTTCCATGATCGAGACCTCCTCGCCTCAAGCTAAAAGAAAAGGCCGTGAACGTATTCACGACCCTCTGCTGTAGGTAATATGTAGAAATCTTTATTTGATTCCATCTTTGAGCGCTTTACCAGGTTTAAATGCAGGAATTTTGCTCGCAGGGATTTCGATTTCTTCACCTGTTTGCGGGTTACGGCCCTTGCGTGCGGAACGCTCGCGAACCTCGAAGTTGCCGAAACCTACCAATTGTACTTTATCACCGTTCTGCAGAGCTTCAGAGATCGCGTCGAATACAGCGTCAACTGCTTTCGTTGCATCCTTCTTGGACAGCTCTGTAGCTTCAGCTACCTGTGCAATCAGATCAGATTTATTCATTGTCTTTCACCTCCCTAGCAGGAATGTGCTCTACTTGCTATTCACTGTTTCCGTTTTGCCGCAAAATATACGTACAATCGGGTATTTTACCCGTATCCACGCGATAAAATGCTTGACGCGGAACAAACTTATAGTAATACAGCCATCTCATAATTTCAAGCGCTTTTCCTTCATGAACCGACCTGAAAATGAAAAAACAACCGTAATAGGTATATTGACCCATTCACGGTTGTCCTTAACTTTTCTTATTAAATTGAGTCTACAGGATGATGGCAATCAGGCCGCCAGAGCCCTCATTGATGATACGACCCAGTGTTTCCTGCAGTTTGTAGCGAGCGTTATCCGGCATCATGGCGATTTTGCCCTGGATGCCTTCCCGCACGATGGAGTGCAGAGAGCGACCGAAAATATCGGATTCCCAAATCTTGATCGGATCGTTCTCAAAGTCTTGCATCAGGTAGCGGACAAGCTCTTCACTTTGCTTCTCGGTGCCGATGATCGGGGAGAATTCGGACTCCACATCGACCCGGATCATATGGATGGAAGGCGCTGTCGCCTTCAGCCGGACGCCGAAGCGGGTACCCTGCCGGATCAGCTCCGGCTCGTCAAGCGCCATCTCGGCCAGCGACGGAGCAGCGATGCCATAACCGGTCGTTTTGACCATCTCCAGCGCTTCGGCGAAGCGGTCATACTCTCGCTTGGCATGGGAGAAATCCTGCATCAGTTGAAGCAGATGATCCTTGCCCCGGATCTCCACACCAACGACTTCCATCAGAATGCGATCATACAATTCGTCCGGTGCAAAGAGGTCGATCTCCGCCACGCCTTGCCCCATATTCATGCCGCTTAGACCGGCGCGGTCGATAAAGTCATACTCCATGAACTGATTGACTACCCGATCCACATCGCGCAGGCGCCGGATATCCTTCACCGTATCACGTACCGAGTTCTCGTAGTTGCTGCGCAGCCAGTGATTTTCATTAAGCACCATCACCCAGCTCGGCAGGTTCACATTCACTTCATGCACAGGGAATTCATATAATACTTCACGGAGCACGCCGGTAACATCCTCTTCGGTCATCGATGCTGCGCTCAAGGTCATGACCGGAATGTCATACTTCTCAGCCAGTTCGCTGCGCAGCTGCAGTGCTTCCTCGCTCCGCGGGCGGGTGGAGTTGATCACCACCACAAACGGCTTTCCGACTTCCTTCAGCTCCTCGATGACACGCTCTTCGGCTTCTACATACGAGCTGCGCGGAATCTCGGCAATCGAGCCGTCTGTCGTCACGACAACGCCGAGCGTGGAGTGCTCCTGAATCACTTTGCGCGTACCGATCTCAGCCGCTTCCTGGAATGGAATCGGCTCTTCAAACCATGGCGTGGATATCATTCTCGGGCCATTTTCATCTTCATAGCCCTTGGCTCCTTCCACGGCATAGCCTACACAGTCCACAAGGCGAACATTGACCTCAAGCCCCTCTGTTACTTTGATCTGCACCGCGTTGTTCGGCACAAATTTCGGCTCGGTTGTCATAATCGTTTTCCCGGCTGCGCTTTGCGGCAGCTCATCGACTGCTCTAACACGATCAGCCTCGTTCGTAATATTCGGGAGAACGACCGTTTCCATAAACCGCTTAATAAACGTTGATTTTCCCGTACGGACAGCGCCAACGACACCCAAGTAAATGTCCCCTCCGGTTCGTTCGGCAATGTCCTTAAAAATGTCCACTTTTTCCAAGAGAGATCCCCTCCTCAAATTACTCCGAAGGAAAAATGCTTTAAGAGCATCCGCTTCGTGTTCCACTCATAGCAAAGTCATTGCAACAGATGAGCAGCCTTTACAATGTCGCCAGCAGTCCGCCGCCGGTATCCGGTAGATTGTAAATGGAAACGGCAAAGCGGCGTAACTCGTACATGCATTTGGACTAGTAACATCATATGTACCGGGTTTGAAAATATGACGGTTGCCCGAATGTCATTCGTCCTAATTTTTTGCTGCATGATCGCCCGGGCAACCGGCTAGCGCCCGCACAATTCTTTCCTCGATAAACTTATGCGCGGAAATTGATAGATATTCCTCAGCACGGAAAAATCATATGTGGAAAATTGATAGGTTTGCCCTGCTGAGACCCAAATTTCATCCAAACAAAAAAAGACGATACAAGGTAGCTCACCTTGCATCGTCGCTGCTTCAGTTAAGAGATATGATGCGTTTTCAGGAATACAGGCCTTGCGCCTATTCAGCCGGCTGAGCTTGCGGGGCGCCGTTGATCCAGCGGTAAGGCACAGACTTCACCGGCACGTAAAAGGACGCCTTTTCCAGGTAGATCCGCAAATCCTCATCCTCTGCCGGTGTAATGTCATCCTTCTGCAATGCCTGCATGATGTCAAACGCATAGTCCGCGTACACTGTGCCTGCTTCGTCCATGATATAGCTCATGTCCTGACCGGAATACACACTTCGAAGTTCGGTCGAGCGGGCATCAATTTTCGAAACGTCCACTGTCCAGTAGCCCGGATAAAGCTCCTCACCCGCCGGAAGCTCGCCGAGCTGGGTCATGTACCGATTTACAGACATCTGTACATCATTTACTTTCTGTACGGTGCCCAGATCCATGACTTTGACCGTTGGCTCCGTCTCTTCGTTGATGATCAGAAAATAAGCGCTGCCGCCTTTCTCGAAGGCGGTTGCCGGAATGTCGTCAATGTAGCCCGTGTTCTTCAACTGCTCCAGGTTAATTCTGAATTTCTCATAGCGGGGAATTTCAGGCCCTGCCGTTATGATCGGCAGCACACCCTCTTGTTGATAATAATCATCCACGGCTGCCTGCAAATTTCTTACGCTCTCCACATAGGATACCCTGTTGTTCTGTGCCTGATTGTCGGGATATAAACAGCCGCTAAGAATCGCGGACAACAGCACCAGGATCGCCGCGGCCGGAAGCGTTCTGCCCGCTTTGACAGCTTTGGTCATCCAAGTGATTTTCTTCAACGTTACATCATCCTTCTCTATAAAATATAGAACGGGAACTAGATCCAATCATCGGATTCCCGTTGTTTTGCAGCTTCGAGCTGTTTGCGAACCGCTGCCTTGAGCGGGTCTTCGGGAACGACCACCGTGAGCGGTCCGGTCACCTTCGTCTGGCAAGATAACCGGCTGCCCCGCTCCAGCAAGGCCGCTCCGAGCTTGCGTCGCTCCTTGTCTTCAGGAGGCAAGCAGTTCGCACGTTCGCTCTCCTCAATCGTCACCTTGCACATCAGACATCCCGCCTTGCCTCCGCAGCGGGTCGGGATTCGCACGCCTGCCTTTTTGGCGGCATCGAGCACCGTGGTATAAGGTCTGACGGTTATGGTTTTGCCATCAGGCAGAAACGTAATCTCGTAACTCAACGTGACTCGCGCCCTTTCATGTACGGAAATCCTATGTAGTCGGCTGCCTCAACAGCCGTTCCTCCCGCAAAGCTATCGCCCCTAACTTGTCAGCTCTCGTATGAGGGCCACGTGCCCGGCATGAAATGTATAGCTGCCCATCATCCGTTCCAGGATGCCCCGATGGGCTTCCGGCTGAAGCCGGATTGACTCCGATATCGCGAGATACCGGTCCGGCCTGTCTCGAAGGACGTTAAAGACAAGCTCATGCGCCAGCGGCATTAAATGGACGCTGTGCCCGTTTATAACCGTTGCTGGAGCTGCCGGATACAGAAGGTTGTCAATCTCGGTCGTATAGACAGAGCCACCCACACGGATCTTGAAACCCCCGATCAGCTCAAGCAGAATCTCGTTCACCTCATAGTGACCCCGTATCGACAGGTACATCTCCTCTTCATCCACGGCAGGCTTGTCCAGCGTATGGTCACTAAGCACATCATGAAGCTTGCCAATCCCCTCTGCATCGGCATATACATCCATATCCCGAGGCGGTCTGTCCAGTGTTACGCCTTGCAGCAGCAGGCCACAGCTGCCTCCGAGCAGCCAGTTCGGACCCGCTTGGTTCAGCTGCCGGGCAACGATGCTCAGCGCCTCGCTCAGCTCTGGCTGAATATCGTTTATTGTCATGCTACACCTCTTCCGCTTGAAGCTTGCCTCATCGCAGGATATGATCACCCATCCTGTCTAAATGATAGAAGCAAGTCCCAATATAAAGCCGATGATCATCATCATGAACGCCGCAACCGACAGAATTCCCCGAATAAAGCCTTTGGTTTTCGTTCGTGCAAGCGTAACCACGACAACGGATAGAGCCATAATCAATAAAGCGACAAGGGATAGCCACATCTTTTGCATCGGATCCATGTCACAAACTCTCCCATCTCTGTTCAAAATGATTCAACCTATTATAGCATGAAACTCCTGCCGCCTCACCTTCGGATTTGTCTAACATTCCTTGAACAAATTGACCGCCATGCAAGAGGCGAAGCCCCCTGTTTCTTATAAATACAAAAGCCGCTGTCCAGGATGGACCAACGGCTTTTTCACTAAACCAAACAGCAATCAGGCATTATTTATTCAGCATCATTTTCATCAAGGATTCCATGTTGTTCGGGTTCATCCCGCTCTTCTTGACAGCTGCCACAATCTCCTTCACTGTCTCTTCACTGACAGGAATGTTGGCCATCGCAGATACCTGCTTGATCAACTTTCGGAGCTGGGCTTCATTTTGCAGCGTAGACGGTTTTACCGTGCTGGCCAGCTTGTTCACGGCGCCTGATGAGATTTTCTTTCCGCTTTTCTTGTTAATGGCGTTTAGAACTTCCTTGTGAAAGCTTTTGTTCATATCCACCCTCCTCCGGCAATTCCTCACATTACTATATGAGAGGGCCGCAAGAAAGGTGAATAAGCTAGGTGTTATGCCACTGCTTCCAGGTCTGAAGCGGCATCATTTCCATTTCGGTTTTCGGGTCCCGCCCCATGAGCGCTTCGACGGCGCTGCGGGGAGCGCGATCCTTGAACAGCACATGATACAGCTGATCCGCAATCGGCATCTGCACGCCATATTTTTCAGAGATGGCGTAAGCCGCCTTCGTTGTGCGAATGCCTTCGACAACCATGCCCATCGACTCCAGCACCTCGTCGACCTTCTTTCCTTGTCCCAGCAGCGAACCGGCACGCCAGTTGCGGCTGTGCTGACTCGTTGCCGTCACGACGAGATCGCCGATGCCGGCAAGTCCGGCAAAGGTGAGCGGATTGGCCCCCAGCTCGATTCCGATGCGGGAGATTTCCGCCAGGCCGCGCGTCAATAATGCCGCCTTCGCGTTGTCGCCAAAGCCAAGGCCGTCAGACATGCCTGCTCCAAGCGCAATGATGTTTTTAAGCGCACCGGCCAGCTCCACGCCAACCATATCCCGATTTGTATAGACACGGAAATAAGCGTTCATGAACAGATCCTGGGCCGCCGCGGCTGCTTGCTCATCAGATGAAGCCACGACCACGGTTGTCGGGCATCTTCGGACCACCTCTTCCGCATGGCTCGGTCCAGACAGCACCACAACCCGTCCTTCATCGCAGCCAAGCTCTTCGGAGATTACCGTGGACATCCGCTTCAGCGATTCAAGTTCGAAACCCTTGGTCGCATGCACGACCAGCATGCGCTCATTCCAGCAGCGCTTCAGCTGCTTGCTCACCGCACGCATCGCTGAAGACGGAGCCACAATAATGACAGCCGACGAGCCGGAGACCGCTTCCTCCATGACGGAGGTTGCGCGGATGCGCGGCGACAGCTCTACCCCCGGCAAATATCGCTCATTCGTATGTCGCTCATTGATTTCCTTTGCCTGCTCTTCCGTTCTTGTCCATAGCGCCACATCTAACTGATTGGAGGCTAGAACACTTGCCAAAGCGGTTCCCCAACTGCCGGCCACCAACACAGCAATTTTGTCAGACAACGCGCTTCCCTCCTTTATCCTTTCCTTTGCCTCCTGAACCCAGCTTGTTCTCATTGCCTTTTATGATTTTGCTGATATTGGTGCGATGGCGCCAGATCGCAAATATACAAATCAAAAGGCTGGTCCAGAAAATCGGCCACGGATAACCCCCGATCATAAGAAAAATCGGGGTCAGAACCACAAAGATCAGTGATCCGAGAGATACGTATTTCGTGAAAACGATGGATAGAATCGCAATGATCCCGGCATACAGCGCAGGCAGAAAGCAGAGTGACGCCAGCACGCCGATGGCGGTAGCGATGCCTTTACCTCCCCGAAAGCGGAAGTAAAGCGGCCAGTTATGGCCCATAATTGCAGCAAGTCCGCACAGCCCCGGCAGCCATTCCTGCTCCGTCCCAAGCCAGCGGCCGAGCCAAACGGCGGCAACACCTTTCAGAACATCCAGGACAAGCACTAAAATAGCCGGGCCTTTGCCTAAAACACGCAATGTGTTGGTCGCCCCGGCATTGCCGCTGCCATGCTGACGAATATCGATGCCCTTGAGCAATTTCGCCAGCAATACGCTGAAACTCACCGAGCCCAGCAAATAACTAATGATGATCGCAAACGTCTCCAGAAACAAGCTACTCTCCCCTAACTTTCATCAGACTTTCTCCGCGTAAATATGCGGATTGGCGTACCTTCAAAGTCAAATGCGGCCCGGATTTTATTCTCAAGATACCGCTCATATGAGAAGTGCATCAGTTCCGGATCGTTGACAAACACGACCATCGTCGGCGGCTTAACCGCCACTTGTGTCGCATAGTTAATGCGCAGCCTGCGCCCTTTATCCGTCGGAGGCGGGTTGATGGCCACCGCATCGGAAATGACATCGTTCAGCAGATGTGTCTGCACACGCAGCGAGTGCTGCTCAGCCACATGCTTGACGACAGGCAACAGCTTGTGCAGACGCTGCTTTGTTTTGGCTGACAAAAATACAACCGGAGCATACGTCATGAACAAGAAGTGATCGCGAATCTTCTTCTCAAACGTCTGCATCGTTTTGTCATCCTTCTCCACAACATCCCATTTGTTCACGACGAATAGAGAAGCCTTACCCGCCTCATAGGCATATCCCGCAATATGCTTGTCCTGCTCGATGATGCCCTCTTCCCCGTTGATCAGCACCAGTACAACATCCGCCCGCTCAATGGCACGCATGGCACGCATGACGCTGTATTTTTCCGTCGTTTCGTATACTTTGCCCCGCTTGCGCATCCCCGCTGTATCAATCAATACATACCGCTGCCCGTCTTTCTCGAACGGGGTATCCACCGCATCGCGAGTCGTGCCGGCTATGTCGCTGACGATGACCCGCTCTTCGCCTAATATGGCGTTCACGAGCGAGGACTTTCCGACATTCGGACGCCCGATCAAGGCAACCCGGATTACATCCTCGTCATAGCCGTCGTCTTCCAGCACCGGCAGCTTCTCCACGACAACGTCAAGCAGATCGCCGATCCCGGTGCCGTGGCTTCCGGAAATGCCGACAGGGTCGCCGAATCCGAGGCTGTAAAACTCGTAAATGTCCTCCGCTCTCCGCTGGTTGTCCACCTTGTTCACCGTCAAAATGACGGGTTTGCCCGAACGGAACAAAATATGGGCTACTTCTTCATCCGACTGGGTGACGCCAGTTTTGGCATCGCATATAAACACGATCACATCCGCCTCTTCGATCGCAAGCTCAGCCTGCATCCGAATCGACTTCAATATCATGTCATCCCCGTCAATTTCGATACCTCCGGTATCAATGACACTGAACGCACGGCCGTTCCACTCCGCCGTTCCGTAAATCCGGTCTCGGGTAACCCCCGGTTTATCTTCAACAATGGCCAGTCTGTCCCCAATAAGCCGGTTGAAAATCGTTGATTTCCCGACATTCGGTCGTCCGACGATAGCCACTACGGGTCTTGCCATATTCACTCCTCCTGTCCATTCTTACGCTTATCATCATAGCAAAAAACGCTACAATTGGCTAACCTTTCATCTATTATGCTCGCAAGAAGCGCTCTGCATCCCACAGACACCATTCCCCGTACAAAAATAAAGGGCGAACCCAAAGCTGGGTTCGCCGCTTATATGGAAGGTCATTCGCGACCGAGCATTACTTTTCCCGACTTACTTCAGTTTGCTCAGCTTGTCGCCAAAGCGTTCGCCAAGCGTAACACTCATCCCTTGGTTGTTCAGGGAAACGTTCGGGTTGTCCTTCAGGTCGATTTTTGGACCTTTGGAAGGCTTTTCAGCTCTTGGAGCCGGCTCAGGAGCTTCCTCTGTTTCTTTGATGCTCAGGCTGATGCGTTGTTCAGATGTGTTAATGTCCAGAATTTTGACTTGAACCTCTTGCCCCTCTTTAAGAACTTCTTGCGGAGTTCCGATATGCTTGTGGGAGATTTGAGAGATATGCACCAAGCCTTCAACTCCAGGCGCCAGTTCAACAAATGCACCAAAGGTTACAAGACGCTTCACAACACCCGTAACCACGTCGCCTGTGTTGAATTGCTCACCAGCAGTTTCCCAAGGACCCGGCTGAGCTGCTTTGATGCTCAGGCTGATTTTGCCCTTCTCAGGATCAACCTTCAGCACTTTCACCGTAACCTTGTCACCTTCAGACAGCACATCGGAAGGCTTCTCAACATGGTTCCAAGCGATTTCGGACACATGCACCAGTCCATCCACGCCGCCCACATCAACGAAAGCGCCAAACTGGGTCAGACGTTGCACCGTGCCATCCAGCACTTGGCCGTCTTGCAGTTCAGACATTACCTTTTGTTTGTTCGCTTCGAACTCTTCCTCAAGCACATCTTTCTGGGAAAGAATCAGCTTGTTGTTTTCGCGGTCAAGCTCCTTGATTTTCACGCGAAGCGTACGACCTTTGTAATCGCTGAAATCTTCAACAAAATGACGCTCTACCATCGAAGCCGGAATAAAGCCGCGAACGCCGACGTTAGCCACAAGGCCGCCCTTCACAACATCCGATACGGTAACCTCGAACACTTCTTGATCTGCGAAACGCTTCTCCAGATCTTCCCATGCGTTCTCGGAATCTACCGCACGCTTGGACAGCACCAGGCTCTCCTTGTCGTCATTGATGCTGACTACTTTGCATTCCACCTCTTGACCAACCTGCACCGCTTCGGATGCGTTGTCAAGCTGAACCGCAGACAGCTCGCGAACAGGAATTACACCGTCATATTTATATCCAATGCTTACATAAGCTTGGTTATCCTCCAGTTTGACGATCGTTCCCTTCACGGTGTCCCCTTTTTTCAAGGATACGATTTGGTCGAGCTGCTCCTGGCTTTGCACTTCAGCAGCTTCTTGATTTCTTGTTTCTTCCGACATGTCAATAACCTCCTCAATTCAAACCCCATTTATTTAAACCCGCATATCGCGAAGTTCAAAACATTATTCGTTGTAGTATCTTTCCAATCCGCGCATCGTTTTTATGCACATCCTTGGAAAATCAATTCACATTCGGCTTCCCGCTCTCCCGCATCTCATAAATTCTCTCCATGATCAGGTTCGTAGCGGCATCCAGCGCTTCCGGAGACTTATCGCCTTCGAATGCGGACAGATCCACCGGCGCACCGTAGATGATCTTCATCTTGCGAAACGGCTTGTAATTCCCGACAATCGCTGCCGGCACGACCGTTGCACCGCTTCGGAGCGCGAAGCTTGCTGCCCCGCGTTTGGCTGCGGCATCCGAATTTCGCGTGCCTTCAGGGAAGATCCCCATCACCTCGCCTTGGCGCAGAATGGTCAGTGCCATCTTGATGGAGTCTTTGCTGACGCCGCCGCGCTTAACCGGAAATGCACCCAGCTGGGAGATCAGCCATCCGAAAACCGGGATTTTGAAAAGCTCGGCCTTCGCCATGAATTTCACCTGGCGTTTGACGTGAATGCCAACCGAGATCGGGTCTCTTACACTGATGTGATTGGCACAGATCAGCACGCCGCCCTCAGCAGGAATGTTATGTACGCCCACTGACTCAAATCGGTACAGAATTGCAAATACTCCGCGAACTACGGCTCTGCAAAAAACATAAATCATGTCCTATTTCTCCCCATCCCAATGAATTACGCAGTAAGAAACAATCGCATCGACAACCTCTTCAATACTCATGCTTGTCGTATCGAGGAAGATGGCATCCTCTGCACGTCGAAGCGGGGATACTTCCCGCTGCTGGTCCAGACGATCCCGCTCGGCGATATCGTGTTCCAGCTGCTCCAGCGATATGTCTTCCGTCTGGCTTAATTCATTGTAGCGGCGGAGCGCGCGTTCCTTCACACTGGCTGTCATGAAAATCTTAACTTCGGCATCAGGCAGCACCGTCGTTCCGATGTCCCGGCCATCCATGACCACGCCTTTTTCCAGTGCCATTTGCCTCTGCAGGTGAACAAGCTTGGTGCGGACGCCCTCAATCTGCGCATACTTCGATACCACGTTATTCACCTGGCTTGACCGAATATACGGCGTGACGTCTTCCCCATTCAGCAAAACTTTCTGGCCATTTACATGCGGTTTTAATTCAATCACCATGTTTTGTGCCTTTTGAAGCACATTTTCCGAATTTTCCGAAGGAATTCCTTCTTTCAGCATAAACCAGGTTAACGCCCGGTACATGGCTCCGGTATCCACATAAATGTACTGAAGCTTGCTCGCAACCATACGGGCAACCGTGCTTTTGCCCGCCCCTGCAGGTCCATCGATGGCGATGTTAATTTTGTCCCGATAACCTGTCCCCTGCATAACCAACGGGGCATTCCTCCTCAAACATAAGCCTCAAAAAAAAGCAGGCGCCCTGCCTGCGACGTCAAAATTATACCACACTAGCTAGAGTGATGCAAAAGAGAAGGAATGTTTCCCATCATCCAATCCTTTACATTTTGTTCGTCCAAAGGGACGCCCTCCAGCTGATCGACCGGTGACACATAAGGCCTCGCAGGCTTGTAATGCAAAAGCAGCTGCAAGCTGATCAGGGCGACCAGCAAGCATACGAGCATGCGAAGCAGCACGCTGCCAAAGCGGTCAAACAGCTCTGATGCAGGCTTGTCCAGCAGGCGATTATCCTTCTTGTCATCCATCGTCGTTCGCGTAGTTTCCAGCTTGTCCCGCATCAACACATGGCTTCCTTTCCCGTCGAAATTTGGGGTTAGTATGCCCTGGATCTTATCATTTGATGCATGGCATCCTGTACCAGCCAACTTTCTTTCAGGATTCAGGCTGAAATCTCCCATGGTTGGGCTTACACCTTGCGTAAATCAAACTGGCGCTCGAAGCAGAACCGTATGAGTTTCTGCCGCTCCACATCCAATATTTGAACGAATTTGACCATGGCCACGCTTTGGCTGCTGCTCAGCTTCTGCACGCGCACGACCTCCCCCTCGAACGGCACATGCTCGAGCGCGCCGTTTTTGTACGGGATCAATATCCAGAAGGAAGCAACCATGCCTTCCTCCATCCGCTGTCCAACATCGGTATTCAGATGGAAGGATACGCCGCCCCCTCCTACGTCAACCGTCTTGGTCAGGAACGGCGGGCTGCCCTTCGTTGTCACCGACAGTTCAAGCTCGGCTGTCACCCTCAAATATCCGCGTCGCTGGACACTTGTAATGTCACCTTTCTCCGGTTTGCGAATGCGCACAAGCGGGACAGCATCCTCCTGGTAGCCGAGCACATACGAGTTGAAGTAATGTTTCATGCCGCCCTCTGTCGTGAAGGAAGCGGACAGCTCGTCTCCGATATACAGCTTCTTCAGTCTCCCGCTTCCGTCCGCAATGGGAACTTCAATGAGCATGGCATTGTCATCAAGGTCCGCGATGCGGGATTTATAGATCGCTTTAGCTTCATTTTCATCTTCCGTGTCCATTGAAATGTAAAGGACATCATTGATTTTCGGAAACAAACCGGCTTCACCTACTCATATCGACTTTGTTTTCATTATATCATGCCAAATCTTGTCTTCTAGTCCTTTTTAGGACATTGACGTCTGACGGTGACTCCGAGGCTATAATTATGGTCACGTTAACAACGCAAAAAAAGCATGGCGGACAGGCTCTTTCCCTTATCCGCCATGCTGGGCTCATCCCATTGCAATTATTCTACTCCGGCCTGAGCATCCTTAACAACTTCCACGGTCTCCTCAAGTCCCGTATCTGCGTTAATGTATATCCGATACTGGGACCCGTTGATACGTCCGCCAAATTCATACGTCAATACATCTTCATTGCTGTCATTCTTGATCAGAGCCTTCCGGTGATACAGCACCTTCAATTCGGTATTCAGCGTTTTCTCGGCTTCGGCGAGACTCAGCTTGGGCTGCGGAATTTCACGGTCTTCCTGATATTCATACACGTAATCGCTGGCCTGGAAACCGAGCACCTCGCCATTGTCCAGCCCGGAGCGGACGGTCACCTTTTCCGGATAGATCAATACGCCATCTTTCTCATGTACAAACGAGAAGTTGGCCAGATTGTCATATTGGTCAGCGGCAACGACCGTCATATCGCTGTACCCCTTTAGGCTCAGGAATTCCTGAGCTTTGTCGATCGCCTGCTGAACGGATACCTGCTTAGGACCGACCTCTCTCTCATCCGTATAGGAGATGACCTGGCCGCCCTTTTGCGTAAAGTCCATGCTGATTGCACCGTTTGGTCTATTCACCCTCGCCGTATAGGAAGGCCAATCTGTGCCTTGGCCGTTCAGCGTAATCTGAACGTCAGCCTGCTCGCCCGCATCCGTAAATTTCAGGGCTTTCCGTCTGACATCCTCTTCGGTAATTGGAGAACCCGAGAGCATTTTGACAGATCGTCTGCTGTACATGCTGCTCACCGACGGCCCCCAGTCCAGCTCTGGATAGCTTTCCACCCTTTTGTTCACCGTCTGGAATCCGTCGATAATCGAGTTGTCCTCCGGGCTGCCGTTAGCCAGCGCCGTTTCAACATCCATCCAGCGCAAACGGCTCGTGATTACCCTCTCCTGCACTTCCTGCAGATCCTTCGTGATTTCTCCGGAATTGTAATACAGCGTCTTGAGGGTCTGGAGTTCATTCTCGCTAAGAGGCTCCTTCGTCAAATCACGAACCCCTGCTTTATATGCAAAATTGGAAATGCGCGACAGAAACTCCTCCGTCTTGTTGAACGGCAGCAGTGTGAGCGGAAGCTGGTTGATTTCGTTCTGCGCTTCGCTTGTAATACGCCATACATTCATCAAGCCTTTGCGGTGCATTCCTTGTGACTTCGAGCTGACGGCAAGCGTGTTGCCCAGTTCAGCATGAAGCTTATCCAAATGGAATGACAAATCATGAAAAGCGCGTTGGTACTGGTTTTCCGCATTGATTAGAACAGCATTCTTCTCTTTATTCTCTTGATAGCCCCACACCAGCGCCCCGATCAACAATACAGTGGCAACTGGAAACAGAACAGCGCTTAAACGTTTGTACATAATGCGTTGTCTCCTTTCATCTACTCACTGACGTTATTGTGACTAGAAGAAAGAAGCTTTATTCATCTTTTCCCAGCTAATGTTCTTCTTCAATTTCAAAGTGGTCGCGGTTATTACACAAGCATTGCTTAAATCCGGTTTCAATGCGACCGCGCTCCATTCTGCCGCGCAGAATGAAACGCTCTCCGCAATCCTTGCAATGGATTCTCACTTTTACGCGCAAAAAAGGCACCTCCATTCCTGATACCTCCCTGACGTTGCAGTCAGAGGCTTCAAGATGAAGTGTGCCCTTATTTGTTATGTGTTATAATCTCTTCTTCGCGATTAATGAACCGGAAAGGAGAGCGATTGTTCGCCCGCGAGATTTTCCCCATTCCTCCGTACCATAGCAGCACCATCAGCGGAACCATAAACCACAGCCAGTTGTGGGTCATCGTGTTCAAGATGATGTCATACAGACCATGCCAAAACCAAGGAAGCAAAAGGGAGTATGCCAGAAAACGCCGGCTGCGTTTGCTTTTCATAAACTTGGCCTTGCCCATATAGTATCCCATAATAACGCCGAACATGGCATGGCCGGATACCGGCAGCAAAGCCCGGATCATCATCGGGCCGAAAGCAGCCTGGCTGTACCAGGCATAAAGCAGATTCTCGGCTGTTGCAAAACCCAGTGAAATGGCCGTTGCGTACAGGATGCCATCGTAGGGTTCATCAAATTCCATATGATTAAACATAATATGATACAGAACAAACCATTTCAAAAATTCCTCAACGCCGGATGACACCAGCAATGACTCGACTATCGGATTTTCACCCAGCCACAGGATCATCCCCCGTTGAAGAATCATGACGGGAAGCACGATCAAGAACCCGAGCAGGAATACCTTGATTACCATGTGCAAGGGCTCCTGATCATACCTGTCCTTTAGGTAAAAATACGTGAGCAGTGCAAGTCCCGGCGCCACGGCTGACGCAATAATCGAGAACAACAGCAATGTATTTCCCCTCCGTTAATTGCGCGCCTGTGTTCCGGCACGCACGCCCACATCGTTATTTCTGACGCTGAAAGTAGGCGCAGATCGTGTCCACTGCATGCTGTGGCATGATCTTGTTCCCGTATTCTTCCAGAACAGCTTCTGTCATCGGAGAGGATTCACCGAATTCGGCAAGCACCGCAACGGCTGCCGGCAGCTTGTCGCTATCGAGCTCCTCCGGCTCCAGATATAAAAACCATTTATCCATATGGTGATAAAGCTTTCCTGCTCCATTCACCAAATCTTTTAGCATATGAGCGGCTTCGATGAGCACTTCGAAATCCTGGAACACGTAAACCAGCGTATCGCTATGATCCAGCGTGACTTCCATTTCATAAATTTCATCAGGCATTTCATCTTCGGACAAGCCACCGAAATGATGATCGTACTTTCCTCTCGTTACAATAACGACCATACCTTGAGCAGGCAGGGCAAAAACCTCGACGGCCAGCGGTCCAGTTGCATCAAATCCGAGCTCGCTGTACGCCTGATCCATCATCTCCGTGAACAGATCGTATACCTTCGGTATCTCCTGCCACATCTCTTCCTTCTGGATCCCTCTCTCACTCAGATCGTCAAACGTGAGGAAAATCCGTATCTTATCTTGACTCAAACGTTCTATTTTCATGACAGGATCCTCCTTACGTAAACAAAAGTTTATAACAAAATATGATCCCTGCAATATGACGTGATAAAAATGGTTTTATATAATTGATTTTATCATTTAATAACCACAAATGCACGTAAATATGTAGCAATAGAAAAAAGAATCATTCACCGGGATAGGATATCCCCCCGGGAATGATTCAAACGAGGGTTTTAACGGTTACAAACCGGGTACAACCGTACCTGTTTCTTTCAGGATTTCCTCCACCTCATGCTTCACATCAGGGTTTTTGCGGATGAATTCCTTGATCTGGCTCAGATCTGCCGCCTTCGAATGGCTTGATGCCTGTGGACTGTAGTGCTGTGCAGATGTTTGACGGCTGCTGGAGCCGCCGTAACTTGCGGATGCTTTACCGCTCGCTGAGCTGTTGTTCATTCCTTGAACCTTGTTCATTGCTGTGCTGGCGAAGCTGCCCAAGTTCATGTTTTTCATCATTGACGTGAGGGAAATGCCTCGGCGGGACATCGTCCGGCTTACAGCGCATCCCACGGCAACTCCCCATAGAAATGACGAAGTTTTCACAATAATACCTCCTTCGTATGATAAACTCGGATTTAGTGTTGACGCGAAGGCTTGGACTCATTCGACATAAAAACAGGAAAGTGAGATGTAATTCATGGGCATGAAATCATCCGTGCTGCTCTTGGCAGCCTGTCTACTGCTTACCGCCTGCGGAGCGGATTCCGGCAAGGGAAGCGCCCCGGCGCCATCGCCAGAAGCCCAGCAGGAGCAGTCATCTCCTGGACAGATGGAAAAGGAGAAAGAATTGAACATGAACGTGAACCAAGATGCAGCAAGCAAGGAGCAAATGCAAAACCCAAGCGAGCCGAACGAGATGCAGGAGGCTGAGCAGCAGCCTGCCGATCCCGCGCCGCCGGGTTCTGAAATCGCATCCATTCAGCCGCAGTACCACATGAACAGCGTCTACCGGATCGTCCCGAATGAGGAATCGGTGCCTGCGAACACGGTGCTGCTTACGTTTGACGATGGCCCGAAGGACGAAGCATTGATCCATCGTATGATCGACATTCTGGACAAGCATGATGCGAAAGCGATCTTTTTCGTGAACGGATACCGCGTGAAAGCAAATCCTGAACTGCTCCGGCTCATCCACGAACGGGGCCAGATCATCGGCAACCACAGCTGGGATCACATCGATCTGAAGAAGGAGAGCCCGGAGGTCGTCAGACAGCAAATTGTCGATGTTCAGAACATCGTCGAGGAGACGATCGGTGAAAAACCGAAATTTTTCCGACCGCCTTTCGGATCAGGCGGCGATGCGGTCAAAGCGATTGTCGAGGAGAACGGCATGCTCTACATGACCTGGTCGAACGGCTCCCTCGATTGGGAAAGCAAGTATAAAAACAAGCCCGAGGCAATCATCCAAAATGTGCTGGATCAGCTGCATCCGGGCAGCAACATCTTGATGCATGAACTGCCCTGGACGGCAGACGCGCTGGACGGTCTGCTGACTGAGCTTGAGCAGCAAGGATACCATTTCGTTCACCCCGAGAGCATTGAATTGACTATCAGGTAACGATCGGCTAACGCACCTCGAGCTTATCTTATGTTCGCTTCAAGCGTGCCGGCTCCCAGCAACAAAAAGCCTTGATTCTTCTCGCCATCCGGCGTGAAAGAAATCAAGGCTTTTGCTTTAACGTTATGAGATGAAGCTCAGCGGGGCAGCCTAAACGCAGCGGGAGATGCGATGTACCGAACCCTTTGCTGATCAGGAAAGGCGGCCCGGCAGTCGCCCCGTCCTCCTTGCCGGGGAGGTCATACCAGCCGGCTTTGTAGCTCTGATAGAACTTCTCCAGCTTCACCGCACCTGCAAGCGGAAGCACGATCTGGCCGCCATGCGTATGGCCTGCCAGGACGAGATCGTATGGATAATCAGTTCTGTCCTTCACCCATCTCGGATCATGAACGAGGACTATATGATATCGCCCCTCCCTGTTGCGTCCCCGATACCGGGTATAGGGATGGTATTTTGAGGCTGGCTGCTGAATACCGCTCAGCACGATTCGATGCGCCCCTTTTACAAGCTCCACGCTTTTGTCGCTCAGAAGAACGACACCCGTCTCGCGCAGGATTTGGCGCACCTGTTCTTTACCGGCCTTCAGATCATGATTCCCGAGCACTGCATAGACCGGCGCATACTTGCGCAGCAGCTGCATATTGCTTCTTAGCCGCTCCCAGGGCACGCCCCGTTCCGTAATATCTCCCCCGAGAAAGACGCAATCCGCCTCTTCAAGCCAAGCTCGCAGCTTGCGCTCGGACAACTGTCTGCGATGTATATCTGTCATATACAGAATCTTGTACCCGTTAAAAGCGTCCGGAATGCGGGGCGAACATACCTCTTCCCTTCGCAACCGATACCCGTAAGCTTCCTTGCTCATCCAGCCAAGCAGCCCTGCTGCAGCCGCGGCTGACCCTGCAATCCACTCCCACATCTACAGCAGCTCCTTCAAAGGAGGCGCGCCTTTTACTCCCCACCATACCAGCGCAGCCATCAACAATACAAATAAAATAATCAATGAGTTCACAAACCATTTGCTCATTCGGACACGATACGAGGAATAGGTCCTCGTTCGCATCGGCAGCTCATCAAGCGCCTCCCCTTCCACAGCTGCTCTGCTTGACGCAGACTTCGGCACAGCTTCCGAGGAATTTCCCCGATAGCGGCTGCGCCTGCTCAGTCCGCCGGACGCTGTGGACCCTTCGGATGATGCGGCAACCTCTTCTTTATCATATGCAACTTGTGCATTTGGTGCGTGATTTGCTGACAACCCATGGGGCGAAGCGTCTGATGTTTTCTTGTTCCGGCCCTTATTGCGGCTCCGATGTCTTTCCAATCTGCTAAGCTCTTTCATGGTCCTCTTTCCTCCGAAATCGAATCAGCAGCCCTGATATAAAGTCGATCAGGAAATGGCACAGGATCGGCGCCCACAGCGTTCCCGTGTGGATGTACACATATCCAAGTCCATAGCTGCTCAGAAACACCCAACCCGTCGGCAGCCAATGCCTTAAATATCGAACGTGAATGAGTGCAAACAAAATACTCGTCCAATAGGGGCCGAATGCATGCTGGATAGCCCCCCGAAACAGCAGTTCCTCGCATATCGAGACGACAAGGGCAATCACAAAGATGTGCCACACCGGCCTTGCGCGAAACAGCATCTCATTGATGCCCCCGTCATCCATATCCTCTGAGGAGAAAATTCGCGACAGGACGAAATCTGCCACAAGCATCGTACCTGCCAGTCCGAGTCCCCAATACAGAAAATTCAAATCTGCAGGAAATGCAAGCAGTCCGAGCGGGTTTCTGTTCTGCAGCAGAATCCATACGCCTCCGACAATCAGCGTGATCGCCTGCGTCAAGTACAGATTGATAAGCAGCAAGCGGTCATTCAACTGATGGGCTTCGATTCGTTTGACACGTATTTTGAATTTTTTCATGAATAATTAGCCTGTCTTTCGTCTTTGATTTTATGGATCCATCTTGCATGAGGTCGATTGGGACAGTCAAATATCAAGTGAGTGGCGTCCAAGGTAGGCATAAGCATCATAGCAAATAATTTATACGATATTCAAGGCGACAAGTTTCTTAATCCGTTGAAATAAACCCGTTTCCGATTGGGTTTGACCTATTGACACAGTGTCAGGACCATGATACATTATGAAAAAATTAATCGCGACGAAACCGATGATGGAAAGAAGATGCTGTAACGTCCTCAGAGAGCCGATGGTTGGTGGAAATCGGTGGCGAAAGGTAATCTTTAGCGTTCCTGAGCTATTTCGCTGAACTTGTAAGTAGGCGCAAATCGGATGATTTCCGTTACCAATCATGGTCAATCAGACCGCTTGAGGCTGCCTTATCATCGGCAGCGAATAAGGGTGGCACCACGAATAACTCTCGTCCCTTACTACGGAAGTAGTATGCGGATCGGGAGTTTTTTACATGTCAGACTCTCTGTCACACCACCGCGTCAACACATATAGGCGCATCCCTCTGGCATAACGGAATACGCAGCAATGCGTGCTCCTTATTCAAATATATCATCATGCGAAGGATTAGAAGGAGGACTTGACTATCCATGTTTAAAGTATTGGTATCCGACCCGATCAGTGATCTGGGCATTCAGCAGCTGATGGATGCACCGGATGTGCAGGTAGACAAGAACACAGGATTGACAGAGGACGAGCTTGTTGCCATCATCGGTGAATATGATGCGCTTCTCGTTCGCAGCCAGACCCGGGTAACCGAGCGCATTATGAGCGCAGGAGCAAGGCTGAAGGTTGTAGGCCGTGCAGGTGTCGGCGTTGACAACATTGATCTGGAGGCGGCCACCCAGCGGGGCGTCGTCGTGATCAACGCGCCGGACGGCAACACGATTACAACGGCTGAGCATACGTTCGCCATGATGATTGCGCTAGCCCGTCATATTCCGCAGGCATATGCCAAAACGATCGGCGGCACCTGGGACCGCAAAACCTTTGTCGGCGTCGAGCTGCGGAACAAAACGCTCGGCGTGATGGGCATGGGACGCATCGGCAGCGAAGTTGCCAAGCGGGCAAAAGCATTTGGCATGAGCATCCTGGCCTTCGATCCGTTCCTGACCGAAGAGCGGGCTGACAAGCTCGGCGTAAAGCTGGCTTCCGTGGATGATATTATCCGCCATGCGGACTTCATTACGGTCCATACGCCGCTTACTCCTCAAACCCGCCACATGATCGCCAGACCGCAATTTGAAGTGATGAAGCGCGGCATGCGCATCGTCAACTGCGCTCGCGGCGGCATCATTGATGAGAAAGCGCTCGTGGAAGCCATTGACGAAGGGATCGTCGCCGGCGCCGCCTTCGACGTCTTCGAGCATGAGCCGCCGGAGCAGGATCACCCTTTCCTCGGCCATCCGAAAATCATCGTGACCCCGCATCTGGGTGCATCGACGATTGAAGCGCAGGAGAATGTTGCGATTGACGTGTCCGAACAAGTGCTTCATATTTTGCGCAACGAGCCGTTCAAAAATGCGGTAAACTTCCCGCTCGTGGCCGCAAGCGTCATGAACAAGCTGCAGCCATACTTCTCCCTCGGCGAAAAGCTCGGCAGCGTTGCAGCGCAGGTTACAGCCCATGCCGTAAGAGAAATCCATGTCGACTACGCCGGTGAGCTTGCCGAGGTGGATACGCAGGCGCTTACCCGCTACATTGTGAAGGGGGTACTGGAGCGTCATCTCGGAAGTGAAGTGAACATCGTCAACTCCATGCATCTGGCCAAGAGCCGCGATCTGCATGTCGTGGTCTCCCAGACGCCGAAAACCAAAGACTTCACCAACCTCGTCACCGTCAGCTTGAAATCCCAGAACGGCACGGAGCAGACCGTTGCCGGTACGCTGCTGCTCGGTTACGGAGAGCGCATTGTCAGACTGAATCAATATCCGGTCGATATCTCGCCCGAAGGTCATCTGATCCTCATCTCCCACAATGACAAACCGGGCATCATCGGCCGTGTCGGTACGCTGCTCGGCGAGAACGGCGTCAACATCGCTTCGATGCAGGTTGGCCGTAAAGTGGTTGGCGGTGAAGCGATTATGCTGCTGACTGTGGATAAGGACGTGCCTAGCGACGTGCTGATCAAGCTGGCCGGCCTGTCCGAGCTGAACACTGCCCAGCAGATTGTCCTTGGCTAACAGAGCCCCAACTGTTTCACGAACAACAAGATTAATTCCAAATCTTCAACAAAAAACACGCTCGGGATGAGCGTGTTTTTTGCCATTCTAGAGCATATCATCTATCATTTTGGCGCTTTTGCCGGAATCGTGATTGTAAAGGAAGTGCCCTTCCCTACCTCGCTATCGACGTGAATATTCCCTTTATGCGCCGTGACGATGTTCTGAACGATCGCCAGCCCGATCCCTGTTCCGACAGATTCTCCGCGGACACGGGCCTTGTCGGCTTTGTAGAAGCGGTCAAACACAAACGGAAGGTCCTCTGAAGGGATGCCTACCCCTTGATCGGAGATGACCATTTCGAGCCATTCCTCCGCTTGCACTGACACTCGGTTGACGTTAATGGCAACCTCTTTGCCAGTCGGCGTATGACGAAACGCATTGTCGAGCAAATTGGTCAGCACCTGCTCCAGCCTGTCTTCATCCGCTGACTCCAGCATCAGATGGTCATGCAGCTTGTTCAGGTGAAGCTCAATGCCGCGCTCTTTGGCCCTGACCGCGAATTTCCGGTAGACTCTCTCGCACAGCTCACCGGCATCGACCTCTCTTAGCATCAGTTCCGCGTGACCAGCCTCCATGCGGGTCAAATCGAGAAGATCCTTCACCAGTCGTCCCATCCGCAGCGACTCTTCATGAATGACCTGAATCAACTCCCGGCTCTCCTCAGGCGAGGCGGCCATCCCATCCAGAAGCGCCTCGCTGTAGCCCTGCATCATCGACAGCGGCGTGCGGATTTCATGGGACACATTCGCGATGAAATCGGTCCGCATCTTCTCCAGCTTCACCTGCTCGGTAATATTGCGGAGGACAACGACCGCCCCGCGAATGACATCCTCTGAATAGAGCGGCGCCATATGCGCAGACCAAATGCCGTGCTTGACATGAATGTCCGCGCTTTTATCCTCGCCATCCCTTACGGTGCTATAATACAGCTCGGTAAGCGGCTTGGGCAGCACATCGGCAGCCCAGCCGCCTCCCTGCAGCTCCTCATCCCATTCCAGGCCTTGCCATGCCTTCATGATTTCTTGCCCCTGCGGGTTCGCCAGCACGACCTGCCCATGATTGTCAAAGGTAATGACCGCATCGCTCATGCTGCGCAGCACGCTGGCTAGATGCTCCTTCTCATGATTCAGGTTGCGAATGTTCGTCTCCAGCTCCGCGGCCATATGGTTAAACGTATTGGCCAGTTCGCCGATCTCGTCACTGGTCACCAGATTGAGTCGCGTGCCATAGTTCCCTCTGCGAATTTCGTTTGCCGCTTCGATCAGCTTCTGCATCGGCTGCGTAATTTTGGTCAGCAGAAACAGTCCGAAAAAGGTCGTCATCGAAAAACCGATAATGGATACGTACGTAAACAGCCGCTTGATTGCCATTGAATTGGTGAACATCGTGTCAATATACGGCAGCAGGAATACGCCAAGCGTCAGCAGCACGCAGGCGACCAGACAGGTAATCGTAAGCCACAGCTTGCCGACAAGCGATCTCAGGAAGCCCACGTTACTTCGGAACCTCCAGCTTGTAGCCGACGCCCCACACAGTGGTAATCATCGCGGCCGCCTCTGTGGACACTTTATTCAGCTTCTCACGCAGCCGCTTCACATGGGTATCCACCGTTCTTAAATCGCCGAAAAACTCATAATTCCAGACGTCCTTCAGCAGCTCTTCACGGGAAAACACTTTGTCCGGCGAAGAAGCCAGATAATGCAGCAGCTCATATTCCTTCGGGGTCAGGCTGATTTCATGCCCGCCTGCCGTGACGCGATGCGCATCATGCTCAATGACCAGATGCGGAAACACAATGCTGTTGCTCGGTGCCGTTTCCTTTGTCAGATAGGCCGTCGCCGACGAACGGCGCAGAATTGCCTTCACCCGGTAGATCACCTCGCGCGGGCTGAACGGCTTGACAACATAATCATCTGCACCGACCTCAAACCCCTGAACGCGATTGATTTCTTCTCCTTTTGCCGTAAGCATCAGAATCGGCGTAGACTTGACCTGGCGCAAACGGGAGCATACCTCCACGCCGTCTATGCCGGGAAGCATGACATCGAGAATGACCAGTCCGTAATCTTCGGACGTCGCCTTGCGCAGAGCGGTTTCACCATCCTCCGCCTCTTCGATTTCATATCCTTCCTTCTCTAGATACATCTTCAGCAACCGGCGAATCCGCTCCTCATCATCCACGACCAGAATCCGGCTTTCATGCTCTGACATCCGCGACAACTCCTTCATATAGGATAGGGAAAATCAGAAGCGGCCCTCCACACCTGTATGAGGGCCCTTCTGATTTGCCTTTCAATGCTATTCGGTTATTGATGTTTCAGCTTAATCCGTACCTGCGTACGAATGCAAGCCTGCAATAATCAAGTTCACCCCAACGAGCGTGAACATGACAACGATAAATCCGATGACGGACAGCCACGAGGAATACTTCCCCTGCCAGCCGCGCGACAGCCGGAAATGCAGGTAAACACTGTAGAACAGCCAGGTAATAAGCGCCCATACCTCTTTCGGGTCCCAGCCCCAGAATCGGCCCCAGGCAATTTCAGCCCATATCATCGCAAAGATCAACCCGCCAAGTGTAAATACCGGGAAGCCGATGGCAATCGCCCGGTAACTGATCTCATCGAGATCATCGGGATTGAGCCGCTTCAAAGCAGGTTGAATAAACAAGGCGATCGGTTTGCGCAAAATAAGACGGAACAGGCCATACAAAATGGCACCGCTCAGCACGGACCACAGCACCGTATTGAACTTCCGGCCCGCGTTGACACCCTCCATCCAGGACGGAGCTTCAAACAGCGGCGATTTCATGCCGAGGAAAGACGTCATGCTCTCGGTTTCGCTGTTGTAAGGCGCCACAAGTGGCGGCATGCTGTATTCCACTCTTACTATTGTACTTGTTTCTGTCTCCGGGTCAACTTGCGGCTGGTTGAAGACGGCTTCGTAGCCACCAGCGCGGAAGCTGTATACCGATACGATAAAGCCGATCAGCACAACGATCAGGAACATGCATAGCTCCAGCCACCGCTGCTCCCTGCGGGAGCTTTTGCCGCTCTGGCTGAAATCCACCGTTCTGAGCAGGTGCATCAGACCAGCGATAAAACCGACGGCAAAGAATGCGTCGCCAAGCGCAGCCAGCGTGACATGAATGCCGAGCCAATAGGACTGCAGCGATGGAATGAGCGGCTGCACTTCCTGTGGAAACACCGCCGCATAGGCCATGATCAGAATCGTCAGCGGCAGCGCGAACAAGCCGAGCAGCGATTTTTTGTAAATGAAATACAGAATAAGAAAAGCGATCATGATGGCCAGCGCCATAAACGACATAAACTCATACATATTGCTGACCGGAACATGCCCAGCGCCGGCCCAGCGGGTAAAGAAATAGATCAGATGACCGACCAGGCCGAGAACGCCTGTTATAAACGCGATTTTGCCCCATTTCGCCAAATGCGCCTCCGGATCCCGCTTGCGGAATCTGCGTCCCATCACAGCGATGGTGTACATGAAAAACGAAGCACAGTATAGAAAAAAGGCCGCTATAAACGCGTCGCTGCTGATTTCAACTAGCGTCATGATTGACTCCCCCTGTTATTATCCAGTGACTTTTCATCGACATCGATCCCCATCTGCTTCAGAATGGCCGATACCTCGCGTCGCAGTCCGAACCAGTTCTTGTTCGTATGCGCTCCGAGCGTCAGAGTACCCTCATCAATCCGCAGCCAGATTCGGCGGTGGTGGAAGTAAAAGCCCATGACAAGGCCCACCATGCCGATGAAAGCTCCAACCCATATGAACGGCATCGCTTTGTCCACGCGTATGTTCAAATAAGTTGTTGATGCGGCAAAATCCACATCCTCCATGCCTTGCACATCCAGGTCGAACAGAACTTCGCCGCCGGCCAGCTGGGCGTTAATGGCGTCCTGCTGGAAGCGCTCCTTGTCCACCTGCTTCGGGAAGTAGAAATATCGGATGCCCTCGCCCGGCAGATCAGGACCTTCGATCTGGAACAGATAGGCCGGCGCATTCGGACGTGAAGACAGATTGACAGGCTCTCCGTTATCGCCAAGGCCGAAATCCTGATAATACTCTCTCAGTGTCAGGCGGTACTCCCCTGCCTCATATTCCTTGACAGGATCACCGATCGACAATTCGATCTTGCCGTATTCCTCGCCGGTCTTGCGGTTTATGAGCACCGGTGAAACTGAACGCAGGATCGGCGTCAGGTCATAATCGAATTGATACGCTTTCAGCCCTTCATAATTCAAAGGCTTATTTACTTCGATGTTGTGACGGGTTACCTCCACCAGCTCCGGCTCTGCAGCCGGGTTGTCGCAATTAGCATCGCATCGGTACAGAATGGCCTGCGTTTCAAACCTTTTGGGCAGCACCTTTCCCCGTCCCTTGAATTCATTCGGCAAATCATCCTCCGTGTAGAATTCAACCTCGAATCCGTCATTCATCAAATAATAGCTCGTATTCTTGATATGCACCGGCTCCCCTTCCGGGAAAGCCATATGCTCGTCCATATGCAGGCCGGGTAAATTCCGAGCCAGTACCGCCAGCAGAAATACGATAAGCCCAATGTGCAAAATATAAGGCCCCCACCGGCTGAAACGCTGTTTCTCGGCCAGGAGAGTGCCTCCATCTGTACGGACACGGTATCCTTTCTTGCGGATGACCGGCTTCACACGCTCGACCCATGCAGCTCCATCTTCCTCAACAGCGCCTTGATACACGACCTTCTGCCGCGTCAAAAACGACATGTGCTTCGGAATCCGCTGGCGGCTTAGCGCCTTGTATAGCGGAAGGACCCGGTCCAGACTGCAAATGACCAGCGATGCGCCGATCATAATCAGCAGCAGGACAAACCACCAGGACGTATATGTATTCGACAATCCGAGCAAGTAATAGATATGCCCTATCGTTCCGTACTCTTGCTTGTAATAAACCGACCCGTCGATATTCAGGAAGGTGCTCTCCTGCGGAAAAATAGTGCCCAGCGACGATCCGATCAATGTAATCAGGATCAGGTAGATCGCCACTTTGACAGAGGAGAAGAAGTTCCATACCCGGTCAATCAGACCGGGATTGGCCTTCTGCGACCTGCGCGCAACCCCGTCATACCGCATCTCCAGAATAGGCTGTGCCTCCGCTTCCTCCGTCAACGGTTTGCCGCATGCTTCACACAGCACCGTACCCACCGGATTCTGATGGCCGCACTCGCATTTCGTATTCTGGATCAAAGATTGTGATTTAGGACCTTGACTCATTTTGCGTTCACCAACTGTTCGATTTGTTTGTCAAGGGTGCTCAAATCAAGCTCGCCAATCCGGATATGGTTGATCTTTCCGGAAGCCGTCACGAAGAAGGTTGTCGGCATGGGGCCAACCCCGAACGTCTTCACCGCTTCCCGTTTCGGGTCCCTTAGTATCGGGAACTCGACACCGGTTTTGGCTACAAAATTTTCGACTGTCATGTTGTTCTCGCCAACGTTAATGCCGATGATTTCCACCCCCTGGCTTCTCCACTTCTCCCACTGTGCCTGAAGGGCAGGCATTTCCCGGACACACGGTGGACAGTATGTGCCCCAGAAATTGATCACTCTGGCCTTGCCATCGTACTGGCTCATGGTATGTACTTCGCCGTCCATGCCCAGGAGCTGAAAATCCGGGGCGCGTTCCCCTTCCTTGGGCACGCCGTCGGAACCGAACACCACGGTGGCTACAGCGTATATTCCGATCAGAACAATCGCCAGCAGAATGACTACTTGTACGCTTTTTTTAGACTTTCCCATTGTGCGATAGCTCCCTTTCCATGACTTTCATCATATGGACCCTGAGCGGGTTGTGAACATCCTATGAACATTATAACGAAAAATGTCACAAGCGCCGCTCGCCATTTTGAATATTATGTGTCGGGTTTTTGCCTCTTCGCCTTGGGATTCGCCTTCGGTTTGGCCGCTTTGGCCATCTGCTTCAGATGGTTGATCTCATCCGGCGTCAGATGACGGTACACGCCGCGCTTCAAGTTTTGCAGCAGCAAATCACCGTAGGCAATCCGCTTGAGCCGGGTCACCGGATGGGATATCGCGTCAAACATGCGCCGCACCTGACGGTTGCGCCCTTCATGTATCGTGATCGTGATGACGGCGAATTTGTTGTCCGGATCGACATCCTTGTATTCCACCTCAGCCGGCGCTGTCATCCCGTCCTCGAGCATGATCCCTTGACGGAGCCTGTCCAGGTCCGTGCCGTGAGGCACCCCCTTCACGGTTGCCAAGTAGGTTTTGGGCACGTGATATTTCGGGTGGCTCAGCATATTGGCGAACTCGCCGTCGTTGGTCAAGAGCAGCAATCCTTCGGTATCATAATCAAGCCGTCCGATCGGGTATACCCGTTCATTGACCCCTTTCAGGAAATCGGATACGATTCTGCGTCCCTCCGGATCGGAGGAGCTCGTAATGACACCCTTCGGCTTATTCAGCATCAAATATACTTTCTTCTCGTTTTTGATCGGTTTCCCGGAAACCGTTATGATATCCTGTTCGGGATCGGCCTTCGTGCCCAGCTCGGTTACGGTCTCACCATTCACCTGCACCTTGCCTTCAAGAATCAGTTCCTCGCACTTGCGGCGGGAAGCTACTCCGGCCTGGGCCATAATTTTCTGTAATCTCTCCATGTCTTTTAGGTCACCTCATCCCTAATGATAACCATCGGCGGGATAAATCACAAGCGAGTTCCACGGAAATTGCGCTCCCGGGCAGGAGCTGGAGTGGGGAATCAGGTATAGCGGAGACATTTGGTAGAGCCGGGAAAGCTCCATAATGATTTTGCTGGCGGTGAACAGCTGCTCTTTCTGGGCGCTTGTCATCAGGTTGTAGTCGCGGTCAAAATCCCCTTCGAGCGCAATGCAAATATACCCCGCACGGCTAGGTGCGGGGCTGGGCGTCACCGTACCGTCAGCGCGAATCAGGAAATCCCAGCTTCCATCGTCTTTCCCGCAGACGGTATGATGAATGATGAATCCTTCGAGTTCCATGCCATCACTCCTTCAGCTCGGGCTTGAAAGCAGTATATGACAGCGATGGATTGCAAGTATGGGCGAATATACTCCTGCATCGATTTTATTAGCCAAACACGATTAAACATACGGCAATAGCGGCAATAAACCCGACGATATCCGAGAAAAGACCGACCTTGAGCGCATATCTGCCGTTGCGGATGCCTACCGCGCCAAAATAGACCGTCAGCACATACAGCGTCGTGTCGGTGCTTCCCTGGATCGTGGAGGCGATGCGACCAATCAAGGAGTCCGGGCCATAGGCGCGAATCAGCTCGGTGGTGTAGGCCAGCGACCCCGTCCCGGTCAACGGGCGGAGCAAGCCGAGCGGCAGCACCTCGCTCGGCACCCCGAGCGACTGCAGAAACGGGCCTGTCCAGCCCACAAGAAATTCCAGTGCTCCGGAAGCGCGGAATACGCTGATCGCCACCATCATGCCAACGAGATGGGGGATGATCTGAATCGCCGTGGAGAATCCGTCCTTCGCCCCATCAACGAAGGATTCGTAGACCGGTACCTTGCGCGTGGCAGCATACAGAGGGATGAATGCTATGATGATCGGAATCGACCAGGCCGAAATTACGTTTAACCATGACAGCAATGTCCATCACCCTTTCGCATCCGTACTCAGACCGGCCCCAGCCCCTGGCGGCTTCGCCTTGTGAAACGTCCTGAACCGGTACCAGCGGTCCGCAGCAATGGCAGCTGCGGTAGCAATCGCCGTAGCCAGAAGTGTGGTGCCTACGATTTCGGACGGGTTGGCAGAATCATAATTGAGCCGGATCGCAATCAGCGTCGTTGGAATCAACGTAATGCTGGCCGTATTCAGCGCAAGCAGCGTGCACATCGCCGGCGTCGCCGTTTCCTTGTCGGGATTCAGCTTCTGCAGCTCCTGCATCGCCTTGATCCCCATCGGCGTTGCGGCATTGCCAAGCCCGAACAAATTCGCGCTCATGTTAGACAAGATATACCCCATCGCCGGATGGTCCTTCGGCACATCTGGAAACAGGAATCGCACGACAGGGCTGAGCAGCTTCGCCACCTTCTTCAGCAGGCCTGCTTCCTCCGCCAGACGCATCATCCCGAGCCAGAACACCAGGATGCTGATCAGGCCGAAGGAGACGGTCACACCGGTCTGAGCGCCATCGAAGGCCGCCTTGGTTACGCTGTCGATATTCCCGTTCACGGCGGCGAAGACAAAGCCAATGACAAGCATCCCCATCCATATCCAATTGATCATAGAACTAAGCTCCCCCCTCGTAACGATGCGGCGTTGTGCTTGCTGAAGAAATCAGTTCCGCTCCCCGCCAAACAGCGATTTCAGCACTTCACGGGCCGATTCCCACAGGCTGAGTGCGCCATATGGAGCCGAGGCGGACGCTGTGCGCTGTCTTAACTTCTGCTGTGGAATATCGGGAATTGGGCTGCCTTCAGCATAAACGGGAACCTGCCCAATCTTCTGACCCTCGAGCAACAGCTCGATATAACCGCGCATGCCGAACGAAAGATCCGGATTGCCAGGCTTGCGGAGCACCAGCTTCTTCACCAGCTTCTCCTCTTCACCATGAGCGAACGGGTAGATGAAATCACGGCCGCTTACGAGACTCTGGCCTTGAATCTTCTGGCCCTTGACCGTAATTTGCTTCAGCGGGAAATGCTCGAAGCCATAGTCCAGCATGGTTGCATGGTCGTTCCAGTCGTTGCCGTCGTTCAAAGTGACTGCGGCGATCTGCTGCCCGCCCCGGGTTGCAGAGCTGACAAGACAGCGGAACGCTTTTTTCGTATACCCGGTCTTTACGCCGTCAGCCCCTTCGTAGAACCGAAGCATCTTGTTTTTGTTGTCCCACTTGTAGTCCCATGAAGCATTCGGATTCGGCGCTCGCTTGGTCGGAGTTTTCACAATCTCGCTAAATATCGGGTTTTGGAGGGCATAGGCGGTCAGCATCGCGAGATCATTGGCTGATGAGTAATGCTCATCATGATCCAGGCCATGAGGGTTCATGAAGTGGGTGTTGGAAAGTCCTAGCTCGGCTGCCTTCTCGTTCATGAGCAGCACGAACCCTTCCTCTGTTCCGCCGACATGCTCGGCGATGGCGGTGGCAGCGTCATTGCCCGAACGAAGCATCAAGCCGTACAGCAGGTTCTCCAGCGTCATCTCCTCCCCCAGCTTGAGGAACAGCGATGAGCCTTCCTTGGCAAACGCATTTTTGGATACGGTAACCCTGTCGCTCAGCTTCCCTTGCTCAATCGCCACAATCGCGGTCATAATTTTAGTAAGGCTGGCAATTCGCAGGCGGTCATCCCCGTTTTTACTGTACAGCAGCCGGCCTGACGTGACGTCAATGAGTGCAGCAGCCTGAGCATGATTGGGCGGCCCATTCTCGTGATGCGCATAGGCCGGAAGAGCGGTATAAGCGAAGCATACGACGGTCATCATGATCGCAAGCAGCGATCTGCAGGCAGTCCGATTGAACATGTTCATTTTTATAATCCTCCGGTGTTCGGAAATCTTGTACAAGTATATGTACTTGTCTAATGAGGTATGTCCATATTCAAGATAATGTGGTCCAGAAACATAAAATGACGGGTCAGGCAGACGCCTGCACCGTCATTTTATGTTTGAAGCATGGACGTTACATCAATGTTCCGCTAGCAAGCAGCTGGACGTTTAAGAATACGTTGGCTCGCTTGAAGACGAGGAAGCCGAAGCGGATGAGGAACCGCCCCCGCTTTGGAACATGGACTGAACCTGCTCCAGCAGGTACGGAGTCGCATCGATAATGCGTTCGAACAGATGCGTCTGGTTGTCCAGCGGCACGATATGAACGCCATCCTTTCCGACGACGAGAAAAGCAATGGGACTGATGGTCACCCCGCCGCCACTGCCGCCGCCGAACGGAAGTTCGTTGTGATCCATGGACGAATGATCAGCGGAAGACCGGTGATCCCCGCCTGCCTCGACGTTGTAATCACTGCCCCCGGCCGCAAAACCAAAGGCCACCTTGCTTATAGGCAAAATGACGCTGCCGTCAGGTGTGTTTACAGGGTCACCAACAATCGTATTGACGTCCACCATGCCCTTGATGTTCTCCATCGCGGTTTGCATCAAGCCTTGAATTGGGTGTTCTGCCATGATTTAATTCCTCCTTTCATCTTTAACACGCGAACCATAAGTACCAGTCCAGCATACATAGCTTTACCGCAGGAGATTTCCGCTATGCAGCGCATTTCGGTGGAAATTTGCGGCGGTCCGTTAAATATGGGCGATATGTCAAGCTGCGGAATTTGCTCCATCTTCAGCTTGTACGATACCCATCCAAGCAGCGTATGCTTGATGCTCCACATCAGTCCGGTGGCAACCGCGGTTTCGGCCGCGTTGTCCAGCGCTACCCTGGTCGTCCACTTGAGTTCCTTCAGGCGTATCCGGGTCAAGGTTCGTTTCATCCATCGCTTGAAGCTCGGCGATTTGGTAAGGCCGCCGTTCAAACCTCGCAAGGGGAAGGACATCGGAATCGATTTGGCCGGTTCGTCCCCGTCCTCCTCCTGCTCCTCCTTGTCCGGCACTTCCTTGATCTCCAGTTCAACCGCCCCGTTCGCCACCTTAACCGGAATGTCGTATTCCCGGCGCAGCAGCCCAAACAACATGGTGATGCGTATGTTTACTTTGCATTCTTTGGTGCTAAGACGTATGCCGAAGCTCATCGTAATCATCGAGCTCAGCACGATCAGCAGCAGGATGACGAACAACAAGACCAGCCCGATCGCCAGTAAGACCCAGATGCTCACACACGTTACCTCCAGACAATGAATATACCCGTTGGCTTAGTATGGCAATTCGATCGTAAAATGATGCGGATACTAAAAAACACGGTGCGCCTGATCCAGCGGGATAACCCCGCTTGTCTGGCGCACCGTGTTTTATATAGCGATGACGTAAACTCAAACAGGCCATCTCAATCAACATCATCAATCGTAAGCTGCCGACCGTCCAGCTTGTCGAACAGCAGCTGCGTTTCCTCCTCCAGCTGATCCGTATCCTCGAACTGGGAAGGCTCCGGCAAGTCCTTGATGCTGGCCAAGCCAAAATAATCTAAAAACGCCTTGGTCGTCCCGTACAGAATCGGGCGGCCGATCGCTTCGGCTCTTCCGACCTCCTCGATCAAGCCTTTGTTCACCAGGGTGTGAATCGCCCGCTCGGACTTTACGCCGCGAATCTCCTCGATCTCCACCCGGGTTATCGGCTGCCGGTAAGCAACGATTGACAGCGTCTCCAGCGCCGCCTGGGACAGTGCGGACCGGGATGGTGAATAGGCCAGCCGTTCAAAATACGGCGCATGCTCAGGCAGCGTAGCCAGCTTGTAGTTTCCGGCAATCTGAACGATCTGGATCCCGCGATGCTGACGCTCACAGTCCTCCTTCATCTCCTCCAGTGCGGACGTGATCAGCTCCGCCTTCTGCTCCGTAATTTCGGAGAGCTGCTTCACCGACAGCCCCTCTTCTCCTGAAAGAAACAGCAGTCCCTCAATAATCGATTTCAGCATCGGATATTCCATCAAGTCTTTCTTCCCCTCTCCACTCCATAACGATATCTCCGAATAAGGATTCCTGATAACACCAGATCTGCTTCATCTTCATCAGTTCCAGAATGGCCAGGAATGTCACCACAATTTCATGCCGCTCCATCTCCTCATGCAGCAGCTTCGAGAACAGCACACGCCCTCCGCGTCCAACATTCTGCAGCGTGTCCACCACTTGGCGAATTCGGTCCTTGACCGAGATTTCATCCCGTTCAATGCGGGCGTAAGACGTCCGCTTCACCGCTTTGCTAAGGGCACGCTGAAAGGCGGCAATCAAATCGGAAATATGTAATCCTTCAACCGGGCTTTCCGGCGTCACAGGCATATAAGGCGTTAAATCTTCGGCTTCCTTGGAATATATCTGGCTGCGCTCCCATTCCCGTTCGTGGAGGTGGCGAGCGATGCCTTTATATTTTCGATATTCTATCAGCTTCTGAATGAGCTCGGCTCTTGGGTCAATATCATCATCTTCATAAAAATCGAACTCGTCCATTTCAATAACCGGGGGCTTTGGCAACAGCAGCTTGCTTTTGATGGACAGCAGCGTTGCCGCCATCACGAGAAACTCGCTGGTAATCTCCAGCTCCAGCTCCTGCATGCTCTGCAAATAGGCCATGTACTGATCGGTAATCTCGCTGACGGGAATATCCTGGATGTCAATTTCCGCTTTATCAATGAGATGCAGAAGCAGATCAAGCGGACCTTCAAACGTCTCCAGCTTGTACAATACGGTCACGGTGAATCCTCCCGCCAAAAATAAAATGCAGTGTCCTTAAAAAAGAACACTACATTAAATAAGCACTATTTTAGCTGTTTCGTCAAGTTTGCCATTTCAATGGCCGCCATCGCGGAATCCCAGCCCTTGTTGCCCGCCTTCGTTCCTGCACGCTCGACCGCTTGCTCGATGTTCTCGGTTGTGACGACGCCAAAAATCGTGGGCACGCCGGTCTTCAGGTTAATGGCGGACACCCCTTTGGCCACCTCGTTGCACACATAATCATAATGGGTCGTTGAGCCGCGAATCACGGTCCCGAGCGTAATAATCGCATCGTACTTGCCGCTTTCCGCCATTTTCTGGGCGATGAGGGGGATTTCGAAAGCGCCCGGTACCCAGGCCACATCCACCTCGTCGTCCTTCACCCCATGCCGCTTCAGCGCGTCAAGCGCCCCGCCCAGCAGCTTGCTTGTAATAAACTCGTTAAAACGTCCCACGACGATCCCGTATCGAAGTCCTTCGGAAACCAGATTACCTTCAAAATAATGTGCCATGTTTGTCATCAACCTTTCGAATTAGAATTTATGATTTATATTTTGCTGCTTTCGTTTTGCTCGATGTCATCAAACTCCAGCATGTGTCCGAGCTTGGCCTGCTTGGTGTGAAGATATGCGGTGTTGTCTTCATTTTCCGGCATTTGAATCGGCACCCGCTCGACCACTTCCAGCCCGTAACCCTCCAGTCCCTTGATTTTGCGAGGGTTGTTGGTGAGCAGACGGATTTTGCGGACACCCAGATCCTTCAGAATTTGGGCCCCGATTCCGTAGTCACGCAGGTCGGCTGGAAATCCAAGCTTCAGATTGGCATCCACCGTGTCCAGCCCTTCTTCCTGGAGTTTATAAGCCTTCAGCTTGTTGATCAGTCCGATGCCGCGGCCTTCCTGACGCATGTACAGGAGCACTCCGCTGCCCGCTTCATGAATTTGTCGAAGCGCAGCCTCAAACTGCGGTCCGCAGTCGCAGCGATGCGAGTGGAACACATCGCCGGTCAGGCACTCGGAGTGAACGCGCACAAGGAAGGGCTGCTCACCGTCAATTTCTCCCTTGACGAGGGCCACATGCTCCTTGTTGTCCACATCGTTGGTGTAGGCTACCGCCTGGAACACCCCGAAGTCTGTCGGCATGCGCACGGCCACTTCGCGATGAACAAGCTGCTCCTTGGCATTGCGGTAATGAATAAGATCCTTGATGCTGATCAGCTTGAGCTGATGCT
This sequence comes from Paenibacillus campinasensis, assembly GCF_002272015.1. Lineage (GTDB taxonomy): Bacteria > Bacillota > Bacilli > Paenibacillales > Paenibacillaceae > Paenibacillus_AQ > Paenibacillus_AQ campinasensis. The sequence goes on along the minus strand of NZ_NPBY01000010.1, from coordinate 36,294 downwards.
TCTCCGCAATTTCCACCAGATCAGGCAATCGGGCCATCGTTCCGTCTTCTTTGATCACCTCACAGATGACGCCGGCTGGATATGAGCCGCACATCCGTGCCAGATCGATGGCCGCCTCAGTATGTCCAGCCCGGCGCAGAACGCCGCCATCCTTGGCGATGAGCGGGAACATGTGGCCCGGCCGCCGGAAATCCGCTGCGGTCGCTGCCGGATCCATAATGCCCCGAACGGTGAGCGAGCGTTCATACGCGGAAATGCCCGTCGTCGTATCCTTGTGATCGATCGACACGGTGAACGCAGTGCCGTGGTAATCCGTGTTCTGGGCGACCATCGGCTTCAGATCCAGCTCCTCCGCTCTCTTTTGGGTCATCGGCAAGCAGACGAGCCCGCGGCCCTCTTTGATCATAAAATTGATGACCTCCGGCGTTGCCATTTCCGCTAATGCGATGAAATCCCCTTCATTCTCACGGTCTTCGTCATCAACGACGATGATGACTTTCCCTTGCTTCAGGTCATCCAGCGCTTCTTCAATCGAATGAAATGAAAACTGTTCCTCCATCGTTCCATCCTCCTTATCCATAAATGTGCTGATACGATCCTCTATCTCTTGTGTCGTTCTATATGAAACCGTGCTCGGCCAAATATTCCCGGCTGATCCCCGAGCCGGCTTCTGTCCTTCCGCCGTCCTGCCCTTCATCCGGGCGGTAATGCAGCAGGTGATCCACATATTTGCCCAGAATGTCGGTTTCAATGTTGATCGTATCGCCAGCCCTCTTGTATCCGAGTACGGTTTCGCCCAGCGTGTGCGGAATGATCGAAACGGTGAAGGAGGATGCGGTGGTCTTGACGACCGTCAAACTAATTCCATCCAGCGTAACCGACCCTTTCGGAATGATGTATTTAAAGAGCTCCTTGTTCTCGGGTGCGATTTCATACACGACCGCATTATGATCAGCATGGACGCTTCGAATCGTGCCTACCCCATCTACATGACCCTGTACAATATGCCCGCCAAAACGTCCGCCTGCCGCCATCGCCCGCTCCAGGTTCACCTTGCTCCCGGCTTTCAGCGTCTTCAGAGTCGTATTCCTGTAAGTTTCCGGCATCACATCCACCGTGAACATGCCCGTATCGATCGAAGTTGCCGTCAGGCATACCCCGTTAACCGATACGCTGTCGCCCAGCTTTAGGTCATCCATAATGCGCGAGGCAGCAATGCTGAGCACCATCGCCTCTCCCTGGCGGCTAATGCGGCGCATTTCCCCGATCTCTTCCACTAATCCGGTAAACATCGTTTAGGTTCGCCTCCTTTCCTCCCAGCTTCGTTATTTCCAGACGGGAACGCCTGTAATGCATACATTGTCCCCAATCCGCTCCACCTCCAGCTGTTCAAGCTCCACCGCATCGCTCATGCGCTCATAACCATCGAAGCTGAAGCTAGCAGGCGCATTGTGCCCGCCAACAATCTTCGGAGCCAAGAACAGCATCATGCGGTCAACCAGCCGTTCTTCCAGCATGGCCCCGTTTAATGTACCGCCGCCCTCAAGCAGAACCGAGCCGATCTCCATCTCGCCGAGACGCGCCATGCCTGCCTTGAGATCCACACGCGGACCGTCTCCGCACCGGATCACCGTCAGCCCGGCTGCCTCCAGTGCATTCTGCTTCTCCCGGTCGGCCAGCTCCGTCGTCAGAATGATCGTCGGCGCAGCCTTATCTGTCACCAGCCGGCAATCCATCGGGATGCGAAGCCTTGAATCAACGACTATTCTGGCCGGATGCAGGCCATCCACCGTAAGCCGGGTGGTCAGCTGTGGGTTGTCCGCAATGACCGTCGACACCCCGACCATAATACCTTGATGCCGATGCCGGAGCGTATGAACAATCTCACGGGATGCTTCATTCGATATCCATTTGCTGTCTCCGGTCCGGGTGGCAATTTTCCCATCCAGCGTGCTGGCGGTCTTCAATGTGACATAAGGCAGCCCTGTCGTAATGTATTTGATAAACCGCTCATTCAACCGGAGCGCCCTGTCCTGGAGCACGCCTGTGTCCACTTGAATGCCCGCAGCCCGAAGCTTCTCAATGCCGGTTCCAGCCACGCGCGGATTCGGGTCCTCGCAGGCAACGACAACACGCTTGACACCCTCTGCAATCAGCCGGTCACTGCAGGGTGGTGTTTTGCCGTAATGGCTGCACGGCTCGAGCGTGACGTACACGGTACTGCCCTTCGCTTTGTTGCCAGCCATGTTCAAGGCGTGAACCTCCGCATGCGGCGTCCCGCGGGCAAGATGGGTCCCCACACCGACCAGCGCTCCATCCTGAACAACCACGCAGCCGACCACCGGATTGATGCCCGTCTGGCCTTGTGCTCGTTCCGCCATATCCAGCGCCAGCGACATGTAGTATTCATCATTCATAATGTCCATTTTGCCCCTCCTCAGCCTTATGTTTCGTCATGCGGGCAGCTAAGGTAAGGATGCCCCGCGTGACGTATGGACGAAGCAAATTTCTGCAAGAAATAAAAGAGCCCTGTCCGGATTCTCAAATCCAAACAGGGCCTCATGGGAGTATTCAAAAGATAGCAATAAACAAGTCTATGCGTATCCAAGCATCACAAATAAACATTCAACCCCCGATGGACACATCCAACCATCCGGATTCACTTGTGAAAAACCGCACATAGCTTGAAGCATTGCTTCTGTTATCGGACATTGACAATGTTTAACCTGAAGATAGGCATACCGAGAATCGGCATAGCCACATGATTAAACAGATGCCAAGCTTCGTCCATCCTTCTCCCATCCAGACTATACTGTCGGTCCCGGATTTGCACCAGGTCCACCGTATGCGCGCACTTTCACGCATCCGGGTCACGGACTAAGCCCGCGTCTACAGCTCTTACTTTCCTACGCTGATTATGACACGTGCATCACCGCCGGTTGGGAATTGCACCCGACCCCGAAGGATAACATGTTATGAAGTTTTCTCAGTAAATAACTTTACTGTTGCTTATAAAAATAACACTCACCTTGCAAAAATGCAAGCATCGCAAATGTCGATTCGGTGTCAGACTGGCTAATGGCACTGTTATCATTACCCCAGTCCCAGCTCGTGTACGATCACATCATCATCAAAGATCGCGCGAATCACCTCTTCCCGATGCGAAACACATACGTTCAACCAATCGTGAAAGCTGTCCATCACTCCATATAATTTAGGCTGGAACGTATCATAATAGCCGACCCGATATTCATGATCTTGCATCTTCTCGACAATAAAACACCACATATTCCCATTATGGTCATAAGCAAATGGAATGAGCTGGTCCACCGTAACATATCCGCCTTCACGAATTGGAATAGGCTGACCATCATCGACCTTATGAGGCCCCGCTGTCCATGGTCTGTAGGTATGTTGAAGGGCGCCGATTTGTTGATTCCCTTGTCCCACAGCGGATATTTCCTGACAGCGATATAAGTATGCACCGTTGCTGAACTCGGATACGAATTTGCAATACGATTCCGGCAGACGCACCCCCAAAGCAATTTCGGTTTCCTTAATATCAGCTTCGGTTGCAGGCGGATATACCTCATGCTCTGAACGTTCCTGTTGTAACGTTGTGATCACGGAACTATTCAATTTCATTCCCTCTATCGCTCCTTCACTTCATGTTCACCTTGGTCCTGATATCAAATTAACGGTGCGGGTAAGAGCTCTGATTCCCATCACAGGAGAGCCTTCCCTTCCTCATGACGGGCTCCTGGCCCGGTGCTCGGCTGTCGAATCTGCAATGAATACGCAGCCACACTAAGAACCACCAGACCAACGGCAAAAATCGCAAATAACCAAACGGCCTGGTGAAGCGGGAGATGATCCAGACTCCAGCCCGTAACGAGCGGCAGGATGGCACCGCCTATGCCTCCCGAGGCGATCAATATGCTAGGCGTCGATTCCTCGCTCCCCTCCAGCAGCTTGCTCGCAAATACGAGCGCGATGGAGAACAGCCCGGACATGAACAGCCCCAGCAGCAATATGATCGTAAATGCGGCCCACACCTGCTCCGCAAACGGAAAGATGATCAACATCATCAATGTCAGCAAACAGCTCAGCAGCACATAGACCCGGTAATGGATCTTCTCGGCCAGCGTTCCGGCGAATATCCGGCCGACCGACATCGCCACCCAGAAGCAGGTGATGCTGAGGGCGGCCGTCTCTTTCATTACCCCAAGCTTCTCAATCAGAATGGCTGGCATGAAGTTGGCCAGACTCATCTCGGTTCCTACATAGAGAAAGAAAAATACGATAAACAGCGCCAGAATGCCAAACGCGCTTCCCCGATACTTATACGCCGCCTTGCCAACCGGCTCCTCGCCTTCAGCCGAGGCCGTATCGCCCCGCGTGTCAAGCACTGCGTCAGCTTCACCAAAGGAGCTTCTGGACCAGAACAGCAGCGTCACAAAGGAAAACAGGGACACGACAAAAAACGAAAACTTCCACCATTCCTGCGTAATGAATCCGCTCGCAATCATCGGCATCACCATGGCGCCAACGCCGAAGAACACCTCAAGCCGGCTCATAGCCACCGCCGTCTTGTCTTTAATGGCCGCAATAATAATCGTTCCGATGACCGCTTCAATCATGCCGAAGCCGAAGCCTGCGGCGACAGCAATCACGTACAGCCACTCCCATGGCGGCAGCAGCGTGTACAGAAACTCGGCTGCCGTCAGCAAACCGGCAGCGATCAGCAGTCCCCCTCTTTTGCCAAAGCGGCGGTTGATCAGCGGCGAGACAAGCACGCCCACCAGAAAGCCGGCAAATTGGGTGAAGATGAGCATGCCGCCTTCACTGTATTCCCGGCCGTAATGCTCGAGCATGACCGGCAGCACCGAACCCAGCACAACATGCGCCAGACCGATTAAGAAATACGATAAACACCCGATCCATAATAACCGTTTCATATCAATCTCCTTCAGGTATGAACATAAGCCAAAAGGATCTCTATATTCCACGAAACCGCGGAATGTGAGATCCTTTGGGATGAATGTATCTTTAATTATGCTTCGAATACTTCCACTTTCTCCATTTTGTCGCGGCCTTTGAACTCGTCCACATATTCCATACCTTCAACCACTTTGCCAAATACGGTATGCTGACCGTCCAGGTGCGGCTGCGGCTCATAGCAGATATAGAATTGGCTTCCGCCTGTGTTGCGTCCGGCATGCGCCATCGCCAGGCTTCCCCGCTCGTGCTTGTTTGGGTTGATCTCACAGTTGATCGTGTATCCAGGGCCGCCGGTACCTGTGCCGTTAGGGCATCCGCCTTGCGCTACGAACCCAGGGATTACGCGGTGAAACACCAGACCGTTGTAGAATCCGGAGTTTGCCAGCTTCTCAAAGTTGGCTACGGTGTTTGGCGCGTCCTGATCGAACAGCTCAAGCAGCACCTCTTTGCCGTTTTCCAATGTAATTTTCGCTTTTTTTGCCATATTGGGTAACTCCCTTCGTGAGTGCTATGATCGATATTTCTGTATTCAGACAATACAATGACTAGTGTACTATGAAAACCATTTTTAAGCAAAGTGCATCGAGAATCGCAGGCAGCAAGGATCGAATCCCCACCGCCGACTCTCTTTCGCCGTGTGAAGGAGGATGCATCCATCGAAAGCAAACAAGACCCGGCGGGGCATGCGCCTCTCCAGGTCCTGTTCCGTCATCCTAAGATTATATTAGCTGGATACCGCTTCTTTGTGCAAGCGCGCAGGAACGACATCATGGCTGACAATATCGTCAAGCGACTCACGACGAACGACCAGCTCGCTTTGGCCATCCTTTACAAACACAACCGCCGGTTTGCGGATCCGGTTGTAGTTGCTGGCCATGGAGTAGTTGTACGCTCCTGTGCAGGATACCGCGAGCAGATCGCCTGTGTTCACTTTCGGCAGATCCAGATCCCAGATCAGCATATCGCCGCTCTCACAGCATTTACCGGCAATGGATACCGTCTCTTCGACCTTCTCGTTTGCACGGTTGGCCAGAATCGCCTCGTACTTCGACTCATACAGCGCCGGACGCGGGTTGTCTGTCATTCCACCGTCTACAGCCACGTATTTGCGAACGCCAGGAATATCCTTGCTTGTACCTACCGTGTACAGCGTGGTGCCCGCATCGCCCACGATGCTGCGGCCCGGTTCAACCCAAATTTCAGGAAGCTCGGAACCGATGCCGGCGAAATGCTGCTTCACAGCATCCGTAATCGCTTTGACATATTGGGAAACCTGCAGCGGCGTGTCTCCCTCTGTGTAGCGGATGCCGAATCCGCCGCCCAGATTGACTACCGTGAACACTACGCCAAGCTCGCTCTTCACTTTGGAAGCAAAATCAGCCACGCGCTGAACCGCCATCTGGAAGCCTTCCACCTCGAAGATCTGCGATCCGATATGCGAGTGAATACCCATCAGCTGGATGTTAGGCTGTTCCGAAGCCAGCTTCACCGCTTCGAAGGCCGAACCGTTGCCAATGTCAAAACCGAATTTGGAGTCGGTCTGACCTGTGGAAATATATTCATGCGTATGCGCTTCAACGCCTGGTGTCACGCGCAGCAAAATGTTCACGTTCACGCCTTTGTCAGCCGCAATGGCTTGCAGCATGTGAAGCTCTACTGCATTGTCAACCACAAAGCAGCCAATCTTCGCATCAAGCGCCATCTCGATTTCTTCGATCGTTTTGTTGTTGCCGTGGAAATGAATCCGCTCCGCTGGGAACCCAGCCTGCAGCGCCGTGTACAGCTCGCCATCGGATACAACGTCAAGGGACATGCCTTCCTCTTCAGCAAGACGGCACATCGCCATCACACAGAAAGCTTTGCTGGCATAAGCGACCTGGAATTTCAAACCGGAAGCCTTGAAAGCTTCAATATATTCCCGGCAGCGGTTGCGCACCGACTGCTCGTCTACAATATAAAGTGGGGTGCCGTATTGGGCCTTCAATTCGGTGGTATCACAGCCGCCGATCTCCAAATGGCCTTGTTCGTTAATTTTGCTAGTACCGTGTAAAAACATGGTCACAATTCCTCCGATCTAGGTATGCATCATTTGAATCGAGTAATTGTTCACAGTATAGCAGACGCATTATCATTTTCAAAATGGATTTTTCAACAGAACATTTGTGTTAATTATCAATGTCCATCTCTCGGGTTCATTTCGGACCCCATTTTGGTATGGTCTCTTGTTTTGTTCAGCGCCGGGCGTCTGGTAGATAACAGCAGCGGTTTGCGCACCAAAACCTCCCCCATCGCCTTTGCACTAAATGGTATAAACGGCCACAGATACGACGAATTGTAAGAGCGATGTGTCGTCAGAGCCAGGATGAGCAGTGTCGTGCCAATCACCAATCCTTTGACGCTGAACATCGCGGTGACAATCAACAGAAACAAGCGGACGATGCGATTGGCAAGTCCCAATTCATAGCTCGGCGTAGCGAACATGCCGATGGCAGCAATCGCCATGTACAGCACAACCTCGTTCACGAAAAATCCGGTTTCGACCGCCATTTCCCCGATCAGAATGGCTGCGATCAAGCCCATGGCGGAAGCCAGCGGCGTCGGGGTGTGAACGGCAGCCAGCCGCAGCAGGTCAACACCAAATTCCACCATGAGAAACTGGCCGATCAGCGGAATTTTGGCGTTCTCCTGGGGGCCCAGAATCGTTAGTAACGGCGGCTTGAGCTCAGGATGGACGACAAGGAGCATCCAGAGCGGGAGCAGAAACATCGAAACGAAGATACCGCCGAACCGCACCCAGCGCAAATAGGTTCCCATGAAAGGCGTCTGCCGGTTCTCTTCCGCATGCTGGCACAGATCAAAAAAGGTCGTCGGCATAATCATGACGCTCGGCGAGGTATCCACCATCACCACGATTCGCCCTTCCAGCAGATGGGAGGCAACCACATCCGGACGCTCGGAATACCGGACGAGCGGATACGGATGCCAGCCTTTGTTCACAATCGCCTCTTCGAGCTGCTTGTCTCCGATCGGAAGCCCCTCGATGTCAATCTCCTTGATTTTATCCCGGATGGCTTCAACCTGTGAACGATCGGCGATGTCATCCACATACAAAATGCAAACATCAGACTGTGTCCGGCGACCCACCTTCATGATTTCGCAATGCAGTCCCGGATCACGCACACGCCGACGCACCAGATTGACGTTCGTAACGAGCGTTTCCGTGAAACCGTCTCGCGCGCCACGGACCACCTTCTCAACCGCTGGCTCCTCCATCCCTCTGACGGGATAGACCCGGGTGTCGATGAGGATAACCTTGCCTTCTCCCTCAACGAACAGCGCGCTTTCCCCGGTCAGCACCTTGTCGATGGCCTTGCTCAGCTTGTCGCTTTCCTCCACCTGAAAATGCGGAATATAATGATTGACCATAACGTCGACCGCATCGGATTCGATGTCGTCCGGCTTCAGGTAGCTTAGCCTTTTCAATATTTCGGTTACGCTGGCCCCATCGGTCAATCCGTTCAGGAACAACAGGCCGACCCGCCTTCCGGCAAATGTCATTTCCCGAAAAATGATGTCGTAGGAAACGTCCAGCCCCATCACTTCCTTCAGCGTATCTTTCAGCTGATCGAAATGATCCGGAATCTCGTCTCTCTCCTGCCAGTAGAGCACCGATTCCTCCGTGCTGTCTGACCGCTCGGCATTCCGCTTGCGAAACAGCGCCTCCTCGCGCTCCTTGGCTTCATTATTCCCGACCGTTGTCTGCGTCTCATCCGCCATACGCCAATCTCCCCCAGTCTTCATTAGTCATCATTTGTTGAAAACAAACCAGTCAAACAGCGAGCCAGCCACCTTGCCGGCCACCATCGCCATCAGCAATCCGAACAAATACCCGGTCAGCCGCAGCCGTTTGGCCAGAATCGGCAGCACGTTCAGCACCTCGGTCAGCGCGGCAGCCAGCATGCCGATAAATGTGCCACACAATAGCCCAATCAACGTGCTGACAAGCGGCCCGAGCGGAACCGACCACTTCCAGAAGTCCGCCATCGTCCCGATAAACGTTCCGCTGATTAACGCGCCTTCATACCAGTGCACGCGGTGATAGGTCGAGGTAAGCTGTGACAGCCTCGGAATAATGTCCAGCACGATAATCAGGGCAATCACTCCGCCTCCCACCGCAATCCCGCCGGCAGCGCCCAGAATACAGATGAAGATGCCCTGCGCGATGCTGGCTATCATGGCTTCCTGCCTGCCGGCTCATTCTTGCTGCTCATCTTGCGATACTCCTCCGCCACGACGAATTGGTCGAGATTTTCCTGATACAGGTACATTTCGACCTCCAGCGGGGTCGGCTCTTCATTCCACTTCTTCTTGAACAGATGGTTAAAAAACACCGTCATGCCAAATCCGAGGCCAAGCGAATAGGCAATCTGAAACAAATACGGCTGCTCGTCCCGCTTGCCGGTCAAGATCTCCACAATCCGGATCTGAACCTCCAGCATATTCACATCGGCATGAAAATTCATAATCGTCAGCATCGAGCCAAAAAACAGCAAAAGCCAGACGAGCGGAAACCAGTAGCGGGAGGACCGATTCGGCGGACCGACCAGCTCGACAAGCGTATGATGATTCCCCATCGGCTCAATATGAGCGCCGGGCACGAATTGTTGGATTTTCGGAATAATCTGGATTAAATCAATGACGAGGCGATTGCCGTCTTTGTCCCTGGGCTTGGCAAGAGGCATATCCAGCAGCTTCTGCTCCCACGCAGCAGGTTCGCAGACGATAAAGGCAACGTCACGGAGCTTGACCACGCTCTCTCTGGGTAAACGAACCCGGCTTTTCAGCTGCAGAAACACCATTGGAGTGGGACTCACCTTCATCCGATACACTCCTTTACTGCTAAATTACTGTTAGTATGGTAAATCCCGCTCGTTTCTACTCGATTCCCCCCAACTTTTTTGACTCCCTTGAGAAAACTGCCCCCCCTTACTTAAAGGCGATCAAAGCGCAGCAAAAAGACGCCTTCCACCGGAAGACGCCTGTGCTTGCAAGCATAAACGAACTGTTAGCCGCAACTAACTATTGTGCAATTTCGTTGCGTATGCTCTGCAGTATTTTTTTCTCCAGCCTGGATACCTGCACCTGGGATATGCCAAGGCGACTGGCTACCTCGGACTGGGTTTGATCCCGGAAATATCTCAAATATACGATAAGCCGCTCTCGCTCGGACAAACCGCCGATCGCTTCATTCAAGGCCAGCTTGTCAAACCACCGTTCCTGTGAATCATCCGCGATCTGGTCCATCAGCGTGATCGGATCTCCGTCATTCTCAAATACCGTCTCATGAATTGAAGTCGGCGGCTTGTTGGCCTCCTGGGCAAACACCACATCCTCCGGTGATACCCCAAGCTCCTCCGCCACTTCCTTAACCGTAGGCAGACGATCCAGCTGCTTGGACAGCTCATCGCGCTTCTTCCTTACCTTATTGGCCATTTCCTTCAGCGAGCGGCTGACCTTCAGTGTGCCGTCATCACGCAGGAACCGCTGAATTTCACCGATGATCATCGGAACGGCATACGTGGAAAACTTGACATCATAACTGAGATCGAACTTGTCAACAGACTTCAGGAGACCGATACAGCCGATTTGAAACAGGTCATCCGGGTCATAGCCCCGGTTCATGAACCTTTGTACAACCGACCAGACGAGACGAATATTACAATTGACGAGCGTGTCCCGTGCAAGCGTGTCCCCGCTCTGGCTAAGTGCAATGAGTCGTTTAACCTCCGCGTCGTCCAAAAAGGTCTGCGAAGTCTTCTTCACATCGGCATCCATTTGTCCAACCCCTAATTATATAAAGCTTTCTTGGATTCGATCCTCTTCTTCATTCTGATCGACGTCCCCTTGCCGGGCTCGCTGACCACTTCAAATTCGTCCATGAAGTTCTCCATGATGGTAAAGCCCATACCGGAGCGCTCAAGCTCAGGTTTGGAGGTATAGAGCGGCTGCTTCGCCATCTCCAGATCCTCAATGCCCGCTCCCTTGTCCTCGATCAGCAGCGTGATCATATCCCCGTCAATCCCTGCCTCGATTCGGACAACGCCTTCGGGGTTGCTGTCATAGCCATGGATGATACAGTTGGTCACCGCTTCGGATACTACGGTTTTTAGGTCGCTAAGCTCGTCCATCGTCGGGTCCAGCTGGGATACAAAGGCAGCCACAGCGACGCGGGCGAAAGATTCGTTCTCCGACCTTGCAGCAAATTCCAGCGTCATGAAATTGTGCTGTGCTTGAGCCTCACTCATGACACCACCTCCAGACCCGAGAGTGCGGTCCCCTCGTTTTCGTAGATCGGCATAATTTTGAACAGCCCCGACATCTCCAGCAGGCGGTATACCTGCGGTTTGACGTCACAGAGCGCCATCTTGCCGCCCTTATGCTTGATCGATTTATACCGACCCAGGATGACGCCCAGGCCGGAGCTGTCCATAAACTCCAGATTCTTCAGACTCATCACCAGATGCTCCGTCTGACGTTTTGTGATGGCATCATCCAGCATGATTCGGACATGATCGGCCGTATGATGATCCAGTTCACCGGACAAACGGACGATCAGGACATGTCTGTGATGCTCCATATCCACATGCAGATTCATGTTTGCTCACTCTCCTCCCTGACTTGAACAACAATTTCTACATGGTGAAAAGACATTCCTGCCCCGCGACAAAACTAGAAGAAAACTGCTATCAATCTACATCAAACAACTTGCTTGTCGTACGCTTGAACAGATTCCAGAAGCCGGCCTTCTTCACAGACACCGGGGAGGCCAGTTCAAACTCCTTGACCAGCTGCTCGCCTTGATAAACCGACAGCTTGCCAATGATCTGCCCCTTGTCCACCGGCGCTTTCAGATCCTCCACGAAATGAATTTCGTGCCGAAGCTCGGTCGTTTTGCCTCCTTTTTTCACAAGGACGCTATAATCCTTCTCGGCCTGGAGCGCAAGCTCAGGCACTTTCCCCTTCTGAATCTTGACGGTGCCCAGCACTTCCCCCGTCTTGAAGATCGAGTGCATGCTGTACTGCGAAAAAGCGTAATCAAACATCCGGGAAATATCGCTGTTCCTCGTCTTCGTGTCCGGGGCGCCCATCACGACCGCGACTGCACGCAGCCCGTCCCGCTTGGCCGTAGCCGACAGACAGAACTTCGCCTCCGACGTATACCCGGTCTTTAAGCCGTCAGCGCCCGAATAGAACCGCACGAGCTTGTTCGTATTGACGAGCCAGAATGGCTTCGGCGTATCCTGTCTTAAATAATCTTGATAGGCTCCCGTATATTTCGTGATTTCCTCATACTTGAGCAGCTCACGGCTCATGAGAGCAATGTCATGCGCGGTTGTGTAGTGATCCGCCGCCGGGAGACCGTTGCAATTCACGAAATGGGTGTTTTTCATGCCGAGCTCGGCGGCCTTGTCATTCATCATCTGCACGAATGCTTCTTCAGAGCCGGCGATCTTCTCAGCCATGGCCACAGAGGCATCATTGCCGGAAGCCATCGCAATTCCTTTGAGCATCTCTTCCACGGTCATCTCTTCCCCGGGCTCGAGGAAAATCTGTGATCCGCCCATCGACGCTGCATATTCGCTGGTCCGGACCTTGTCTGTCCATTTCAGCCGTCCGTCCTCAATCGCCTCCATCGTCAGCAGCATCGTCATAATTTTGGTAATACTTGCGGGAGGCAGCTTATCATGGCTGTTTTTCTCATAAATGATGGTTCCGGTATCCGCGTCGAGCAATATGGCAGAACGCGCGCTCGGTGCAAGCTCCTGTGTGCTTCCGGCATTTGCGCTCTTGTCATCCGCGGCATAACCAGGGGATGTCCCGCCAACCAAGCCGACAATCGCGGCCAGTATCCCGGTAAACAACGCTTTTTTCACAATCCGTCCCCTCCTGAAATATAGATCATCCCGTTCACATACGGGTCTCTATTCATTGTCGTCAGGATGTAAGCAAATTATTCCAATCGGGCACAACTAAAAATAGACCAACCGGAAGTTGCTCCGATTGGTCTATCACTGAAAGGCCGCACAGGCGTCAAAATCTCATCAACCTGCAAACCTGATGCGTTGTTACATGTTCGGGATGATGCCCATGACCAGTCCCAAAAATTTCTCTCTCACCTTCTCTGCGGTCTCCATCACTTCTTCATGAGACAGCGGCTGATCCAAAATGCCTGCCGCCATGTTGCTGATGCAGGAAATGCCAAGCACTTCAATGCCTGCATGCCTTGCAACAATCACTTCGGATACCGTGGACATGCCGACCGCATCGGCTCCGAGCGTGCGCAGCATCACAATTTCAGCCGGCGTCTCATACGTCGGACCGAGCAGACCGGCATACACGCCTTCGCGAAGAACGATGCCCTGACTGACAGCCACCTCCTTGGCTACCTGGCGCAATCTGCGGCTGTAGGCTTCAGACATGTCCGGGAAGCGAACGCCAAGCGCCGAATCATTCGGCCCGACCAGCGGATTGCGCCCGGTCAGATTCAGATGATCCGAAATCAGCATCAGATCTCCCGGCTGATAGGACAGGTTCACGCCTCCCGCCGCATTGGTAACCAGCAGGCTCTTGACCCCGAGCTCCTTCATGACGCGGACAGGAAATGCGGTTACTTCCGGACCATAGCCTTCATACATATGGAAGCGGCCCTTCATCATGACGACAGGGCGTCCCTGGATATTGCCCAGCAGCAGCTCGCCTTCATGCCCTTCCACGGTGGATACCGGGAAATGAGGAATGTCCGTATAAGCGATCGATACCGTATCCTCCATTAAATCAGCAAGCACGCCAAGACCTGATCCGAGAATGAGTCCGATTTCCGGCTTGATCGTCGTTTGCTGCGCTATGTATGCTGCAGCTGCTTTGATCGTTTCTTGATTTATTGTTGTCATTATAGTTCTCCTCACAAATGTATTAATTTCTTCTATATAATTATAGATTACCCCAATCGGCCGGAGTCCGAACACAATTGGCACAATATCTATTCGCCCGATTTCGGATGAAAGCGATCGTAGACCTCTTTCATGCTCTTCTTGGGCGCCTGGTACATCTGGGTCGTCGACAAGTCAGAATGACCCAGCAACTCCTGAACGGACCTCAGATCTGCACCGTTCTCCAGCAGATGCAGTGCAAAGGAGTGGCGCAGCGTATGCGGGTTAATTTCCTCCTCGATTCCGGCAGCTTCGCCATGCTTTTTCATAATCTTCCAAAAGCCCTGCCTTGTCATTCGTGTTCCCAGATTGTTCAAAAATAAAGCCTCTGCCTCCCGGTCCGGCTTCAGCATGCGGCCTCGCATGCCGTCCAGGTAAACCTCGACCGAATGCGCAGCCCCCGGGCTGATCGGAACGATGCGCTCCTTGCCTCCGCTGCCGACACAGCGCATAAACCGCATGCTTGTATCGACATCCCCGACGTTCAGGGACACCAGCTCGGACACCTTGATGCCCGATGCATAGAGCAGCTCCAGCATCGCCTTGTCCCTTGCGCCGTGTGGCGTCCCCGGATCAGGCATGGAGAGCAGCTTGTCCACCTGGGCCGTCGTCAGCGCCCGCGGCTGCTTGCGCTCCGGCTTGGGCGTGTCCATAAACAGCGTAGGGTCTTGCACAATGACCGATTGACGCACCAAATACCGGAAGAAGGAGCGAAGCGCCGCCATGCACCGCAGCAAGGAAGACGATGCGCGTCCCTGCTGCTTGAGGCTTCCGATATAGAGGCTGGGCAGCGCCCGGTTCACCTCTTGCGGATGCACGATGCCCCGCTCGGCAGCAAACGCGATAAATCCGGCGATATCTGTTTTATAGGATTCGATTGTATTCTTCGAAAGTCCTTTTTCATCTTCCAAATAAGACATGTAGGCTCCCAAATATGGTTCCATCTGTTATCCCCGCTTTTTCCTGTTCCGGTTCCGCTAGTATGCCGCTTATTCCCCATACCAATAGAACAGCTTCAGCCGCATCGCCGGTGAATATTGGCTGTCCATCGTGCTCTCGGGCTGAAATGCCTTCACAGCCTGTCCGCTTGGCACCTGGTACGGATTGGACGGATTGACCCAATCGCCCACCCAGTCCAGTACATAATAGAAGAACACCGTCAGCACGGCAAAACATGCAACAAAGCGAATCAAGGAGATCATTTTGCGAATGGATATAATCACTGGCAGCGCCTCACCTTCGTGAAATACCTGATCATTCCCAAACTATGTCCCGTCCTGCACAAATATGACCGTTCGCACTGTTTCGCACCGTCCGCTAGCGTATACGTTCTTATGGAATCTACTCTCCTAATCCCTTCTATATGTACAAGAATCCTATCTTCATATAAAAAGCCCTCCCGGAAGGATCGCCGGATGAGGGCTCGCCGTGATCGTTAGGAATCACTGCAGGTGATCGATTATGAGTTAGGATTTATCCGTATCATTCTTGCCCTTTTCCTTGCAACGGTAGCATATCCCGTGGAAATCAAGCCGATGGTCGTATACGGTAAAATTAAATTCGCGCTCCAGCCGCTCCTCTAATGGTCCAAGCCAATCCTCACGAATTTCGTCCATGCTTCCGCATTGAGTACATATCAGATGATGATGATGATGTTTCGAGGTATCGGTTCTGAGATCATAGCGGGCGACGCCGTCGCCAAAGTTGATTTTCTCCACAACATGCAGCTCGCTCAGGAGCTCAAGGGTACGGTACACGGTAGCCAGACCGATCTCAGGAGCCTTCTCTTTAACGAGCATAAACACATCCTCGGCGCTAAGGTGGTCGTCTTCATTCTCCAACAATACGCTTACCGTGGCTTCCCTTTGGGGCGTTAGTTTATAGCCTTGGGATTGTAACTGCTGTTTAATTTTGTCGATCCGCGCTTCCATCGTTTCCCTCCCCCTTGGAAATCACACCACGTAAAATGGTCACTTCCTTCATTATAGGGGGACTTTACAAACAAAGTCAATCGGTTTTGCTAGAAGGCAAGATTCGTGGCCTGAACCAGCATCGGCGTCACCCACCTCATCATGCTAGGGGTCACCCACATCTCAAACGAGGCTGCTGCCAGCGTCGCCAGAGCCATAACCCCGGTCGTTATCGCATAGGACATCAGCGGCTTAGCCAAGCTTCCGCCCCGCTGCACCAGCAGCCGGTTGCGTATCATATAAAGGGAGAAATGGATGGCCGTCACGCTGCACATCATGACGATAGGGATCATCAGCATATTTTGCGGGGCGACCGACACGAGGGCAAACAGCAGTCCGCTCCATGAATATTGGCCGACCAAATATCCGACGGTAAACCCGATCAGCACACCCTTCAAAAAGTCCAATATAAGAATGCCCGGCAGCCCGATCACTGACAAGCCTAATATCCATATCAACCCGATCCATTTCAGATGAAGGGAAGCAATCTCCCAGAAACTGGATTGTCCGCTCGCTGGGCCGCCTTCATGAAGATTAACAAAAAAATGGTTCAAGTATCGCGCGATATCCTGCTGCTGCTCCAGTGACAGCGCACTGACCATCATCGCTCCGAACAGCACGCCTACCAAAAACAAGACGGCAACAAAAACATAGAGCGGGGCCTGATCCTTGAAGGCTTTGCGGAATGAATGCATAGAGTAGCGTCTCCTTTCATGGGTCTACTCTACTCTATGAAGACGGTCTCTTTTCTATGACTTTCTTATATCAATCGAGCGTGTGGTTCTTCGTATAGCCCACTCGTCATCCCTTGTCGCCAAGAAGCGACACCACCCGGATGCTGTAACGCCGCTTCATTTCATCACTTTCCCGTATGTCCCCCCGCCACCGGATGCTAACTGCAGCGTCCCGTTTCGGGCTTGTATAATGCTCTCCGCCAGCGCCTCTCCAGCCACGGCTGCCAGCTCTGTCTCCGAAGCTCGGTGTAATATCGCCATCTCCGTCCCAAAGGCGTCCAGCAGCTTCTTCATCGCCGATTTCCCGAGTCCGGGAATGAACTCAAGCGGAATCTGGTAATGATAGGGCGGACGAAACGCAGGAATGATCGGCTCGGTGCGATCTGCGAAGCTCAGGATGCGGTCGAGCACGCCACCCACAAGCTTGGTGCTGCCGCAATAAGGGCATCGCCCTTCCTGTGAGGCCGCATCCGCCTCGTCCATAATGCTCTCACACCCCGAGCAATAGGTCCGGTGATATTTACCGAGCCTCGGGTTCAATCCGTAGTTCGCGGTTACTCTGCGGCCGTCTCTTCGCTCCAGCGCCCGCTTGAACTCTGCAAAGGACGGCTCCTTCATCGCGATCCGGTTGTACTCCCGGCCAATCTTGCCTAGGGAGTGGGCATCGGAATTGCTGAGAAAGGAATACGAGTCCAGCTCCGAGATCAATCCGGCCATCGCGGAATCCGCACTCAATCCAAGCTCGATGCCGGATATGCCACCCGGATCAAACACGTCGGCCAGCCGATCGGTCATGCTGCCGTAGAGCCCTTTATGAGGCGTAAACACATGGGCGGGAATAAGTATCCCGCCCCGGTCGGTCACCTCTTGCTGAAGCTCTCTCGGCGAGACATAGATGCGCTGCGAGCTGAGCTGGATATTTTTCATATAACGGGCCATCCAGCCTGTAAAGTCCTGCATCATGTTGAGGGATGGAAAATAGGCCAGCACATGCGCCGCTCCCCGGCCTGGCCCCCGAACCTCGATCTCGCTGCCCAGCACAATGACCGTATCCCGGTAGGCGATGCCGCCTCCGGCCAGCTCCCTCATAATCCCGCTGTCCAGGCAGGCCATAATATCCTCCTGAACGGAGGGAGAATGACAATCAATGATTCCGGTCATCTGGATCCCTTTGCGCTCCGAGCTTTCGACTGCAATGTTCTCGAAGGTCAGATTGTTGCTGGCGCTGATCTTGACCGCCTGTCCGTTGGTTGCCCGGCCGATGTGAATATGAAGATCACAGAAAAATTGCGTGAGTTCTTGCTGGTGAGAAGCTGTATTGTCCGTGCTCATCATCAGATCTTTCCCGTCAGGCTGTACATATTCCAGGCATATACCGCGAGGATCGTCTTCGCATCGCTGATGCGCTCCTCCTGAATCAGCTGGTAGGCTTCCTCAAGTGTGATCTCGGCCATTTCCAGAAATTCGTCTTCGTCGGGATTCATGTCGCCTCGCGTTAAATCTTCGGCCAGATAGAGATGAATAACTTCATCCGCAAAGCCGGGGGATGTATAGAAAGAATGCAGCTTTCGAATCGAGCCGCACGTATACCCCGTCTCTTCCTCCAGCTCGCGCTTGGCCGCTTCCAGCGGGTCTTCGCCAGGCTCCAGCTTTCCTGCCGGGATCTCCACCTCGCAGCGTCCCAGCGGCTGTCTGTATTGGTCAACAACAAGCATTTTTTGATCCTTCAAGGCCAGTACCGCCACAGCTCCCGGGTGTCTCACCACTTCACGGGTCGCTGTATTTCCGTTCGGAAGACGAACCGTGTCCACCTGAAGTGAGATGATCTTTCCGCTGAAGATGTTGTTCGTTGACAGTGTGGTCTCCTCCAGCCTTGCGTTCGGGACGTGCCCGTTCTTGCTGCCGATATCGCTCATATCATGGCCTCCTTTGTCTGATACGTGGCATCTTTGTCCATGCTATTGCATAAGGTGTATTATATCAAATTTCGCGAGAAAGAAGGAACGAGCCATGAAGAGCTACAAAGGAACAAATTCCTTTCATATGGTGGGACAAGCTTGGCAAATCCGGATTATGCTGAAGCAATGGCAAAAAGAATGGGGCAAGGACGCAACGGTACTGGATGTCATTATGCCTCCAAAACCGAGAAAATAACGTAAATATTAACCGTAGTTTATAGGACTTTAGAATCATTTTGCGACGTTTGGTGTGTTTTTTCAAAAAAAGTTCACGACTTATGCATCGTTTCGTGTGTTGTTACAGTGGGAGGCTTCGAATATGCGACAAATCATGCTTAATGAAATCGATTTAACAGCGAATCTCATATGGAATGATTATGAGCGGGGACAATGGTATGAACGGCGCGGGCTGCTGAAGGAAGCATTGGAGAGCTACCGTGCGGCCACTTCGCGCTCGCCGGACGTCGAGCGGTCCACTGGTCAGGATACGGCACTCATCTGGCTGCAATACGGCAAGCTCAGCATGCGTCTGCGCTCCTTCTCCAATTCAGAGTCGGCGTATGCGCATGTGGTTCAGAGCAGCAATGCCTATGCACAGCATGCGCTGAACCAATGGGCTGCCCTGCTTCTCACGCAAGGGTTAAGCGATCCGGAGATATACAAGCATCTCTCCGGCAGAATCTCCGGTCTCGCTGCTTCGCCGGAGATGATCGGCTGCGCGATGTTTTATATCGGCGCTTATCGCGAGGCTGCGGAGTGCTTCAGAGGATGCCTTGACTCCCTCGGACCAAGCGGCGGCATCATGTATGCCAAGGCGCTCATTCGGCTGCAGCAAACGTCGGAAGCGCTGCGGCTGTTGGAGCAATTGGAGAATTGCCAGGTCCCTTCCGGCAGCAGTAACAGGAATGCATGGCAACAAGATCTGCGCCATTTACAGCTGCTGTGCCGATGGAAGCTTGCAGGTAATTCCCAATCGACGCTGACGCTGACCGATCCGCTGGAGCTGGCGAAAACCGCTGTATCGGTCGGTCTGATTCCGGAGGCAGAATGGCTGCTCTCCTTGAACGGGATCGATGCCGGTTATGCTTTGATCTGCCTGTTATACAATGAAGGCTACATTACGGAGGCCGTTTCCCATATCGAGATGCTGGGGCAGCTTCCCATCGGAGACGCTGGCATCTACAGCGAGAAATTGTGTGTTATTGCTGCCGAAGTCTTGTATGATCAGGGCAAGTACGAGGAGGCCTCGTCCCAGTTTCAGCAAATCCGCCAAGCCTGGCCATCCTGCACGGCCGCCCGATTCGGAGAAGCGGCGTGTCATCTGCAATCGGCGCTGCTGTCGTTGTCCCGAAGACTGGAAACCAGCTTCTCCTCCCCTAAGCTGCAGCAGGAAATTATGGAGCATATCGACAACATCGTCGCCGCCCTCAACCTCGTTGACAGCTCTGGCTGGCACACAAGCTGGACACCCTCCCAGAAGCGGGTTGATAACAAACGAAAAGCCCCATGCGCTGTTCTGCTTAACTAAACGCTTGTGACTTCATTTCATCGCTCTTTATATATAAAGGGGTGTCCGGGCTTCTCATCCCGAAACACCCCTTTTGCTATGTCTCAATCATGCAATAACCATGCTATGAACCTTTACCCACTTATGCCTTCGCATTCTCCTGTACAATTGCAACGACCAGTTCAGCCGCTTTGACGAGATCTGAAGCTTGAATACGTTCCTTGGTCGTATGGATCTCCTTGTAGCCCACCGCCAGATTCACAGTCGGCACGCCCAGACCGTTGAAGATGTTGGCATCGCTGCCGCCGCCCGAAGCAAACAGCCGCTCGTTCAGACCGATGCGGCCAATCGCCCGCTTGGCAAGCTGCACAACTTCATCGTGCTCGTTAAAGCTGAACGAAGGATAGATGATTTCGCTAATAAACTCCGAGTCAGCGCCGAATTCGCGCACCGTTGTTTCCAGCGCCTCACGCATATCGCTGATCTGCTTGTTCACCTTTTCCTGCACGATGCTTCTGGCTTCCGCTTCCAGCTGCACATAGTCACACACGATATTCGTCGGACCACCGCCGGCAAACTGACCGATATTAGCGGTCGTCTCATGGTCGATACGGCCCAGCTTCATTTTGGCAATCGCCTTGGCTGCAACCTGAATCGCGCTGATTCCATCCTCCGGATTGACACCCGCATGCGCGGATCTCCCCTTGATGATCATTTTAATTTTTGCTTGTGTCGGCGCAGCGACCGCGATGGAGCCGATATCTCCGTTGGAGTCAAGCGCAAAGCCCAGATCAGCATCCAGCATATTCGGATCAAGCGCTCTTGCGCCTACGAGTCCCGATTCTTCGCCTACCGTGATCACAAATTGAATTTGACCATGCGGAATGTTGTTTTCCTGAATGACACGAATCGCTTCCAGCAGAGCTGCGATCCCCGCTTTGTCGTCCGCACCCAGAATGGTCGTGCCGTCACTGCGAATCCAACCATCCTCTCCCAGCGTCGGTTTCACGCCTTTGCCCGGGGTCACGGTATCCATATGACAGGTAAACAGGAGCTTCGGCGCCTCCTCAGCCTGCTCCGCCTTCCAGGTAATGATCAGGTTGCCTGCACCATGTCCTGTCTTCTCCTTGGCGTCATCCTCCACAATGTCAAGCCCGAGGTTGCCGAATTTCTGCTTCAGCACGCCGGAGATCTGTTCCTCAAACTTCGTTTCACTATCAATCTGGACCAGTTCCATAAACTCATTCACGATTCGCTCTTTAGAGACCACTGGACTTCCCTCTCTTTCACATATACGTTACAATGTCTTATAAGAATGGCCTATTTCGATATCAGGCATGCTAGCAATGTACATTATTAAACTTAAATTAAAGGAGCAACACCATGCAACGAAAAAAGTGGTTTAAATTTGTCATTTATCTGATGCTGCTCGCCATGATCTGCTCGACCTTGATGATTGTCCTCGAGCCTCTCTTGTTCCGTTAATCGGACATGTTCTGCCCATTGAGTGACATGAGGTTCCGTTCATCTTCCCGGATTCAGGCTGAATACCGTCCAATCCGGAAAAAACGCTCCCGTTGCCACCCAAGCAGGTGTAGCGGGAGCGTCCGTTACTTTAACGCCACACAGGTGCATAAGGAAATATACGGGTGAAAAAAGGCAACAGCTCACGCGCTACTTCCTCCACCTCAAAGGTGTTCCCCGTAATATCCTCCAGTGAGGTTACTCCGTATTCCTGAATTCCGCACGGTATAATTCCCGCAAATCCGTCTTCGGCAATGCCTGCCTTGATATTAAAAGCGAAGCCGTGGCTCGTGACAAAGGCTCGCTGATGCCGGCATTTGTTAAACTTCACGCCGATGGCGCAAATTTTCCGGTCTCCGACCCACACTCCGGTATATTCCGGTTTTCTTCCGGATTCAATGCCGTGCGAAGCCAGATAATCTATAATGACCTGCTCCACGTTTCGGAGATAAGCGTGAAGGTCAAGCCCCTTTCCAGCATCCAGCATCAGCAAGGGATAGCCGACAAGCTGCCCAGGCCCGTGATATGTAATGTCTCCTCCGCGATCAATTTCGAACAGGCCTATGCCCCGCTTCTCAAGCTCTTCCCGGCTGAGCAACAAATGCTCGGGATGTCTCTGGGAACCAATCGTATACGTAGGAGGATGCTGGAGAAGCATCAGCTGCTCTGAACGCTTCCCCTCATCAATCCCTGCCACGATCTCCTTCTGAAGCTCCCAGGCATCTCCGTAATTCATCATCGGCGTGTACGTTACATCCAACTGTCTATTCATCTGCAGCGCCTTCTTTCACCTAAGAGTAATGCCGATGCCGATGGCCAATCTTTGTATCCATACCGTTTCTAGTACAGCTTGGTATCCAATGTATAGCCTTCCAGGTTGTCTTTGACCCTTTGCAAAAATCTTCCGCAGATGACACCGTCCAAAATCCGATGATCCAGTGACAGACACAGGTTAGCCATCGAGCGAACAGCAATCATATCATTGATGACAACCGGCTTTTTGACAATCGACTCAAACGTCAGGATGGCCGCCTGCGGATAATTGATGATCGGATACGACAAGATCGATCCGAAGGAACCGGTATTGTTGACCGTGAATGTGCCTCCTTGCATATCGTCGAGCGTCAGCTTGCCTTCACGCGTCTTCCGCGCAAGCTCGTCGATCTCTCTGGCAAGGCCCGCGATGTTCTTCTGATCCGCACGATGAATGACCGGCGTCATGACGGAATCCTCGGTCCCTACAGCGAGCGACAGATTGATGTCCCGCTTGACCACAATTTTATCGACCGCCCAGAACGAGTTCATGATCGGATAATCCTTGATGGCGTTCACGACCGCCTTCAACAGAAAGGCAAGATAGGTCAGGTTAACACCCTCGTTGCGTTTGAATTCATCCTTCAGTTTGTTCCGAAGCAGCACCAGGTTCGTTACATCCACTTCGATCATCGTCCAGGCATGCGGAATTTCGGTAACGCTCTGGCGCATGTTTCTGGCAATGGTGTTTCGTATCGGAGTTACGTCAATGAAATAGTCCGAGCGGCCGCCGCCTTCCACCTCAATGGTCGGAATCTTCGGCGTCTCCGTCAAATGCAGTCCGGAATGACGCACATCCGGGATCGGTGTGAAGAGATCCTCCTTCGACAATGGGGTAGCGGGTTGCTGCTTCAGGCCGCTAAACGGGGAGGCCGCTGATCCGGACTGCTCCCTTCTCTCTGCCCGGGCCGGTTCGGTAACAGCTGGCTGCGCCGCTGCGCCTTGTGATCCGCCCTGCTCGATATACTTCAATACATCCTTGCGCGTAATTCTTCCGCCCAGGCCAGTTCCCTGTACCCGGTTCAGATCGATCCCGTGCTGTGCAGCAAGCGTCTGTACCGCCGGGGAATACCGCGAACGCATCGACGTATCGCCAGATATCGCTGCACCCGGGGAATGTGCAGGTTCCGATGCACCACCAGCTGACGCCACCGTCCCGTCACTTGCTCCTGCAGTCTGAATACGGCAGATGACTTCACCTACACTGACAACCTGGCCCTCTTCGGCAAGAATGTCGCCCATAACCCCGTCAAGTGTAGACGGGATCTCTGCATTCACTTTATCCGTGATCACCTCACAGATCGGCTCATATTGCTCAATCGGATCACCAGGCTTTTTGAGCCATTTGGCAATCGTTGCAGACACGAGGGATTCTGCCAGCTGAGGCATCGCAACGTCGGTCATCGTATATTTATCGGTCATGCTCACAACTCCCTGTTCTTAATAAAGCGCCAGCTGACGCATCGATTCCTTGACTTTGTCCTTGTTCAACATGAAAAACTTCTCCATCGGCGGGCTGATCGGCATCGCCGGCACATCCGGCCCGCACAGACGCATAATCGGCGCGTCCAGATCGTACAGGCAGTGCTCCGAGATGATTGCCGCAACCTCGCCACCGACACCGCCGGTTTTGTTGTCTTCATGAACGATAAGCACTTTCCCTGTGCGTCTCGCGGATTCAATGATGGCATCCTGGTCCAGCGGCTGCAGTGTGCGCAGATCGAGGACGTGGGCGCTGATCCCTTCCTCTTTCTCCAGCTCTTCGGCAGCCTGCATGACAAAATGCAGCGGCATGCTGTATCCGATCACCGTGATGTCGCTGCCTTCGCGCAGGACGTTCGCTTTCCCGATCGGAACGACATAATCGTCCTCCGGCACGTCGCCGGTGATCAGTTTGTAGCACTTTTTGTTCTCGAAGAAGAGGACAGGGTCCGGGTCGCGAACCGCTGCTTTCAGCAGCCCCTTGGCATCGTACGCCGAGAACGGAGCAACGATCTTCAGACCCGGCGTGCCAAAGAAGATCGATTCCGGACACTGGGAATGATACAGCCCGCCGAAGATGCCGCCGCCAATCGGCGCGCGGACGACGATCGGACAGCTCCAATCGTTGTTCGAGCGGTAGCGGATTTTCGCTGCTTCACTAATGATCTGGTTCGTCGCCGGAAGCATAAAGTCGGAATACTGCATTTCCGCGATCGGCTTCATACCGTACATGGCCGCTCCAATCGCTACCCCGGCAATCGCCGATTCCGCCAGCGGCGTATCCAGCACACGCATCTCGCCAAACTGCTCGATAAGCCCCTTCGTGGTCGTGAATACGCCGCCCTTCACGCCAACATCCTCGCCAAGCACGAAGACGGATTCATCCTTCTCCATCTCTTCCTTCATCGCGAGGCGAATTGCATCAATATACTCCATTACCGCCATCCTTCAGTTCCTCCTTCGTCTTCCGCATACACATGAAGAAGCGTATCCTCAGGTTCCGGGAACGGAGCACGATCCGCGTATTCCGTCGCTTCTTTGATCTCCAGATTCAGCTGTGCCACCAGATCTTCGTCACGAGCCTCATCCCAGAGTCCCGCTTCGATCAGATACGTCTTGAAACGCGCCACGCCGTCCTTCTTCCAGTTCTCCTCCACTTCTTCCTTGGTCCGATAAGCCAGATCATTATCGGAAGTGGAGTGCGGGGACAAGCGGTACATAACCGACTCGATCAAGGTTGGCCCTTCTCCGCGCACAGCGCGCTCACGAGCTTCCTTCACCGCTGCGTACACCGCAAGCGCATCATTGCCGTCAACGCGGACGCCTGGGAAGCCGTAGCCCAGCGCACGGTCGCTCACCTTGCCGCTGATCTGCTTGTGCAAAGGTACAGAGATGGCGTACTGATTGTTCTCACACATAACAACAACTGGCAGCTTGTGCACCCCCGCAAAATTCAGCCCTTCATGGAAATCGCCCTGGTTGCTGGAGCCTTCGCCGAAGGTGACAAACGATACAAAATCCTTCTTCTGCATTTTGGCCGCGAGTGCGATGCCAACCGCATGCGGCACCTGGGTCGTCACCGGACTGGAGCCGGTCACAATGCGCAGCCGCTTGGAGCCGAAATGGCCCGGCATTTGGCGCCCGCCGCTGTTCGGATCCTCGGCCTTGGCGAATGCGGACAGCATCAGCTCGCGAGGCGTCATGCCAACAGCCATAACAAAGCCGTAGTCACGGTAATACGGCAGGAAATAATCCTTCTCCCGGTCAAGGGCAAACGCCGCAGCTACCTGACAAGTCTCCTGCCCGATGCCGGAAACGTGAAAATTGATTTTTCCCGCACGCTGCAGAAGCAGGTTGCGCTCATCGAATTTTCGCGCGAGCACCATATATTTGTACATGTCAATCACTTGTCCGTCAGTCAGTCCAAGCTGTTCATGCCTAAGCTTATTCGATGTCATCGTATCTTGTTCTTTCATGGAGATCCCTCCTTTTTCATGAGCCAGTCAAGCCTCCTGACCGATTCGGTTCCCCGATCAAGCGACCTCATATCAAGTATTAAAACCTGGTACTAAGACTTGGCTTAATCTTATTATAATCCCTTTTCCGGTAAAAAGAAATGAGGGATTGCATAGTGAGGTTATCCAACTGATGATCTGCCTAGAGGCCGATAGCTCGTCCATCCACGGCCAGCATGGCTTCGCCGAGCACTTCGGACAGGGTTGGATGCGCATGAACTGCCGCCCCGACTTCCCATGGCGTCGCATCCAGCACCTGGGCCAGCGCCGCTTCGCCGATCAGCTCGGTCACATGCGGGCCGATCATATGTACGCCGACAATATCGCCGCTGTCCTCATCGGCAATCACCTTCACAAAACCTTCCGTCGCCCCCTGCACCAAAGCTTTACCGATGGCCTGGAAAGGGAAACGTCCCACCTTGATCCGGCGTCCCTGCTCTGCGGCCTCCTTCTCCGTCAGCCCTACGCTCGCCGCTTCGGGACGGGAATATATACAGCGCGGAATCCACGCTTTCGGGTACGGCGCTGTCTTCTCGCCGGCCAGGTGGTTCACAGCTGCAATCCCTTCATGGCTGGCGGCATGGGCCAGCTGAAGACCGCCGATCACATCGCCGATGGCATAAATATGCGGCTCGGT
Source organism: Paenibacillus campinasensis (assembly GCF_002272015.1). Classification (GTDB taxonomy): domain Bacteria; phylum Bacillota; class Bacilli; order Paenibacillales; family Paenibacillaceae; genus Paenibacillus_AQ; species Paenibacillus_AQ campinasensis. Next base: position 9,663 of record NZ_NPBY01000010.1, on the reverse strand, counting down.
CGTCTGGAGATGCTCGTTCACGGCAATAAGCCCGTTCTCAACCCGCACATCCGTATTTTCAAGCCCGATGTTTTCCGCGTTGCCTACGCGGCCTACAGACACCAGCAGCTTGTCTGCGCTTAGCGTCCGCTGCTCGCCCCCCGCCTCCACGGAAACGGTCACCTGCTCATCCACCACCGCATAGCTGTCCACAATCAATCTGGCGCCGGTATACACCTTCACGCCTCTTTTTTCAAGCTGCTTCCGCATTTCTTTGCCGATATCCTCGTCCTCGGTTGGCAGCAGCTGTGCGGTCGCCTCGATCAAGGTCACGTCCACGCCAAAATCATTCAGCATCGACGCCCATTCTACCCCGATCACGCCTCCGCCTACGATCAGCATCGACGCCGGCAGCTGCTCCAACTGGAGCGCTTCATCACTCGTCAGTATATGTATTCCATCCGCTTCAAGCCCCGGCAGCTGGCGCGGCCTTGAGCCTGTCGCTATGATAAGGTGGCCCGGCACGACCGTCTCCATCTCCCCACCCGGAAGCTCAACGGCAACCGCCCCGCTCCGCGGCGAGAAGATCGAGGGCCCGATCACCCTGCCTTTGCCCTGGATCACCGTAATTTTATTTTTGCGCATCAAATACTGAACGCCGTCGTGCAGCTTGTCCACAATGCCCTGCTTCCGCTTCTGCACTTTGTCAAAAGCAAGCCGGAGCCCGCCCGTCTCAATCCCGTATTGCTCGCTCTCTTTCATGTCGGCATACAGCTCGGCACTGCGCAGCAGCGCTTTGCTGGGAATACACCCCTTATGCAGGCAGGTACCGCCCAGCTTATCCTGTTCAATAATGACAACTTCCTTTCCCAACTGGGCAGCCCGAATCGCAGCGACATACCCCCCTGTACCTCCTCCAAGTATTGCAACATCACATGTTATGGCCACAAACGGCACCTCCACAATATAATCCATAATGGTTCTTCATTCTCTATCATTGTACTCTCTTTCAATCGTATTACAAAATAGCGAGAATTTAGACCAAAATCAATAGCCAGCATTTCGTTTGATCAATATATAGTATTGCACGCAAAATCTCATCTATATATTGTATTAGTAGTGGATACTCATGCCCGATTTACGCATAATGATTGACAACCTGTAAGAAAACAGGAAGCGCCGAAATGGACATCGAATTCGGAAAACGGTATGATAATCGATAGTTGAGTATCACTTACAGGATGGAAGGAAATTTGGTTATGAAAATGTTGATCTCCCGCTTTATCGCCATTCTTATTCTCGTCATCCCCGGATTTCTGGCGATGAAAGGTTTCCTGATGATGAAGGATGCATTCTTCCTATATATCGCCGTACACGGTGATGACAGCGTGCTCAATCCGACCTTCGAATGGCTCTCGTTCCTCGGCGGCCTGGCGCTGTTTGTCATCGGCATCGGCTTCCTTGGCGGATGGATTCTGTTCCGTGACCGGAAGCGCAATTATGTAGGGCCAAGATTCAAGAAGAAACGTCCTGCCGCCAAGCCGGGAAGCTCATCCGGCAACTGACACTTCGCTTATCCGGATATTCGAAAACGAAGCAGGTGCAGCAAAAGGTCGAAGACATCCGCTAGAACTTACGAAAGCGGCATCTTCGACCTTTTTGTATGTTACAACGATACCGCCAGACTTGCCCCGATCCGCCACAACCGCGCCAAGCCGATGCAGTACTTGTCCAGTTCCGCGTGCTTCGCGCATGTGGTTGGCTGTTTCTATTCCATCAACGCATCCTTCAGTTTACTGGACATGCGGGCTTCTTTCCCGCTTGCCTTGAGTACCGCTTTTCTCAAATTCATGTTCTGCCGGGCAACCTGCTTCAGCTCCTCGAGCATCTCATGCAGAAGCGCGCGTGCCTCTGCCGTAAGCGCTCCGGCTGCCGCAAGCTCCTGAATTCGCTGTTCCCACATCTCCGCCTTGTCCATCATGCCTACCTTCCTTTCAACTTGCCATCCGCAAGCGTCCGACAGGGACGCTCGTAGAATCACGGACGCTTCTTCAAATCGGCTGCCAGCTCCCGGATCAGCTCGGGCATCCATGCCTTCACATTCCAGAAAGTAAAGCCGGTCTCAGCCGCTCTTGCGTTGCTCATCACCCAATCTTGCGGCACGCCAAACGGTGATTGATGCTCTTGGGGAGCCTCCGACACCAGCGATGCTGTCTGTCCAATCTCCAGTTCGATCATACCCATAATTTCACGCACTGAAACAGTCCCGTCAGAGCAAGCATTGACCGGCCCCTCCAGTTTAACCTCGCCAATCCACTGCAAACATGCAGCTGCCTCCTCGGCATGAACAAACGATATTTGCGCATCCGGTGCCGGAAGTCCGATCGGCTCGCCTTGTGCAGCATGCTCAATGTGGAACCAGAGCCGCTTCGTGTAATCGTCTGTCCCGAGTACTATCGGGAATCGGACAGCTGCCACCGCCAGATTGCTTCTACCGAACAGCACCGCTTCGGACAGCCGCTTGCCTTCCTTGTAGCTGTATTTGCGCTCAGGATTGGTCTGAACCGGATAGTTATATGGATCGAAATCGCCCTCTTGCAGCGGATGGTCTGCGTTATCGTACACGGCCAACGTCGAGGTCAGCACATACAGTCCGGTCCGTCCTGCAAAAATCTCCGCTGCCTGTTCCGCTTCCTCCGGGGTATAACAGATGTTGTCATACACAACATCCCACTGCTGCCCCTCGACCGCTTGACGCAGCGCATCCGGATCGGTCCGGTCTGCTTGTAACCGTTGTACCTTATCCCCAAAGGGATCTTCACTAACTCCCCTTGTCAATATCGTCACAGCGGCTCCCGCTTCGATCAGCCGACTCACCAATCTGCGGCCAAAAAAACGGGTGCCGCCCAGCACCAGCACATTCTTCATCTCCGTCCCTCCTCCGTGTTATCCATGCCTCATTATCATACTCCCATTTGGTTCAAAAATCCAAAGCATGACGTTCACGCAAGCAAAGGAAAACGCCGTGTCCACACCACTGACCTTTCGTCAATGAGCGAAGACAACGGCGTTGCCGTCAGATGATAGGCTTTAGCGTGTATCCGGTCTTGGCACACCAAAGTTCGGCGTCCCGTCTTCATTCCAGCTTATCGCCTGCACGCGCGTATGGCGGTTCGGGTCGTAGAGCGGATCACCTTCAATCTCCTTGTAACTTCTGGCGTGATAGACCAGCAGGTCGAGCGAGCCATCCTCCGACACCGTAAAGCTGTTATGCCCCGGCCCGTATTGACGATTCACCTCCGAGGTGGCAAACACCGGCACCGGCGACTTGCTCCATGAGGATGGATCGAGCAGATCGCTGTTCTCATCCGCGGTCAGCATCCCCATGCAATAATGTTCACCGGTAGAACTTGCGGAATAGGTCATGAAAATCCGGCCATTTCGCTTCAGCACCGCTGCTCCTTCGTTGACAGAGAAGCCGATCTTCTCCCAGTCATACTCCGGAATGGACAGGCATACCTGCTCCCCTGAAAGCGTCCACGGGTTCTCCATCCGCGAAATGTACAGATTCGAGTTTCCCGGAATGTTCGGGTCCTTCTGGGCCCAAACATAATACCGGACGCCTCGGTGCTCGAACGTTGTCGCATCCAGCGAGAAGGATTCCCACTTTGTTTTGACCTGTCCTTTTTCCAGCCAGTTGCCTTCAAGCGGATTCTCAGCCGCATTTTCCAGCACGAACATGCGATGGTCGAACAGCCCGTCCCGTGTATCCGACGTATGGGCAGCCGCAAAATAAATGTACCATTTCCCATCCACAGCATGCAGTTCCGGCGCCCAGATGTTAGCGCTCATGCAGCCCGATTCATGCTTTCTCCAGACCGTGACGGCCGGTGCTTCTGCTAGCCCTTGAATGGTCAAGGAGCGTCTGAGCTCAATCCGGTCATACTCCGGAACCGAAGCGGTAAAGTAATAATATCCGTCCGTATGCTTGTATATCCACGGATCGGCCCGCTGTTCAATGAGCGGATTTTGAATATTGATTTGTTTATTTTCATGGATCATGGTGTTCTCTCCTATTTTCTTGTTCTATAGATCGGCTAGCCCTTGATGCCAGCATTCAGGTTAATCGACTGTACAAAATATTTTTGCGCGAACAGAAACAGCAGCAGTGTCGGGATGATTGCCAGAATCGCGGAGCCCATCAGCTGGCCGATCAGCCGGTAATTGCCGTAAATATCCTGGAGCAGCAGCAGTCCCGCCGTTACCGGCATTTTATCAACATCGGTATAGACGATGACGGGCCACAGGAAGTCGTTCCAGGAGCCTGTGAACGAGAACAGTCCGCACACGATCAGCACCGGCTTAATCAGAGGCAAAATGACCGAGAAATAAATTCTGAAATCTCCCGCGCCGTCTACTTTGGCGGATTCATCCAGATCCTTCGGAATGCCCTTCATGAACTGCCTGACCAGAAAAATATTACCCATACCAGCCAGACCGGGTATAATCATCGCCCATGCCGTATTCACCCAGCCGAACGCATCAATGATCTTGTAGGAAGGAATCAGGTTCACGACTCCTGGAAAGAAAGAAATGCCGAGCAGGGTAAAAAACAGCGTATCCCGGCCTTTAAAATTCATCCGCGCATAACCATAGCCGGTGATGGATATGATCACGATGACCAGTGCCGTATGTGTTGTCGCAATGAATATCGAGTTAACCAGCCACCGCAGGATAGGTGCCGTTGACGTGTTATTCAGGATCGTCACATAGTTATCCAGGATCCAGTTCACCGGAAGCAGCCTGAAGCCGGTTGATACCACCTCAGCCTGGGAACGAAAGGATGTCGTAATCCCGAAGATGACGGGAATGATCCAGATCACGCACAGGACAGTGAGAAACAGATAAGCGATATATTGGGATATCGGAAAACGCTTGCCCTGCAGCGGTTGTTGTACGGGAGATTTGATCTGCACTTCAGCCCCTGTATTGTTGAGCACTTGGTTGGACATTCACTTGCACCGCCTTCTTTCACTTATTCAGCATTTTGCAAAATCCACATAACTGCCGCCGCAAGTTTTACGAAGCATTCCGGTTCATCACATAGTACTGCAGCGCCGAGATGACCAGGATGACCAAGCCAAGCAGAACCGCCATCGCAGACGCCATGCCGGCAATCGATTCCCCATGACCAAAGGCCAGCTGGCGAATATACATCATCAGCACGGTCGTGCTCTGTCTCGGTCCCCCGTCCGTCATCATAAGCGGCTGACCGAACACGTTGAAAGCGCCGGCGGTCGTCATCACAAACGTATAGATGAGCGGGAAGCGAATCGAGGGCAGGGTAATGCTCGTAAAGCGGCGGATCGGACCCGCGCCATCCATCTCGGCTGACTCATACAGCTCTTTGGATACCCCGCTGATCGAGGCGCGATAGATGATCATGTTGCCTCCGACGCCGCCCCACACCGTAATGACGATGATGATAATCCAGGCGTAAGGCTGGTTCGCTGCCCACACTGTCTCTGAGCCGAACACATTGCCCGTAATGCCAAGCTGCTTGTTAAAGATCAACAGCCAGATGAGCGCCGCAGCGGAAATCGAGATAAGCCCAGGGATGTACAGCACAGCCTGGATGAAGCCCTTCAGCTTCACCTGTTTATGCTCCAGCGCAACCGCAATCATCAGCGGCAATGCAATCAGTATCGGCACGCTCAGGCCTACAAAAATCAACGTATTCTTCAAGCCGTTAAAGAACTGGGTATAGAAGGTCGAGCTCGTGTCTGACAATATCGTCCGATAATTATCAAGGCCAACCCATACCGGATCATTAATCAGATTCCATTTGGTAAACGAAGCGTATATCCCATAGATGGTCGGCAGACAGATAAAAATGATAAACAATATGAAATGAGGTCCTACAAAGAAAATAGGTGCAAAGGATTTCCTATTCATAACCTGACATTTCTCCTTTTAGTGGAGGAGCACCGCTCTGATGGAGCGGCACTCCTGCTCATGCTATTCATGTCATCTGCAGCTACTCATTCCCCTTGAGTGTTGCCCTCGGCAATTTTATCCTCCACAAACTTCTGCATCGTCTGCAGCGTCTCATCCAGGTCTACGTTCCCCCGAACGATGTCGGCAGCATACGTATCCACCGCTTCGGCTACATACGGATAATATTCGTAGGTGTAGATATACAGCGATTTAATCTCGTCCTCATTCGAGGTAAAGAAGGATTGAATGTAGTTCTCGTATTCCGGATTTTCAATGACCTGTTTACTCGCTACAATCTGGCCCGCCTTGGCCCATTCCATCGAGTTCTGGCGAATGAACTCTAGAAATTCCCCGATCCCTTGCTCTTTCTCGTCCGTGCGGTTGTCATTCTTCAGCATGGCAAACAGATGGGAGGAAGCGCGGTTGGTGAATTTGTCGGCAGAGGTAGAATAGATGTTCGTCACATCGAAGTTTAAACCCTCCACACTCGCATGGGCTGTCGAAGACCAGGTGCCGTCTGTGGAAAACAGGACATTCCCCGCCTGGAACATCAGATATCCATCCTCGCCAAATGGCGTCATCAACCCGGCGTCTGCAATCTTCTTCACTTCCAGAAACGCCTGCTTCATCGCTTCTGTATTGACCGCAGGCTGCCCGTTCTCTTGAATGTCTCCGCCCAGGTTCTGAATCTGGGCCATAATAACCCAGCCAAGCAGCGCATCGTTCACCACATAATCGCCCTCTTCAAGCTTGCCTTGCAGGGATAGCATTTCATCAATGGTGACCACGTTGTCGTCCAGAAAGCTCTCAGCGTTGTATTTCTGCAACAGATCCTTGTTGTAATACATCACATTGCTGTGAATATCGAGCGGGACGGTGTATTGAACGCCATCGATGTTGCCGGTCGTCCAGGCTTGAGGCAGATAATTGTCCTCTTTCAATTCCGGCTGGGCTTCCATCACCGCGGTCATCGGCTCCAGCACCCCTTGTCTGACAAATCCCGGCACACGGTCTGCGTGGATAATGGCCAGATCCGGAACGCCTTTGCCGGAGTTCAGCACCGTCGAAATTTTCGTGTACATATCGGACGTAATGACATGTTTCACTTTGATCTCGGGATTGGTATCGTTGTATTCCTTAACAAGCTGATCCATATAACTGCCGTCTTCTCCTGTCAGCGGTGTCCAGAATGTAATCGTATTTTTGTCATCTCCGCCGCAAGCGGTTAGCATGGCCGATATGGCCAAAACCACCAAGGTGATCCCCCATCTTTTTTTCAATTTGCTCTCCTCCAGTCATTGATTTAGTTCTTGATTAACAAAAGCCAACACCAAAGCAGATATAAAACAACTTTTGGTTCAGTATACAGGCAGATTGAAAGCGTTGTCAATAATGTTTTTGTAAACTTAATCATGTTTATTTTATTATGATTAATATATTAGTTAACTAAAATGAGTTTTAATCGATGATTATCAACTAGTGATTTATATACTAGTTAATCAAATTTGTGTTATGATTAACTTATACATAGATGGTGTTACGCCACAAGTAATCCTAGAGAAAGAAGTGATCGCATGCAGCTTGAAATTGATCAATCCTCGCTTATCGTTTATGAAGCGCTGGCCAGTGAAGTGCGTTTGAAAATCATCCAATTGCTCTCCAAAAATAAAATGAACATCAAAGATTTGGCGAAGGAGCTGCAGATCAGCAGCGCGATTGTCACGAAGCATATCCAGAAGCTGGAGGATGCGGGCATTATTAAGACAGAGCTTGTCCCGGGGAAATCGGGGCGGCAAAAAATTTCGATTCTGAAGGTCGATCATATCGAAATTAATTTTCCGAAGAAAATATTCCATTCCTATGCGTCCTATGAAACGTCGGTGCCGATCGGCCACTACACGGATTATGATCTGAAGCCAACCTGCGGTCTGGCAACGGAGAAGGATTTTGTCGGCCCGGTGGACGAGCCGAAATACTTTATGGACCCGAAGCGGGTGGATGCGGAGATTTTATGGTTTACAGAGGGGTATGTGGAGTATAACGTGACCAACTTTCTGAAGAAGGACGAGAAGCTGCAGCAGTTTGAGATCAGCCTGGAGATCGCTTCCGAGTTCCCGTTTGCCAACGATGTATGGCCGTCGGACATCACCTTCTCCCTGAACGGTATAGAGCTCGGCACATGGACGAGTCCCGGTGATTTCGCTGATACGAGGGGCAAACTCACCCCCGAATGGTGGCCAAGCAACATTAACCAGTACGGCCTGCTCAAGACGATCCGGATTACCAGCCACGGCACTTATATTGACGGCGACCCGCTGTCTCCGGTCTCCGTCAATGATTTGGACACCACCTGTGATCGCTGGAGTTTTCGTATCGAAGTGAAAGAAGATGCCGAGCACGTTGGCGGAGCCACCCTCTTCGGCAAGAAATTCGGCAATCACAATCAGGATATTGTGTTTAAGCTATATTATTTGTAGCAGCTGTTCGAAGAATAAACCCCCCGTCCAAGTAGACAGTAGTTAAAATGATTCTGCTGCTGCATGAAATAACAAACAAGCGCCACCTCGAAGAGATGGCGCTATTCGTTATTTGGTATCATTTCAGCAGCAAATATGCGTATGAAAGTTCTGATAATAAACGCAGAAACATGAGATCGACTAGATAACCAATGAATCGCAGACCGAGCACCATCACTTCGATGTGTCCGTCCTATAATTTTACGCAAACCGCGTGCTAGTCATCATCCGATTTCCGCGTCCCATCACCCTTTCACGACACTTTATGCTCGATTCTCAGCTTGTCTGCCACCATCGCGATGAACTCGCTATTGGTTGGCTTGGATTTGCTGATGTTGATGGTGTAGCCGAACAGATGGCTGATTGAGTCGATATTGCCGCGTGTCCAGGCCACCTCGATCGCATGTCGGATCGCACGCTCTACGCGAGACGGAGTTGTTTTGAATTTCTCGGCAATGGCCGGATACAGTGTTTTGGTGATGGCGCCCAAAATTTCAATGTTGTTGTACACCATCGTGATCGCTTCGCGCAAATACTGATATCCTTTAATATGCGCAGGCACACCGATTTCATGTATGATCGATGTAATGTTGGCATCCAGATTTTTGCCTTTGCCCATCGGTACAACATTGGATTTGTTCGCCGAGGTGAACGGCGTGCTGGAGGACAGACCGCTCGGAGCGCCCACCAGCTGGCGAATACGGCTTGCGAGCACTTCCATGTCAAACGGCTTCAGGATGTAATAGGAAGCGCCGAGCTGAACCGCACGCTGCGTAATATTTTCCTGACCAAATGCCGTTAACATAATGACTTTAGGCTGAGGAGACAAGTTCATATCGCGAAGGCGTTCAAGCACACCGAGACCGTCCAGATGAGGCATGATAATATCAAGGATCAACACATCCGGAACCTTACCGGCTTCCTCGATCATATTCAATACTTCCTCGCCGTTGTAGGCAATACCAGATACAACCATATCGGGCTGATCCGAAATGTATTCGCCAAGCAAATTCGTGAATTCACGGTTGTCGTCTGCTAATAAAACTTCAATTTTTTGCAATTCTTGCTCCTCCTTTATCTGATCAGTAGTCATTTTGATTTTCTTTTCTTGTATTTTAAACTTTCGACAGCCACATTTAAATTCCTTCTGTCGAAAATTATTTTTCTTTAT